>NZ_SNWS01000013.1:0-278485 GCF_004362255.1 Kribbella sp. VKM Ac-2571
GGGTTGATAGGCCAGAGGTGGAAGCGCCGCAAGGTGTGGAGCTGACTGGTACTAATAGGCCGAGGGCTTGTCACACACCCATCCACTGGAATCCAATGGATGGAACAGACCTTGAAGACATAGTGTTTGTTTATGCAAGCCTGCGCTACGTAACGATGTTCGCGTTCACTGTACGGTTCCCGGAATACGGTCAAACCCCAGCCTTTCGGCTCGTGTGTGTTTGATTGATATTTCTATAGAGTTTCGGTGGCCATAGCGTCGGGGAAACACCCAGTCTCCATTCCGAACCTGGAAGTTAAGCCCGCCAGCGCCGATGGTACTGCGACCGGGAGGTCGTGGGAGAGTAGGACGCCGCCGGACATTCACACTGTTAAGGGCCACCCCGCAAGGGGTGGCCCTTAACATTTGTGGAGGGTCGGCGGCTGCCGACCAGGACGTCACCTCCCGCTGCCGGCGCGGTAACGTTTGTCCGATTACTGCTCTTCAGCATCGTTAGGAGTCACCGTGGCCACGCCACCTCGCAATCCTCGGTCCGGTTCAGGGGACCGACGCGGTTCATCCGGAGGGGCGGGCCGCTCAGGCGGGTCCGGTGGTGGACGCTCGGACTCGGGTCGTTCGAACTCGTCCGGCCGCTCGGGCTCCGGCGCCGGCCGTTCGGGCTCTGGAGCGGGTCGTTCGGGCTCTGGAGCGGGTCGTTCGGGCTCGGGTGGCGGTCGTTCTGGTTCTGGATCCGGTTGGACCGGCTCCGGGGCCGGTCGTGGTGGTTCCGGGACGGGTCGCTCTGGCTCTGGAGCCGGCCGTTCTGGTCCTGGTTCTGGTGCGGGGCGTGGCGGGTCCGGTGCTGGTGGCGGTGGTAGCCGCGGAGGTTCTGCGGGTCGCAGTGGTGGGGCGCCGAGCCGGCGAAGCGGGATTGCCGGTGGGCGTTCGGGTGGCTCGGGCAATTCGTCGTACCGGGATCGGGACGAGAGTTCTTCCGAGAACAGGCGTGGGTTTGTCGGTTCTCGAGGTGATGACAAGTCCGCGCGGGACCCGTTCGGTGGTCAGATGTCCGGCCAGGGTGGGCGGGACGATCGCTCGGGCGGGTACCGGCGCGATGATCGGGGCGGTTCGGGGCGCGGGCCTGGTGCGGGACGCGGCGTAGCCGGCTCCCGGCGAGACGACCGCGGCGGCCGCGACGACCGGGGTCGTGATGACCGCGGCGGGTACCGTCGTGACGATCGCGGTGGCGATGACCGCGGCGGGTACCGGCGGGATGACCGTGGCGGCACCGGCGGTGGTGGCGGTGGTGGATACCGTCGTGACGATCGCGGTGGTGAGCGCGGTGGATACCGGCGGGATGAGCGCGCGGACGGCGGACGTGATGATCGCGGACGTGACGACCGCGGCGGGTACCGGCGTGACGATCGCGGGGGCGATGACCGCGGCGGGTATCGGCGGGATGACCGTGGCGGAGCGAGCGGCGCTGAGCGCGGTGGGTTCCGGCAGGACGATCGTCGTGGTGAGCGCGGTGGGTACCGGCGTGATGAGCGGGCGGGGGACGACCGTGGGGGGCGGCGGGATGAGCGTGGGGATGCTCGTGGGTCTGCTCGGGCCGGTGGGCCTGGGCGGGGCGAGCGTGCTCCGTTCCGGCGGGATGAGCGGGGAGACTCGCGTGGGCGTCCGGCCGGGGATGCGCGTGGGCGTTCCGGAGGTCGGGACGAGCGTGGTGGCTTCGAGGGTCGCGGCGAGCGGCGTGGGTTCGAGGGTCGTGACGAGCGGCGTGCGTCCGGTGGGCGGGACGAGCGGCGTGGGGCCGGTGGCCGTGACGAGCGGCGTGGGACCGGTGGGCGTGATGAGCGGCGGGGTGGGCCTCGGCGGGAGGATCGTGAGGAGCGGGTTGGGCCGCGGCGCGATGATCCCAAGATTCCGGAAGGGATCACGGGGGCTGAGCTCGACCGTGGGGTGAAGGCTGAGCTGCGGTCGTTGCCGCGGACCTTGGCGGATCTGGTGGCGCAGCATCTGGTGGCGTCGGGGCGTTTCCTCGACGACGACCCGGAGCTGGCGTACCAGCACGCCCGGACCGCGCGGCGGTTGGCGGCCCGGCTCGGTGGTGTGCGGGAGGCTGTGGCGATCACGGCGTACCTGGCTGAGCACTACGACGAGGCGCTCACCGAGTTCCGCGCCGTACGGCGGATGACGGGTAACCACGAGGTCATCGCGATGATGGCCGACTGCGAGCGGGCGCTCGGGCGGCCGGACAAGGCGCTGGCGCTGACCAAGGACAAGCACGTTCATGACGTGTCGGAGGCGACGCAGGTCGAGCTGCTGATCGTGGCGGCCGGGGCGCGGCGTGACAAGGGTCAGACTGCGGCGGCGGTCCAGATGCTCGAGGTGCCGGAGCTGACGAAGCGGACGCGGGCCGAGTGGCTGCCGCGGCTGCGGTACGCGTATGCCGATGCGTTGGCGGAGGCTGGGCGGACCGATGACGCGCTCGTCTGGTTCCACCGTGCGGCCGGCGTCGACGGTGACGGTGTGACGGGTGCGGCCGAGCGGGCTGCCGAGCTCGAGGGCCTCGAGTTCACCGACCTCGACGAGGACGACACCGTCGTCGACGACGAGTACTTCGAGGACGAAGACACCGACACAACCACAGACGCACCCGCCGAGGACGCGGACCTGGACGTGGACAACGCCGACGGGGACGACACCGACGCGGTCGACGCCGACGAGGTGGATGCCGACGAGGTGGATGCCGACGTGGAAGACGCTGACACGGAAGACGCGGGCTTGGTGGACGCCGACGAGGAGCTTGGCGACGAAGGGCTCGGTGATGCCGGGGCGTCCGGTGGGGTTGGCCGCGAGGGTGACGAGGTTGTTGGGGAGTCCAAGGGCGACGGGGAGTAGGGCGTGGAGGGCGCGGCGGGGGACCAGCCGGTTGGGGTGTTGGTGGGGACCGTGCTGGCCAAGGGGGCGCGGCGGCTCGAGAAGTCTGTCGGGATGGTGGAGAACGGCGAAGACGACGCGATCCACCAGGTACGGGTGTCCTGCCGGCGGTTGCGGAGCGATCTGAAGCTGTTCCGCAACCTGCTGGCCGGCGACTGGGCGACCGAACTGCGAGCCGACCTGGCCGCACTCGCGCAGGCGTGCGGTGAGGCCCGGGACCTGGAGGTGATCGCGGCGCTGGTCCGCGAAACCGCTACCAGCGAGGACAACCAGGAACACGTCGAAACGATCCTGACCACGCTCACCCTCGGCCTGGAACGCGCCGCGGCGCGCTCCGCCGAGGTGGTCCTGGGAGAGTCCACCAAGGACCTGCTCACCACCATCGAGGCCGTCGCAGCCGCTCCCGACCTCAACGCCAAGGCAGGAAAGCCCTGCAACGAGGTACTTCCGCAGCTCCTCCGGTCCGCCACCGAGAGGTTCACCCAGGCAGCCGACAAGCTCAAGCCCTGGACTCCGGACGACGACTGGCACGAGGTACGGCTGCTGGCGAAGCGTGTCCGGTACGCCGCCGACACGAGCGCCGCCGTCTTCGGTGACGAAGCGCGGACGACCGCAGCGCACGCAGCGACGTACCAAGACCTCCTGGGACAGCACCAGGACAACTGCGCCGCGGCTGACGCTCTAACTGCCATGGCTGTCGACGCAGCAGCTCAGGACGACCCAGAGCTCTCCTTCACCCTCGGACGGCTCACCGAGCGCCACCGGGCCGCTCGCAAGCCCCTACGCGAGCAGTTCCTCAGCCTCTACCACCGTCCCTGACTCAGAGCGTCCGGAACAGCAGCCCCACCCGCGGCTTCGGACCGAACGAGGTGGCCTTCTGTGGCAGTACGACGCCTTGCGCGGCCGAACGCAGTACCTGGTCCATCCGGGGCGCTGCGAGCTCCACAGCGACCTGCTGAGGGCCGGCCAGCGCCAGTGCGTCTGACAGCGTGTGGTGGAAGCTGAGGTCGTCCTCGACCACCCCCCACGCCGGAAACAGCACGTCATGCAGCAGCGCCACCGTAGGCACCTCGGAATCAGTGTGAAGAGTCAGCCAGCTGGAGCCGTCCGTGATCGAGATGCGGTCCGGATCGCCCTCCACTCGACCGGGCTGCATCTGCCAGCCGGCCGGCGTACGTGACTGCACAGTCCTCAGGTCCAGACCAGGTACGACGCGGTGGATCGGGTCCAGCGTCAGCGGGTGCCGGATGTAGTCGACCAGCATCGCCAGACCGGCCTCTGCGGTCTGCCGGTACGGCTCGCGGAGCTGGCGCTCCAGGTACGCCGCATACCGGTGATGACCGTCCGCGATGACCGCCTCGTGTTTGGCCAGCTCCAGCTCGATCGTCGCCAGCACCTCTGGGTCGTCGATCCGCCAGATGCGGTGCTCGGCGCCGTTGTACGTCTCGGCCTCCACCCAGGGCTCACCGGACTGTGCCGCGTCCACAGCATCACTTGCCGCGCCACCGTCGGCGTACGCGAGCAGAATCGGCTCCAGGTCGGCGTCTGTCGCCTCCATCAGCTGCAGCCGGTCCTCGACCCAGTGCGGCATCACCTCTTCGTGCGGGAGCACTACTTGCCGTGTCGGGTCCAGCCGCAGCGAGCCGACCAGTCCACACAGTACGGCGCTGCCCAGGCGCTGCTCGTACACGTACAGCGCGGGCCGCTCGTCCTGCACCACCACACCGTCGCGCTGCCATCTTGCGAGCCGGTGCGCGGGTTCGTCGTACCGGCCGCGACCGAGGTCCGGATCGCGTGGAAGGATGAGCCTCACCATGTTGTGCAGATCAGAATCAGTCAGCCGCCGGACGATGGCGGGTTCCAGCACGTCGTACGGCGGTGAGGTGACGGCGCCGAGCCCGCTGACCTTGCCCGCCACGAACCGCCACGCACGCAGCGGTTCGAGTCTCAGCACCCCCCGAGGATCCGGCATGCGCGGAATCGTACGGGGTGAAGCGTGAGCGCGGAACGCACGGCGCCGCAGCCGCTCTCGGCGTGTGACGAACCGCTCGCGACTCGGTACGACGTGGCGCTGCTGGACCTCGACGGCGTCGTGTACGTCGGGCCGGACCCGGTCCCCGACGCGCCGGAGTACCTCCGCAAGGCCGCCAAGGAAGGCATGCGGATCGGGTACATCACGAACAACGCGAGCCGGCCGGCCGGAATTGTTGCCGAGCACCTCGCGTCGTTCGGGCTGGACGTGATCGCCGAGGACGTGGTGACGTCGGCACAGGCGGCGGCGAAGCTGATCGCGAGCGAGTTCCCGAAGGGATCACCGGTGCTCGTGGTCGGCGGCGAGGGGTTGTTCGTCGCGCTCGAGGAGTACGGGCTGACGCCGGTGCGGACCAGTGACGCGCGGCCGGTCGCCGTCGTCCAGGGCTTCCACCCGGACGTGAACTGGGTGATGCTCGCCGACGGCGCGCACGCGATCCACGAGGGCGCGAAGTGGTTCGCGACCAACCTCGACCTGACGATTCCGACCGCGGCCGGCAAGGCGCCGGGGAACGGCACGCTGGTGCAGGCGGTCCGGGCCGCGGTCGACGTGGACCCGGTCGTTGCCGGGAAGCCCGAGCCGCCGCTGCTGGAGACGAGCATCGAACGGCTGGAAGCCAAGCGCCCGTTGATGATCGGGGACCGGCTGGACTCCGACATCGAGGGTGCGAACGCGGTCGGGATCGCGAGTCTGTGGGTGGCGACCGGCGTCAACGACGCCTACGACCTGGCGCGGGCGCCGAAGCACCAGCGTCCGACGTACATCGCCGCAGGTCTCGGGGCCCTGGCCGAGAAGCAGCCCGGAGTGACGGTCAACGGCTCGAAGCACACGTCGGCCGGGTGGACCGCCGAGGTCGTGAACAACGCGGTCACGGTGAAGGGCGAAGGAGCGCCGTACGACGGACTTCGCGCGATCCTGTCCGCGGTCTGGGCCGCCGTCGATGCCCCCGCCGAGCCCACGAAGCCGGCCAAGGCCACTGCGCGCGGCCGCCGGCCTCGTCCGAAGCCCGCGCCGACGGCCGACGACATCGCCCTGGACGCGGCCCTCCACCGCATCGGCCTCGACAAGTAGGCCTGCCTCAGGCCTCGCGAGCGTGGGGCGGGCTGGTGTTGGGGCGGGGAGGCGATACCGTTGCTGGGAACGATGCGAGGAGGCAGTCATGGTGATGGACGCACTGCGCGGCTACGTACAGCTGGCGAACGGGTTGACCGAGGTCACCAAGCAGAAGGCCCAGGCGGCTGCGAAGGCGTTGCTGCAGCAGACCGGGGCGGACGCGCTGACGACGAAGGCGAGTGACCTGGCCGACGAGATCGTTGCCACCAGCAAGAGCAACCGCCAGCTGCTGCAGGCGATCGTGTCGAACGAGGTCGAGGGTGCGGTCGCGCGGCTCGGATTCGTCCGCTCCGAGGAGGTCGCGGCGCTGACCCGTCGGGTCAAGACCCTGGAGACCGAACTCGCCGAAGCGCGGGCTGCAGCTGCGCCGGCGGTGGCTGCACCGACCGGTGACGCGCTGCTGGAGGACGGGCCGGGCCCGATTCCCACGGCGAAGAAGGTCGCGGCGAAGAAGGCTGCCGCGAAGAAGGCGGCCAAAGCGGCACCTGCGAAGCAGGCGGCGGTCAAGGCGGCCAAGACGGCTCCGGCCAAGAAGACGGCGAAGAAGGCCTGACATGACCGAGCATCCCGGCGAGCAGTTCCCACCGGACGTGGACCCGGACGTCGAGCCTGGCTTCGACCCGTACCAGTCCGAGGAGACGCAGTCGCATCCGGACTACGACACCGAGCCCGGTGCCCAGGACGCGGCCCAGGAGACAGCGCAGGAGACAGTGCGGGAGACAGCGGAGCACGTGGATCCCGCCGCGGTCGAGTTCGGCCCGGAGTTCGCGCGTGCGCCCGGCCAGGAGTACGAGCACTCCTTCGAGGCAGGCTCCGCCGAAGACCCGGCGTACGAGGAACCGGCAAGCGACGAGTCGACCGAGGAAGGCGGTCATCCGCTGGTCGAGGAGACCATGGCTCGGCTGGACGAGCTGCGGGAGAAGCCGGTGAGTGAGCACGGTGAGGTGTACGCCGACCTGCACGAGCGGCTGCAGACCGCGTTGGTCGAAGCCGACGCCGAGCAGGGCGACCGGAACTAGCGAGTGGCCAAGGGGGTCAAGCGGTCGCGGCTCGATGCCGAGCTGGTACGGCGTGGGCTCGCGCGCTCCCGTGAGCACGCGAGCGAACTGATCGCGGCCGGCAAGGTGAAGGTCTCCGGGACCGTTGCCGGCAAGCCCGCGACTGGTGTCGGCGCGGACGCCCCGATCGTTGTCGACACGTCCGAGCACGAGGACCCCGGCTACGCGAGCCGCGGCGCGCACAAGCTGATCGGCGCCCTCGAAGCGTTCCCGGCTGTCCAGGTCAAAGGCCGCCGTGCGCTCGACGCCGGTGCGTCCACCGGCGGATTCACCGACGTACTGCTGCGCAACGGGGCGGCGCACGTGATTGCCGTCGACGTCGGGTACGGCCAGTTGGTGTGGGCGTTGCAGACCGACGAGCGGGTCACCGTGATGGACCGGACCAACGTCCGGACGCTGACGCTCGAGGACATCGGCGGTGAACCGGTGGATCTCGTGGTCAGCGACCTGAGCTTCATCTCGCTCACGCTCGTCCTGCCGGCGCTGCTCGGCGTGGTGAAGCCGGACGGCGAGCTCGTGCTGATGGTGAAGCCGCAGTTCGAGGTCGGCAAGGAGCGGCTGGGCAAGGGCGGCGTGGTCCGGGACCCCGAACTGCGGGCCGAGGCGGTCCGGAATGTCGCCGCCAAGGCGCATGCTCTGGGCTGGGGAATCGAAGGCGTAGCGGCCAGCCCATTACCTGGACCGTCAGGAAATGTCGAATACTTCCTGTGGATACGGCGGGAAGCACCGCCCCTCGATGAGACGATGCTCCAAACGGCGATCGAGAGCGGACCGCAATAAGGAGGCAGGGTGGCTGAGCAGGAGCCGCGGCGCGTGCTGCTGGTGACGCACACCGGCCGCGAGGAGGCCGTCGAGGTTGCCCGCGACGCGCACCGGTTGCTGACCGGCGCCGGGATGCAGGTCCGGCTGCTCGGCGGCGAGGCCGAGGAGCTCAAGCTCGACCCGGTGGAGATCGTCGACGACCCGGACAAGGCGGCGAACGACGTCGAGCTGATCATGGTGCTCGGCGGCGACGGCTCCATCCTGCGCGGCGCCGAGCTGGCCCGCCCGCACGGTACGCCGGTGCTCGGGGTGAACCTGGGCCACGTCGGGTTCCTGGCCGAGGCCGAGGTCGACGACCTGGAGCGGATCGTCCAGGTCGTGGTGGACCGCAGCTACACGGTCGAGGAGCGGATGACGCTGGCCGTCGACGTACGGCTGGACGACGAACTGATCTTCGAGACCTGGGCGCTGAACGAGGCGAGCGTCGAGAAGGCGGCCCGGGAGAAGATGCTCGAGGTCCTGGTCGAGGTCGACGACCGCCCGTTGTCCCGCTACGGCTGCGACGGCGTCGTGGTGGCGACGCCGACCGGAAGTACGGCGTACTCCTTCTCCGCGGGCGGACCGATCGTCTGGCCCGAGGTCGAGGCCATCCTGATGGTGCCGCTCAGCGCGCACGCATTGTTCTCCCGGCCGATCGTGGTGGCGCCGACGTCGCGGCTGTCGATCGAGCTGGTCCCGTCCTGGCACGGGCGCGGCGTGTTGTGGTGCGACGGCCGGCGGATGGTCGAGGTGCCGCCCGGCGCCGAGATCCAGGTACGGCGGGGTTCGACGCCGGTCCGGCTGGCCCGGGCCCACGAGGCGCCGTTCACCGACCGGCTGGTGGCGAAGTTCGACCTCCCGGTGCTCGGCTGGCGTGGGGCCGCCGAGCGCAAACGCAACGGAAACGGAAACTGACAATGCTTTCGGAGATCCGCATCACCGGGCTGGGCGTGATCGAGGACGCGACGTTGGACCTCGACCCGGGATTCACCGCGGTCACGGGTGAGACCGGTGCCGGCAAGACGATGGTCGTGACCGGCGTGAACATGCTGCTCGGCGGCCGTGCCGACAGCGGTCTGGTACGGCACGGGACGCGGCGGGCACGCGTGGAGGGCCGCGCGAGCGCCGTACCGCGGGCGATCGTCCAGCAGGCCGAGGACCGTGGCGGCGAGCTGGACGACGACGAGCTGCTGATCGCGCGCGAGCTGTCGTCGGAGGGCCGTTCGCGGGCGTTCCTCGGCGGCGCGTCCGTCCCCGTTTCCGTGCTGGCCGAAGTCTCCGGCGACCTTGTCGCGATCCACGGCCAGGCGGACCAGTGGCGGTTGCTGCAGCCGGCGCGGCAGCGCGAAACGCTGGACACCTTTGCGGGCAAGGCGGTTCTGGTGCCGCTGCAGGAGTACGCCGCCGCCTACAAGCGGCACCGTGAGGTCGAGGCCGAGCTGACCGAGCTGACCACCCGCGAGCGTGATCGCCTTGCCGAGGCGGACCTGCTGCGGTTCGGCCTGAACGAGGTCGCGAAGGCGGAGCCGTTGCCGGGCGAGGACAGCGAGCTCGCCGCCGAGGAAGATCGCCTCGCGTACGCGGACGGTCTGCGTACGGCGGCCACGAACGCGGCGGATGCGCTCGCGTCGGAGGATCTCGACTCCACCCGGCCGAACGACGTACTCGGCCTGCTGGCGTTGACGAAACAGGTCCTCGACGGAGAGCGCGAGCACGACGCGAAACTCGCGGAGCTGGCCGACCGCGCCGGAGAACTCGGCTACCTGGCGGCTGATCTGGCTCAGGAGCTCTCGTCGTACGCCGCTGATGTCGACACCGATCCGGCGCGGCTGGCTGTGGTGAGCGAGCGACGTGCGTTGCTCACCAACCTGATTCGCAAGTACGGCGCTGAGCACGGCACGGTCGACGAGGTCATCGAATGGACCAAACGGTCGGCCGAGCGGCTCGCCGAGCTCGACGGCAGCGACGAGCGCGTCGAGCAGTTGACGGCCGAGCTGGCCGAGCTGGACGCGAAACTCGCGGACCTCGGCCACCAGATGCGCGAAGCGCGGATCGAGGCGGCCGCACGGCTCGGCGTCGCGGTGTCCGAGGAGCTGACCGGGCTGGCGATGCCGCACGCGAAGCTGTCGGTCGAGGTGCACGAGACCACGGCCGGACCGTTCGGTATCGACGAGGTCGAGTTCTGCTTCGCGGCGAATCCGGGGAGTCCGGCGCGCCCACTGCAGAAGGCGGCGTCCGGCGGTGAGCTGTCGCGGGTGATGCTCGCGCTCGAGGTGATCCTGTCGGACACGCACCCGGTGCCCACGCTGGTGTTCGACGAGGTCGACGCCGGGATCGGCGGCCGCGCGGCGGTCGAGGTCGGCAAGCGGCTGGCCCGGCTGGCGGAGAAGACCCAGGTGATCGTGGTGACGCACCTGCCGCAGGTCGCGGCGTTCGCGGACCGTCATGCCGTCGTGCTGAAGAGCGACGACGGATCCGTCACCACCAGCGGTCTGATCGCGCTCGACGACGACGCCCGGCTGAAGGAACTCTCCCGGATGATGGCCGGCCTGGAGAACTCCGACGCCGCGCAGGCGCACGCCGAGGAGCTGCTCGCACTGGCCGCCGAACGGCACAAACCGCGCCGGAAGAGTCGTTCCAAAGGATGATTTGACGCGCCGATTCACCCATAGTCACCGTTAATTCGGTGCGTGAACAAGGGCCGGGCCGGGTAAATGGCCCGGGAAGGGGCTCTTGACATGGCAGGATGAGGGTGCGATGAAACTGCCCAGCCTGCGGAGAGCACGACCCACTGAACTACCCGGTGTCACCGGAGTGGTCCGGCTGGATCGACGTACCAAGAATCTCACCAAACGGCTCAAGCCGGGTGAGATCGCCGTCATCGACCACGTCGACCTGGACCGCGTCAGCGCCGAGGCCCTGGTGGACTGCCGGGTCGCGGCGGTGGTGAACGTCGCCGACTCGATCAGCGGACGGTACCCGAACCTCGGTCCGGAGATCCTCGTCGAGGCGGGCATCCCGCTCGTCGACGGCGTCGGTCGCGAGGTCTTCTCGGTCCTGCACGAGGGCGAGCAGGTCCGGCTCGACGACGCCACGCTGTACCGCGGCCACGAGGCGGTCGCGAAGGGCATGGCCCAGGACAGCAAGTCGGTCGCGGAGCTGATGGACGACGCCCGCGCCGGGCTGTCCGCCCAGCTCGAGGCGTTCACCGCGAACACGCTCGAGTACCTGCGTCGCGAGAAGGACCTGCTGCTCGACGGTGTCGGCGTACCGGCGATCCACACGCCGATGGAGGGCAAGCACGTCCTGATCGTCGTCCGCGGGTACGACTACCGCGAGGACCTGGTCGCGCTGAAGTCGTACATCCGCGAGTACCGACCGGTGCTGATCGGGGTCGACGGCGGTGCGGACGCGCTGGTCGAGAACGGGTACGTCCCGGACCTGATCCTCGGCGACATGGACTCGGTGAAGGACGAGACGTTGCGGAGCGGCGCGGAGGTGGTCGTGCACGCGTACCGCGACGGCCGCGCCCCCGGGGCCGAGCGGCTCGAGCGGCTCGGCGTGGAATCGATCGAGTTTCCGGCCGCCGGCACCAGCGAGGACATCGCCATGCTGCTGGCCGACTCCAAGGGTGCCTCGCTGATCGTCGCGGTCGGCACCCACAACTCGCTGGTGGAGTTCCTCGACAAGGGACGCCCCGGCATGGCAAGCACGTTCATCACCCGGTTGCGGGTCGGTGCCAAGCTGGTCGACGCCAAGGGCGTCTCCCGGCTGTACCGCAGCCGGGTCTCGACGTTCCAGGTGGTCGCCTTGATGGCGGCCGGCCTGTTCGCGCTCGGGATGGCGATGGTCGCCATCGGGGCCGACGACGTCGTCTGGTCGATCCTGCGGGCGCGCTGGAGCGACTTCGTCTACTGGATCCGGGAGCTGTTCACGTGATCGACTTTCGCTACCACATCGTCTCTATCGTGGCGATCTTCTTCGCTCTGGGCGCCGGTGTGGTGCTCGGCGCCGGACCGCTGAAGGGCACCGGCAGCGAACTCGTCGCGAGCCAGGCCGAGAAGGATCGTCAGCAGCTGTCCGACGCCCGCACGGAACTGGTGCAGCTGAAGGCGCTCGACAAGTACCGCGACGACTACGTCGCCAAGGTGACCGCCGGGATGACCACCGGCAAGCTGGCGAACAAGAAGATCGCGATCGTCACGATGCCGAGTGCCGACAACGACCTGACCAACAGCGTGCAGGACGAGGTGGAGAAGGCCGGCGCCGTCGTGACCACGAAGGTCGCGCTGGACGCGAAGCTGTTCGACACCGGTCAGCGGCAGTTGGTCGAGTCGCTGGTCAATCAGCTGGTCACCGCGGACATGCAGATCCCGACGGACAGTACGACGTACCAGCGGGCCGGGTTGCTGCTGGCTCGCGGGATCGCGGCCAAGGAGGACGGCAAGACCGGCGACGCGGACTCGACCAAGGTGATCAGCGGGATGACCGGCGCGAAGCTGCTGTCGCTGAAGCCGTCGCAGATCAAGGACCGCGCGACGCTGGTCGTGGTGATCGCGGCGAAGCCGCCGACGCCGGTGCCGGACAACTCGACGTACAACGACAGCGTCGACTTCCTGGAGGGCCTGGACACCGGCAGCGCCGGCGTCGTGGTCGCGGGGACGCCGGAGACCGCGGCCGACGGCGGAATCATCAAGGCCTTGCGGAGTGACTCCGAGGCCACCAAGATCGTTTCTTCGGTGGACGTGGCCGACATCCCCGCCGGGCAGGCGACCGTCGTCTTCTCGCTGGTCGAGCAGGCGGAGGGCAAGGCGGGGCAGTACGGCGCGATCAACGCGAAGAACGGCGTCGCGCCGTCGGCCGTACAGACGAAGGACAACTGACGTGGGAATTCTGAGCGCCGCCGTCGCGGCGGCCGCTACTGCCGGGCTCGAGCGTGCGGCGGAGAAGCTGCCGAAGGAGACCCGGGAGCCTTATCTGCGCACCAACCATCGCGGTGAATCGGTGACGCTGCTCGAAGGCCCGGTGGCGGTGCTCGGTGCGCTCGCCGGCGTCGCGGCGTCCCGTGGCAGTGGCAAGGTGAAGGCGGCCGCACTGGTGGCCGGCACAGTGTCGGGCGCGGTCGGTGCGTACGACGATCTGAAGGGGACCACGCAGGCGAAGGGTTTCCGCGGTCACCTGAGCGCGTTGAAGCGCGGCGAGGTGACGAGCGGCGCGGTGAAGATCCTCGGCGTCGGCGCGGCCGGTCTCGCGGCCGCCGCGCTGCTGCCGCGGAAGTCGCGCGGCGTGAAGGACCTCGTCGGAGTCGTTGCCGACGGCGCCTTGATCGCCGGTACGGCGAACCTCACCAACCTCCTCGACCTGCGACCGGGCCGCGCGCTCAAGGCTGTCACGGCCCTGAACGCACCGCTGGCCGTCGTGAACGGTCCGGCCGGTGCCGTCGTCGGCGCTGCCGCGGCGTCCGCCCCGTCGGACCTCGGCGAGCGCTCGATGCTGGGCGACTGCGGCGCGAACGGCCTCGGCGCCATCACAGGTACGGCGCTGGCCGCGTCGCTCCCGCGTCCGTTGAAGACGCTCGTGCTGGCGGCCGTCATCGGCCTCAATCTGGCCAGCGAGAAGGTCAGCTTCACCAAGGTCATCGCCGACACCCCGGCCCTCGACAAGATCGACCAGTGGGGCCGTCGACCCAGGTGAGCAGGCTCGCCCGCGCGGCCCTGGTTGTTGCGGCCGTCACGGTTCTGGCGCGGGTTGTCGGCTTCGGCCGGTGGTTGGTGTTCTCGAAAACTGTCGGCGCGGGCTGTTTGGCTGAGGCCTACACGACGGCCAATCAGCTGCCCAACATCCTCTTCGAAGTGGTCGCCGGTGGGGCGCTGGCGGGTGCGGTCATCCCGGTGCTGGCCGGTCCTGTCGCCCGCGGCGATCGGGTGGCGCAAGGGCGGATCATCGGGGCATTGCTGTCCTGGTCGTTCGTGTTGCTGGCCCCGGTCGCCTTGCTGGCCTGGGTTCTGGCGGGGCAGTACACCGACGCGATGCTCGACCCCGGCGCCGACTGCGCGAGCTCCACGGCGACCGCGACCCGGATGCTGGCGATCTTCGTGCCGCAGGTCTTCGGGTACGCCGTGGCAGTGGTCGCGACCGCAGTTCTCCAGTCCCACAAGCGTTTCGCGGCCGGCGCGTGGGCGCCGCTGATCTCGAGCCTGGTGGTTGTCGGCACCTACTTCCTGTTCGCCGGCACGGCACCTGACGCGGACTCGGCCTCGCAGGGCGCCACTGATCTGCTGGCCTGGGGTACTACAGCCGGCGTCCTCGCATTAGCCCTCACAGTCCTCGTCCCGATGCTCCTGCTCCGCCTGCCGATCAGACCGACCCTCCGGCTGGACCCGGGCGTAGGACCGGTACTGCGGAAGCTCGCACTCGCCGGCCTGGCCGTACTGGTCGCGCAACAGCTCACCTTCGTCGTCACGACGTACCTGGCCAACCACCGTGGTGTGGCAGGCAGCATTGCCGTCTACACATGGGCCAACGCGGTGTACCTCCTGCCGTACGCGGTGCTCGCCGTGCCGATCACCACAGCTGTGTTCCCGCGCCTGGCAGCGGCGTTCGAGGCAGGGGAGGGCTTCGACCGCTACGCCGCGGCGTCCACGCGCGCAGTGATGCTGGCCGGTGGCGCCGGTGCCGCACTGCTCGTCGGTACGGCGGTACCCGTCGCCAGGATCTTCGCGTACGACGACGGTGCGGTGCAGGAGGCCAAGGCGACCTCACTCGCCAATGGACTCGTCGCATTCGCACCAGCTGCCATCGGTTTCGCCGTACTCATGCATGTCGGCCGGGTGCTCTACGCCCGGCACTGCGGGCGTGAGGTGGCGGTAGTGACATCAGCGGCCTGGATACTCGTCGCCGTAGCCGGTGTGGTGCTCACGGCTCGCTGGGACGCAGTACCGGCACTGTCCGCCGCGATGTCGATCGGCATGGTCATCGGGGCAGTCGCACTGATCCTCGTCCTGCGTCGTGAGGCTGGACCAGCTGTACTGGCCGGAGTGCCGCGTGCGCACCTCACTGCACTAGCGGGCGCTGTGCTGGCCGGTGCGGCTGGCTGGGCGGTGGCACTGCCAGCAGGAGACGGTGGAGTCGGCAAGGCAGTGGCGTTCTCCGTCCTCTCCGGGCTCGCCGCCGTCGTCGTGTACGCCGTGGTCGTGCTTGCATTGGATCGCGCGGACGCTCGCGCACTCGTACGACGGGAGAAACCATGAGGATCGGGCTGCTGCTCGCGGAGTCGCGGGGCGGCATCGGGCAGCACGTTGCCTCGCTGGTGCCGCGGTTCGTGAGCGCGGGGCACGAAGTGGTGGTGTGCGCTCCTCCGGGCACGGCCGAGCACTTCGAGTTCGCTCCGGCGACCGTCGTCTCCCAAGCGGCCGGGCTGCGTGAGTGCGACGTCATCCACGCGCACGGCTACCGCGCCGGCATGACCGCGCTGCGGGACAGGTCCCGGCTGCGCCCGCTGGTCGTCACCTGGCACAACGCGGTGATCGCGCCAGGACCACGAGGCCTCGTGATGCGGATGGGGCAGCGGCTGGTCGCCAGAGGCGCCGACCTGACCCTGGGCGCGTCCAGCGACCTGGTGGACCTGGCCAAGAGCCTCGGCGCCCGCAACGCGCAGCTGGCACCTGTGGCCGCTCCGGCGATGCCACGGATCCGTGCACGGCGCGCCGACGTACGGCGGGAACTGGGGATCGGTGACCAACCCATGGTGCTCACCGTGGGGCGTCTGGCGCCGCAGAAGGACTACCCGACCTTGCTGTCCGTCGCTGCCCGCGTACACGAGTCGACTCCGGACGCGGTGTTCGTGGTCGTCGGTGACGGGCCGCTGCGGGACAACCTGCAGGCGCGGATCGACGCGGAGCAGCTACCGGTCCGGTTGCTCGGTCACCGTAACGACGTGGCCGATCTACTGGGCGCGTCCGATGTGTTTCTGCTCACATCGCACTGGGAGGCGCGCGCGCTCGTACTGCAGGAGGCGATGCAGGTCGGCGTACCGGTCGTGGCCACTGCGGTCGGCGGCGTGCCCGAGCTGGTCGGAGACAGCGCCGTACTGGCATTTCCCGCTGACGCGGACGGGTTGGCGGACGGGGTACGGGCCGTTCTGGCAGAGCCCGACACCGCGAACGCTATGCGGACACGCGGCCGGGAGTTGGCGTCCAGATGGATGGACGAGGACGCGGTGGCGAAGAATCTGCTCGACATCTACGCGGGTCTCGTCGCGACCGGTGGTTGACAAGAGGTAGGCTGGAGACCCGTGGACAGGGCTTCCAATTCGCAGCAGACCAAGCACGTATTCGTCACCGGTGGCGTGGCATCCAGTCTCGGTAAGGGACTGACGGCGTCCAGCCTCGGCAGTCTGCTGACGGCACGGGGCATCCGCGTCACGATGCAGAAGCTGGATCCGTATCTCAACGTGGATCCCGGCACCATGAACCCGTTCCAGCACGGCGAGGTGTTCGTCACCAACGACGGCGCCGAGACCGACCTGGACATCGGGCACTACGAGCGTTTCCTCGACCGGGACCTTTCCCAGGTCGCGAACGTGACCACCGGCCAGATCTACTCGAGCGTGATCGCCAAGGAGCGCCGCGGCGAGTACCTGGGCGACACCGTCCAGGTGATCCCGCACATCACCAACGAGATCAAGGAACGGATGCTCGCGATGGCGGGCCCGGACGTGGACGTCGTACTGCACGAGATCGGCGGCACGGTCGGCGACATCGAGTCGCTGCCGTTCCTCGAGGCGGCCCGGCAGGTCCGGCACGACGTCGGCCGCGACAACGTGTTCTTCCTGCACATCTCGCTGGTGCCGTACATGGCGCCCAGCGGTGAGCTGAAGACCAAGCCGACCCAGCACTCGGTCGCCGCGCTGCGGTCGATCGGTATCCAGCCGGACGCGATCGTGTGCCGGGCCGACCGGCCCATCCCGGACAGCGTGAAGCGCAAGATCTCGCTGATGTGCGACGTCGACGTCGAAGCGGTCGTGGCCGCGGTGGACGCGCCGTCGATCTACGACATCCCGAAGGTCGTGCACGCCGAGGGCCTGGACGCGTACGTCGTCCGCCGGCTGAACCTGCAGTTCCGCGACGTCGACTGGACCCGGTGGGACGAGCTCCTCCGGGTCGTGCACCACCCGAAGGACGAGGTCACGGTCGCGCTGGTCGGCAAGTACATCGACCTGCCGGACGCGTACCTGTCGGTCGCCGAGGCGCTGCGCGCGGGCGGGTTCGACAACGACGCCCGGGTGAACCTGCGCTGGATCGCCTCCGACGAGTGCGCCACGCCCGAGGCCGCGGCCCGGCTGCTCGGCGACGTCGACGCGGTCTGCATCCCGGGCGGGTTCGGGGTGCGCGGGATCGAGGGCAAGATCGGCGCGATCCGGTACGCCCGCGAGCAGGGCATCCCGATCCTCGGCCTGTGTCTCGGCCTGCAGTGCATGGTGATCGAGGTGGCGCGGGATCTTGCCGGTCTCGACCAGGCGAACTCCAGCGAGTTCGACCCGGACGCGGAGCAGCCGGTGATCGCGACGATGGAGGAGCAGAAGCACATCGTCGACGGCTCCGGCGACCTGGGCGGCACGATGCGTCTCGGTCTGTACCCGGCGAACCTCGCCGACGGCTCGATCGTCCGCTCGCTGTACGGCGCCCCCTCGGTGCAGGAACGGCACCGGCACCGCTACGAGGTCAACAACGCGTACCGGGACAAGCTGGAGACCGCCGGGCTGGTGTTCAGCGGCCTGTCGCCGGACAACGAGCTGGTCGAGTTCATCGAGCTGGACCGCTCCGTGCACCCGTACTTCGTGGCCACGCAGGCGCACCCGGAGCTGCGGTCGCGGCCGACCAAGCCGCACCCGCTGTTCTCCGGGCTGGTCGCGGCCGCCATCGAGCGGCAGCGCGAGTCCCGGCTCCCGGTCGAGGACCCGAAGCCGGTGGCCAAGAAGACTGAGAAGCCTGCCGTCAAGGCTGAGACGGTCAAGGCGCGATGAGCGACTACCCGGAGCTCCGGTTCGGCGCGGGGCTGGCGGATCGGCCCGAGCGCTGGCCGGTCTCCGCCTCGGAGACCGTGCACGAGACCGGCCGGGTGATCTCGGTACGCCGGGACACCATCGAACCGCCCGTCGGTGAGCAGTTCACCCGGGACGTCGTCGTACATCCCGGAGCTGTCGGCGTGGTCGCGCTGGACGAGAACAACCGGATGCTGCTCGTGCGTCAGTACCGGCACCCCGTCGGCTACAAGCTGCTCGAGGCGCCGGCCGGGCTGCTCGACGTCCAGGGGGAGCAGTACCGCCTCGGCGCCGAGCGTGAGCTGTGGGAGGAAACCGCGACCAAGGCCGCCGACTGGCGGATCCTCATCGACGCGTTCACCTCACCCGGCCTCACGAACGAGGCGGTCCGGATCTTCCTGGCCCGCGACCTGTCACCCGCGCCGGAGTCGTTCGAGAGGGTGCACGAGGAGGCCGACATGGAAACCGTCTGGGCCCCGCTCGTCGACGTCGTCGGCGCCGCCCTCGCCGGCCACCTCCAGAACCCCATCCTCATCATGGGCGCCCTCGCCGCCTGGACCGCCCTCAACGGCCCCGGCTTCGACACGCTCCGCCCAGCAGACACCCCGTGGCCCGCGAAGGACCGTTGACCGGTCAGCTGGAGCGGCGATAGTAGTCGCGCCAGATCAGCCGGTGCAGGGGGATCCAGCGGGGGACCGAGCGGAGCCCGGGGATGAACGGCACCAGGACGAGGGCGAGCGTCAGCACCATCATCAGCGCCCAGACCTGGGCGTCGGCGTTGTCCGACGTCGAGAACGGCTTCACCTGGTACCAGAACGTGTAGAGCCACATCCACGGCTGACCCGGGTAGTTGCCGGTCTCGTTCATCATGCCCCACTGGTCGCCACCGAGATTCCTGGCGCGGGCCTGGTCCTCCAGGTAGGCGCCGTCGGCCAGCAGCAACAGGCCCCGGGTGGAGTCCCCCTGATAGAAGTTGCCGCGGGCATCCAGTGCACCCTCTAGCCCGCCGGACCGGGCCAGGTCCAGGAACTTCGCGCCGAGCACCGGGACCGGCCCGTAGGCGGACGACGGCTTGACCGCCGCAGGGTTGCCGTCCGGAGCGGTGGACAGCGCGTCGGCGTACGCGGCCGCCCAGTCCTGCTGTTGCGCCGCCGTGGCCGACGTCCACGTGTTCAGAGCGCTGGTGAGCTCCTGATCTCCGTTGACACCACGAAGCGGTGAGATGACGAGATCGTTCGCCGAGTCGACCGGGATCCGTACACCGGCCCAGTTCTGCAGCTCGAGCGGGCCCAGCGTCTGCCCGGTCGCCGCGTGGTTGTACGGCGGCCCGTACTCCGCGCTGGTCGTCGTACCGGCGAGTTCACCCGTTGCGGTCGCCACCACGTCGTTCGGCGCCTTCTGGGCCCAGTCGGACAGCGTGATCGACTTCTCGTCGGGTGACGAGAACGCGGCGGCCAGGACCGTGGTGAGGACCGCCACCACGACCAGTGCGAAGACGAACTCCTTGACGAGGTCGTAGGACCGGGTCGGGAAGTCGTGGGAGTCCGGCGTCCGGCGCCGGCGGGTGGTGGTGACGGTGGTCATGACAAGGCCTCCTCGTCATCGGAACCCTTCGCGACTGTGGGCGCGGTTTCGGCGCCTGTCGTTTCGGCGCCGGTAGTCTCGGTGCCGATCGGCGGGACGACACCGTGCCGGCGGACCAGGATCACGTGCAGCACCACGAGGACACCGATGACGGAGGGGAGCAGGACGATGTGCCACATCAGCATCTGGCCAGGGTTGAGCACGTTGAACCAGGCGCCGATGCCGACCGAGTTGAGGCCGTCCTTGGCCTGGCCGCCGATCCACTGGGAGTCGAAGTTCGACTGGGAGAGGTAGCCGGTGAAGGCGGTGCCGATGGAGCCGGCGAAGCAGATCACGCCGGTGATCCAGGTCAGCGCCCGCTTGCCCCGCCACGCGGCCATGAAGAACTTCCCCCACAGGTGGATCACCATGAACGCGAAGAACAGCTCCACGCTCCACAGGTGCAGGGAGTTCACGAAGTGTCCGGTCGACGAGGTGTGCCACCAGGCCGCGCCACCCAGCGACAGGACTCCGCCGGAGACGAGCACGACCGTCAGAGCGGCCAGGGTCAGAGCTCCGAAGACGTAGATCCAGGAGTTCACGTAGACGGGCTGGCGGTCCGGGAGCAACTGGCCGGGCGGGACCGTCCGGCCGAGCCGCGTCCGCAGGCGGGTCGTCCAGTTGCCCGCAGCGGGCCGGTCGTGGTCGTGTGCCGCGGTGCGGCCGGCGATCGACGTCATGGCCGGTCCTGGTCGTCCTCGTCGCCGTGCCGGAACGGTACGACGATCGCGAGCACGAACACCACGATCATCGCCAGGATGATCACCAGGTTGGTGACCGAGATCTGGATGACTCCCCAGTGGATGTAACTTCCGGCCATCACTCCTCCTCCGAGGGCAGGGCTTTCTCTCACGGTGGGCGTGAGGTGGTCGCCCGAGCAGGGCCTTTGGACTCTGGCGGGCGGGACCAAAGTCGTGCTCGCTCTCAGCGGGCCCACAGGTCCGCCATCCCTTGACCGCGCCGACGGAAACAGGTACATCTCTGACAACGATGTCACCCACCCGTGAAGGTTGGTCCGCCCATGCGTCGTTCCGCCCTGTCCCGTTTTCTGCTGGCCGGTGTGCTGATGGTGGCTGTCGCCCCCACCGCGCAGGCCGCGCCCACGCCGTCCCCGGCTGGGTCTGTTCCACATCCGACGACTGCGACGCCATCGGATCCGCTGGTCGCCGGGTTGCGTACGCCGGAGGTGGTTGAGGGTCGCCGGATCACCAGTAGTTCTTTGGATCCAACTGAGCAGGTGGATCCGTTGGTGGGTACGTCGAATGCGGGGAACGTGTTTCCGGGGGCGGTGGCGCCGTTCGGGATGTTCTCGTTCAGTCCGGAGACAAGTCGGGGGAATGCGTACCGGACGGCCGCTCCGGGCGGGTACCTGTACTCGGCGAGCAAGATTCGTGGGTTCAGCCTGACGCATATGAGCGGGACCGGGTGTGCGGGTGGGTCGGGAGACATCCCGGTCTTCCCATTGGCGGGTGAGGTGACGAGTTCGCCGCAGAGTGATGCGAAGGACGAGCTCTACGCGTCGACGTACAGCCATGGGAACGAGGTCGCGAAGCCGGGGTACTACAAGGTCGGTCTCGACTCTGGAGTGACCGCGGAGCTGAGTGCGACTACGCGGACCGGGTCGGCGGCGTTCACGTTCCCGGCGGAGAAGGCCAAGACGTTGATGTTCCGTACGTCGAACTCCGAGGTCGGGTCCAGTGACGCGCAGGTCAGCATCGACGCCGCCCATCGCACGGTCAGCGGGTCGGTGACGAGCGGGAACTTCTGCGGCTACCTGGCCAGCGTCGGGCAGCGCAGTTACTACACGCTGCACTTCGTCGCCGAGTTCGACCAGCCGTTCACGAACCAGGGCACCTGGACCGACACCACGGTGACTCCGGGCAGCACGAGCGCCCGCGGCGGGACGACGTACGGCACCGACGGGTGGATGCCGCCGAACAAGGGATCCGGCGGGTACGTCGGGTTCGACAGCGACAGGGTGACGATGCGGATCGGCATCTCCTACGTGAGCACCGCCAACGCTCTGGCGAACCTGCGCGCCGAGAACCCGCGCGGTACTTCGGTCGCCGTGACGGCCGCGAAAGCCAAGCAGACGTGGCGAAAGCAGCTCGACCGGATCGAGATCACCGGCGGTACGACGGACCAGCGCACCACGTTCTACACCGCGCTGTATCACGCCCAGCTGCACCCGAACGTGTTCAGCGACGTCAACCGTCAGTACTGGGGTTTCGACCAGAAGCCGCACTACCTCGCGCGCGGGCAGCAGGCACAGTACGCGACGTTCTCCGGTTGGGACGTCTACCGGTCGCAACTGCAACTAGTTACATTGCTCGAGCCCGAGCGGGCCGGAGACATCGCGCAGTCGTTGTTCAACCAGGCCACGCAGAACGACGGCATGTGGGACCGGTGGACGCACGCGTCCGGCAGTACGGCGGTGATGACCGGCGACCCGTCCGCGCCGGCAGTGGCCGGCATCTACGCGTTCGGTGGTACGAACTTCGACGCCCGCGGCGCACTGCGCTCGCTGGTGAAGGCAGCGACCGTGCCGACCGCCAAGGATCTCAGCTCGGCCGGCAAGCCGATCATGTCAATTGGGCAGCGCCCGTCGCTGGACAAGTACTTGGCGCTGCATTACATCCCCACGAAGTCCAACGCCTGGGGTGGTGCGGTCGAGACGCTCGAGGACGTTACGGACGACTTCGCACTGGCTCAGCTCGCGCTCCGGACCGGCGACACGTCGACGTACCAGAAGTTCCTCACCAGGTCGCAGTACTGGCAGAACGTGTTCAACCCGGCCAACGGTGGCTACATCCAGAACCGGGACGACAACGGCGCCTGGCCGGCTTTCACACCGTCGACGTACGACGGGTTCGCCGAGGGGAGCAGTGCGCAGTACAGCTGGATGGTGCCGCACAACCGGGCCGGTCTGGTCGATGCGATGGGCGGCACGGACGCCGTGAACCAGCGGCTGGATGCGTTCTTCAAGAACCCGGACGGGACCTGGGCGCTGACCGGTGCGGGCGAACTGCACGCCGAGATGGACAACGAGCCGTCAATCAGCACGCCCTGGATCTACAACTACACCGGCCGCCCGTACCAGACGCAGGAGACGTTGCGGCAGGCAATGAACCAGCTGTGGAACACCAGTACCGGTGGAATCCCGGGGAACGACGACCTCGGTGCGATGTCGTCCTGGTACGTGTGGACCGCCCTGGGCCTCTACCCGGACGTACCGAGCCGTGCGGAGCTCCAGGTCGCGGCACCCCTGTTCCCGCGGGCGGTGATCCACCGGGACGGCAAGACCATCCGGATCAACGCTCCGGGTGCGGATGCGCAGTACGTGCAGTCGTTGAAGGTGAACGGGAAGATCTCGAATAAGCCGTGGCTACCGGAGTCGTTCGTGCAGCGTGGTGGGACGCTCGACTTCACACTCGGTACGACGCCCAACAAGACCTGGGGTGCCAAGGATGCACCGCCGTCGTGGCGGACCAGTGAGATCCCGTTCCAGACCTCTACCGACACCAGCCGCGTAGTCATTGCTCCTGGCACTACTAGTGCACCCGTAGCGCTGCAAGCTTACCGACTGAGCGGTACGGCGCAGGATGTCAGCTACACGTTGAAAACACCTGCTGGTCTCACAGCGACACCTCCTACCGGCACGTTTCACGTCGACAAGATCGGTAGCGCGTCAGTGACGATCACAGCCGCCGCTGGTACGCCGGACGGCCGCTACCCCGTCACAGTGGAGATGAAGGCGGCTGACGGAACCGCCCTGCCACAGGTCGGCTTCACTGTGGTCGTGGGGCAACCGAACTCGTTCTTCGTACTACGGGAAGGCGTGGGCATCTCTGATGACAACAGCGACCACACGGAGGCGGACTACGACGGCGGCGGCGTCAGCTACTCACGTCAGGCGCTGGCCGCGGCCGGTCTGACGGCAGGCGGCACAGGCACGGTCCAGGGCCTCAGCTTCACGTGGCCCGACGTACCCGCCGGCGACCCGGACAACGTGCCGGCCGACGGGCAACTGCTCAACCTGAACCTGCCCGCCGGCACGACGAAGCTGTCCTTCATCGGCAGCGCGGTCAACGGCAACCAACAGACGACCGCGACGCTCAACTACGCGGACGGTACGACCTCCCAGATCGACCTGTCCTTCAGCGACTGGACCCTGGGCGGTGGCGGCGACACCCTCCACTACGGCAACGTGATCGTCGCAACCACGCCGTACCGAAACGAATCCGGCGGCGGAAAGGACAACGTCACCACGCACATCTTCGCCACGGCACCTGTGACGTTGACGCAGACCCCGGTCAGCATCACGCTGCCCAAGAATCGTGACCTACGACTCTTCACCGTTGCGGGAGGGAATTCTTGATGAGGAAGACCATCGCGATCGCAGTACTGACTGTGCTGACAGGGGCCAGTCTGCTGGTCGCCACAGCACCGGCCGACGCTGCCGGTACGCCGGGGAGCACCAAAGGACCATGCGGTTACACGGTGACGCCCGATGAGCCGCCTGCCCGTCCGGTGTCGCTACCGCCTGACCCGGAACCCACACCGGACAAGGGAATCGTCAAGGTCGTCGTCGCGACCAACCAGGGGCCGATGCTGCTGTCGCTGGACCGCGCGAAGGCGCCGTGCACGGTGCAGAGCTTTCTGCACCTGGCGAAGAGCCGGTTCTACGACTTCACCACCTGCCACCGGCTCACGCTGTACCCGACGCTGAAGGTGCTGCAGTGCGGTGACCCGAGCGGCACGGGCGAGGGCGGGCCGGGCTACTCGTACAAGGACGAGCTGCCCACCGACCTGCCGAACTGGCCGGACGACCCGACCGGGACGCGGAAGGTGTACGCCCGCGGCACGCTGGCGATGGCGAACGCCGGCCCGAACACCAACGGGTCGCAGTTCTTCCTGGTCTTCGGGGACTCGCGGCTGCGGCCGGACTACACCGTCTTCGGTTCGGTCGACCGCCTCGGGCTCGCCACACTCGACCGGGTGGCGGCCGGCGGGATCGCACCGACGCCCGACGACCCCGCACCGGTCGACGGGCCGCCGGTGCGCAAGACCGAGATCATCGTCGCGCGGTCACTCGGCTCCCGCTGAACCCACGGCTTCGCCGCCGTCCTCCGCGAGGGCGGCGGCGACCAGCTTGCTGTTCGAGGTGAATTCGTCGGCGGGGATCTTCGGGAGCATGTCGTCCCAGGCGGCGATCATCGCGCCGCGGAGTTGCATCATGCCGAGGGGGCGGGCGAGGAACCACAGGTGGAAGTGCTCGCTGCCGTCACCCCAGCGGCTGAAATGCGTCCGGCCGACGCTGTCGATGCCCTGGATCGCTTTCGCCACGCGCTGGATCATCGGGCCGAGCGTGGCGGTCAGCTCCGGGGGCAGATTGTCGAGGCGGTAGTGCTCGTGCGGCTCCAGAAGCGCGACCAGCGGCAGGCCGGTCGGCTCGAACACCTTCAGCGCCCACTGGTCGTCGCTCCAGATCACGGATCGGTCCGGATCCGCACATTTCAGGCACGGCGGCCCGCCGTCCTCGCCGCGTCGCGGTGGTTCGGGCAGCACGGGATCGGCCAGCGGCACGACCTGGAGGTCGCCTTCGAACGGGAAGAACGGTTCGCCGAGCAACGGTTCGGCGGACACACGTTCGCCGTACGGAAGCCGCCGGTGGTACTCGGAGGGCAGATCGGTCATGGACCGCACTCTGCCCGAGAATCGGGGCATGGAACAGAGTCGGATTGTTGCGGCGGAGCTGGCCGCCTTGCTGGATCTCGAACCGCACCCGGAGGGCGGGTGGTACCGGCAGACGTGGCGCTCGCCGGTCGAGTTCGAGCCGGACGGGTACGACGGGACTCGGGCGAGCGCGACCGCGATCTACTTCCTGCTCGCCCCGGGGGAGGAGTCGCGATCGCACCGGGTGCGGTCGACGGAGCTCTGGTTGTGGCACTCGGGTGGGCCGTTGACGTTGGAGTACGACAATCAGACCGTCACCCTCGGGCCGGACGTGCGTGCCGGGCAGCGACCACAGGTGGTGATACCTGCGGGCGCGTGGCAGGCAGCCCGGCCCGTGGGTGACGAGGCGGTGCTGGTGTCGTGCATCGTGTCACCGGGCTTCGACTTCGCCGACTTCACGATGCGCTAGATCCCGGCTCTACGTTTGCGGGACGATGCCCTCGCCTGCTGTGATCTCCGGGAGGTGTTCGCGCACCATGTAGCCGCCGGCGCAGGCGATCCACACCGCCGAGAGCAGCAACGGGATACCGGTCATCAGGAAGCCTCCGGCAACGAACGCGCCGTTGGAGGCGAAGACACCGAACGAACCGGCGAACGACACCACGGCTGCCAGCAGCGCCAGATACCCGAGCCAATTCGGCATCAGGTGCGTCCGCATCACACCCAGGCCGGCCGCGGCCAACGGCAGCGCCGCGGCGAAGCCGATCATCGTGGTCATCACCGCGGTGGTCTCGTACATCGCCATCGTCATCCCGGCGTCGCGGCCGTCGATACCGAAGGCGGTCGCACCGGTGAGCGCGGCGTTCACGAAGATCGCACCACCCACCAGCACCGAACCGGCGAGCAGTGCCAGGTGCACGTCACTGCGCTCGTCGCGCTCCCGCATCGCCTCGGCGAACGCGGACGCGAACCAGATCACCAACCCGCCCGCCGCGGCCCACATCAGCGCGCTGGCCAGGATCATGCCGCGGTTGTCGCTCAGCCACGCCGTGATCGTGGTCCGGGAGTCGTCGACGGTCGGTGGATTGCCGGGCAGGAACCTGCCCAGGAGTGCCAGGACGACGAAGGCCAACCCGGCGAAGCCGCCCCAACGCAACTCGTGTCGCTCAGTCATGGGGAAACACCTCCAGTGTGCGCACCACGAAATATGGTGCGTCTACTGCTGATATTCCTCCGCTCCGAGCGGCCGTCAAGTGGTGCCGTCCGGCGAACGGGCGCGTCGTCGGACGGCAGCGCACACCGCTACTGGAGAACGGTTGCCAACGCCTCGTATCCGGGCAGCAGATCGATGCCTTCATGGCCCAGTTGCTGGATCGCGACGTGGTCCGCGCCGGCGTCCAGATGGGCCTTCAGACCCGCTGCGACCTCGACCGCGGAGCCGTGCAGCACCATCGCGTCGACGAGCCGGTCGCTGCCGCCGTCGGCGAAGTCGTCGTCGGTGAAACCGAGCCGCTTGAAGTTCGTCGTGTAGTTGCTCAGCTGCAGGTACGACGCCAACCGGTCGCGGGCCGTCGCACGCGCGATCTCCGGATCGGTTTCGAGCACGACCATCTGCTCCGGAGCGAGCAGCACCCCGCCGCCGAGGATCCGGCGCGCTTCCCGGGTGTGCTCCGCGGTGGTCAGGTAGGGGAGCGCTCCCGCGGTCCGCGCGCCGGACAGTTGCAGCACCTTCGGCCCGAGCGCGGCCAGCGCGCGCCGATCGGCCGGCACCTTCGCGTCGTCCAGCTCGTCGAGGTAACCGACGATCGTCTGGTACGGCGACTTGTACTCGCCGGTGGCCTCCCGGTGCCCGATTCCGACCCCGAGCAGGAACCGCCCCGGGTGCTCCTCCTCCAACCGGTGGTACGACGCCGCGACCTCGGCCGCCGGCGACTTCCACATGTTGACGATGCTGGTGCCGACGGCAACGGAACTCGTTGCGGCCAGCAACACCTCGGCGTCGCGCAGATCGGCCTCGGGCGAGCTGCCCAGCCACAGCGTGCCGTACCCCGCCTGCTCCAGCCCTGCCGCGAGCTCCGGGCCGTAATGCTGTCCGCCGTGCCAGATCCCGTACCGTCCCAGTTCCATCGCCACTCCGTACTCCTTGTCGTCGGACGTCCCTCGGCGTGCAACCCGGCGCGGGCGGGCGCCATTCCACAGCATCCCTGACACCTACGAATGCGCGTCAATGATCGTTGCCACGTCAGCCGGCCAAGTAGTTGAGAAGTGCATGAAACGACCGGTTCATTTTTGCCGGAATGCTTCCATTGGATTAATGCCGGGGCACTCGCAGAGTGTCGCGAGACGATCAGACCATCCGGTCGGCTGGTATGAACCCCGCGGGCTTACACTCGGCAGCGACCTAGCGGCATACCCCTCAACCGCCGGGCCGCGGACACAACGACGTGAGCCGCACACCTGGAACGTGAAAGAAGGGCGAGTTGTGAAGGTCGGAGTACCGAAAGAAGTCAAGAACCACGAGTACCGGGTGGCGATCACCCCGTCCGGAGTGCACGAGTTCGTGCGCAGCGGGCACGAGGTTCTGATCGAGCAGGGGGCGGGCACCGGTTCGCTGATCCCGGACGACGAGTTCGTCGCCGCCGGGGCGCGGATCGTGCCGGCGGCAGACGATGTCTGGGCCGACGCGGAACTGGTGCTCAAGGTGAAGGAGCCGGTGGCGGAGGAGTACCACCGGATGCGCAAGGACCAGGTGCTGTTCACCTACCTGCACCTTGCCGCGAGCCAGGACTGCACCGAGGCGCTGCTGAAGTCGGGTGTCACCGGAATCGCCTACGAGACGGTGCAGCTGCCGGACGGCACTCTGCCGTTGCTGGCGCCGATGAGCGAGGTGGCGGGCCGGCTGGCGCCGCAGTCCGGTGCGTACCACCTGATGGCGCAGGGCGGCGGCCGTGGCGTGCTGCTCGGCGGCGTGTCCGGCGTACATCCGGCCCGTGTGGTCATCCTCGGTGCCGGTGTCTCCGGGATGAACGCGGCCGCGATCGCGCTCGGTATGCAGGCGCAGGTGCAGCTGTTCGACCGCAACATCGCGCGGCTGCGGCTGGCCGACCAGATCTACCAGGGCCATCTGCTGACGATCGCGTCGAACGCGTTCGAGATCGAGAAGGCTGTTCTGGAAGCCGACCTGGTCATCGGCGCGGTGCTGGTCGTCGGTGCCAAGGCGCCGAAGCTGGTCACCAACGACATGGTCAGCCGGATGAAGCCGGGCAGCGTGCTCGTCGACATCGCGATCGACCAGGGCGGCTGCTTCGAGGACTCGCGTCCGACCACGCACGCCGACCCGGTGTACAAGGTTCACAACTCGCTGTTCTACTGCGTCGCGAACATGCCCGGTGCGGTGCCGAACACGTCGACGTACGCGCTCACCAACGTGACGCTGCCGTATGCGATCGAGTTGGCGAACCTGGGGTGGCGGGAGGCGCTGAAGCAGGACCACAGTCTGGCGCTCGGCCTCAACACGTTCGACGGTCACGTCACCTACGGTCCGGTCGCGGACGCACACAACCTGTCGCAGCTGAAGCTCGACGAGGTGCTGGTCTGAGCAACATCTCTCGGGGCAACATCGCACGGGCGGTCAGCGCGTACCTGGACCACCTCACGGTCGAGCGCGGCCTGGCCGCCAACACGTTGGCGTCGTACCGGCGTGACCTGCGCCGGTACGTCGGCTACCTCGCGGCCACGCAGATCGACGACCTCGGCCGGATCACGGAGGCCGTGGTCAGCGACTTCCTGATGCGGTTGCGCGAGGGCGACGCCGACCACCCGCCACTGACCGCGTCCAGTGCGGGGCGGACCGTGGTCGCGGTCCGCGGCTTCCACAAGTTCTGTGTGCGCGAGGGGCTGACCGCAGTGGACCCCGCGGCCGCGGTCAAGCCACCTGCGCCGCCACAGCGGCTGCCAAAGGCTCTGTCTGTCGACGAGGTGACCAGGATCCTTTCAGCGGCCGCTGGGGCCGAGGCTGAGCCCGCTGTACTGGCAACGCGGGATGCGGCGTTGCTGGAGTTCCTGTACGGCACAGGCGCCCGTATCTCGGAGGCCGTAGGTCTCGACGTCGACGACATCGACCTGGACGCCGGTGCGGTACTGCTGCGCGGTAAGGGCAGCAAGGAGCGGGTAGTACCTGTCGGCACCTACGCCCGCGAAGCGCTGTCGGCGTACCTGGTCCGTGGACGCCCTGAACTGGTGTCACGCGGTCGCGGCATCCCCGCGCTGTTCCTGAACGCTCGCGGCGGGCGCCTGTCCCGGCAGAGCGCTTGGACGGTACTGCGTCGTGCTGCCCAGCGGGCCGGGATCTCGAAGGAGATCTCTCCGCACACGCTGCGGCACTCGTACGCGACACATCTGCTCGACGGCGGCGCCGACGTACGTGTGGTCCAGGAGCTGCTGGGACATGCGTCGGTGACGACGACCCAGGTCTACACGCTGGTGACGGTCGACAAGCTCCGCGAGGTCTACGCCACCTCACACCCCCGGGCGCTGTCCTCCTGAGGCCCACCCCGGTGTGCTGAGTCCGTGGACGCTGTGCGATCATCTCGTCACGGCCGGTGATCCGGGGAGGGTGATCGGCCGCGTTCGGAGCTTTGTCGACAAACAGCCCCACCCCGGTGCGGAGTGGCTGGTTGAGAGTGCTTGAATGCACGCTTACAGTCGCTGGGATCGCCCGTATCGGTTGAAAGGTTTGACGAGTCATGAACGAGTCGACATTCCCGGGCACCGAACACGTGATGGGCCACCTTCCGGGACACGTTTCCGCCCCGGAGCCGGTCCAGCCGATCAGCACGCCACCCAGCGAACCGCCCCGTCCGGCCCCCGCGCCGGCGCGCGCCCTGCCCGACAACTATGCGGAGATGCCGAAGCCGACGGCCAAGCTCACCGCGGAGGACCTTGCACCCGTGAACGACGCGAACGGCCCGAGGCACAGGATCGGGCCGACCGGCCGGCCGCTGCCGGACCTGCCGACGCCACAGCCCCCGACCAAGACCGGCCCGGCGCAGGTGATCGCGATGTGCAACCAGAAGGGCGGCGTGGGCAAGACCACTACCACGATCAACCTCGGCGCGGCGATCGCCGAGACCGGCCGCAAGGTGCTGCTGATCGACTTCGACCCGCAGGGGTCGGCCTCGATCGGTCTCGGCGTCCAGCCGCACGACCTCGAGCTGTCGGTCTACAACCTGCTGATGCAGCGCGACATCACCCCGGACGAGGTCATCCAGCCGACCCGGGTGGAGAACCTCGACCTGCTGCCGGCCAACATCGACCTGTCGGCGGCCGAGGTCCAGCTGGTCCAGGAGGTCGCCCGCGAGTACACGCTGCAGCGGGTGCTGGACCCGATCATCCCGCTGTACGACGTGATCCTGATCGACTGCGCCCCGTCGCTCGGTCTGCTCACCGTGAACGCGCTGACCGCGTCGAACGGCATCGTCGTACCGCTCGAGTGCGAGTTCTTCGCGCTCCGCGGCCTGGCGATGCTCACCGACACGATCGCCAAGGTGCAGGACCGGCTGAACCCCAAGCTGGAGATCGTCGGGATCCTCGGCACCATGTTCGACGGGCGGACGACGCACGCCCGGGAGGTCCTCGACCGGGTGGTCCAGGCCTTCGACGAGCGCGTCTTCCACACCGTCATCCGGCGTACCGTCAAGTTCCCCGAGACCACGGTCGTCGGCGAACCGATCACGACGTACGCGCCCTCGTCCCAAGCGGCCACGCAGTACCGCGACCTTGCCAAGGAGGTGCTGGCGCGTTGTCCCGCCGGGTGAGCCTGCCAGGTGCCAGTGAACTCTTCGGGGGTGCGGCACCGAAGCAGACCAGACCCGAGAAGCGCACCACCACCGACGGACCGTCCTCGACCATGCGGTCCCGGACCGCGGTCGTCGACGACCGGAAGTCGAGTGGTCGGATCCGTCACGACACGAAGATCACCGTGTACGTGACGGAGGAGGAGCTGCTCGGCCTGGAACAGACCAGACTCGCGCTGCGCGCGGAGCACGGCCTGACGGCCGACCGGGGCCGGATCGTCCGCGAGGCAATCGACGTCCTGCTCGCCGACTTCGTCGACCACGGGCCGGACTCGGTGCTGGTACGGCGGCTGAAGGCCGGCGAGATCAAGGGCACGGAGTGACCGTGTCCTCCTCGGACTCGTTGCCGTTGGACCTGGGCACCGACGCTGCCCCGGCTGTTGCCGAGGGCAAGGGGTTCAGTGTTCACCTGGTGAACTTCGAGGGGCCGTTCGACCTGCTCCTGCAGCTGATCTCGAAGCACAAGCTGGACATCACCGAGATCGCGCTCTCGGTGATCACCGACGACTTCATCGCGCACATCAAGGCGCTGGGGTCGGAGTGGGACCTCGACCAGACGTCGGAGTTCCTGCTGATCGCGGCGACGCTGCTGGATCTGAAGGCGGCGCGGTTGCTGCCGAAGGGCGAGGTCGAGGACGACGAGGATCTCGCGCTGCTCGAGGCTCGGGATCTGTTGTTCGCGCGGTTGTTGCAGTACCGGGCGTTCAAGCAGATCGCCGCTTTGGTGCAGGAGCGGATGGCGGTCGAGTCGCGCCGTTTCCCGCGGGCTGTGGGGGTGGAGCCGCGGTTCGCGGAGCTGCTGCCCGAGGTGTTGCTGGGGATCGACCCGGCCGGGTTGGCGGCGCTGGCAGCCAAGGCGATGGCGCCCAAGGACGACGTACCTCCTGGGGTTTCGCTTGCGCACTTGCACGCGCCGGCTGTCACTGTGCGGGAGCAGGCAGAGGTGATCGTCGACCGTTTGCGGCGGCAGCGGAGCGCTACGTTCCGGTCGCTGGTGGCTGATTCGCCAGACACTGTCACCACGGTATGCCGGTTTTTGGCGTTGCTGGAGCTGTTCCGCGAGGCGGCTGTGACGTTCGACCAGGTCACGCCGTTGGGCGAGCTGACCATTCGGTGGACCGGGACCGACGAAGGTGAGATCGCCGTCAGCGACGAGTTCGACGAGGAACCGAAACCCGCCGACGAGACCGGCGAGGCACCGGTCGTCGAGGACGACACGCACTTCCTCGAACCCGGTGAGATCCTCACCGACGAATCCGACATCCGCGAACCCGCCCCAGACGAACCCGAGACGGCAAACCAGTGACCAACTCCCACGACCCCTCCACCCCAGAGGCCACAACGCCCCCCGAGGACAAAACCTCCACCGAGCCCCAGCCGTCCACCACCCCCGACGCAACAATCACGTCCGACGCGACGACCACCCCCGACGCGACGACCACCCTCGACGCGACGACCACCCCCGACGCGGCCCCCACGTCCGGCGCGGCCACCACCTCCGACGTTGTGGAGCAGGTGGATGTGGCGGACGAGGGGGTTGGGGAGGGTTTTGCGCCCGAATCGGCAGGTAACTCTCCCCAACCCGTCGAGGAGGACGAGGAGCATCTGCCGCCGGGGCAGACGGCGGTGCCCGTGGGGGACGAGGTTGTTGTCGACGACGACACGATGCGCCGGGCGCTCGAAGCGATCCTGATGGTGACAGACGAGCCGTTGCCGGTGCTGACGTTGGCTCGTGCGGTCGGCCGGCCGACGGGTGATGTGGCTGCGGCGCTCGAGGAGCTGGCGGCGGAGTACACCGAGCAGGGGCGTGGATTCGACCTGCGTGAGGTGGGCGGCGGCTGGCGGTACTACACCCGCGCCGAAGCCGCGCTGTACGTCGAACGCTTCGTCCTCGACGGTCAACAGGCGCGCCTCACACAGGCTGCGCTCGAAACCCTCGCTGTCGTCGCCTACAAGCAACCGGTCAGCCGGGCGCGTGTCTCCGCGATTCGTGGGGTGAACGTGGACGGCGTGATGCGTACGCTCGTCGCCCGCGGTCTGGTGGAGGAGGCCGGCTCGGACACCGAGTCCCAGGCGACCCTGTACCGCACGACGACGTACTTCCTGGAACGCATGGGCATGCAGTCCCTCGACGACCTCCCCGAACTGGCCCCGTACCTCCCCGACATGGACGACATCGAGGACGAACTGGCGGCTCAATCCCTCCCGCCCGCCCCCACCCCCGACGCACCGTCATCAGCAGATGAGGCTGGTCAGGCCGAGGGATCGGACGACGCCACAGCACCCGCGCCCGACACCGCCTCCACCCCCACGGACCAGGCAGCCGCCGAGGAGTACACCGAGGACGCGGAGGCCGGTGAGGCTGAGCGGTTGGACGACGCCGCAGCACCTGCGCCGGAAGGCACCTTCGCCGAGGAGTACACCGCGGAGCTCGGTGAGGGGTTGGACGGCGCCGCAGCACCTACCCCTGACAGCACCTTCGCCGAGGACGCCGACGCGGAGGGCGCGGAGGGCGCGGAGGTTGGTGCGGTTGAGATGAGCGAAGAGGCTGCTGCGGCTGCGACCGACAGCAGCTCTGCGGAGGAGGCAGGCTCCGAGGGCGTGGACTCCGTGGACGTGGACGTGGACTCTGAGGCAGCTGCGGACGTGGACGTGGAGTCCGGCGACGTGGACGCTGAAGATGACGCGGGCGCTGGGGATGCCGGCGTGGCGTTGGGTGTGGAGGCGGGGGTGCGGGATGGGGGATGACGGTGGGGTTCGGCTGCAGAAGGTGCTGGCTCGGGCGGGGGTGGCTTCTCGGCGGAACTCGGAGATCTTGATCGAGGAGGGGCGGGTCGAGGTCGACGGGCGGGTGGTGACGGAGTTCGGGGTCCGGGTGGATCCTGAGACGGCGGTCATCCGGGTCGACGGTGCGCGGATTCCGCCGGTGAGCGCGAACGTGTACCTCGTCCTCAACAAGCCCCGCGGCGTCGTGACCACGATGTCCGACCCGCAGGGCCGCCCGTGTATCGCCGACTTCGTGGAGGACCGGCCCGAGCGGCTGTTCCACATCGGCCGGCTCGACACCGACACCGAGGGTCTGCTGCTGCTCACGAACCACGGCGAGTTCGCGCATCGCCTGGCGCACCCGTCGTACGAGGTCTCCAAGACGTACGTCGCCGAGGTCGAGGGCAACGTCAAACCGGTGGTACTGCGCGCGCTCCTGGACGGTGTCGAGCTCGAAGACGGCCCGGCCCGCGCGGACACGGTGAAGATCGTCTCGACGGTGCCCGGCCGCACCCTCGTGGAGATGTCACTCCACGAGGGCCGCAACCGGATCGTCCGCCGGATGTTCGACGCGGTCGGTCACCCGGTGAAGCGGCTGACCCGTACCGCGATCGGCCCGGTCCGCCGCGGCAACCTCCACACCGGAGAACTCCGCGAACTCGACCCACCCGAACTAGGCCAACTCCTCGACCTCGTAGACCTCTGAGCCGGTTACTCGCCGTAGAGGAGCCACCCCGCTTCTGAGCTGCCGGGGTAGTGGCGGAAGTAGGTCTTGTCCTCGGGGGCGGCCAGTTGATCGCCTACCTGGCCCAGGCCCTTGATGACTGTGGCGGCCCCGTTGGCGTGGCTGACGGCGTACAGGTAGCCGCGTCGGGTGTCCTTGTCGATGGCCAGCAGCAGCGTGCTCTGGTTGCCGCACTTCTCGGCGATGAGTGTCTCGAACCCCTGCCACGTCGACGCACGCACCTTCTTTACAACCGGTGCGCCGCTCAGTGGGATGCGGATCGTGTACAGCGCCCCGCCGCGCGTGTTGGCGAGGAACGTGTCGTAGCTGCGGGTCTGACTGATCAGTGTCATCGTCTTCACCGCCGAGAACCCGCTGTACGTCGCTCTGTTGCGCCAGACGGACCCCTCCACGGTCCAGCGCGTGACGACGTCGCCCTGCAACGCATACGCATTGCTACGCGTCGTAGGGCCGTAATATGTCGACTGCTCCAGGTACGTCTGGTGGATCCAGCCACCGCCCACCCTGGTCTTCTGGACCGAGTCAGGGTCGAGCTGACCGTTAGCGGTGGCGTAGCTGAACCGGTAGAGGTCCGTCCCCATCACCACGTACCCCCGGTCCAGCATGGCGGCCGGCGGATCCGGCTCCCAGCCGACGGACGTCGCAAGCCGAACCGAGTCCACCGGGAACAACGCCTTCGGCCCGACGCTGGGCGGCGACGCCGTCACGGGCGCGGTCGCGGTGATCCGCTGGAATTTGTGGTCGCCCTGCACGGTCACCGTGCCCAGCGTCATCGAACAGGCCGCGCTCGCCTGTCCCGCCGCAGCCTGTACCGGTGCCGGCACCAGCGCTGCCGCCGTCATCGCCGCGCCCACCGCACCCGCGGCGATCCGCCATCTGGCCATGCAGGCCCCCTTCGAGGAGTCGTGTCATCCACCTCGATGCCGACTATCCCGAAAAGGTTAGGGACCGGTCGAAGAACTCCCGAACCAATCGCCGTACGGCGGGTACACCGCAGCGCGACGTACCGACCAGCTTGGCTCGCCCGGCAGCCGTCATCAGGCCGGCGGACTGCAGTTGCGGCGCGAACGCGGCGTAATCCGTCCAGATCCAGTGGTTCGCGTCGGACAACTGCACTCGCCGTACCGGACCGCCATGTGAGAGCACAGCTGACCAGGTGCGGTCGAACCGCTCGTCCCGGAACCCGTCGGTCCCAGCGAGCAGGAGCGGCTTGTGCGTGCCATGCTGAGCGATCGGGTAAAGGTCACCGTCCAGCGTGTCCAGGTAGCCCTCCAGGTTGGCGGCGGCGCGGACCCGCGGGTGCTCCAGCGACACCGCGGCGGTTGCACCGCCAGCTGAGTGCCCGTAGACACCCACACGCCGCACGTCGATCGACTCATGCAGATCCGACAGGTGGTCCAGCACGAACCGCATGTCGGCGAAACGTGTGTCCATCATCAGCCGCGACCGCACTGGGTCCGTCTGAACGTCCGGACCGATCTCGATGACCCGTGGCCGTCCATCCGGGAACACAACCTCACTCGCCTCACCCGGGTGGTCCAGCGTGAGTACGACGTACCCGTGGCTGGCTAGCTCTTCCGCCACGGAGGTGCCGATGATGCGTGGATCTGCACCACCTGGGCTGTAGAGCAGCGTGGGTCGTCGTCCGGGCAGTGCCGGTGCGTCGACGTACGAGTGGGTCAGGGTGGCGGCCCAGTTCACTCCACTGGTCGGCAGCTCCGGATGCAGCACGCCGGCGTCCAGACCCTTGAAGACCTCTGCAGCGGCCGGTGCGAGCTGTGGTGCCCGTTGGTACCCGCGTACGACGGTGGCCGGGTAGAAGACCGTCAGAGCGAGCTCACGGGTAGGTGAGCCGTTCCACGGGTCGGAGCGGTTCGGGTCGATTAGGGCGCGGGTCGTCGTACCGACGTGCCAGTGACCAGTGGGAGCGGACAGACGGAGTGTCAGGTCGGTGGCCGCGGACGCTGAGAGCGGGAGTGCACCTGTCAGAGCGGAGGCGGCGGTGGCGGTGAGGAAGGTTCGTCGTCTCATGCCGACGACGTTGGCACGACAGAAACCGCAGGTCAGCTGAGCCACTGGCATCTCCACCCGGACTTCCAGCCCCGGGTGGAGATGCCAGTGATGATCAGGCGCCGGTCAGCTGGGTGCCGGCCGTGTAGTAGCGGAAGTATGAGTCCGCGGCCGGGAACGTGGTCGGGACCTTGCCGAGACCCTTGATGACCGTAGCGGCCCCGTTGGCGTGGCTGACGGCGTACAGGTAGCCCGCGCCGGTGTCCTTGTCGATGCCGAGCAACAGGGTGCCGTAGTTGCCGCACTTCTCGGCGATGAGTGTCTCGAAGCTCTGCCAGGTCGAGGTGCGGATGTTCGTCACCACCGGCTTACCGGAGCCCGTGGGCACCTGGACCGTGTAGAGCGCGCCACCGTTCGTCGTCGCCAGGAACGTGTCGTACGCACGGCCCTGACCGATCAGCGTCATCGTCTTGACCGAGCCGAAGCCGCCGAAGGTGGTGTAGTACTTCCAGCCGCTCGGAGTGACCGTCCAGCGAGCAATCAGGCCGTCGGTGAACTGATTGATCAGCGAGTAGACGTTGGACCGGCTGAAGCCGGCCACGGAGTACCGGCTGAGCTCGACGTACTTGTGCAGCTCGTCCCAGCCTCCACCGACCAGGTCCTGGTTGACGGTGCCCGGTACGACGGAGGTTCCGGTGCCGTCGGTGATGTAGCTGGTGCCGTACATACGCGACCCGAGAACAACCAGGCCTGTGCGCTCCTCGCCGGCCGGTACCACCAGCTCGGTGCGCACCGAAGTGGGCAGATGTGCCTGCCCGTCCGGATACAGGTTCATCGGGCCCAGCCGCCGGACACTGGCGGAGGGGGCCGCGGTGATGGTTTGCAGAGTGTGGTCGCCACCCGGGGTAACCGAACCCAGTTGCAGCGAGCAGGCAGCGGCCGTGGCGGCCGGTGCGGCCGTGGCCGGTGCGGTGGCTCCTGCGGTCAGCAGGGTGCCCGCAGCGAGCGTCCCGGCGGCGATCGCGCCGAACGTGCGCCTGTGCTTCTTCATATCGTTTCGCCCTTCTCAGTGTGGTCGGAGATGGTGCCTCCGAGTGATCGATGCGGGCGGACGCCCATTGTTGCGGGCATCAAAGGGGTAACGCCGTACGACGGCGCGCCTGGGACATCACCCGGTTGTCGGAAGTGCGCCGTAGTGTGGGTGATGTGAACCGGCGAATCTTCGGTCTGGAGAACGAGTACGGCGTCACCTGTACGTTCCGCGGGCAGCGGCGACTGACCCCGGACGAGGTGGCGCGGTACCTGTTTCGGCGGGTCGTGTCCTGGGGACGGAGCAGCAACGTCTTCCTCCGCAACGGGGCCCGGCTCTACCTCGACGTGGGCTCCCACCCGGAGTACGCGACCGGGGAGTGCGATTCGGTCACCGACCTGATCGCGCACGACAAGGCCGGCGAGCGGATCCTCGAAGGCCTGCTGGTGGACGCGCAGAAGCGGCTGCACGACGAAGGCATCTTCGGCGACGTCTACCTGTTCAAGAACAACACCGACTCGGCCGGCAACAGCTACGGCTGCCACGAGAACTACCTGGTCAGCCGGCACGGCGACTTCGCCAAGCTGGCCGACGTGCTGATCCCGTTCCTGGTCACCCGGCAGCTGATCTGCGGCGCTGGCAAGGTGCTGCAGACGCCGCGCGGCGCGGTCTACTCCGTGTCGCAGCGCGCCGAGCACATCTGGGAAGGGGTCTCCAGCGCGACCACCCGATCCCGGCCGATCATCAACACCCGCGACGAGCCGCACGCGGACGCCGAGCGGTTCCGCCGGCTGCACGTGATCGTCGGCGACTCGAACATGTCCGAGACCACGATGCTGCTCAAGGTGGCCAGCACCGACCTCGTGCTGCGGATGATCGAGGCCGGCATCGTGATGCGCGACCTGACCCTGGACAACCCGATCCGCGCGATCCGCGAGATCAGCCACGACATGTCCGGCCGCCGCGAGGTGCGGCTGGCGAACGGCCGTGAGGCGAGCGCCCTCGACATCCAGACGGAGTACCTGACCAAGGCGCGCGACTTCGTCGACCGCCGGGAGCTCGGGACGCCGGCCGTCGAGCGGGCGCTGTCGCTGTGGGAGCGGACGCTGAAGGCGATCGAGTCCGGCGACCTGTCCGGGATCGAGCGCGAGATCGACTGGGTGATCAAGTACCGGCTGATCGAGCGGTACCGGTCGCAGAACAATCTCGGTCTGGCCAGCCCGCGGGTGGCGCAGCTCGACCTCGCGTACCACGACATCCACCGGCCGCGCGGGCTGTACTACCTGCTCGAGCGCCGGGGTGCGGTGACGCGGGTCGTCGACGACCTGCGGGTGTTCGAGGCCAAGTCGGTGCCGCCGCAGACCACCCGGGCGCGGCTGCGCGGCGAGTTCATCAAGCGGGCCCAGGAGCGGCGGCGGGACTTCACCGTCGACTGGGTGCACCTGAAGCTCAACGACCAGGCGCAGCGGACGGTCCTCTGCAAAGACCCCTTCAAGTCCCACGACGAACGCGTCGAAAAACTCATCGCCAGCATGTAGAAGAAAGAACGGCTGGGGTGGGCCCACGACGAACGCGTCGAGAAGCTCATCGCCAGCATGTAGTCGTCGACTAAATGAAGTGCCGGGCTGATGGCCCGGCTCTAGAACAGTCGTATGGCGATCGAGATCCGACCTGTGACCCAGGCCGAGGCGAAGGAGTACCTGCGGGTGCTGCCGTATGTGAACGGCTTCCCGCAGGAGGAGCCGGAGCCGTCCACGTGGTACGCCGGTAGCGCGGCCTGGCCACCACAGGTCCCGAAGACGGCAGAGGAGCTGGAGCGGGACGCCCAGGAGCTCCTGACCGACTGGTTCCGGCCCCAGGCGGCATTCGTCGACGGCAAGATCGCAGGTGGGTCGGCGATCGTCTCGGTGCAGGTCACCGTCCCCGGCGGACAACAGGTAGCCCTTGGCGGCGTGACATCAACCGCGGTGCTGCCGACGTACCGGCGGCGTGGACTGCTGCGGAAGATCATGTCGGCGATGCTGGACGACTGCCGCGAGCGTGGTGAGTTCCTTGCCGGGCTGAGCGCGAGCGAGGCGACCATTTACGGGCGGTACGGATTCTCGCCCGCGACGTTCCAGCACCGGTGGGAGGTACGGCGTACCGACGTCGCCTTCCGCTCCGAGTTCACGGATCCAGGTGCGCTCGACCTGGTGGACGGAGCAGAGGCCGCAAAGGCGTGGCCGGTACTGCACGAGCAGGTGCGCGCAGAGCGAGTCGGAGAGATCAGCCCGCTGCCGGGCAAGCGGGACGGGCTCGCAGGCGGTGGATTGCCCGCTGACGGATCCGGGCCGGCGCATCACCTCCTGCATCGCGACGCGACCGGAGCGGTGGACGGTGCCGCGATCTTCCGGTTGCCGTGGTCGCCGGACCCGGAGCAGGCCGGCGTACTGCAGGTCGAGGCAATCGAGGCCCTGACGTCGGATGCGTACCGTGCGTTGTGGGGGTTGCTGCTGGACTTCGACCTCACGAAGCGCGTTGTGGCCGCGAGGCGACCGGTCGACGAGCCGCTGCGGTGGATGCTGACCAACCCGCGAGCCCTCAAGCTCACCCGGACCCGGGACAACCTCTGGCTGCGCGTTCTCGACGTACGGCGTGCTCTCGAAGCCCGCACCTATGCCGCAACCGATTCACTCGTGCTGGACGTGTCCGACGACCTGTACGGCGCCGGTCGTTGGCGGCTCGACGCAGCACCGGACGGAGCCGTCTGCACCGCGGTCAACGCGGAGCCGGACCTCAGCCTGAGCGTGAACGAGCTGGGCTCGCTGTACCTCGGCGGGGTCCGCGCAAGCGAGCTGTCGTACGCCGGACGCATCGTAGAGCGCACACCCGGCGCAGTGTCGCGTCTGGACGCGCTGCTGCGTCCGGACCGTGCTCCGCACAACGCTGTCGGTTTCTGAGCCGCTGTGACTGTACGTGGTGTGACGCAACGGTGACGCACGCGCCCGATCCCCCAGTTGAGTGCGCAAGCTAGGGTGGTCCGCGTTGTTGACCGGAGGCAAGCGGCGCACTACAGCGCCGGGATGGTTCGAGGTGCTGGTTTCGTGCGCAAGTTGTTGAGTTTCGTCGTAGTCGCGGCGCTGGGGGCGTCCCTGGTCGCGTGTGGCGACAACGGATTCGGGGCCGGCGGTATCAAGGTGACCTCGGACTTCGGGCAGAAGCCGACCATCACCCACCGCGACGGCGACCCGGAGAAGCAGCTGGTGACCGAGGTCCTCAAGGAGGGCGACGGTCCGGAGGTGAAGAAGGGCGAGCTGCTCACCGCGAACTACCTCGGCCAGATCTGGCGCGACGGCAAGGTCTTCGACAACTCCTACGACCGCGGCGCGCCGTCGTCGTTCCCGATCGGCGTCGGCGGCGTCATCTCGGGCTGGGACGAGGGCCTGGTCGGCAAGAAGATCGGCAGCCGCGTGCTGATGTCGATCCCGTCCGACAAGGGCTACAAGTCCGAGGGCAACGAGAAGGCCGGGATCAAGGGCGACGACACCCTGATCTTCGTCGTCGACCTGGTCGCCGCGGCCGGCAACGACACCCAGCTGAACGCCGACCCGGTCACCCCGTCGGCACCGACCAAGATCAAGGTCTCCGGCCCGTTGAACGCCGCGCCGACCGTGACGGTTCCGGCCGGCACCAAGCCGCCGGCGAAGCCGGGCAAGCCGGTCGTGTTCGCGCAGGGCAAGGGCAAGCCGATCGAGAAGGGCGACCAGCTGGTCGGCCGGTTCGTCATCTACGACTACACCGGCAAGAAGCAGGCCAGCACCTGGGACGCTCAGCCCGCGACCGCACAGAGCCCGGCGCAGCCGGCCGCGCCGACCGACCAGCTGCCGACGGTCGGCGGTGCCCAGCCGGGCCCGCTGGACGGCTTCGCCGGAATCCCGGTCGGCAGCCGCGTGCTCGTCGAGCTCCCGGCCTCCAAGGACCAGGCCGGCAAGGCCGTCAACGCGTTCGCCGTGATCGACGTCCTGAATGCGTTCCCGGCCCCGAAGCAGACCGGCCAGTAGCCTGAAACCTCGAAGGACCGGCTCCCATCTCGGGAAGCCGGTCCTTCGGCGTTTCAGCGGGTACGCCGGACCGGACGGCCGCTGAACCACCGGTTGGCGTCGGTGTGGAAACTGAGGAGGATCGCCGTGATCACCGCGGTGACGTGAACACAGCGGATCGCGCCGAACGCGATGAACGACGCGGACCAGTCGAGCGCGCCGAAGTCGCCGTCGCGGAAGAACCAGCCGACCGGCCCCATCGCCAGCGAGGCGATGCCGACGGTGCCGAGCAGGCCGGTGAGCAACCAGCGGGACCAAGGGACACCGTGGCGGAAGTAGCGGTCGATGACCACGAACAGGCCGCCGTACACGATCGCGCGGAAGGCGATCTGGACGAGCAGGCCGAGGACGGAGGAGCCGTCGGCGATCGCCCCGGCAACTCCGAGCACGGACTCGGCGACACCGGCACCGACGGCTGCGAACCACAGGGTCGTCGCGCCCCGGACCGCCAGCGGCGGCTGAGGACGGGCGACGTCGTGAATCGTGAGAGTGCGGTGCTTGGTGCTGTTCATACCACCAACTGTCGCCGCGGGAGCCCGTCCGGTCAGGAGTACTGCGACCCCACTCCAGGTGGTGGTACATCCACCAGACGCGCGGCGTGCCTGCCTGCGGCGGCGGCGGCCTCGAAGTAGGCGCGGTCCTCGTCCAAGGCGCGGCCCATGGTCGACAGCTGGATGGGCGCTGCCTGTAGCGCCTCGTACAGCCCGTCGACCCCCACACGCACCACGCGGTGCCGTGCCTTCAACGGCTCGGCAGCGTCACGAACGGCGTCACCGAAGTCACCGGAAAGATCCGGTACGACGACATCGGCCGGCTGGAGCGCCACTCGGCCGTACGCGGTGAGGCTGTGGTGGGAGATGCCGCGGTGGCGTGGACGCGGGTCCGCCTCCGAGATCCGGAGCGAGGCGACGGCCCGGCCGCCCAGTGTGCCGATCGCGTTGACCGCCTCACCCGACTGCACGCCGGAGAACCCCCAGCGAGTACCTGTGCCCAGGTTGCCGGGGCCCTGAGTTATGACGACCAGCTCCGCGGCCAGGACGTGTACGGCGGTCAACAGCCCGGTATGGACAGTCACCGCCTCGCGGTCACCGCCGTACGCCTGGCCGACCGTCACGGTTCCGCTGAGCCAACCGGCCTCGCGCAGCGTCGCGACACTCCGGGAGAACGCCAGCGGCAGCGCACCGCCGTCCGTCATCACATAGACCACCCGTGTGGTCGGCCGTGCCTCGTACACACCTGCCAGCACGGCAGGGAGCGCGGAGTGCAGGTCCGCGACCACTACCGGCGTACCGAAGAGGTCGTCTGCGTCCCGCAGTACGTCGTGATCGGGGGAGTCCTGCTCGTCCGCCCCCAGCACCATCGCCTGCAGCGGCGTGTACCGCGCCTTCACCAGGTGCCCGCGCTCCGCCGGGTCCTCCGGCAACCGGTCCGGTACGGCGACCACCAGCGCGTACCCGCCTGTGCCCAGACCGCGGTCCAGCGCGCCTACGTTGAGCAGGACGCGATCACCGGCTACCGGCGTACCGACCAGGTCCGGGTAGGCCAGCGCGCGCACAGGCTGCTCGCCGACCATCACTGTCAGTTCCAGCGCACCGGCCCAGCTCCGTCCGACCTGCGCCACCACACCGTCCCGCCACCGAATCACAGGGTGACACTAGCCGGTCGAACCGGTGTTCGAAGTTCTGGTGCGGAAAGGCGGGTTTTGGACGCCCCGAGGCCGTAAGGTGGTCGGGTGTCGGCGCGGAAGAGTGAGCGACTGCTCAACGTGGTCATCTGCCTCCTGGTCGCGCGCACCTATGTGACCAAGGAGCGGATCCGCGAGGTCGTCGAGGGGTACGCGGGACAGACCGATGACGCCTTCGAGAAGATGTTCGAGCGCGACAAGGACGAGCTGCGCGACCTCGGCATCCCGATCGAGATGGGCACGATCGACAAGTTCTTCTCCGACGACGTCGGCTACCGGATCCGCCGGGACGTCTTCGAGCTGCCCGAAGTGCACCTGGAGCCGGACGAGGCCGCCGTCCTCGGCGTTGCCGCGCGGGTCTGGCAGCACGCCGGTCTGTCCGAGGCGACCACCTCGGCGGTGCTGAAGCTGAAGGCCGCCGGGATCCAGACCGACCAGTCGGCGCTGAGCGCGATCGAGCCGCACGTCGGAGCCTCGGAGCCGGCCTTCGACCCGCTGTGGGCCGCCGTCGTGGCGCGGCAGGCGGTGCGGTTCCAGCACCTGCGCAGCGGCGCGTCCGAGCCGACCACGCGGACGCTCGAGCCGTGGGGGATCGTCTCCTGGCACGGCCGCTGGTACGTGGTCGGGCGGGACCGCGATCGCGAGGCGACCCGGATGTTCCGGATGTCCCGGATCGGCGGGGACGTGAAGACAGTCGGGGAGCCGGGTGCGTTCACCGTGCCCGAGGGAACGGACCTGCGGTCGCTGGTGACCGAACTGGCTCCGCCGCGGCCGACCTCGGAGGCGAAGGTACGGGCGCGGACCGGGTCGTGCGTGAGCCTGCGCCGCCGCGCGAACGCCATCGAGCCGTACGAGGAGGGCTGGGACCTGCTGCACGTCCCGTACGCCGACTCGTCGGTGCTGGCCGAGGAGATCGCGTCGTACGGACCTGACGCGGTCGTCGAGGGACCAGGCGACGTACTGGACGGGGTGCTCTGGCGGCTGCGGACGGTGGCTGGGGCATGAGCAATGCACGTGATCAGGTGCAGCGGTTGCTTGCGCTGGTGCCGTACCTGCGGGAGAACGACGGTGCGCGCGTCGAGGACGTCGCCAAGGAGTTCGGCGTACGGCCGAAGCAGATCATCGCGGACCTGAAGGTGTTGTGGTTCTGCGGGCTGCCGGGTGCGCAGATGGGCGATCTGATCGAGATCGACATCGAGGCGGCCGAGGGCGACGGGGTCATCCACATCAACAACGCGGACTACCTCGCGCGACCGCTGCGATTGGCCGCGGCGGAGGCGCTGGCGCTGCTGACCGCGCTACGGACGCTGCGCGAGGTGACAGGCGGTCCGGACCGGGACGCCGTCGACCGCGCGATCGCGAAGCTGGAGCGGGCCGCCGGCGAGGCCGCGGCGGCGAGTGAGGGTGCGGCTGCGCACGTTCACGTCGAGCCGGCCGCACCGGAGATCGCCGAGATCGTCAACCGCGGACTGGCCACGAAGCGGCGGTTGCATCTGACGTACGACGTACCGTCACGGGACGAGACGACCGAGCGCGACGTGGACCCGATGCGGCTCGTCGTCTCGGAGGGACGCACGTACCTGGAAGCCTGGTGCCGCCTGGCCGAGGACGTCCGGCTGTTCCGCCTGGACCGGATCGCCGCGGTCAAGCTGCTCGACCTCCCGAGCGAGCCGCCGCCCGAGGCAACGCCGCGAGACCTGTCCAACGGCATGTTCCAGCCGTCGGAGCGCGACCTGCTGGCGACCCTGAGACTCGCTCCGCCGGCCCGTTGGGTCGCCGAGTACTACCCGAACGAGTCCGTCGAAGAGGGCCCCGAGAACTCCCTCATCGTCAAACTCCGCGTCGCCGACACCGCCTGGCTCCAGCGCCTGGTCCTCCGCCTCGGCGGAGCCGCCACAGTCCTGGACCCGCCAGACCTCACCACCCAAATAGCCGCCACAGCCCGAGACGCCCTCTCCGCGTACGACGACTAACACACCATCCTGCCCGCCGCGGTGGCGCACGAGGGCTGATCCCTCGACAGCAAGGTTCTCTGCTCGTATACGGGGGAGAACGCGGGGGTGGGTGTGGGTGGGTGTGGACGCGGCCTGTTGGGGGTGCGCCGGCGTGGTGGGGGCGGTGGACAGGTAATAGCAGGTGCAGCGCAGCGAGAACCTGTGCAATGGCCCTCGGGGCGGCGGAATGCGCCGGGGGTGTGGTGGGGCGGGCGGGGTGTGGTGGGGTGCGGCTGGGGTGGGGGTGGTTAGCTCTGGCTGAGTTGTTTTTCGAGGGGGGAGCGGAAGCGGGGGGTTACGCGGACTCCTGCTAGCCAGGTGGTCCAGCGGGCTGCCTCGGACTCGACCAGGGCCGTGGTGTCGGCGCCTACGTCTTCCAGTAGTTGGTAGCGGACCTCGCCGGACTCGGGTTGGCCCCAGCCGCCGATGATGCGGCCGTCGGACCAGATGCTCGGGCCGATGTTGCCGGTGGTGTCGAAGAGCTTCGACTTGTGCGGGCCGAGGAACCACTCGCGGTCCTTCCAGCCCATGGGTGTCGGGTCGAGACCGGGCAGGAACGCCACCCACGGGTCGACCGGGGCCTCCGGCGCCTCATCGCCCGGGAGCACGTATCCGACCTGACCGTCCAGCTCCACCTCGACCGCCTCGACGGCCGTCAGCGCCTTCCGCGTCTGGCCCAGGGTCCACCCCGCCCACCACTGCAGATCGGCCGCCGTACCGGGGCCGAACGACGCCAGCCAAGCCCGCGCGAGCGTCACACGCGCTTCCTCGGCAGCCGGCTTGTCGCCGAGCCCACCGGGCAGCCAGTCCGCAGCAGGCGACCACTGGTGCTGCCCGCTCAGCCACGTCCCCAGCGGGCGGCCCCGCACGATCCGTCCCTCAGCGGCCAGCTGGAACAACACCCGGCTCGTCACATAGGGCTGCGCCGCGTACGCCTTCCCGGCCGCCATGTTGAGCCGCGTCCGCAGCCGTGGCTCGTCAGCGGACAGCTCCTGTGCCGTCGCGGACCCTCGCAGTGCCAGTGCGGTCGCCGTCGACTCCTCGACCGCCGCCAGCCACCGCCCGCAGGACTCGGTGCCGTCCGCGACCCCCGACTCGGCCAGATGCTTGACGAGCAACTTCCGCTGCTTCACGGCGATGTCGTCCGTGCACGCCGCCTGGATCACAGGCGCGAACGGCGTCGGTACGACGAACACCGTGCGCCGCATGCCCAGCATCCGGATCAGCGAACGATCCGCGTAGAGCGCACGCTCCGTGCTCGCGACGTCACTCCCCGGCACCCGAGCGGCGACGCTGAGATGCACAGTGGCCGGATCGGTCGCGTGCAGCGCCACCATCGACGCCGCCGCCTCGACCGGATCGGCGGCCTGGCAGCCTGCTCCGAGCCGATGCCGCCTCCCGAGCCGCGTCCGCCGCTCCTCGACCCCGATCCGCACCATCCACGACCCCTAGCCTCGCCCCGAACCACCCGTGCACCCGCTCCGAACCCACTCCGCACCCGCCTGGACCCGCTCAGAACCCGCTCAGAACCCGCCCAGAACCCACTGCGAACCAGTTGCTGAGCCCCGTCGTACCACCCTGCGGGACACTCGGTTTTACCATCACGTTCCGACACCGTTGTCCGCCGAGACCCACCGCGGGACGTGGGCGCCGGGCCGGAACCGGCTAGGCTCCTGGGTATGTACTGGTTCCTGCTGTTCCTCGCGGTGGTGGCGGTGTGGCTTCTGGTCCTCGCCCTGCTCGCGTTGAAGTTGTGGGGCCAGGTCAAGGCACTGACGCGTGAGTTGGTCGCCGCCCAGTCCAAGCTGGAGGCCGCGCAGTCCGAGGCCGGGTCTGGACAGACTCGTGAGGACGTGCACGCTCCGGCGTAGTATTCGGCCACGAACTCAGGCTCGAGTCCCGAGTTGATGTTGGCAGTGTTTGATGGTGAAAGGGAGATCGACATGGCAGCACCGCTCATCGGTATGCCCCAAGGCGCCGAGTGGCTCGTCATCCTTGCGATCGTCGTGCTGCTGTTCGGATCGGCCAAGCTGCCTGCGCTGGTGAAGCAGCTCGGCAAGTCGAAGAAGATCTGGGAGGAAGAGGTCGGGCCGCGCAAGAAGGACGCGGAGCTGACCGAGGACGCCTCACAGCCTCCGGCGCAGCAGGCCGTGCAGCAGACGCAGGCCCAGCCGGCTCAGCAGCCGAACCAGGTGAACGGCCAGGCGCCGGGCGACGGCCTGCCGCCGACGCACACGGCCAACTGAGTCGAACGCCCCACCTGTGTCGATGGTGAAGTTCGGGCGGCGGAAGGAGAAGAAGGACCGCCACCCGAAGGACCCAGAGGGTCGGATGACCCTGCGCGAGCACATTGTCGAGCTCCGTAACCGGCTGCTCATCAGTGTGCTCGCGATCGTGGTCGGGACGGTCGTCGGCTGGATCTTCTACAACCACGCCTTCGACTTCCTGACCAAGCCGTTCGTGACCAGCGTGGCCGAGATGGCCAAGGACGCCGGTCAGACCAAGACGCCGCAGCTGACGTTCCCGGGTGTCGGCAACGCGTTGACGTTCCGGATCAAGATCTCGGCGCTGTTCGGCCTGATCCTGGCCGCACCGGTCTGGCTGTACCAGTTGTGGGCCTTCGTGGCGCCCGGACTGCACCGCAGCGAGCGCAAGTGGGCCTACATCTTCTCGGCGATCGCGACCCCGCTGTTCGCGGCCGGTATCGCGGTCTCGTACTGGACGCTGCCGAAGGGCATCGAGATCCTGCTGGGCTTCACCCCGCTCGACATCCAGAACCTGGTCGAGCTGCCCGACTACCTGGACTTCGTGCTCCGCACGATGCTGGTCTTCGGCGTCGCCTTCCTGATCCCGCTGGTGGTCGTGCTGCTGAACATGGTCGGCGTGGTGCCGGCCTCCGCGCTCGGCAAGTTCCGGCCGTACATCATCCTGGTGATCTTCGTGTTCGCCGCCGTCGCGACGCCGTCCGGCGACCCGTTCACGATGTGCCTGCTGGCGATCCCGATGTGCGTGCTGTTCTTCGTCGCCGAGATCATCTCGCGGTTCAACGACCGACGCCGGGCCCGCCGTACCGACGAACTCCTGGCCGACTGATGAGCCGGACAGTCGCGCTGGTGGTGAACCCCACCAGCGGTCGCGGACGTGGTGCGCGGATCGCGCCGGCGGTTCGTGAGCGGCTCGCGGCCGCCGGTCTGATCGTCGACGTGCACACCACCACCTGTGCCGAGGACGTCGGGAGGATCGCCGCCGAGGTGGTCGCCTCCGGGGCGGACGCGGTCGCTCTGATCGGCGGCGACGGCACGATCCATCTCGGCGCCCAGGTGCTGGCGAACTCCGGGATGCCGTTCGGTGTGATCCCGGCCGGCACCGGTAACGACTTCGCCCGCGGTCTCGGCGTACCGCTGACGGATCCGGCCGCGGCGGCCGACCTCGTGGTGGCGGGCCGGACCCGGGCGATCGACCTCGCGGTCGCCAAGGACGAGTTCATCACCACGGTCGTGGCGGGCGGGTTCGACTCTCTCGTCAACAAGCGCGCCAACGCGATGAGCTGGCCGAAGGGCAACGCGCGCTACACGGTCGCGACCTTCGCCGAGCTGCGCACCTTCAAACCCCTCGAGTACGTCGTGACCGTCGACGGCGAGGTGATCGAGACCAAGGCCATGCTGGTCGCGGTCGGCACCGGACCGACGTACGGCGGGGGCCTGCAGATCTGCGCCGGCGCCGAGCTCGACGACGGTCAGCTCGACGTCACGATCATCCAGCCGGTGTCCCGGCTGACGCTGCTGCAGATGTTCCCGAAGCTCTCCAAGGGCACCCACGTCGGCCATCCGGCGGTGCGGACGCTCCGGGGCAGCTCGGTCCGGATCGAGTCGCCGGGCATCACGGCGTACGGCGACGGTGAGGTGCTCGGTCCGCTGCCGGTCGACATCGGGATCGCCCCGGGCGCGCTGACCGTCTTCGCCTGAGACACAACTGACATGAACTGAGCTGTTCTCACGACTGTCCTCCGTCTGATAGGAAAGCTTCCTAACAGTTCATTCCTCGGACGCCCCTCGGAGGACCTCATGGAGTACCGCCCCACCCGCCGGACCACCCTGCTGCTCGGCCTGTCGCTCGCTGCCGTGCCGGCCACCGGACTCGCCGTCTCCCGCTACGCGCCGCACGCCGACGCCGCTGTGCACCCCACCATGCAGGCGACCGGCCTCGACGACCCGGCGAAGAAGGAGATCGCGATGCAGATCGTCTGCAGCGCGGAGAACTCGTCGCTGGACTGGAAGGCGCAGTACAAGTACATCGAGGACATCGACGACGGCCGCGGGTACACCGCGGGCATCATCGGGTTCTGCTCCGGGACCCACGACATGCTCGAGCTGGTCGAGCTGTATGCCGACCGGAAGCCGAACAACGTGCTGCAGAAGTACCTACCGGCACTGCGCAAGGTGGACGGCAGCGACTCGCACGCGGGTCTCGATCCGAACTACCCGAGGGACTGGCGTACCGCGGCCAAGGACTCGGTGTTCCAGCAGTGCCAGAACGACGAGCGCGACCGGGTGTACTTCAACCCTGCGGTGAGCCGTGGGAAGTCCGACGGGCTGCGGACCCTCGGGCAGTTCTGCTACTACGACGCGATCGTCATGCACGGCGACGGTGACGACGCGACCAGCTTCGGCGGCATCCGCAAGCGCGCGCTCGCCAAGGCGAAGCCGCCGGCGCAGGGCGGCAACGAGACGACGTACCTGAACGCGTTCCTGGACGCGCGGGTCTGGGCGATGAAGCAGGAGGAGGCGCACAGCGACACCAGCCGGGTCGACACCGCGCAGCGGGTCTTCCTCCGCAACGGCAACTTCAACCTGGACACCCCGCTGGACTGGAAGGTGTACGGCGACCCGTACCACATCGGCTAGCCCCCGAAGCGCGCAGCCGGACTCTCTTTGGACCACCAGGGAAGGGAGTCCGGCTGCGTCATGTCCGGACTCCCGCCACTCACCAACCTGCCCGGCGGGCCGACCGGCGGCCTGCGCTGAGCGTCGGCGCGGTCAGCTGCCGGTGTTTGATGAGTGGTGGCGGTCCGTGCGGTGGTCGAGCTCCGCGCGCCGGCGCAGCAGCGTCAGGCTGGTGGCGAGCTGTTCGAGGACCGGTGCGGGCAGGATCGAGCCGACCCAGTTCTGCAGTTCGGCTTCGACGGTCGGGGTGGCAGCCGCGAGGACGTCGGCGCCCGCGGGCGTCAGCTCGACCAGCGAGGAACGGCGGTCGGAGGGATTCGCCGTACGCCGGATGCGCCCGGCGGCCTCGAGCCGGTCGACGGCCTTGCTGGTGGCGCCGACCGTGATCGCCATCTCCCGCGCCAGGTCGTAGACCCGCGTCGTCCCGTGCGCCGCGACGAACCGCAGGAACTCGAACTGACCGAGCGGGAGGTCGTGCTCAGCCTTCAGCCGGGCGCCGATCACGTTGTAGAGCCGTGTTTCCAACCGGACCAGGTCCGTGAACAATGCTGTGAGATCAGTCACGGGAATTAGATTCCTCGGAATGTAGTTGTAGAGAACTATATTCCTCGGAATCTATCATCAGGAGACGGCGATGAGCGCTGAAGATCGCGGAGCAGCACGCAGCATGATGGAGAAGGGCAAGCTCGGCCGGCCGCCGGAGGAGCAGCGCGCAGAGTTCGACGCGCGGTTCGCGAACCTCCCGCTCGGCGACGACGTCACGCTCGTCGAGCGCACGCTGGGCGGCGTGCCGGCGCTCGATGTGCGCGTCGCGGGGGCGGACCAGGACGGGATCATCCTCTACCTGCACGGTGGCGGGTACGTCATCGGTTCGGCCCGGACCGGCGCGAACCTGGCCGCGCCGTTGTCCCGCCGCAGTGGCGTTCCGGCGGTCTCGCTCGAGTACCGCCTGGCGCCTGAGCATCCGTTCCCGGCCGGGGTCCACGACGCGCTGGCGGCGTACCGCGAGCTGGTCGAGGGTGGTCAGAACGTCGTGATAGCTGGTGATTCGGCCGGTGGCGGTCTCGCGCTGGCGGTGCTGCTCGCGGCCCGCGCGGAGGGGTTGCCGCAGCCTGCGGGGACCGTGCTGTTCTCGCCGTGGGCCGATGCGACGCTGACCGGGCCGAGCATCGACTCACGGGGTGACTACGATCCGCTGTTCAGTCGCGCCAACATGGTCGAGACCGCTGAGCTCTACCTGGGCGGCGCGAACCCGCACAACGAGTTGGCCAGTCCGGTGTTCGCGGACCTGAAGGGTCTCTCGCCGCTGCTCGTGCAGGTCGGTTCGGCGGAGGTCCTCCTGGACGACGCGCTCCGCCTCGTCGCGCACGCCGCTGAGCAGGAGGTGGACGTCAGCCTCGACGTGGTCGCCGGCGCGCCGCACGTGTACCAGTACTTCGCCGGCCTGATGCCGGAGGCCGACGAGGCGCTCGACCACGCCGCGACGTTCATCAAGAACCGGCTCCGCGACAAATCTGTAGGAGGAGTCGCATAGATTGGGCACGTGAGCGAGCGGAGCGAGGGAACCAATAAACACAGCGAGCCTTGCTCATGCGCGCCCGCAGCGAAGCGAGGACGCGCATGAGCACTCCGTCCGAGAAGTACGCGACGTTCCGCTCGGACCAGGAGCATCCCGCCGTGAAGGACTTCCGGGCGCTCTACGACTTCGAGCTGGACGAGTTCCAGCTGCGCGCCTGCGCCGCCCTCGAGGACGGTCACCAGGTTCTGGTCGCGGCGCCCACCGGCTCCGGCAAGACGCTGGTCGGCGAGTTCGCCGTCCACCTGGCGCTGGAGCGCGGCCAGAAGTGCTTCTACACCACCCCGATCAAGGCCCTGAGCAACCAGAAGTACGGCGACCTGGTGAGCAGGTACGGCGCGGACAAGGTCGGCCTGCTCACCGGTGACAACTCGGTCAACTCCGAGGCCCCGATCGTCGTCATGACGACCGAGGTCCTCCGGAACATGCTGTATGCCGGATCGCAGACTCTGCTCGGTCTGTCGTACGTCGTGATGGACGAGGTGCACTACCTGGCCGACCGGGCCCGTGGCGCGGTGTGGGAAGAGGTGCTGATCCACCTGCCGGACTCGGTGTCGGTGGTCTCGCTGTCCGCGACCGTGAGTAACGCGGAGGAGTTCGGCGACTGGCTCGAGACCGTCCGCGGCAACACCGTCGTCGTGCTCGAGGAGAAGCGGCCGGTGCCGCTGTTCCAGCATGTGATGGTGGGTAAGCGGCTGCATGACCTGTTCGCCGGTGAAGCGCCGACCGCGAGGGTCGGCGCTCCCGCGAAGGCGTCCAGGTCGGGGAACCCGGCGAAGGAGGTCAAGGCCGACCTCAGGGATCTGGTGAACCCGCAGCTGGTCCGGATCGCGCGGGACGACAACCGGATCTTCCGCGACGACTCACGCAAACCGCGCCGGCGTCGCGATCTGCCGAAGGGGCGGCCGACGCGGACCCACTTCACGCCGTACCGCTCGGATGTGGTGGAGGAGCTGGACGCCGGCGCGTTGCTACCCGCGATCTTCTTCATCTTCTCCCGCAAGGGTTGTGAGGACGCGGTCGTGCAGTGCCTGCGGTCCGGCCTGCGGCTGACCAAGCCGTCGGAGCGCGACGAGATCAAGCGGGTGGTGGCCGAGCGTACGGCGGACCTTCCGGACGAAGACCTCGGCGTGCTCGGGTATCACGACTTCGCCGAGGCGCTCAGCCGGGGCATCGCCGCGCACCACGCGGGCATGCTGGCGGCGTTCAAGGAGGTCGTCGAGGAGCTGTTCGCGCGCGGCCTGATCAAGGTCGTGTTCGCCACCGAGACGCTTGCCCTGGGCATCAACATGCCGGCGCGCACCGTCGTGCTCGAGAAGCTGTCGAAGTGGAACGGTGAGGCGCACGTCGACATCACGCCGGGCGAGTACACGCAGCTCACCGGGCGCGCCGGTCGGCGCGGGATCGACGTCGAGGGGCATGCGGTCGTGCTCTGGCAGCCGGGGTTCGATCCTCGGGAGGTCGCCGGTCTCGCGAGCACCCGGACGTATCCGCTCCGGTCGTCGTTCTCCCCGTCGTACAACATGGCCGTCAACCTGGTGCGTCAGGTCGGGCGGATGCGGGCCCGGGACATGCTCGAGTTGTCGTTCGCGCAGTTCCAGTCCGACCAGGCCGTGGTCGGTCTGGCGCGGCAGGTGCAGCGCAACACCGAGGCGCTGGAGGGGTACCAGGAGTCGATCGAGTGCCACCTCGGCGACTTCCTGGAGTACGCCGCTCTGCGCCGGCGGATCGGTGATCGCGAGGCGTCCGGCTCGAAGCGGCGCAAGCTCGACCGCCGGGTCGAGGCGCAGGAGTCGATCGAGAAGCTGAAGACCGGTGACATCATCCGGATCCCGGCCGGCCGGAGCGCGGGCTGGGCGCTGGTGCTCGACCCGGGCATGCGGTCGGAACGGGAAGGCCCGCGGCCGACCGTGCTGACGCTGGACCGGCAGGTGCGGAAGCTGTCGATGGTCGACTTCCCGGCGCCGGTCGAGGCGATCGGTTCGTTGCGGATCCCGCGCAAGTTCAACCCGCGCAACCCGCAGCAGCGCCGCGAGCTGGCCCAGGTGCTGCGGACGCGGACCGACCTGCTCGGTGAGGACGGTCCGCCGTCGTCACGGTCCCGCGGCAAGGATGCCGTCAGCCACGCGGACGACCCGGAGTTGCAGGAGATGCGGGCGGAGCTGCGCGCGCACCCGTGCCATGGTTGCTCGGACCGTGAGGACCACGCTCGCTGGGCGGAGCGGTACTTCCGGCTCGACCGGGAGAACCGTGACGTGCAGCGGAAGATCGAGCAGCGGACGAATACGATCGCCCGCCAGTTCGACCGGGTCTGCCAGGTGCTGGACGCGCTGCACTACCTCGACGGCGACAAGACGACCGAGGCCGGCGACCGGCTGGCGCGGATCTACACGGAGCTCGACCTGGTCGCGGCTGAGTGCCTGCGGCAAGGAGTTTTCGACGACCTCACGGTGCCGGAGCTGGCCGCGTGTCTGGCTGCGTTGGTCTACGAGTCGCGGTCGAAGGACGACCCGACATCACCGCGGTTGCCGCGTGGTGACGTACGGGAAGCGATCGAGCGGATGGGTTCGATCTGGCGGGATCTGTCCGCGCTGGAGCGGGACATGCGGGTGGACTTCCTGCGGTCGATGGACCTGAACTTCTGCTGGCCCGCGTTCCGCTGGGCGTCGGGCGCGTCGCTGGCCGAGGTCCTGTACGAGTCCGACCTGGCAGCCGGCGACTTCGTCCGCTGGGTCAAGCAGCTCATCGACCTCACCGAACAAATCGCAGACGCCGCCGGCGACACCCCACTCCGCAAAACGGCCCGCTCCGTCGTGGACCAGATCCGCCGCGGCGTAATCTCCTACGCCTCGATGGTCGAGTAGACCTCTTCGGGTGGAAGACTTCCTTCTGCGCAGTACGCGGTTGTTGTAAACCCCTGCCTTGAAGGAGAAGACGTTCGTGGAGTTGTCGCGCCGGAGTCTTGGGAAGTTGGCTGTTGCGACTGGGGCTACCGCTGTGGTGGGGACTGGTGGCGGCTATCTGATCGGGCGGCCTGCTGATGCTGCTGCGACCTGGAAGGTGACCGGGACCGCGGTGCCGGCGCTGGCCGGGTTCGACAGCCAGATGAAGGCGTTCATGCAGGCGCGCGGCGTCACGGCGGGGCAGGTTGCCGTGACGTACAGGGGGCGCCTGGTGCTTGCCCGCGGCTACAGTACGTCGACCGCGCTGACCGTACAGCCGACGTCGTTGTTCCGGATCGCGAGCCTGTCCAAGTCGTTCACCGCGGCCGCGATCGTGAAGCTCGTGCAGGACGGCAAGCTCAGCCTGTCCACGCCGGTCGCGAACATCCTCGACATCACGCCGGCGAGCGGGCTGACCCGGGACTCGCGCTGGTCGACGATCACGTTGTGGAAGCTGCTGCAGCACCTCGGCGGATGGGACCGGGACGTGTCCGGTGACCCGAACTTCAAGGACGCGGTCATCTCGCGCACTCTCGGCGTACCGCTGGAGCTGCAGCACGCAGACGTGATCAAGTACATGGCCGGGCAGAAGCTCGACTTCACCCCGGGCACGAAGTACGCGTACTCGAACTTCGGGTACCTGCTGGCCGGCCGGGTGATCGAGAAGGTCAGCGGCCTGAGCTACGAGAGCTATGTGAAGCAGAAGCTCCTGGCCCCGTTGAAGATCAAGCGGATGTCGCTCGGCTACTCGGTTGCGAAGCACAGCGGCGAGACGTCGTACGAGTCGCAGTACTCCGGACCGACCGTGCTCGACATGACCGGCAAGACCGTGGCCGCGCCGTACGGCTCGTTCAGCATGCGGATCCAGGACGCGAACGGGGGCTGGATCGCGAGCGCGCCGGATCTGGTGCGCTGGGCAAGGATGTTCGACGCGCCGTCGAGCGTGCTGAACAGCACGTCACTCGGCCGCGTGTGGGCGAAGCCGTCCACCGGTGTGAACGCCGACGGCTGGTACTACGGTCTCGGCTGGCAGATCCGCCCGGTCACAGGCGGCACCGGTCGCAACACGTGGCACACCGGCAGCATGCCCGGCACGTACACGCTGCTCGTCCGTACGTCCGGCGGGCTGAGCTGGGCGGCGCTCTTCAACCGCCGCGACGACGCCAGCGGCAAGTCGTACGGCGACATCGACGCGGCCATGTGGACCGCAGCCAACGGCGTGAAGTCCTGGCCCACCCACGACCTCTTCCCCCAGTACTTCAGCTGACAGCAACCTCCCCGCAGCCCGCTGGCCAGCCCCGCCCCGGGTATTGGGCACGGCCGGGCGTGCATTTTGGACAGGACATGTCGGTCGGCGGGGTAGTGCACCTGAGCGTGATGTGCTCGTGTGTACGGTGTCTCGCTGGTGCTCTACCTGTCGAGCTTGCACACCATCGCCCGACTCGGCGCGCCTCATGGGATCGAGTCGACGGTCGCGGTGGGTGGGGACAGGCACTGGTGACTGGCGACAGGCAATTTCAGGTCCCGACCCACCAGATCCTGTCTCACGGTCCCGGAGTTCGCGGGGCCCGCGGAGTGTCAGAACATCAGCGCGCGGAAGTGAGGCGTGCTGATGTGGGTTTCGCCGGCCATGTCGGTGAGTACGTCGCGCAGGGTGTCGACTGCTTCGTCGCCGAGGCGCTTGCGGAGTCTGCGCTCGTAGGTCTGGTGGAACCGCCGGGCCGCGGCGAGGGCTCCGTTGCCGCGCTCGGTGAGGTGCAGCAGGCGGGCGCGCGCGTCGGTCGGGTCGGGGCGGCGTTCGACGTACCCGCGGCGCTCCATGTCGTCGACGATCTGGCTGGCGCCCTGCTTGGTGACGTCGAGCCGCTCGGCCAGGCCGGTGATCGTGGTCGGGCCGTCGTGCAACGTCCGGAAGACGAAGCCGTCCGACCGGCCTTGGTCGTCGTACCCCTGGGCGGCGACGTACTCGCGGAGTTCGCGGACGAACTCCTGCTCCGCGAGTAGCAGGAGGATTCCGATATCAGGCTTGCCCGAACGCGTCATACCGGTCATGATAGTCAAGCTGACTTGGTCAAGTCAGCTTGACTAAATGAAATGGGGGAACACATGCACGTCATTCACGAGGCCGAGGCGCCGCGGTTCCAGCTGCCGGGCGTCGAGTTCACCGTGTTCGCCGCGCCCAGTCTCGGGTCGGCCGGGCTGTGCGCGTGGCGGCTCACCGTCGACATCGGCCACGGCGGCGACGCGCCGCACACGCTCGACCGCGACGAGATCTTCACGGTGCTGAGCGGCTCGGTGCAGTTCGGCCCCGACGGCGAGAAGCTTGGTCCCGGCGACTCCGTCGTGGTCCCTGCGGGTGAGCCGATCTCACTGACCAACCTCGGCGAGGACAAGGCAGAGCTGATCGTCGCCATCACGGCCGGCTTCACCGGCTACATGGCCGACGGCACGACGGTCCAGCCGCCCTGGTCCAAGTAATCAGCAGCGCCGGATCGGTGCGGTGTACGTCGTCTTGCTCGCTGTGGCGACGTAGTAGTCGGTGACCCAGCTGCCGTCACTCAGCCGGTCCCAGACTGCCGTAGTACCGACCTTGGAGCCGGGCGCCTGACAGGTGACCCACGCCAGCGAGCCGATCGGCAGAGTGCTCGGGTACGTCGAGTAGGCCGTACCCGGGCCGTGCCGCCGGGTCAGATTGTTGATCGTGGTCTGGAAGGGGAAGGTGCACCCGGGCAGCGGTGCGCTGTACCCGGTCTTGTTCGGTGTCCGCACGTAGTAGTCGGTCACGTAGGTGCCGTCGATGAGCTTGTCCCACACCGTGGTGGTGCCGATCTTCGGTCCGAAGGTCTGGCAGACGATGCGGAGCGAGGTGTTCGCCGCGATGGTCGAGCGGATCGGATAGGCGGTCGACGGGCCGCTGTACGAGTAGACCGTCGCACGCACGGTGTACCGGTAGACAACACTCGCCACCGGTGCGTCGAAGCGGTCGTTGTCGATGTTGAGCGTCACGCCGCCGTACGTCTCGGTGTGATCGCCCCGGTACTGCTTGCCGCGCTGGCCGACCGCCCAGAACGTGTTGGGGACACCAGCCCATCCGGTGAGCAGGCTGCTGTTGTCCCAGCGTGCGATCCACAGCGCGTCCGGCCGTGCGTACGACGTGGAGTTGTACCCGGCGGCGAGGTCGAGGGCCCCTGAGCTCAGGTTGGCATACACGCCGGACACGTAGCGCTGCAGGTGCAGCTCCTTCGTCCAGGCGGACAGGTAGTGCAGGACGGCGGACCGGCAGACCGCGTCGGCGCGGTTGTAGTTCTCCATGTCGTTGTAGAGCGCACTGCCAGGCAGGAGGCCCAGTGCCTTGGCCTTCGCGACCGCGTCGTCCGCCTCCCGCACTCCTTCGCGGTTGGACGCGGTCGTCGACATCTTGTACGTCCGGGTGCCACAGGGCGCCTGCAGACCCAGGTAGATCGGGACGAGCCGCCAGCCCATCGCAGTGACGGCGGTGACCCACGCCGGGGTCAGCTGTGGCTGGGCGCAGGTCCGGTTGACGCCACCGAAGTAGATCCCGATCGCCTTGTACGGCGAGGAATTCCACGCGGTCATCTGGGCGAGCGTCGGCGCTGTACAGGTGTCGAACGCGAGACCGGTGAAGCGCGTCGCCGTCGTACCGGCGTTGTACGTGATCGGCGTTGTCGGCTCGGCCACCGCGGGCGCGGCAGGGCCGATCAGCAACACCCCGAGAGCCGCAACGAGAACCTTGACCTTGAACATGTCAGCCACCCCCGCTCTTAGTAGACGCTCAGTAATCCACCGCGGCAAGCTCGGCAGGGGATAAGTTGAGCGCAACGACGTCCTTGGAGGGAATACGTCATGCCGGAGATCGTGGAGGTTGGGGAGCGGCCGTACGTCGCTCTGCGGGGCAAGGTCGCGATGGACGGGATCGGGGCGTTCGCGGACCGGATGGGCGAGGTGATCGACTGGCTCGTCGCCAAGGAGATCGCGCCGAACGACGCGCCGTTCTTCAAGTACGACGTGGTGGACATGGACGCCGGCCTGGTGATGGAGATCGGGTTCCCGGTCGACGACCTGCGTTCCGGCGAGGGCGAGATCGTCACCGGCGTACTGCCGGCCGGACGCTACGCGACGGCCACCCACCACGGTCACCCCGACGGCCTGCTGGGAGCCACCCGCGACCTGCTCGCCTGGGCCGAAGAGCAGGGCCTCGAATGGGACGCCGACGGCACGCACTGGACCGCCCGCCTGGAGATCTACCGCTCCGACCCGCGCGAGGTCCCGGACATGAACAACTGGGACACCGACCTCCAGTTCAAGCTGAAGGATTGAGGGCGTGTCTTCCGCTCCCGCGCCTACTGCGCGGCACTCGGCACGGCACCTCGCCGCACGTGAGCAAAGGCCACGATGCTCCGCATCGAGACCTTCGCTCCCGCACGCCGATGCACCGCACCGAGCACCTGCTCGCGACGGCGCGGGAGCGGAAGACACGCCCTAGTGCCGACCGTCCTAGCAGGCGTGACCCAGCTCGAGCCGGAGCGGATTCGTCATGTCGCCTCGCCGCTGATCGAGCTCGGCTGTGCGCTGCATGTGCTGGCCGAGCCAGCCCACCACGACCGCGTTGACTGGGCTGCTGCGCTCCCGCTGTCCGCTGACCTCCGTGAAGAGCTGGCGCAGTGGAGCTGGACCGTGCGCGCCGTACGGGCTCGCTTCTTCGCCACCAGCGCCGCGACCGGTCTGCCCACCTGGTCCGACGAGCTCTCCGCCCTCCGCGAACGCCCGCCCGAGGAGGTGGCCGCAGAACTCGTCAGGCCGTTGCGCGGTCGTCCGCTGAGCAGCCGCTCTATCGACACGGACGCCGTACAGCACTGGGCTCGTAGCCGCGGCCGCTCTGTCGCTGCACTGGTCGAGGCACTCCTGACAGCACCTGCTGAACCGGTACGTCGTTTCCTCGACGTACTGGATGCCTGCTGGCACGAGTGGTTCGGTGCGCTCTGGGAGGAGACCCGGGACTCGCTGGCTGCCCGTGGACGGCACGACCGGGACCTGGCCGTCCGGGACGGTGTCGGGACCATGCTGCGCTCGCTGGACAGTGCGATCGACCTGCGGGACGCAGACAGCGTCGTCGTACAGAAGGTACAGAGCAAACGCATCGACATCAGCAGCCGCTCGCTGTTGCTTGTCCCGAGCAACTACATCGCACCGCACCTGTTCGTGGGCGAGGTCCCTGGTGAGCCGATCACGATCATCTACCCGGCCACCGGCCGTGCGGCCGCCGTACCGACCGCGCAACAGATCCGGGCCCGTCTGGAGGCGCTGGCGTCCGCCGACCGCCTCCAGGTCTGTCGCGCCGTGGCCAGCGAACCACGCACGGCCGGCGAGATCGCCGCCCTCTGGGGCCTGCACCCGACGCAGGTCACCCGCCACCTGCGAGCGCTCACCCGGGCCGGCCTGGTCACCGCCGAACGCCAGGGCCGCTTCGTCGCCTACCGCCTGAACAACGACGCCCTGACCGCTCTCGGCGCCGACCTGCTGACCTTGATCATGCGCTGATGGACTGACGAAAGTCCGCAGTCCAACAGCGACGCAGGGAAACCGCTTGTTGGATGAGCAACTGTGACCTCATCTCTTTCGCCTGCCGTACGGCGGCTGATCGCCGCCACGCTCGTCAACACTCTGGGGAACGGCGTCTACGCAGCAGTCGGGGCGCTCTACCTGACCCGCGCCGTGGGGCTGTCCGTCGGTCACGTCGGCGTGGGGCTGACAATCGCCGCGCTGGTCGGCCTGGTGGCGAGTACGCCGCTCGGTGTCGTCGCCGACCGGCTGGAACCTAAGACGGCGTACGTCGGGTTCCTGTTGCTCCAGGCCATCACCATGACTTCGCTGACCCAGGTGCGATCGTTCGGGTGGTACGTCGCTGTAGCGGCGGTCACCGCCATCGCGGACTCGGGGCAGCGCGGCGCGAAGGGAGCGTTGATCGCCGGAGTCGCACCGGCTGACCAGCGCGTCCGGACGCGGGCGATCCTCCGAGTCGTCACGAACATCGGCATGGCCGTCGGAATGGCGGCCGCCGGAGTGGTGCTCGCGGTCGACCGGCGCGAGGTGTACGTCGTAGCGCTGCTGGCGAACGCAGCGACGTACGTGGTGACCGCCGGGCTGGTGCGGTTCGGGATGCCGGCCGTTGCGCGGGTGCCGGCCGCGGCGGGGCCGTCGGGGCTGACGGCGGTGCGGGATCGCCGGTTCCTGGTGTTCGTCGGGCTCGACGGCGTACTGAGCATGCATGGTGCGCTCGCGCAGATCGGCATCCCGCTCTGGGTGGCGACTGCGACGGATGCGCCGCGGTGGATGATCTCCGTGCTGCTGGTGCTCAACTCCGCCGCGGTGATCCTGCTGCAGGTACGCATCTCGCGCGGCACGGAACATCTGTCCGGCGCCGCCCGGGCCGGGCGACGAGCAGGAGTGCTGTTGGCGATCACCTGTCTCGTGCTGGCGCTGAGCGATGCGACGTCCGGTGCAGTGACGATCGGTCTGCTGATCGCGGCGGCGCTGGCGCATGTCCTGGGCGAGATGCTGCAGTCTGCGGGCGGCTGGGGGATCAGCTTCGAGCTGGCGCCACCTGGTGCCCAGGGGCAGTACCAAGGCGCCTATGCCATGGGGCATCAGATCGGTGACCTCGTGGCACCGCTGCTCATCACGACGGTCGCGGTGTCGTGGGGCTGGCCGGGGTGGTTGCTGACCGCAGGTGTCTTCCTGGTCGCCGGGCTCTTCGTACCGGTCGTGGTGCAGGAGCCAGAACCCCTTATGCAGCCAGCGGTTTGAGGAGGTCCCGTAGCGCGCGGGCGGCGGTGAAGCCGGCGCGGTTGGCACCGATGGTGCTGGCTGACGGGCCGTAGCCGACGAGGTGGATGCGCGGGTCGGCGACGGTGGCGGTGCCGTTCATGCGGATGCCGCCGGATGTCTCGCGGAGATGCAGTGGTGCGAGGTGCGCGAGGTCGGCGCGGAAGCCGGTCGCCCAGAGGATGGTGTCGACGTGCAGGCTGCTCCCGTCGGCCCACTCGACACCGTCCGGTGTGATGCGCGAGAACATCGGCAGGCGCTTGTAGACACCACGGGCCCACGCAGCCTGCTCCTGCGGTCGCAGGTGCAGGCCGGTGACGCTGACCACGCTGCGAGGCGGCAGGCCGGCGCGGACGCGCTCCTCGACGCGCGCCACGACCTGGCGTCCGTACTCAGGGGTGAAGTCCTCATCGGTACGCCACTCCGGCGGCCGGCGCGTCACCCAGGTGGTGTTCGCAACCTCCGAGATCTCAGCGAGCAGCTGCACAGCTGACGCTCCACCACCGACAACCAGGACCTGCTGCCCAGCCAGCTCGGCTGCGCCGCGGTAGTCGGCGGTGTGCAACTGACGCCCCTGGAACGTCTCGATCCCCGGGTACCACGGGATGAACGGCCGGTCCCATGTCCCGCTCGCGTTCACGATCGAGGCGGCGCGATAGAGGCCCTTGGACGTGTCCAGTTCGAACCCGTCGTCCACCGAGCGGACGCTCCCGACCGCTACAGGCCGCAGTACGGGCAGGTCGAACTGCTTCTCGTAGTCCGCGAAGTACGCCGGCACGAACTCGTTGGCTCGTTCCGCACCGGCACTGGACGGCACCGGTACGCCGGGCAGGTTCGCGATCCCGTGGACGTCGTGCATGGTCAACGAGTCCCACCGGTGCTGCCAGGCCCCACCGGGTTCCGCGTTCCGGTCCAGGACGACAACCTCGTCGTACGGCGTGAACCCCATCCGCACCAGGTGGTACGCCGCCGACAGACCCGCCTGCCCCGCTCCGATCACTGCTACGTCCAGCACACCAGGACCAACACCAGAGCAGGTCGGGGTCTTCCCGTGCGGCCGGCGTCACCGATCCGCGGTGAGACGTGGGTACGGGTGGTCGGGGGAGCGGTGCTGGAAGGAGAGGATGCCGGGGTTGCGGATGGTGCCGGCTTCGATCTCGATCGCCCGGCTGATGGTGGGGTCGCCGTGCCAGGCCGCGGGACCTTCGAGCACCGTGCGGATGAACGGCAGCAGGGCCTCGCTGATCTCCCAGGTCGCCGAGTTCCACAGGTACGACGGACTGTGGTCGACGCCGTAGTACGTGATGTTGTCGCCGACCACGAATGTCGGGTCGTCGAACCCGGTCGGCCGGGCCCAGCTGAACCCCATGCCGAGATCGCAGGAGACGTCGACGATCAGGCTGCCCGGCGCGAAGTGCGCGAGATCCTCCTCGATCAGGAACGTCAACGGCGCGTCCGGGTCCTGCAGCACACAGTTCACGACCACGTCGTGCTCGGCCAGGAACCCGGCCAGCGGCACCCGGCCCTCGTCGGTCAGCGCGTGACTGCGGCGCGGATCGAGGGCGGCGCCGGGATCGACCTCGTCCTGGTCGTACTGGACCATCCGCGCCGAGTGGATCGGTGAGCCGACGGCGGCCACGTCACGGCCGGTGAGGACGTCGACGTCGTGGATGCCGTGCGCGTTCAGCGCGGTGACGGCTCCGCGGGCGGTCGCACCGAAGCCGATCACGACCGCTCGCAGCCGGCGTCCGTAGTCGCCGGTCGAGCCGATCAGCTCGAGCGCCTGCAGCACGGAGCAGTACCCGGCGAGCTCGTTGTTCTTGTGGAAGACGTGCAGGCTGAACTGGCCGTCGGCGGTCCAGTGGTTCATCGCCTCGAACGCGATCAGCGTGAGCCGCCGGTCGATCGCGAGCTGGGTGATCTCCTCGTCCTGGACGCAGTGCGGCCAGCCCCACAAGGTCTGCCCGACCCGCAGCGCGGCAAGATCCTCGGCCTGCGGCTTGGGCAGCACCACGACATCGGCGACCGCGATCAGCTCGTCCCGGCCGACGACACCGGCCACCGATTTCGCCAGTTCTTCGTCGGAGATCCCGAACCGCTCGCCGTACCCGGACTCGAGGAAGATGTGCTGGCGCAGATCCTCGTCGATCCGCTCGAAGTGGTGCGGGTGAATCGGTAACCGATGCTCGTTCTCCTTGCGGGAACGACCGACGACACCGAGCGTTAACTGGTCCACATGGGCCCCTTTGGTTACTGCCCGTTGTAGCACAGCGGGCCGCAGGGCGGCTCAGTCGGCGCTGGTCTCGATGTCGTGGTAGCCCCGGCCGGCCTTTCCGCCCATCACTGCCGCGACCAGCGTGATCAGCGCGGCGGCGGCCACCGCGATCAGACCGCCCAGGGTCAGGGTCTGGTCCGCGATCGGCGCCGACGGCAGTTTCATCCGGTCCAGGACGTCGTACTGCGAACCCGCCGTCCCCGCGAGCACGGCGACGATCGCGGTCACGACGATCCCGATCAGCCAGACGCCGAACCCGTGCAGGGCGCCGGCGGAGCCCGCCAGCCGTCCGGCGACGTATCCGCCGTGGTAGTACGCGAACCCCAGGATCAGGAGCAGGAGCACGCCGGAGACGATCCCGATCGTGCCGGCCTTGTTCGCGCTGTTCATGGCGTCGTACCAGTCGAAGGTGCCCGAGTAGTCGACCGCTGCCGCGATCGCGCCGGCGATCCCGGTGAGTAGCGCGGTCAGCCCTATCGCGACCAGCCAGCCGTAGAACGTGCCGCCGCCTGTACGGCGCCTGTGTACCCGGTTCTGGTGGGGCGGGGCGCTCCGCTCCTCCTCGTACTGCTCGGACGGGCCGAGCTGGTCGACGCGGGTGTCTTCTTGATGTTGCTGCTGGGTCATCTCAGCTTCTCCTCATCGGACAAGCCCCGTGTGTTTGTCCGGTACCCAGCGCGGAAACTGACAGTCTGTTTACTTACAGCAACTCGTCGATGCGGTCGTGATAGCGCCTGCCGGACTTGCCGCCGACGATCGCGGCCAGGAGCGTCAGGATCAGCAGGGTGGCCGCTGCGGCGATGCTGCCGAGCAGGAGGGTGTTGTCGGCGATCGCGACGTTCGGCCAGTTGATCTCGTCCACCAGGCCGTACTGGCTGTCCAGCACCCAACCGGCGCCGCCGGCGAGCGCTCCGACGAGCAACGCGATCATCCAGACGCCGAAACCCTGGCGTCCGCCGTCGAAGCGGGCCAGTCGGCCGGCGACGTACCCGCCGATGTAGAACGCCAGCGTCACCATGAAGATCGTGACGCCTGCCGCGGTGAGCGAGGCCGCGCCGGGCTGCGCCTTCGCGTCGCTGGTGGTGTAGTCCAGGATCTCGGCGGTGCCGAGCGCGGCGGCGGACACAGCGGCCAGGAGCAGCACCGACATCGAGCTGGCGATCAGCCACCCGAAGAAGGCCGCACCGAACTTGAACCCGCGGTACGACAGCAGGTCCAGATCGATGTCGGGTTCGGCCTCGGCGGCCGGGGGCGTGCGCAGCGGCTGGTCCGGGTCGATGGCGATCGTGCTCATCGCCCGGCTCGCGGCCGCGCGTGCCTCCTCGTACCTCTGGGTGCTGGCGTCGCCGGCGGGCGTGGTGATCGTGGCGGTGTCGCCGGGGTACTGCTGACTCATCTCCGCAGGCTCCTCACAGGTCGGTTCGGGGCGGTCCCTACCCGTCCGCACTGTGCCTGACACGGCTGGAGCGCTGATTTAACCGGCTCCTGGGATGTCCTCACTAACCGTCGCCGGGTATCGACGCGGAGTGAACACCAATGAGCCGGCGGGCCGGGGCACAGTACGGGTCTGTGACGAGCCGATCAGGAGCAAGCACCGCATGTCAACCGTTTGAGGATCCAGTTCCGCCAGTGTTGTCACCGTGATCTCCTCCTCCGGCCCGCCCACATCGCGTCCGACCACGACCGGCGTACCGGGGGAGCGGTGCTGCAGCAGCAGGTCACGGGTCGCCTCCACCTGCCAGGTGCGGGACCTGGAGGCGGGGTTGTAGAGCGCTATCGCCAGGTCTGCCTGCGCAGCCGCAGCCAGGCGCTGGGCGATCACCTCCCACGGCTTGAGCCGGTCAGAGAGGGACAACACGCAGTAGTCGTGTCCTAGCGGCGCGCCGACCCGGCTGGCGACCGCCTGCGCGGCCGTCATGCCGGGCAGCACCCGTACGGCGATATCGGCGTATTCCGGCTCTGCTGCGATCTCTGTGACCGCACTGGCCATCGCAAACACACCCGGGTCACCGGACGAGACCACGACCACCGTGGAGCCCTTACGAGCCAGATCGAGTGCGAACGCGGCCCGCTCCGACTCAACGCGGTTGTCCGAGCCGTGCTTACGCTGACGGGCCCGGTCCGGCAGGCGGTCGACGTACGTCGTATAGCCGATGACGTCGTCCGCACCGGCGATCGCGGCGCGCACCTCCGGCGTCATCCACTCCGGGCCGGCCGGTCCGAGGCCGACGACGGTGACGGAGCCTTCGGTGGCGGTCTTGGTGACCGGGGCGGCGAACGTGTTGTTGATGGGGCTCGGGAGGAGGGCGAGGGAGAAGTACGGGACCTCGTCCGGGTCGACCTCGTTGAGCGGTGCTGTGCGCTGGGCGTCGGTTGTCGCGCGTTCGACGTACCAGGCCTCATCGGCGCGGCCGGCGAGCTCGAAAGCCTCGCGGACCCCCGCGAACGTGCGGCCGAGCTTCATCACGGCGGCCGCGTCGGTGGAGCGGAGGCGGTCCGCCAGTACGTCAGGTGGCAGGGTGCCGGGCAGGACGGTGAGGATCTCGTCGCGTTCGCACAGTGGGCGGCCGAGTACGGCGGCCGCGGCGCTGACCGAGGTGACGCCAGGGACCACCTCGCACGGGTAGCGGTCCGCGAGGCGTTTGTGCATGTGCATGTACGAGCCGTAGAACAGCGGATCGCCCTCCGCGAGCACGACCACGTCCCGGCCGGCGTCGAGGTGCGCTGCGAGCCGGGCGGCGCAGTCGGCGTAGAAGTCGTCCATCGCGCCCTGGTACCCGCCCGGGTGGTCGGTCGTCTCCGTGGTGAGCGGGTAGACGAGGTGCTCCTCGAGCTGGCCGGGTGTCAGGTACGGCGCGGCGACCGACCGCGCGATGCTCCGCCCGTGCCGCGCACTGTGGAACGCGATCACGTCCGCGGCCCCGATCAACCGAGCCGCTTTCACTGTCACGAGCTCCGAGTCACCAGGGCCCAACCCGACCCCCCACAGCCGACCAGTCACTCTGCCTCACTCGCAATCGCGTTGATGGCGGCCGCGGTGATCGCGCTGCCACCTCGTCGTCCGCGGACGACGAGGTACTCCAGCCCGAGCTCGTTCGCCGCCAGGGCTTCCTTGGACTCTGCCGCGCCGATGAACCCGACCGGGATGCCCAGCACCGCCGCAGGCCGCGATCCGCCGCCCGCGATGACCTCCAGCAGGCGGAAGAGTGTTGTCGGCGCGTTGCCAATAGCAACAACTGCGCCTTCGAGATGGTCCAGCCAGAGATCGACGGCCGCAGCACTCCGGGTGGTCTCCAGCTGCTGCGCCAGCTCGACCGTGCGCGGGTCCTGCAGCGTGCAGATCACCTCGTTGTCCGCCGGGAGCCGTCGCCGCGTGATACCGGCCGCGACCATCTGCGCGTCGCACAGGATCGGTGCGCCGTTCTGGAGCGCGGTCCGGGCGTTCTTCACCGCGTTCGGCGACCAGGCGAGGTCGGCGACCAGGTCGGTCATCCCGCACGCGTGAATCATCCGTACGGCGACCTGCGCCACGTCGGCCGGCAACCCGTCGAGAGCCGCCTCGGCCCGGATCGTCGCGAACGACCGCCGGTAGATCTCCGCGCCGTCCCGCTCGTACTCGTAACTCACAGCCGTTCCCCGTCCACCAGATAACCGTTGCCTACCGCAAGAACATCGACGAACGCGGCGCCCGGCTTCCCGCACCGCCGCTCACAACCCGACCAGTGCATCCGCCCAACCCGCGCCATCCCACTTACCAGCCTGGTCGCGTCTGCGCGCACATCGGCCAACGCCTTCGCACACCCCGGCTGACCTGCGCACGCTGTGACACCTTCCCAGACGGAATCGGGTGTGATCACCAACCCGACCTCTTCCAGGCCAGTGCTACCCGCCGGCACCACAACAGATCGCCAAGGCGTGATGCGAACCTCATCCCCAACTCCCACCAACGCGGCAGCCTGCTCCTGCGTCAAACTCCCCAGCGGAACCGTGACAACCAGCGCAGTCCCATGCACACCTGCTGCGACCCGCGCCGTCTCAGCCGGCAGCCCTTCAGTCGCTCGCAACCCGAGCCGCTCCAGGACCAGCTCCTCACCACGAGCGACCTCAGCGATCCGCCACTCCTGGTCACGTACTTCCAGAAACGCCTCCGCCGCAGCCAGCATCAGCTCCGGCACCACGTTCCACTCCACCCGCACACCACGGGTTCCGAGGCTCAGCAAGGCAGTCCGCTCGTCCAGTGCTCTCACAGCCACATCTGCTGCTTGCTCGGCCAGATCCCCGCGTCCATCGTCCAGCGCGAACAGGAACCGTCCCGGCAGGTCAGCCAGTGCGGGGCGGTCGCACAGTGCGAGGTCCAGGGCAGTGGCCACAGGAAGTACGTCGTACCTCGATTGCTGGTCCAGACCGGAGAGCGGTGACGCCAGGATGTTGCGGACGCGTTCATGTGCGATCGACGGCAGCAGACCGGCCGCGAAGAGCCGGTCCGACAGGTCCCGCGGACCGTCTGCCTGGAGTCCGCGGATTTGTACGTTTCCCCGCGACGTGAGCTCCAGCCGACCGTCACCCAGTTCAGCGGCAGCAAGACGCAGTACGTCGAGCTGCGTCGCCGTCAGCCGTCCACCGGGGACCCGGACACGTGCGAGACCGCCGTCTGCCGCTTGGTGCACGGCCAGCACACCAGGGCATCGATCGCCATCAGTCCTCGCCACAGCCGTGATGCTACGTCCCCCGAACCTGGTGTGTTCTGGCCCACAGCAGGAACCCGACCGCCACCAGCGCACACCCGCCTCCGGCCACCATCGTCACCGGCACCGACCACGCGTCCACCACCAGCCCACCGAGTAGCGCCCCGGCCGACAGCACGGCCTGGAACGAGGACGTGAACCACACAGTCGCCGCCTCCCGCGACTCGGGCGCAGCCTGGGCGAACATGCTCATCGAGCAGACCGGTACACCGCCGTACCCGAGTCCCCAGACCACGAGGAGCAGCAACGCTCCCGTCGTACTGCGGCCAACCACTGGCATCAGGAGCGTCGCTGCGGCGATCAGCGCGGCACAGGTGGCGAACGTGGTCAGGAGACTGCGGGCTGCCCACAGGCCCGCGACGACGTTGCCGATCAGACCTGCGGCGCCGTAGACGAGCAGGAACAGGCCGATGAGCTCTGAGCGCACTACCTCGCGGAGGAACGGTGTGACGTAGGTGTAGGTCGCGAAGTGCGCCGTGACGATCAGAGCGGTGACTACGAGGGCGGTCCGGCTGTTGCGGAAGGCCTTGCGAAGTGCCGCGGCGTGGGTGACCTGCAACGGCGGCAGCGGCGGCACGGTGGTGCGCAGTGTGACTAGTGCCAGTAGAGCAAGAACGCCGAGCGCTGCGAACGACGTACGCCAGCCCGCGAACTCACCGACGAACGTCCCCGCAGGTACGCCGAGCACTGAGCCGAGGGGGACCGCGGAGAAGATGACGGCTGTCGCTCGCGGCGCCCATCGCTCCGGGACGAGTCGTCCGGCGAGACCGGCGCCTATGGACCAGAAGCCGCCGATAGTGAGGCCGACGAGGAAGCGGGCAACCAGTTCTAGCCAGAACACCGGCGCTGTCGCTGCGAGGAAGCCTGCGACCGCCAGCAGGACCATCAGGGCACAGAGCATGAGGCGTCGGTCCAACCGGGCTGTCGCGAGCGTGACGACGGGTGCGGCGACAGCGGCGACAAAGCCGGGCATCGTCATCAGCCAGCCGGTGCGGCCCGGGGTGAGCGCGAAGTCGGTGCCGATCGGGCTGAGCAGGCCGATCGGGAGGATCTCGGTGGTGACGATGGCGAAGATCCCCAACGTCACCGCGCCGACCCCGAACCACTGGATCGTCCGTGGTGCGGTCTGGGTTGTCAGAACAGTCATACGTTCCAGGCAACGTGCCCCGACGCGGGGCAGCTCGCGGTTTCGCGACAGCGCGCTCGGCACCTGGCAAGACGTCGCATTTCCGCGCCCGGGGGGAATGATCCGGCTCGGGATGATCTCTCGGCAGATGATCCGAGCTAGTCTCGAAGGTATGGCGCAGCTTCCGGAACGTACCGTCCCCGACCTCACCGGCTACCTCACGCACGCCGGCCACGTCCTGGAGACCCAGTTGTCCGCGGCGCTGGCAGAGATCGGCCTGACGCTGCGGATGCAGTGCGTACTGCGGCACGCCCTCGAGGCCGAACGTACGCAGATCCAGATCGCCGAGCTGGCCTACATGGACAAGACCACCATGGTCGTCACCGTCGACGCGCTCGAGAAGGCCGGGTACGCCGAACGCCGGCCCTCCGCGACCGACCGCCGCGCCCGCATCATCGCCGTCACCGACGCCGGCGCGGAGATCGCCGCCGCAGGCCAGCAGATCGTCGACCGGGTCCACGCCGAGGCCCTCGAAGCCCTCGCCGCCCCGCACCGCAAGACCTTCGTCGACGCAGTAACCACCCTCGTCGAGGGCCCCCTCGCCACCCCCGTCACCGCCCAGCCGGTCCGCCGCTCCCGCCAGCGCGCAGGTTGAACTATCCCGGGAGGTACTCCGTCAGCTCCTGCCAGGACAGCTTGCTGTCCTGCGAATCGGCGTGCGGCTCCCGGAACAACTGGACGTACGACGCGATCTCGGACAGCACCCACCAGGCGTCGAAGAGCTCCAATGCCGCGGCCCGTGGGCTGACCGGGCCCGCCTCCGCCTGGTAGGCCGCGAGGACGTCGGCCGGCCCGCCGAGGACCGCCTTGAGGTCGCGTTCGCGCGGCGCGAGCCGCACGGTCACCCAGTCGACCAGGTGCATCCGGCCGTCAGCGGTGCGCAGGACATTGGCACTGTGCGGCTCGCCGTGCGTCACCACCCAGGGGTCGTCCGACGCCTCGATCTCGCGGACCAGTGCGTCGTACCGCGCGAGCTCGCCGTGAACGTGGTCGAGCGCGCCGACCAGCCGCAGTCGAGTGGGCTCGGCGTACGGGCCCGCGGACCACGGGCGGTCGAGGTCCGCGAAGAGGGTGTCCCGGGCTGGAATGGCGAAATCCCAGCGCTGTAAGGCTTCCGGGGTTGATGCCGTGTGGAGCCGACCGAGGATCCGAGCGATCTGTGCCCGCTCCGCTGGATCGTCCCACGTGCCGTCTTCGGTGCTCCAGCCGTCGAGATACGGCAGGACCGCCAGAGTCCACCCCGGCAGCACCTCGCGAACCAGCCGACCGGATCGATCGGTCAACGGCGACACAACGAACTCGTAGCCGCGGTCAGCCAGTTCCTTGGTCGTGTGCATCGCCGCTTCGATCACCGGCCCGCCGGTCGAGCCGACCCGATCCGCCGTGACGAACCAGCGTGGGTCGTCGGCGTCGGAGGCGATCCAGTGGTGACTGCCGAAGCCGACCGGCGCATAGGTCACCTCGGCGGCCTGGAAGCCCCAGTGCTCGTTGAGGATCTCGGCTACCAGGTCCCGCGGGATCTCGCTCGGCTCGTCCCTCACCCCGGCGACCCTAACCGCGGCCCTGGGCAAGGGGCAGCTCAATTTCCAGGATCATTCGGTAAGAGATCGTCTGTTACAGAACTATCTGTTATGGTCTTTTCAATCAACGACTGAGGAGAGACCTGTGGACGTGGATGTGGTGGAGTCGGTGGGGGTCCGGGGGCGGGGAAAGGCGCTCGTCGTTCTGTGTGTGATGCAGTTGATGATCATCTTGGACGGGACTGTGGTGACGGTCGCGTTGCCGACTGTTCAGGCGGAGTTGGGGTTCTCGCAGGCGGGGTTGGCGTGGGTGATGAACTCGTACCTGATCGCGTTCGCCGGTCTGCTGCTGCTGGCGGGGCGGATCGGGGATCTGATCGGGACCAAGCGAGTCTTCGTCGCGGGTCTCGGGTTGTTCACCGCGGCGTCGTTGTTGTGCGGGGTGGCTGGCAGTGCGGAGGTGCTGATCGCCGGCAGGTTCGTGCAGGGTGTCGGCGGGGCGCTGGCCTCGGCGGTGATCCTGGGCATGATCGTGAGCCTCTACCCGGCACCGGGGGAGCAGGCGCGGGCGATGGGCGTCTACAGCTTCACGGCTGCCAGCGGTGCGTCGATCGGGCTCATCTTCGGTGGAGTGATCACTCAGACCATCGGCTGGCACTGGGCGTTCCTGATCAACGTCCCGATCGGTGCGGTCGCACTGGCGTTCGCCGTACGTCTCCTCGCGCGCCAGCCGGGGCTCGGTCTCGCTAACGGTGCTGACGTACTAGGCGCCGTGCTGGTGACCGCAGGGCTCTCGCTGGGCGTCTACACGATCGTCCAGACCGCAGAACCACAGGCGACGTTGACTCGCACGCTGGTACTGGCCGCTGCCTCGCTCCTCCTGCTGGCCGCGTTCGTCGTACGCCAGGCGCGCATCAAGAACCCGTTGCTTGCCCTGCGCATCTTCAGGCGCCGTCAACTCACCGTCGCCAACGGTGTCGTCGTGCTGCTCTTCGCCGCCGGCTTCGGCTTCCAGTTCACCACCGCGCTGTACGTGCAGCGTGTGCTCGGCTACGACTCGCTCACCACCGGCCTGGCCTTCCTGCCCGCGCCGCTCATGAACGGGCTGATGTCCCTCTCCCTCGCACCGCGCCTCACTGTCCGCTTCGGCCCACGCAAGATGCTGATCGCCGGACTGGTCGTGTTCCTGCTGGCGCTGCTCTGGATCAGCCGTGCACCAGTAGACGGCTCGTACGTCGTCAACGTCGGACCAGTGCTTGCAATGATGGGTGCCGGCATCGGTGTGGCCATCCCAGCCTCGATCATGCTGGCCATGTCCGGTGCGGACGCCAGCGACGCTGGACTGGCCTCAGGACTCAACAACACCGCCCAGCAAGCCGGTGCAGCTGTCGGTACCGCCGTTCTGGCCACCCTGGCCGCATCCACCACGTCACACCGCCTTGCCGAAGGTGCTGGCGACCTGCTCGCACTACGTGACGGCTATGGCGCCGCGTGGCTCGCAGCAGCCGGATTCGTACTGGCAGCCCTCCTGCTGTCGGTCAGCCTGCTCCGGACCAGCCCCCGCTGACGGCTACTGTGGCGGCCGTGAGTATGTCGAGAGACCCCGACCGCCTTGTTCTGTTCTCCGATGCAGTCGTGGCGATCGCCATCACCTTGCTGGTGCTGCCGCTGGTCGACCTCGTGCCTGAGGTGAAGGCGGAGGGCGGTGACGCGTTCAGTGTGATCAGTGAGCACCGTCAGGAGATCTTCACGTTCCTGCTGAGCTTCGTGGTGATCGCGAGCTTCTGGCTGGGGCACCACCGGCTGTTCGAGCACGTCCGCGCCTACACACCGGCCATGATGCGGGTGAACCTGCTGTGGTTGCTCACCATCGTCGTCCTGCCGTTTCCGACCGAGATCGTCGGTGCCTTCGACAGCGACCAGTTCACGGCCGGTCTCTACATCGGCACGATCCTGGCGCTCAGTGTGTGCCAGTCCGTGCTCACGTGGATGGTCCGTGGTCACAAGGAGTTGGAGAGCCCGGACAACCCGATCGGGCAGCAGGAGCTTGTCGGCTCTCTGCTACTGACCGGGCTGACCGTGCTCGCCTACCTCCTGGCGTCGCTGGTGCCAGGTGTGAACTTCTACGCGATGCTCCTGCTGCTGTTGTCGCCTATCTTCATGCGGGTGTGGAAAGGCCGCTCCAGAAGCCGCACTGGTGCTCAGCAGTCAGATTGACCCGCTTGATACCGCCCTGGTCCGTCGGCGCGAGTGAGAGCCCGTTGACGGCGTGTACGCCGGTTGGCGACCAGTGCGGCCGGTCGGCGCCGTTCGGGTTGCCGGTCCGCGCGAACGCCGTCCAGTAGTCGATCATCTGGTTCGACAGCCTCTGCTGCGTCTGCGACATCGGGAAGTCGTACCCACCGAGCCGGAACAGGTACGGGAGCTCCATAGCGTGCGCGGCTCCCAGCCCGGACGCCGCGATCGGGGAGTGTTTGTCGGCGAACTCGTACGCGTACACCGGGACCTTGCGCGCCGCCTGCTGATCTGTCGCGACCTGTGTGCACGACCAGATCCGGTCTGTCGTCACAGCACCCCACGCTGCAGCTGGTGACTCGTAGCGCGACTGCGGATAGTGCCGTAGTACCTGAGCCGCCTTCGACGCGCCGACCATGTTCTCCACCAGCGCCGGGTAGTCCTTGATGTCCCCGAACGCGGCCAACCAGCCGTTCGCCTCGTCGTGGTTGTTCCCGGAGATGATCGGCACCCGGTGGAACAGCCCGGCCTTCAACGCCTTCGCCGGACTGAGCGGTACGACGGGAGTCCCGCCGTACCCGATCTGGGTGAACTGGAGCATGTCGTCCACCAGTACGTCGGCCTTCATGTCGCGCAGGCACTCCAGCGTCGTGCAGTGCTTGCCGGCGGCCCACTCCTTGCCGTTCGCCTGCACCCGGCTGACCGGGATCCAGGGTGAGTCCGCGGCCTGACCCGGGTACTGGCTGTTGTCGGCCCAGTTGAAGGCGCACGAGCCGCTCTGCATGATCGCCTTCGCGAACAGGCCGGTGGCGGTCGGAGAGGTCAGCTGTGCGCACACACTCATCCCGCCGGCGGACTCACCCGCCACCGTGACGTTGCGCGGGTCACCGCCGAACGCGCCTGCGTTGCGCTGCACCCAGCGCAGGGCGGCCTGCTGGTCCTGCAGACCGAACGTGCCGGAGCCCGGCAGGCCCGGGTACCCGAAGAAGCCGAAGATGCCGAGGCGGTAGTTGACCGTGACAACGACCACGTCACCGCGGGCGGCGAACTTCGATGCCTCGTAGCTGCTGCCGGCCCCGGAGAAGAACCCGCCGCCGGGGATCCACACCACGACCGCCCGTGGTTTCGCGGACGGCTTGGCGGGAGTCGTCACGTTCAGATACAGGCAGTCCTCGGCGGTCGAACCGTCCGGCGCCTCGGAGTTCGCCTGCTGCGCGCACACGCTGCCCGGCTCGGACGCCCGTACGCCGGTCCACGCCTGCACGGGCTGCGGCGCCTTCCACCGCAACGCCCCGACGGGCGGAGCAGCGTACGGAATCCCGTCGTACACCAGCGCATCCCCGACGGTCTTACTCGCCAGCAGCCCGCTATCGGTCCGTACAACGTTCTGCTGCGCCGCTTCACCAGGTCCGGCCAGGCCCACCAACAGCCCCACTGGCGCGAACGCGGCCGCCACACTCACCAAGAGTCTCTTCATGCCAGGAGCGTCGCCCACACCACTCAACCCAGGCTTCGGTCCGGTGGCCAGAGCTACTAAGACTTTGGTCTACGTCTGAGCAGGTAGGTGTCCATGATCCAGCCCTTGCGGTCGCGGGCCTCGGCGCGGACCTTCTCGATCTCGGGTGCGACCTCCCGGAGCGGACCGGAGATCAGGAGCTCCTCGGGCGTACCAAGGTAGGCGCCCCAGTAGATGTCGGCGTCCTGATCGACATGTTCGGTGAAGGCGGTCTGCGCGTCGAGCATCACCACGACGTCGTCCACCCCGTCCGGCCACTCCTTCGCGAGCCGGCGACCGGTGGTGATCTGGATCGGCCGCCCGACCTGGTTCAGCCCGACCTTGTGCCGCGCGGCGAGTGTCGACACGCTGCTGATCCCGGGAATCACCTCGACCTCGAAGACGAGCTCACCGCGGGCAAGGATGTCGTCCAGGATCGCCAGCGTGCTGTCGTACAGCGACGGGTCGCCCCACACCAGGAACGCGCCCACCTGGTCCTCGCCCAGCTCGGTCGCGATCAGGTCCGCGCACACATCGGCCCGGCGCCGCCGCCAGTCGTCGACCGCCTCGACGTACGCCGATGTCGTACGATCCCGCTCCGGGTCCTGCCCGACCACGACCCGGTAGTCCTTCGACGTCGCGTACCGCCGCAGGATCTCGGACCGCAGGTCCACCAGCTCCTGCTTGACCTCGCCCTTGTCCAGCACGAAGAACACGTCGACGCGGTTCAGCGCCGACACGGCCTGCATCGTCACCTGCTCCGGATCACCCGCACCGACCCCGACCACCACAATCTCCCGCATGCGCGGCAGCCTATGTCAGACCGTCAGCAGCAGTCCGGCCGCGATGACACATCCCACAACAGCGCCGCCGTAGCACAGCACCACGATCGGTACGGCGTACCGCTTGAGCTGTAAGCCGTCGTACAGGGTGTAGCGGAATCGGTGCGCCCAGTGGAACAACGCCAGCGCGCACAGACCGAACAGCACCAGGCGGGTCAGTGGATTGTGCAGTACGGCGTACAGGTGGGCGTGGGACGGCGCCGACAGCAGACCGATGGGGAATGCGACGCCGAACAGGAACAGCAGGACCGGCACCATCAGTGCAGCCACCATGCCGCCCGAGCTGAACAGCATCCACAGCAGGGGCTCGGGGGAGCGCCGGTGGTTCATCGCAGTACCAGCCACGCGACGGCAGCCGACAACACCAACCAGGCCAGGTAGTGCGCAGCAACGATCTGTGGCGCCGGCACTCGGCGTCCGCGCACCTTGATCGCCATCGCTCGCGGCGCCAGACCGAACCACGTCACCACGTGCAGCAGCACGAACAGCATCGCGACCACGTTGATCGCGACCACCCACCACTGCCCACTCCAGTCAAGGAATCGCTGGTACGACGCCGCGCCGTCGCTGACCGCACGTACCAGCAACAGCAGGAACACCACGAACCACGCGACGAAGACGCTGCTGAGCTCACGCAGTACGAACAGCACATACGCACGGCGTTCGAGCCACCAGAGCAGGTGGACCGGCCGCTGATACACGGTCACCGCTTACTCCGGGAAATACGCGGCATCAGCAGTTCCTTGATCGACTGTGTCGCGGCCGTCAGCTTGTAGCGCTGGATCGCGCCCGCCGGATCCACGCCCTTCGGGCACACGGCACTGCATTCACCCACGAACGTGCAGGCCCAGACTCCTTCCGGCGAGGACAGTACGTCGCGACGCTCGTCGGCGCCCTCGTCGCGCGAGTCGAGGTTGTAGCGCTGCGCCAGGGCGATCGCCGCCGGGCCGAGGAAGTCCGGTTCGAGGCTGTAGACCGGGCAGGCCGAGTAGCAGAGCATGCAGTTGATGCACATGCTGAACTGCTGGTACTCGTCCAGCTCCTCCGGCGTCTGCAGGTACTCGCCCTCCTCGACCGGACTCTGCACCTCCCGGACCACCCACGGCTTGACCTTCGGCAGCTTGGTCATGAAGTCGTCGATGTCCACCACCAGATCGCGAACGACCGGGAAGTTGTGCAGCGGCTCGACCCGGATCGGACCGGGAGCGTAGTCGGTGAGGAAGGTCGCGCAACTCAACTGGGGTTCGCCGTTCACCGTCATGCCGCAGCTGCCGCAGATCCCCATCCGGCACGACCAGCGGAACGACAGGGTGCCGTCCAGGTGGTCCTTGATGTAGGTGAGGCCGTCCAGGATCGCCCAGTGCTCCCGCAGCGGGACCTGATACGACTGCATGACCGGCTCGCTGTCGACTCCTGGCCGGTAGCGGGCCACCTCCAGCGTGATCTCGGTTGCCATCGCTATCTCCCGTAGATCCGTTCGCCCGGCGGCCAGCGGGTGATCGTCACCGGGAGGTACCCGACGCGGCTGGATCCGTCCGGTTGGCGTCGTACCAGCGAATGCGCCAGGAAGCGTTCGTCGTCGCGGGCCGGGAAGTCCGTCCGCTGGTGCGCGCCACGCGACTCCTCCCGGAGCGCTGCGCTGTCGATGATGCACTCGGCAACATCCAGCATGAACCCGAGTTCGAGCCACGCGATCAGCTCGGTGTTGAAGTTGGTGCTGTGATCGTCGATCGCCGCATGCCGGAATCGCAGTCTCAGTTCCGCGAGCTCGTGCGCGGCCTTGGTCAGCGAGTCGCCGTCCCGGTAGATCCCGGCGCCGTTCTCCATCGTGGACTGCATCTCGGTCCGGATGTCCGCGATCCGCTGGTGCCCCTCGAGCCGCCGGCCCAACTCCGCCGCCAGCCGGTGCTCCTCGTCCCGCCCCTGCGCGACGATCGACGACGGCACCTGGCGGTGATAGCGAGCCGCGAACACCGCGGCGGCGCGGCCGGCCCGGTTGCCGAAGACGAGGCACTCAGGCAACGAGTTCGACCCCAGCCGGTTGGCGCCGTTGATGCTCACGCACGCCACCTCGCCGGCGGCGTACAGGCCGTCGAGCGGGGTCGCGCCGCGGATGTCCGTGTGTACCCCGCCCATCATGTAGTGCACGACCGGGCGCACCGGGACGAGCTCGGTCACCGGATCGATGTTCTGGTACTTCGAGCACAACTCCCGGACGAACGGCAGCTTGAGGTCGATCAGCTTCGCCCCCAGGTGCCGCAGGTCCAGGTGGACGATCGGTCCGTACGGCGTATCGATCGTGCGGCCCTTCTCCATCTCGTGGACGAACGCCTGCGACAACCGGTCCCGCGGGCCGAGTTCCATGTTGCGCAGGACCGGTTCCGGCGTCGGCGTACCGAGGTCGTAGTCCTGTAAGTAGCGGTAGCCGTCCTTGTTGAGCAGCCACCCGCCTTCGGCCCGGGCGGCCTCGGTGATCAGGATCCCGGTGAACGGCAGACCGGTCGGGTGGTACTGGACGAACTCCATGTCCTTGAGCGGGGCGCCGGCACGATAGGCGAGCGCCATCCCGTCGCCGGTCTTGATGTTGGCGTTCGTCGTGAAGGGGAAGACACGTCCGCAGCCGCCGGTGCACAAGATCACCGCGTTCGCCGTGATGGTCTCGATCCGCCCGGTTGCCAGTTCGATCGCGACCACGCCGTACGCGCGTCCGTCGTCGACCAGGATCTTGGTGACGTACCACTCGTCGTACCGGACGATGTCGGAGTAGGAGAGCGCGGTCTGGAAGAGCGTGTGCAGCAGGTGGAACCCGGTCCGGTCGGCCGCGAACCAGGTGCGCTTGTTCTTCATGCCGCCGAACGCGCGAACGGCGATCTTTCCGTCCGGCTGCCGGCTCCAGGGGCAGCCCCAGTGCTCGAGCCGCAGCAGCTCTCGAGGAGCTTCGGCGACGAACGCCTCGACGGCATCCTGGTCGCACAGCCAGTCGCTGCCGGACACGGTGTCGTACGCGTGCTCGTCCAGCGTGTCGTCGGGCGCGGCCACGGCCGCGGCACCGCCCTCGGCGGACACGGTGTGGCTGCGCATCGGGTAGACCTTCGAGATCACCGCAACGCGCAGTGCCGGGTTGGTCTCGGCCACCGCGATGGCAGCTCTCAACCCGGCACCGCCACCTCCGACCACGACCACATCGTGATAGTCGGTCATGATCAGGCTTCGTGGTCGCCGCTGTGCTCGTCCATCAGCACTTTGCCGTCGTGCCGCACCGTCCGGATCCGGACGCTGCCGTCGTGGAACTCGTGCCGCATCTGCCGGCACCCACAACTGAACAGCACGTTGTCGATCCGGAGGCCCTCGAAGTCGTCTTCCTGGCTTCGATCGGCATCTCCGAGCCGCCCACACGGCGCCCGTTCCCCGGTGAGATGCGTCCTGGACCCCGTCATTCGCCCACCTCCCGCCCCTCCGAGGTGTTCGTGACTTACATCACACCTCGATAGTGCGCCTGCCGGGCGACGACGGCAATGGGTCAGTGCTTGGCCTGGCGCCACTCGCGTTCGAAGGGCAGCCGCCACGCGCGCGGGGCGATCAGCTGGTGGATCGCGTTCGGTCCCCAGGTGCCGGGCTGGTACGGCTTGACCGGCGGCGGGTCCTCGAGCAGCGGCGCGGACCGGTCCCACAGCGACTCGATGCCCTCGGCCGTGGTGAACAGCGTGTGGTCCCCGCGCATCGCGTCCAGGATCAACCGCTCGTACGCCTCCAGTACGTCGGCCGCGCTCCCGGTCTCCTGGGTGGAGAACTGCATCGACAGCTTCTCCAGCCGCATCCCCGGACCGGGCCGCTTGCCGTAGAACGACAGCGACACCCGCGACGAGTCGGCCAGGTCGAAGGTCAGGTGGTCCGGGCCCTCCGAGCCGACGCCGGAGCCGGCCGGGAACATCGTCTTCGGCGCCTCCTTGAAGGCGATCGAGATGATCCGCTGGCCCTCGGCCATCTTCTTGCCGGTGCGCAGGTAGAACGGCACGCCGGCCCAGCGCCAGTTGTCGATCTCCACCTTCAGCGCGATGAACGTCTCGGTGTCCGAGTCCGGCGCGACGCCCTCCTCGCTGCGGTAACCGGAGTACTGCCCGCGGACCACGTCGCCGGGGTTGATCGGCAGCATCGACCGGAAGACCTTGTTCTTCTCCTCCGAGATCGCCCGCGGCTCCAGGGCGGTCGGCGGCTCCATCGCGACGAACGACATCACCTGCATCAGGTGCGTGACGACCATGTCCTTGAACGCGCCGGTCGGCTCGTAGAAGGTGGCGCGCTGGTCCAGGCCGAGCGACTCCGGGATGTCGATCTGCACGTGGTCGATGAAGTTCCGGTTCCAGATCGGCTCGAACAGACCGTTCGCGAACCGGAACGCGAGGATGTTCAGCGCGGCTTCCTTGCCGAGGAAGTGGTCGATCCGGAAGATCTGCGACTCGTCGAACGTCTCGTGGACGAAGTCGTTCAGCTCGATCGCGCTGGCCAGGTCGTCGCCGAAGGGCTTCTCCATCACCACCCGGGCGCGTTCGACCAGGTCGGCGTCGCGCAGCATCGCGATCACCGCCTGCGCCGCCTTCGGAGGCACCGACAGGTAGTGCAGCCGGCAGGCGTCCGGGCCGAGCAGCTCCTCGGCGGCCTTCACCGCGGCCGCCAGCGCCTCCGGCCCGGCGGTCACCGGCACGTACTCGAGCCGCTCCGCGAACTGCGCCCACTCCTGGTCGCTCATCTTGTGGGTGCCGAACGTCTCGACCGCCTTCCGCGCACGCTCGCGGAACTCGTCGCAGCTCAGATCCTCGGTGGCGGTCCCGATCACCCGCACGTCCGGCGCGAACTTGGACTGCTGCAGGTACGCCAGGCCGGGCAGCAGCTTGCGCTTGGCGAGGTCGCCGGTGGCCCCGAACAGCACGATCACATGCGGCGCCAACGGCTCCGGGTCCCGCCGCGACGGCCGCGACCCGGGCGCCGGATACGCAATGGTCTGAGTACGGTCAGGCATTCAGTCCTCCCGAGGACGCCACCGGAGCCAACACACTCCCTACATCTTTTGGCAGTCTAGGCGGCGCCGGTGACGCCCAGTGGTCAGGCTGATTGCCAGAGACCGAGAATGTTGCCCTCCGGGTCCTTGAAGTATCCCGCGAAGCCCATGTCGCCGACCGGCAACTTCTCGCCGACCCGTTCGCCGCCGAGGCTCTCGATCGTCTTCCAGGCCGCGTCGATGTCCGGTACGTCGACCGTCAGCGACGGCGTCTTGAGCTCGTCGGTGCGCTGGAACATCCCGCCGTTGATGAAGCCCGGCTCGGCCGGCATGGACTGCTCGTCCACCGGTCCGGTCGACGCCATCGTGTAGTTCATTTCGGGCATCTCCATCAGGTTCCACCCGAACGCCTCGCGGTAGAACGCCCGCGCCCGGTCGCCGTCGTCGTACGGAACCTCGAAATGCACGATCCGCCCTGTCATCGCAGCCCCCTCCGATTGACACGCCACTACGGATCGACGCTAGACCCGGTACGCCGTACCGGCCAGGGCATGGGCCGAGTCTTCTACGGTAGGGGTGTCTGTTCTCGCTCGGGCCGTTCGTCGGTGGGGTGAAGGCACTCTGGAGGAGGACCGTGAAGTACTTGCTGATGATCTGTGGCGACGAGTCGGCGGCCGCGCATGCCAATGACGGGTGTGGCGGCTGGACCGAGGAGATGGAGTCTCGTGGGGTCGTGGCCGGTGGGGCCGGGCTGCGGCCGCCGGACGAGGCGACCACGGTGCGGGTGCGGGAGGGCGAGCTACTGCTGACGGACGGGCCGTTCGCGGAGACGAAGGAGCAGATCGGCGGCTTCGTGCTGATCGACTGCGCGGACCTGGACGAGGCGATCGAGATCGCGTCGAAGCACCCTGCGGCCGGCTACGGCACGATCGAGATCCGGCCGGTCTTCGAACCGCCCGTGCTGGAACGGCCGGTGTGACGTTCGACGAGATCTACCGGCAGGAGTGGGGCCAGGTGGTCGCCACTCTCATCCGGGTCACCGGCGACTGGGACCTGGCCGAGGAGTGCGCGCAAGAAGCGTTCGCCGCGGCGCTGCAGCGGTGGCCGAAGGACGGCGTACCGGATCGGCCCGGTGCATGGCTCACCACGACCGCACGTAACCGTGCGATCGACTGGCTGCGTCGCGAGGCAGTGGGTGCACAGAAGCTGCGGGAGGTGGCTGCGATGACGCATGACTCAGAGCCGTCGTACGACGTACCGGACGACAGGCTGCGGTTGATGTTCACCTGCTGCCATCCCGCACTGGCGATGGACGCACGGGTGGCGTTGACCCTGCGGACACTGGCCGGTCTGAGTACGACGGAGATCGCGCGGGCGTTCCTGGTGCCGGAGACGACCATGTCGAAGCGCCTGACCCGCGCGAAACAGAAGATCCAGCACGCCGGCATCCCGTACCGCGTGCCGCCCGCACACCTCCTCCCGGAGCGGACGCCCGCCGTACTGGCCGTCCTGTACCTCCTGTTCAACGAGGGGTACTCCGACGTTGTCCGGAGCAACCTGAGCAGTGAAGCGATCCGGCTGGCCAGACTGCTCGTCCAACTCATGCCGGACGAACCTGAGGCCGCTGGACTGCTCGCACTGATGCTGCTGCACGACGCGCGCCGCGACACCCGCCTGGCACCGGACGGCGCATTGGTCACGCTTGAGGAGCAGGACCGCACGCAGTGGGACAACACACGTATCAGTGAAGGTGTGGATCTCCTCGACTCCGCACTGCGCCGCGGCGAGCCCGGCCCGTACCAGATCCAGGCCGCCATAGCAGCTTGTCACGCAACCGCCCGCACCGCAGCCGACACCGACTGGCCGCAGATCGCCGCCCTCTACGCCCAACTCCCGCAAACCCCCGTAGTGGCCCTCAACCGGGCTGTAGCAATAGGCATGGCCGACGGCCCAGCCGTGGGCCTCCGCCTGGTGGACGAGCTGGCCGCCGGCGCCTTGACCGGCTACCGCTTGCTCCCGGCCACCCGTGCCGACCTGTTGCGGCGACTTGGACGAAATGCCGAGGCCGCGGTGGCGTATCGGCAAGCGATCGAACTCGTCGCGACCGATGCGGAGCGGCGGTACCTGACCAGGCGCTTGGCCGAAGTGTCCGATTGAGCAGTAGGCACTTTCGTCAAGGAGGAGCCGGTGTCAGCGGCGTCGTCGGTTGTTGCGTGCTGCAGCCCGTTCCTGTCGCCTCCGGTCGCGACGCGACATCGGGACCTGTGTCAGCGCGCGCCGCAGGAGCTGCGCCTCTTGCACCATCGGATGCGCGAGACCCAGCGTCCTCGACGCGATGTCGATGATGTCGTTCGCCTCGGAGGCTGCGGCCGCCCTGTCGGCCTTCGCGATCAGGGGCACGAGGTCCAGTCGCGTCCGCAGCGTGCTCGGATGCGCATCGCCGTACATCCGGCGCTCGACCGCCAGCACGTCTCGCAGTTCGGTCTCGGCCGAGGCAGTGTCGCCCATCAGCGCGTTCAGCCCGGCGAGGTTGGCCCGGCAGGCCAGGATCCGCGGATCCTCGTCCCCCCAGAGCGGCCGCGCAAGGTCGAGGACGGCTTGGTATTCGGCTCTGGCGGCAGCATGCCTGCCCTGGCGTCGCAGCGTGATCGCGAGACCGTGGCGCGCGGCCAGCGTCGCTTCGGACGTGTCCCCTCCCTTCCGCGAGCAGACCTCCACGAGGGAGCGGAACTCCTGTTCCGCGGTATCAACCGACTCCGGCTGCTGCGCGAGCACCGTCGCGTATCCGTCCAAGGTGATCAGTGTGCTGTCGTGCTCCGGTCCCAGGACCCTGCGATGGGCTGCCAGCGCGGCGCGGAACTCTGTCGTCGCCTCTGCGAGTTTGCCCTGTTTGGACAGCGAGAGGGCGAGTCCGTGCCAGACCGCCAAGGTCCCGACGTAGTCCGCTCCGTGATCCTCCCGAAGGATCTTCAACGTGTGCCGGTAGGTCTGCTCCGCGGCGGACCACTCGCCTCGATCACGCCGGCGTCCGGCCAGCGCGTGCAGGGTGCGGAGCGTGTCGACGTGCCGCTCTCCCAGGACGCGCCGTTGAACATCGAGAACCTCCTGCAACTCGGCCTCCGCCTGAATCGGCGACGTCCGCAACAGGGCCAGGTCCGCGCGGGTGGCGAGTGTCTCCGGGTGCAGTTCGCCCAATGTTCGTTGCTGCGTCTCGAGGATCGCCCGGACGTCCAGTGCTTCCTGCTCGACTTCGTGGACGTACCTGCGAAATGCTGCCGCCCGGCGCACCATGGCGATCGCTCGCTCGACGACCGGCCGCGGGACCTGGTCGAGCTGCGCCCGGCAAAGCTCGAGCGCGGACTCGGCGTGCGCGGCCAGGGCCTGCCAGCGAGGCCACGTCTGCGGCGTCATCGCATACCCGTCGGTCGTGGCCGAGAGCAGTTCGACCACTGTGGAGATCTGCTGGTCGACATTCAGGTCGCTACCGGCCTGCTGACGGCTGGAATCGCGGACGAGAGGGTGCAGACTCAGCGCCTGCCGGCCGTCGAGCTCGGCGCGATCGACGAGACCGAGGTCGAGCAACGCGGGCAGCAGCCGCGCGATGGACTCCGGGGTGATCTTCGCCCACATCGGCGCCGCGGCCATCAGCTCCGCATCGAGCATGTCCACCGGAACAGGCGCCTGACCGAAACAGGACAGCAACCGCAGCAACTTGCGTGCCAGCGGGTGACCGCGGCGTTCCAGCAGGTCGAGCGACAACTCCCACGTGCGGGAGATCAGCTCTCGTTCTCGACGCTGGTCGTCGTGATCGCCTGACGGAGCGTCCAGCACACCGACTCGTTCGTCGAGCGCGGCCTGGTAGTCGACAAACGTCTGCGGAGTTTCGACCCCCGGCACCAGCAGCCGCTCGTCACTGGACGCCAGGTAGCTGCCTGCGAGCCGCAATGCCAACGGCAGGCCGCCAAGACGTTTCCCCAGGCGTTCAGCCTCGGTGGGGCTGCCCGCCCGTGATCCGGCCAGGTCCATCAGCACCTGGCCGGCGTCGGCCGGCTCGAGCGACGCCACCGGGCGAAGAATTGTGCCGGGCGGCCAGGTCCGTGGGCTGCCCTGCCGGCTGGTGACGACGACGAGCCCGTGTTCGGAACGGGGGGTTCGGAGCCAGCCGGTGCCCTCCGATAGCCGACCTGCCCCGGCCAGGACGTCGGGGTCGTCGGCGTTGTCCAGAATCAGCACCCATCGGCCCGTGAACGCGTTCAACGCTCTCCACAGCTCGTCGGGCGCGCTGCCGTACCCGGCCCATGCCATGGCGACTTTCTCTGGATTCGCTTTGGCCTGGATCGCCACTTCACGGAGTCCCTCGGACAACGTCTGGGCGTCGTCCGCAGACACCCACCAGACGAGCCTCTCCTGGGCTGCGGCTTTGCTCGCGAGCCACAGTGCGAGGGAGCTCTTTCCGCTCCCGCCCGTTCCGTGCAGAACTACTGCGTGGCCCGGCGAATTGGCAACCTTGTCCAGAAGCTCGGTCGAGATCTCGTCCCGGCCGCGGAGGTGTTTCGGCAGCCGTCCTGTGGGAGCCTCGACCGACACGAGTCCCGGTCTGTCTTTCGGGGCGATGGTGATGTCGATGATGTCGCGGCCGGCCTGATTGATCTTGCTGTTCGGGGCCGCGTACGCCCACTGCCGGATCGTTGGTCGGTCGTCGTCCACACTTCACCTCCGGCGGCCAGGTTGTGCCGCCAAATTCAATCACGCAACGGTGTCATCCGGATACGATGGGAGACGCGGCACGAGGAGGGCTCGAGATGCGCGGATGGATTCTGACGTTGGCTGCCACGACCGTGGCGACCGCGATCGCGATCGCGGTGAACCTTGCCACCGACGGACGGCACCACCCTTGGGCCTGGATTGCGACAGTCGTGCTGACGGCGCTCGGCGGCGCGTTGTCCGAGTGGCAGCGCCGCAGGGACGTGCGGAAGGCCGAGGGCCTGACGCCGCCGTCCGACCCGCGGCCCACTCCACCGCACGTGATCCAGACTGCGGTCGCGGGCGAGGGCGCTTCGGTTCAGCAGGCGGCAGGCGACATCAACAACTCCACGTCGTCCTGACCACTCGCAACGCTCGTGATGAGCGTTTGATCGCGGGAGGTGTCTGTCCGCGGCTGAGTCGTTCGTCGGTGGGGTATGACGGATATCAGGAGTGCTGTAGCGCAAGAGCGGTCCGAGCTGGCGGGGGTGCTGGCCGGGCTGCAACCGGAAGACTGGGACGAGCCGACGCTGTGTGCCGGCTGGAGGGTGCGCGAGTTGGTCGCGCACATCACCATGCCGTACCGGATCTCGATGCCGCGGTTCCTGGCCGGGATGGTCCGCTCCGGCGGCAACTTCAACCGGTACGCCGACCGGCAGGCGCGGCAGGATGCGGCGGACCTGACGCCGGCGCAGCTGGTCGACTGTCTGCGGCAGAACATCAACCACCCGTGGAAACCGCCCGGTGGCGGCTATGCGGGTGCGCTGTCCCACGACGTGGTCCACGGCCTCGACGTGACCGTTGCACTGGGCATCGATCGTCAGGTGCCGTCCGAGCGGCTGCGCATCATCTTCGACGCGATGAAGCCACGCCAGATCAAGTACTTCGGTGTCGACCTGACCGATGTCCAACTGCAGGCCAGCGACCTCAACTGGACCTACGGCACCGGCAAACCGCTCACCGGCACGGCACAGGACCTCCTGCTGGTCCTCAGCGGCCGTAGCCTCCCACCCAACCACCTCTCCGGTCGAGCCGCCGGCCGCTTCACCGCTGGAGTGACGCGATGATCATCAGCCTTCCCATCGAGGACCGCCAACGCGAAGCGGCTGCCGACGCACTGGCTGCCAGGGCGGTCGCCGCCGGGGCGGTGCAGGTGACGCCACCGACTCGCAAGCCCTGGACCTACATGGCCACCTTCACCGACCCCGACGGACACCTCTGGATGGTCACGGCTCCTTGAGCTTCACCAGACCGTCGCGGGGTGGCGAAGCTTGGCCGGACGGAGCGCCTTCTTGGTGGCTCCGGTACGGCGGAACAGGCGGCCGCCGTACCGGAGCCATTCGACCTGTCCGTCGGTGCCGCGGACGAAGTTGGCGCGGACGTGCGTCGGCGTACCGTCCGGGTTCTGCGCGAGAACGTAATCCTTGCGATAGAAGGCGAAGCGGAACAGAGCCTGTCCGCCCACGCCGGCGACCAGTTCGCCGCTGTCGGCGGTGAGGTCGAGGCCGAGCTCCTCCGGCTTGCCGTCGAAACCGATCTGCTGGGAGACGTAGGTGCCTTCGTAGGCGGCCAGTCGACTCGGCGGCAGCTCCCGCGGTACGGCGGGCAGGTTGGTGATGCCGGCGAACTCCTGCAGCGCCCAGTCGTCCGCGAACAGCTCTGCTACCAGAGACGGCCCGCTCTCGGAGTTGGTGAGCAACGTGATCGCGAAGTCCCGCTGCGGTACGACCAGGAAGCCGGAGTGCTGACCCGACCAGTCCCCGCCGTGCTGCACCACCGTCGGGCCTTGGGCGGTCGGACGCAGCATCCAGGTGACTCCCACGCCGTTCAGCTCGACGAACAGCGTGCCGCCCGGACCCGGGTGCGACTGCATAGCGAGCCGGCTGCGGTCGCTGAGCAGTTGGGGGAGGTCCCGGTGCCCCAGGTGGTACCGCGCGTACCGGAGCTGGTCCCGTGCGCTCGAGATCAGACCGCCGACCGAGTGCAGCGCCCGCGGCATCGCGTCGAAGGACGGCTCGACGACCGGCTTGCCGTCGACGACATTGTGCGACGCGGCGACGCTGAAGCCGTCGAGCTCACTGCGGAAGAACCGGCTGTGCGCGAGTCCGAGTGGATCCACGACCAGCTCGCGGGCGGCGGTCTCGTACGGCGTCCCGGTCACCACCTCGATGATCCGCCCGGCCACGCCGATCGCCGCGTTGTTGTACGAGAACACCTTCCCGAGCGGCGTGAGCTGCGGGACCTTCGTCATACCGGCGACGTACTGCGCGAGCGCCTCGTCGCCCTGGCCGGTGTCCTCGAAGTAGTCGCCCTGCCAGCCGGCCGTGTGGTTCAGCAACTGCCGGACGGTGACTCGTGCCGCGACCGAGGCGTCCTGCGTCGCGAAGTCCGGCAGGTACGCGCGGACCGGTCGGTCCAGGCTGATCCGCCCGCGTTCGACCAGCCGCATGATCGCGGTCGCGGTGAATGTCTTGGAGGTCGAGCCGATCCGGAACACGGTGTCGCCGGAGACCGGTTCGCCGGTGTCCACATTGGTGACCCCGAAGCCGCGGACGTACTCCCGGCCGCGGTACCAGACGCCGAGACCGGCGCCGGGGATCGCGTACTTCGCCATCCCGGCCTCGATCTTCTCGGCCAGCCGCCCGATCGCAGCCGGTTCCCTGCTGGTGGTGGCCGATGAGGGCAGCGTGGTCAACGTGGACAACGTGGATGACGCGGCAACCGGTACGGCAGCGGCCGCGGACTTGAGCACGGTACGACGGGTGAGCGACACGTCAACGTCTCCTCGGGCGAGTAGGAATGCTTCCGGTTCCGCTATTATTACCAGAGTTGGTATCAATGGATACCCTGAAAGATCCCTGATGGAGAGCCGATGGAGGAGTCGCCGACCCCGGTGCTGGACGTTCTGCTGCACCCGATCCGCTGGCGCATCGTGCAGCGGGTGCTAGGCCGTGAGGTCACTACCACGGACCTGAAACGCGACCTGCCAGATGTCCCCGCCACGACGCTCTACCGGCACGTCGCGGCGCTGATCGACGCCGGCTACCTGACCGTGGTCCGCGAGCGGAAGATCCGCGGCACGACGGAGCGCACCCTCAGTCTCGACCAGACGAAGGTCGGCCGGATCGACGAGCGCGAGGCGCGGGCGATGACACCGGACCAGCACCGGCAGGCGTTTCTGATGATGCTGACCCGGCTGGCCGCCGACTTCGACCGGGTGGTCGACAGCGGCGCTCTGCAGCCGCGAATCGACCAGCTGGGCTACTCGCAGCTGGCCCTCTACCTCAGCCCGGACGACATGACCGCGTTCCGATCAGGCTTCGCAGAGCTGATCGAGCCCTACCTGGCTGAGTCCCCGGGCAAGGACCGCGTAGTCCTGTCGATGTTCTCGCTGCCGGACAGCTGAGCGAGGTCCGTGCTCCCCGGGGGAGGGACGACCCCCGGAAAGCGCGAGTCAGTGGCGTCGGAGCCGGAGCTGTGCGACGTCGAGGTAGCCGGAGGCGAATCCGGACTCGCTGTAGGCCAGGTAGTACTCCCAGGCCCGCCGGAACGACTCGTCGAAGCCCTCCGCCCGGACGACCTGCCAGTTGGCGACGAACTGCCGCCGCCACCGGCGGAGCGTCTCGGCGTAGTCCGCACCGAATCTGTGCTCGTCGTCGACCGTCAACGTGGTGTGCCGCTCCACGGTCTCGTCGATCGCGGTGCGGGACGGGATCAGCCCTCCCGGAAAGATGTACTTCTGGATCCAGCTGTACGAGTTCCGGGTGGCGAGCATCCGGTCGTGATCCATCAGGATCGCCTGGAGCGCAACCCTTCCACCCGGTGCGAGCAGCTGGTCCAACGTGCGGAAGTACTCCGGCCAGTACTCCTCGCCGACCGCCTCGATCATCTCCACGCTGACGATGGCGTCGTACGAGCCGGTCACCAGACGGTAGTCCTGCAGCCGCAGATCGATCCGGTCGACCAGACCGGCATCAGCGACGCGTTTCTGCGCCAGCCGCAGCTGCTCGGTCGACAACGTGATGCCCGTGACCTTGGCGCCTCGACGAGCGGCAGCGATCGCCAGCGTGCCCCAGCCGATTCCGACTTCGAGCACCCGGCTGCCCGGACCCACGTCGGCCAGGTCCAGGATGCGTTCGACCTTCCTGGACTGAGCCTCCTCAAGCCCCTGAGCAGCCAGCGGTACGTCGTGTTTGAACAGTGCGGAGCTGTACGTCAGGCCAGGGTCCAGGAACGCCGCAAAGAGCGCGTTGCTGAGGTCGTAGTGCGCACTGATATTCTCCCGGGCGCCGGTCGGTGTGTTGCGCCGCAGACGGGGGATGCGCCGGTCGACGACCCGCCGGAAGCGCAAGAGGTACGGCGGCACGAGTTGCGCGACACGTGCCGCGAACGGCGTCAGCAGGTCGCCCAGGTCGGTGCCCTCGCCCGCAGTCCAGTCCCCGGCCATGTACGCCTCGCCGAGACCGATCTTGGGGTTGTGGGCGAGCCGTTCGAACAGGGCGTTCGGACGGACGATCCGCAGCACCGGTGCGTCCGGTCCGCCGCCACCGCGGACCGTGCCGTCCGGGTAGACCGCGCGTACGGGGACCTGGTCGAGGATCCGGTCGACGATCAGCCGGGTGATCCGGGCACGGACGCACAGCCGGCGCAGAAGAGGGTGTCGCAGGCAGAGTGGTTGGGCGATGGTCAGGCCGCTCATCGAAGTCCCTTCTGGAGCCGGTGCACCGGGCGCGGTACGACAGGCAGGCGGCGCGCCCACAGCCACACGCCGTTCAGCCGGATCAGGAGGGACACCCGCTGCGGCATCAGCGGCGTCCGTACGGCGGCCGCCAGAGTCGCCCGGCGTGTAGCAGGGCGCGGTACGCCCTCGAAGCTCGCTCCGAAGACCGTTTGGCCGCCGCGCGACAGGCTCACCTGCACCCGGATCCGGTCGTGGTCGAGCTCGAAGGTCAGGCGGTACTGCCCGGAGATGTCGTTGAACGGCGAGACGTAGAACTCCTTCGGGGTCTCCGCCGTGCCGTGCGCATCCGGTCGGAGCAGGTAGGCGTGGCGTTCGCCGTACGTGTTGTGCACCTCTGCGACGACGTACGGGCTGTCGATGCACCAGAAGACGGTCAGTGGGTCGAAGACGTGGCCGAAGGTACGGGCGTTGGCCAGCATGAGGACGCGGCCGTCGTACGTGATGCCTTCGCCGGCGAGGTAGCGACAGAGGTCGGCCTTGATCGTCGGGCCGTGGCCGCCGAGGTGGTCGCGGGCGTCGAAGCGCGCCAGCGGACGCAGGTACCAGGGCTGGCGCGGTACGTCGTCGAGGTCGACCAGCCACTGGTGCACCCGGTACCGGAACGCATGGCGGATCGGAATACGCCGCCCGTGCCGGACGAAGCCGGTGACGATCGCCGGGAGTGCGGGGAGCATACCGGCGACCGTCACCAGCGGACCCCGAAGGACTCGGCCGCGGCGACACCGGCGCGACAGCCGTCCTCGTGGAATCCCCAGCCGTGATACGCCCCTGCAAACGCAATCCGGCCGGTATTGAGGGCTGTCAGCCTGCTCTGCGCGGCGACTGCCTTCGGGGTGTAGACGGGGTGCTGGTAGTCGATCCGCTCGATCACCTTCGCGGGATCGACCGTCGTGGCACCGTTCAGCGTGACGAGGTAGGTTTCGTCGGTCTCCAGACCCTGCAATTTGTTCATCCAGTACGTCGTCAGCGGCGCAGCGGAGCCGATGATGTAGTTCCAGGAGGCCCGCGCGTTCTTGGTTGCTGGAAGCAACGAGACGTCGGTGTGCAGCACCGCCGTGTTGCGGCTGTACTCGAACTGTCCGAGTACTGCCTTCTCCGCGGGCGATGCGTCCGCGAGCAGGTCGAGCGCCTGGTCGGCGTGCGTCGCCAGCACCACCCCGTCGAACTCCGACAAGGTGCCGTTGGCAACAGTCACGGTCACGCCGTCCGGATGCCGTTGGACCGCGCGGACCGGACTGTGCTTGCGTACCGCGCCGACCCGGCCGGCGAGCGCATCGACGTACTGCCGGGAGCCGCCGGTGACGGTCAGCCATTGCGGTGAGCCGCTGACGGCGAGCATGCCGTGGTGATCGAGGAAGCGGAACAGGTAGCGCGCCGGGTATGCCAGCGCCGAGCTGCCGCCGCAGGACCAGACGCAGGACACCACGGGTACGGCGTACCGGCGGACGAAGGCCGGGCTGAAGCGTTCGGCCTTCAGGAACTCGTCGAGCGTCGTGAGGTCGTCGTCGCCGGTCCGGGCCAGGTAACCGGTGGCCCGGACGTGGAAGCGGCGGACCTCGCCGAGCAACCGGAGGAAGCTCGGGTCCACGACCCGCCGCCGCTGCGCGAAGATTCCGGCGGCCCCGTGCCCGCCGGCGAACTCCAGCCCGCTTGCCGGGTCGCTGATGCTCATGCTCATCTCGGTCGGCTGCGTCCGGACACCGAGCTCGGCGAACAGCTTGCGCAGCAGGGGATAGGTGCGGGCGTTGTGGACGATGAAGCCGGTGTCGATCGCGAGCCGGCGTCCGGCCGGGTCGGTGACGTCGTGGGTGTGGGCGTGTCCGCCGAGCCGCGGTTCGGCCTCGAACAGCGTGACGTCGAAGCGCCGGGCGAGCAGGTATGCGGCGGTCAGACCGGATACGCCGGCGCCGATCACAGCGACGGACTCCGTCATGAGCAAGGCCTCCAGGTTGTCTAAGGTTTGTCTAGAGATTAAGCACATGGCTAGCCCTTGTCAAAGGTCTGTCTAAAGTTCGTATACTGTGTGATCATGGAGACTTCGGTGCCGGGCGGACTTCGGATCGGCGCGCTGAGCAAGCGCGCCGGGGTCAGCGAACACGTCCTGAGGGCGTGGGAGTCGCGCTACGGACTGCTGTCTCCGATGCGCTCGTCAGGTGGCTTCCGGCTGTACTCGGACGCCGACGTACGCCGGGTGCAGCGAATGTGCGCGTACCTTGCCGAGGGCTTGTCCGCTGCCGAGGCGGCCCGCGCCGTACTGGCCGAGCCGGCCGCGCCCCCTGACCCGGTCGTCGTACGGATGGCCGAGGCCAACGGTGCCGCGAGCCTGCGAGCCGCGCTGGACCTGCTCGACGAGCGGGCCGCCCACGTCGTGCTGGACCAGCTGTTCGGTGCGCTGACCATCGAGGCGGTGATCCGAGACGTGCTGATCCCGTACCTGCATGAGTTGGGTGAGCGGTGGAACCGCGGTGAGGTGACCGTCGGCCAGGAACACTTTGCGAGCAACGTGATCCGGTCCCGTCTCGCCTCCCTGTCGCCGGGCTGGGGTGGCGGCCGTGGTCCGCGGGTCCTGCTGGCCTGTCCGCCCGGTGAGTTGCACGACATCGCCCTGCTGTCGTTCGGCCTGGTACTGCGACGCTCGGGCTGGCGCGTGGTCTTCCTCGGCGCCGACTCCCCGACGGGCGACATCCAGCGCATGGTCGACGCACTTGGACCCGACCTGGTGATGCTCGCCGCCTCCGATGCCTCCCGCTTCGACGCGATCCGCCCGGAACTCGTCCGGCTCGCGCAGGGCCGGTCGGTCGCGCTGGCCGGTCGCGGTGCATCCGCCGAACTGGCAGCCGCCGTCGGGGCGCAGTACGTCGACGACGACCCGGTCACAGCTGCCCAGCGATTGGAGGAGAGTCGATGACTCGAGTCCTGGTCACCGGAGCCACCGGCTACATCGGCGGTCGGCTCGTCCCCGAGTTACTGGCGGCCGGGTACGACGTACGCGTCCTGGCCCGGCATCCGCAGCGGCTCGAGTCGCGCCCCTGGCGGTCCCGGATCGAGGTCGTGGAAGGCGATGCGTCCGACTCAGCGGTTCTGACGAGAGCACTGGACTGCGTCGATGTCGCGTACTACCTGATCCACTCGATGGGCTCCGGCCGGCGGTTCGAGGTCCGGGACCGGCGCACCGCGCTCGCCTTCGGCACGGCGTGCCGCGGGTCCGGCGTCGGGCGGATCGTCTACCTCGGCGGACTGCATCCGGACGACGAGGAGCTGTCGCCGCATCTTGGCTCGCGGCGCGAGGTGGGAGAGATCCTGCTCGCGAGCGGCGTACCGACGACCGTGCTGCGGGCGGCCGTGATCATCGGTTCCGGCTCGGCCTCGTTCGAGATGCTCCGCTACCTGACCGAGCGGCTGCCGGTGATGGTCACACCGCGCTGGCTGGACACGCGGATCCAGCCGATCGCGGTCCGCGACGTACTGCGCTACCTGGTCGGATCCGCACGGATGCCGGCCGACGTGAACCGCGGGTTCGACATCGGCGGACCGGACGTGCTGACGTATCGCGCGATGATGCAGCGCTACGCAGCCGTGGCGGGCCTGCGTCCGCGGCGGATCGTGACGGTCCCGCTGCTGACCCCCGGCCTCTCGAGTCATTGGGTCGGTCTGGTCACGCCGGTGCCGAGCGGCATCGCGCGACCGCTGGTCGACAGCCTGGTGCACGAGGTCGTCTGCAAGGACCACGACATCGACCGGTACGTCGAGCCGCGGCCGGCCGGCGGGATCGGGTTCGACCAGGCCGTCGAGCTCGCGCTGAAGAAGGTGCGCGACCTGGACGTGAGTACGTCGTGGGCGTCCGCCTCGACACCGGGCGCGCCGAGCGACCCGCTCCCGAGCGACCCGGACTGGTCGGGCGGCTCGCTTTACGTCGACGAGCGGGACTGCGCTGTCGCCGCACAGCCGGAGTGCCTTTGGAAGGTGATCGAGGGCATCGGCGGTCGACGCGGCTGGTACTCATGGCGACTCGGCTGGTGGACGCGCGGCCTGCTCGACCGGGTCGTCGGCGGCCCCGGCCTGCGCCGTGGCCGGCTGCATCCCGACGTCCTGTCGGTCGGCGATCCGCTCGACTGGTGGCGGGTCGAGACCATCGACCGCGGCCGCCTGCTCCGGCTGCGCGCCGAGATGCGGCTACCCGGTGAGGCGTGGCTCGAGCTGCGCGTAGGCACCGGCCAGGACGGCCGCACGCAGTTCCGGCAGCGCGCGCTGTTCCATCCGCGCGGTCTGCCGGGAGAGCTGTACTGGGCGGCGATCCGCCCGTTCCACGACGTCGTCTTCGGCGGCATGCAGCGCAACATCGCCCACGCCGCCGAACGAGCGGAGGAGAACCGATGATTGTCATCCAACGCGACGTGTCCGTCGCGACCACACCCGAGCACGCCTTCGACTACCTGGCTGACTTCCGTACCACCGAGGAGTGGGATCCCGGCACGGTCCGGACCGTCCTGCTGCAGGGCGACGGCGGCGAGGGTACGACGTACCGCAACACGTCTCGCTTCAAAGGCCGCGAGACCGAGCTGACCTACGTGGTCGAGGAGTATGCCCGACCCGACCGGATCGTCCTGCGCGGCGAGAACCGGACGATCGTTTCCCGCGACACCATGACGTTCCGCAGCGAGGGCCACCTCACGCGGGTCACCTACCGCGCCGAGTTCCAGCTCAAGGGTCTCGCCCGGCTCACCGAACCGTTCCTCCGGAGGTCCTTCGAACGCCTCGGTGATGAGGCCGAGGAAGGCCTGCGCAACGCTCTGGGCAGGCTGGCCGCATGAGCGGCGCTCTGGACACGCTCCTGGACCGCCTGGTCATCCCCGGCTACACGAAGCTCGGCTATAGCCTCCGGAGCAGGACCTGGCCCGCCGACGATCCCCGTCCGAATGCCCTGGCCGGCAAGACTGCCATCGTCACGGGTGCAAGAGGCGGCCTGGGCAAAGCCACCGCCGCAGGCCTAGCCGCCCTCGGCGCGACAGTCCACCTAGTAGTCCGAGACGCCACCAAGGCCACCCGCACAGTCGCAGACCTTCGCAGCGAAGTCCCCACCGCCACCTTCGTTGTCGACGAATGCGACATCTCCGACCTGGACGCCGTACGCCGCTACGCCGCCGGACTGACCGGCCCTATCCACGCCCTGATCCACAACGCCGGCGTCATGCCACCACGCCGTACACAATCGCCCCAAGGCCACGAACTGACCCTAGCCACCCATGTACTCGGTCCTCTCCTCCTGACTGACCTCCTGCGCGACCACCTGGAGGACGGCCGGGTCGTCTTCGTGGCGTCCGGCGGCATGTACACGCAGCGGCTGCCGGTCGACGACCCGGAGTACCGCAACGGCAGCTACCACGGCGCAAGGGCGTACGCCCGCAGCAAGCGCATCCAGGTCGCGCTGACTCCCGTCCTGGCCGCCGAACTGGCGCCGACCTTCATCGCCACCATGCACCCCGGCTGGTCGCAGACCCCTGGGCTGACCGATTCCCTCCCGCTCTTCACCAACCTCACCCGCCCACTCCTCCGCACACCCGCCCAAGGCGCCGACACCACCGTCTGGCTGGCCGCGACCAACCGAACGCTGCCCACAGGCAACTTCTGGCACGACCGCCAGCCCCGCCCCACCCACTACCTCCGCCACACCGAGGACTCCGAAGCCGACACACAGCGAATCTGGGACTACTGCCGCACCGCGGCGGGCATCAGCTGACTCGCCGGCGCAGGTGAGCGTGCTCGCGCCGCTGCTGCTGGAGACACCGGCCCGTCCGGCGCAGTACGGCGGGCTGGTGGTGAGCGATGCGAGTGACGAGTTGCTGGATCCCGTCGTACGGCTGCTGCGGATCGCGGAGCGCCCCGACGACGTCCGCGTGCTGGTGCCGGGCATCCGCCGGGAGATCCTCTGGCGGCTGCTCACCGGCGAGCAAGGTGCCCTGGTCCGTCAGATCGGCCTCGCCGACGGCATGCTGGCCCACATCGCCGAGGCGATCCGCTGGATCCGCCGCAACTCACCCCCCGCCCCACCACATCCCAAGGGGGGTCCGGGGGGCGAAGCCCCTCCGGGCGGGTTCTGGGGGTTGCACCCCCAGAAAAGACAACGACCGATCCATGTGCGCGCTTTCTGCGCACAGAGATCGGCCAGATCGGTCGCGCCCCCGGCAGGATTCGAACCTGCGCACCCGCCTCCGGAGGGCGGTGCTCTATCCCCTGAGCTACGGGGGCTCAGGAACGTGCAGAACAGTAGCAGGAAGTTCGGTGAAATCCCGAATTGGGGGCCGGTGTGGTGCGAGCCCCGTCCATCGTCGTACGGGGGACCCCTGAGCGGACCCTGGAACACCGCTCAAGGGGGATCAGATCCGCCGTGGGCACCGTCATAGTGGACGTAAGCCCAACGGTGGAAAGGAAAACGGTACTCATCATGGCAAGCTCTCTGGTCCGCCCGTCAAACGATCGCTGGATCGGCGGTGTCTGCGCCGGTCTGGCTCGCCGGTTCGGTATCTCCTCCAACACGATGCGCCTGATCTTCGTGATCAGCTGCCTGCTGCCCGGCCCGCAGTTCCTGATCTACATCGCGCTCTGGATCATCATGCCGTCGGAGCGCTGACCCGGTCGTCGGCAGGCCTGGCGCCCCATGGCAACCTGGCTCCCATGAGAGCAGGCAGGTGGCGCCGGGCGGTCGGTACGGCGGCGGCGCTGCTCCTCGCGAGCAGCGTCGTGGGTGGTTGTCAGGTCGGCCCCGCACCGCCGGCGGCCGCGGACCTCCGGACCGGGGCACCCCCGTGGGACGCTCCCCGGGACGCGGTCTCGTACATCGACAAGGCCGGGTTCGAACGGCTGCCGCTCGACTTCTCCGGCCCGTCGCCGTACACGCTGAACATCGCGGTCACGGTCGACGGCAAGCCGGTGCAGGTCCCGGCCGGGATCGGCGTCGACAAGCTCCGCGCCGAGCAGGCCGCCGTCCACACGCACGCCACCGACGGCCAGGTCTGGGTCGAGGCCAAGACCGCCTCCGAACGCCCCACCCTCGCCCAGTTCTTCACCCTCTGGGGCCTCCGGTACGACGCCAACTGCCTAGCGGACGCCTGCACCGCCCTCAAGGTCACCGTCGACGGCAAACCGGCCCCGTGGGATTCTCCATTGCTCCGCAACGCCCGGGTCACGGTGAGTGCTCAGCACTGACCGCGTACCGGGCTGTGGATGGTGAGTCAAGGGTTTGGGGGTGCGGCCATTAGGCTGAGGCGGTGACTCCGGAACAGCTCGCTGAGAAGATCCTGCAGGCCCTGACCGCGCTCGCCGCCGACGGCACGATCACCGTCGAGGGTGGGCTGCCGCGCGAGCTGAAGGTCGAGCGACCCAAGAACCCCGAGCACGGGGACTACGCGACGAACGTCGCCATGCAACTGGGCAAGCGGGCAGGGATGAACCCGCGCGCGTTCGCCGAGCTGCTCGCCGCCGAGTTGCAGGGCGACGAGGCCATCACCGCGGTGGAGATCGCCGGCCCCGGTTTCATCAACCTCCGGGTCGCGACCGACGCCCAGGGCAAGGTCGCGCAGGCGATCCTCGACGCGGGCCCGACGTACGGCACCAGCGACAGTCTGCAGGGGCGGGCGATCAACCTCGAGTTCATCTCGGCGAACCCGACCGGCCCGCTGCACCTCGGCCACACCCGCTGGGCCGCCGTCGGCGACGCGCTGGCCCGGGTGCTGGCCGCCGCGGGGGCGAGCGTCAGCCGCGAGTTCTACATCAACGACCGCGGCAACCAGATGGACAAGTTCGGCGCGAGCCTGCAGGCCGCCGCGCACGGGCACAAGATCCCCGAGGACGGGTACCACGGCGAGTACATCCTCGAGCTCGCGCAGCGGATCGTCGCCGAGGTGCCGGACATCCTGACGCTGCCCGAGGACGAGCAGGTGATCGCGTTCCGCGAGGCGGGGTACGAGCGGCAGCTCAAGGAGCAGCAGGACCAGCTCGAGCATTTCCGGACCAAGTTCGACGTCTGGTTCTCGGAGCGCAGCCTGCACGAGCAGGACGGCGTACCGCACGCGATCCAGAAGCTCCGCGATCAGGGGCATCTGTACGAGGCGGACGACGCGCTCTGGATGCGGACCACGGACTTCACCGACGACAAGGACCGCGTCCTGATCCGCTCGAACGGCGAGCCGACGTACTTCGCCTCCGACGCGGCGTACTACGTGAACAAGCGCGAGCGTGGTTTCGAGACGTGTGTCTACATGCTCGGCGCCGACCACCACGGGTACGTGAACCGGCTGAAGGCGATCGCGGCCTGCGCCGGCGACGACCCCGAGCACAACATCGAGATCCTGATCGGCCAGCTGGTGAAGATCCTCAAGGGCGGCGAGGAGATGAAGCTGTCCAAGCGGGCCGGCACCATCGTCACGCTCGCCGAGCTGGTCGAGGAGGGCGGTGTCGACGCCCTGCGCTACACGCTCTGCCGCTACCCGGCCGATTCGCCGCTGACCCTGGACATCGAGGAGATGACTCGGCAGGCCAGCGAGAACCCGGTGTACTACGTGCAGTACGCCCACGCCCGCCTGGCATCCATCGTCCGGAACGCCGACGAGCTCGGCGTCAAGCTCGACGAGTTCGATCCCGGCCTGCTCAGCCACGAGCGTGAGGGCGACCTGCTCCGCGCGCTGGCCGAGTTCCCGCGGGTCGTCGCGACTGCCGCGGAGCTGCGCGAGCCGCACCGCGTCGCGCGGTACCTCGAGGACACCGCGTCCGCATTCCACAAGTTCTACGACAGCTGCCGCGTGCTGCCACGCGGCGACGAGGAGGTGGAGCCGGTGCACAAGGCTCGTCTCACCCTGGTCTCCGCGACCCGGACCGTGCTCGCCAACGGGCTCGACCTGCTCGGCGTCTCCGCACCGGAGCGGATGTGAGGGCGCACGAGGCGGGCGCGCTGCACGCCGACATCGGCCACCGGGCGCCGCAGTGGCTGCGCGCGCCGCGTGATCCCAACGACCTGGTCACGGCGCTCTGGTCGTACACGGCCAAGAAGAACGGTGAAGGCGCCCTCGAGGTCGGCGGCGTCGACGTCCGGGACCTGGTCGCCGAGCACGGCAGCCCGGCGTACGTGCTGGACGAGGACGACTTCCGTTCCCGGGCGCGCGCCTTCAAGCACGCCTTCAAGGACTTCGACGTCTACTACGCCGGCAAGGCGTTCCTGTGTACGACGGTCGTCCGCTGGGTGATGGAAGAGGGCCTGAACCTCGACATCTGCAGCGGGGGAGAGCTGGCGGTCGCGCTCCGGGCGGGCGCCGATCCCAGGCGGTTGGGGTTCCACGGCAACAACAAGTCCGTGTCCGAGCTGGCCCGCGCACTGGACGCCGGCGTCGGCAGGATCATCGTCGACTCGCAGCACGAGATCACCCGGCTGATCGAGCTCGCCGCCGAACGCAACGTGGTCGCGCCGGTGATGATCCGGGTCACCGCGGGCGTCGAGGCGCACACCCACGAGTACATCGCGACCGCGCACGAGGACCAGAAGTTCGGGTTCTCGATCACCTCCGGCGCCGCCTTCGAAGCCGTTGCCCGGGTCAACGAATCCCCGGAGCTCGAGCTGCTCGGCCTGCACTCGCACATCGGCTCGCAGATCTTCGACTCGTCCGGGTTCGAGGTGGCCGCGAAGCGCGTGATCGCCTTGCACGCAAGGGTTTCCGACGAACTCGGCGTCGACATGCCGGAGCTCGACCTGGGCGGCGGCTTCGGGATCGCGTACACCACGCAGGACGACCCGTCGGACCCGGCGCAGCTGGCCACCGAGATGGGCAAGATCGTCGAGCACGAGTGCCGTGCGTTCGACGTCGAGATGCCGAAGGTGTCGATCGAGCCCGGCCGCGCGATCGTCGGCCCGGCGATGTGCACGGTCTACTCGGTCGGTACGGTCAAGGAGGTCGAGCTGGACGCCGGCGCCGCCCGGACGTACGTGTCCGTGGACGGCGGGATGAGCGACAACATCCGCACCGCGCTGTACGACGCCGACTACTCCTGCACGCTCGCCAACCGATACTCCGACACCCCGCCGACGTTGGCTCGCGTGGTCGGCAAGCACTGCGAGTCCGGCGACATCGTCGTGAAGGACGAGTTCCTGCCCTCCGACGTCCAGCCGGACGACCTGATCGCCGTCCCCGGCACCGGCGCGTACTGCCGGTCGATGGCGAGCAACTACAACCACGTGCCGCGGCCACCGGTGATCGCGGTCAAGGACGGCCACATGCGCGTCGTCGTACGCCGTGAGACCGAAGACGACCTGCTTGCACTCGACATGGGGGCCGCCGAATGAACGACACCGTGAACGACGAGAAGCCTCTCAAGGTAGGCCTGCTCGGTTGCGGAGTGGTCGGCACCGAAGTGGTGCGGATCCTGACCGAGCAGGCGGACCATCTCGCGGCCCGCGTCGGCGCCCCGCTGGAGATCGCGGGCATCGCCGTACGGCGTCCCGGCCGCGCCCGTGACATCGCCGTCGACCCGGACCTCATCACCACCGATGCCCGGGCCCTGGTCTCCCGCGGCGACCTGGACCTGGTGATCGAGGTGATCGGCGGTCTCGAACCCGCCCGCAGCCTGATCCTGACCGCGCTCGAGCACGGCGCCTCGGTCGTCACGGCGAACAAGGCACTGCTCGCCGAGGACGGCCCGACGCTGTTCGCCGCCGCGGAGAAGTACCAGCGCGACCTGTACTTCGAGGCCGCTGTCGCCGGCGCGATCCCGATCCTGCGGCCGCTGCGCGAGTCGCTCGCCGGTGACGACGTGACCCGGGTGATGGGGATCGTCAACGGCACCACGAACTTCATCCTCGACAAGATGGACAGCACCGGCGCCGGCTTCGACGAGGCGCTCGAGGAGGCCCAGGCGCTCGGGTACGCCGAGGCGGACCCGACCGCGGACATCGAGGGTTTCGACGCCGCCGCGAAGGCCGCGCTGCTGGCCAGCCTGGCGTTCCACACCAGGGTCTCGATCGCCGACGTGCACCGCGAGGGCATCACCGAGGTGACCGCGACCGACATCGCGTCGGCCCGCGAGATGGGCTGTGTGGTGAAGTCGCTGGCGATCTGCGAGCTGGACGAGGCGACCGATTCGGTGAGCGCGCGGGTGTACCCGGCGATGATCCCGGTCAGCCATCCGCTGGCCAGTGTCCGGGACGCGTACAACGCCGTTTTCGTGGAGAGTAAGGCGGCCGGCCGGCTGATGTTCTATGGTCGTGGTGCCGGCGGCGCCCCGACGGCCAGTGCAGTCCTCGGGGATCTGGTGTCCGCCGCGCGCAACCGGCTCAAGGGTGTGCCGGGGGTCGGCGAGTCGTCGTACACCCAGCGGGCCGTGCGGCCGATGGGCGACGCGATGACCCGCTACCACGTGTCGCTGGACGTGGCCGACAAGGCCGGTGTGCTCGCGGCGGTGGCCCAGGCCTTCTCCGAGCACGACGTGTCCATCCAGACCGTCCGCCAGGAGGGCCGGGGCAGTGACGCGCAATTGGTGGTGGTCACCCACACCGCGACCGACGCCGCGTTGTCCGCGACCGTGGAGTCCTTGCGGGACATGGACATCGTCCGTGAAGTCAGCAGTGTGATGCGGGTAGAAGGCGAGTAACAACAATGGTTCACCAGTGGCGTGGCGTGATCGAGGAATATCGTGACCGGTTGCCGGTGTCGGCAGACACCCCGGTCGTCACGCTCGGCGAGGGCGGAACGCCGCTGGTGGCCGCGCAGTGGCTGAGCGAGCAGTCCGGCTGCGAGGTCTGGCTCAAGGTCGAGGGCAACAACCCGACCGGCTCGTTCAAGGACCGCGGGATGACGGTCGCGATCTCGCTGGCCGCACAGGCCGGTGACAAGGCGGTCGTCTGCGCCTCGACGGGCAACACCTCGGCGTCGGCCGCGGCGTACGCCGTCCGCGCCGGGATGCTGCCGCTGGTGGTGATCCCGGCCGGCCGGATCGCGAAGGGCAAGCTGGCCCAGGCGGTCGTGCACGGCGCGAAGCTGGTGCAGATCGACGGCGGGTTCGACGACTGCCTGCGGATCGTCCGCGAGCTGGGCAAGAACTACCCGGTCGCCCTGGTGAACTCGGTCAACCCGGTCCGGCTGGAAGGGCAGAAGACCGCGTCCTTCGAGGTCTGCGACGCACTGGGCGATGCGCCGGATCTGCATCTGATGCCGGTCGGCAATGCGGGCAACATCTCGGCGTACTGGAAGGGCTACCAGGAGTACGCCAAGGACAAGCTGGCCACCAGGACACCGCGCCTGTGGGGTTTCCAGGCCGAAGGTGCCGCTCCGATCGTGCGCAAGAAGATCGTCGAGCATCCCGAGACCGCCGCGACCGCGATCCGGGTCGGGAACCCGGCGTCGTGGACGCTGGCCGAGGCCGCGCGGGACGAGTCCGGCGGCCGGATCGAAATGGTCACCGACGAGCAGATCTTGACCGCGCAGCGTGAACTCGCGTCCCGCGAAGGCGTCTTCGTGGAGCCGGGTTCGGCGGCCGGCGTCGCCGGGCTGCTGCACGCCAAGGCGCAGGGCTGGTTGCCGGGCGGTTCGACGGTCGTGATCACCGTCACGGGCCACGGCCTCAAGGACATCGACACCGCGCTCGCCCACGCGACCTTCGAGGAACCGCCCGTCACACCGGCGGACACCGACGCCGTTGCCCGCATCGCCGGCCTCGCCTGATCCCATGGGTGACAAGAGCATGGGTGACAAGAGCATGGAGACCGACGGCGGGCGGCGGGCGTGTGATCAGGTGCGGGTTCGGGTGCCTGCTACCAGTGCGAACCTCGGTCCCGGCTTCGACGCGTTCGGCCTCGCGCTGACCTTGTACGACGACCTTGTCGTCACCCCGTGCGGGTCCGGCGTGACGGTCGAGGTGAGCGGGTGCGGCGAAGGCGAAGTACCGCTGGACGAGACGCATCTGGTGGTGCGTTCGATCCGGGCCGGGCTCGAGGCGCTGGGTGCCTCGGTGCCCGGATTCACCTTACGGTGCGAGAACCGGATCCCGCACGGACGCGGTCTCGGGTCGTCGTCGGCCGCGATCGTCGGCGGGCTCGCGGCGGCGTACGCGCTGGCCGGCGAACCGGTCGATCGCGAACGCCTCGTCGTACTCGCGAACGAGATCGAAGGGCATCCGGACAACGTGGCAGCGGCTGCCCTCGGTGGGCTCACGATCGCTTGGACGGAAGGTGAAACTGGCCGAGCGGTTCGTTTGGAACCGGCGGCCAGAACGGCGGTAGTTGCTTACGTACCGGACAATCGCGTGCTGACCAAGGAGGCGCGCGGACTGCTCCCGAGCGTTGTTTCCCACAGTGATGCGGCGGCCAACGCGGGAAAGGCCGCTCTCTTGGTCGCGGCGCTGACCGGGCGGCCCGAATTGCTGCTGACCGCGACCGAGGACCGGCTGCATCAGGAGTACCGCGAGCCGGCGATGCCGGAGAGCCTCGCGCTGGTGCACAAACTGCGTGGCAGTGGACTCGCGGCGATCGTCAGCGGTGCCGGTCCGACGGTCGCCGTACTGGGCGGTGTGCTGGGCGGTCAGGACGGGAAGAGCCCAGGTCAGGACGTGTTTTTCCGTGGTACGCCGGACGCGCCGGACGGCTGGACCAAGTACGAGCTGGAGATCGATCCAGTCGGCGTACAGGTCTGGTCGATGGAAGCCGGCTGATCCGGGAATGCCGGGCCGCTGACACGCGTTGTACGTCCCGAGTCGGCAGAAGGACCTCTTGTGGTGCTAGTCTCGACTCACCCGATCCCCTCCAGGTGATCGGCGTGCTCTCGTCACGATCCGGGCTGTGCTCCCGGCACCCTGTGTTGTGTGGCGACCCTCCTGTGGATGTGACCTTGCGCCGCCTGCGTCGGAGAAGTCCGGGGGGACTCAGATCGAACGAGAGACTCTTGTACACCACGTGCCCGTTGTGCGGCCGTGGGTGAATGAATTGGTCGATGAGCCGTGTCGGACATCGACGATCCGTGTGGGAAGGACCTCACGTGACAGAAACTGTTGAAGCCTCCGGTGGAGCTGACGCCGCGGTGACCACCGCGACGCGTCGCCGGAAAGCCGGAGGCGGCCTCGAGGGCATGCTGCTCCCCGAGCTCAAGCAGCTCGCCGGGACGCTCGGCATCAAGGGCACCGGCGCACTGCGCAAGGGCCAGCTGATCGAGGCGATCAAGGCCGCCCAGACCGGCGGGTCCGCCGGTTCTTCCGCGGGCGGCTCTACCAGCGGCTCGAAGGCGAAGGCGCGCTCGACGCAGCCGACGCTCGACGAGGCCGCCGAGGCGCCGGAGGCGAAGGCCGCGGCACCCGCGAAGCGCGAGGGCGGCAGCCGCCGGACCCGCGCCGCCGCCCAAAAAGACACGCCGCAGAAAGACGCGACCACCGACGCCGCGCCGAACGGTGCTGCCCCCGAGGTCGCCGTCGAAGCGCCGGCCGCGAAGGTCGTGCAGCCGGAGACGGCTGCCCCGAACACTGCCCCGAACACTGCCCCGAACACTGCGCCGAACGGTGCCTCGAGTGGTGCCCAGAGCGGGCCCTTCGAGCGGGTGGAGACCCGCACCGAGGAGCGCGCCGACGACCGTGGCGAGAGCCAGGGCCGCACCCGCGAGCGGAACCGCGACAACGCCCGCGAGCAGAACCGGGACACGAACCGGGACAGCCGCGACGGCAGCCAGAGCCGCGACCGCAACCGCGACGGAAGCCAGAACCGCGAGCAGAACCGCGAGCAGAACCGCGAGCAGAACCGCGAGCAGAACCGGGACACCAACCGGGACGGCCAGCGCGACGGCAACCGTGATGGGAACCGGGACAGCAACCGCGATGGGAACCGGGACGGCAACCGGGACAACCGCGGTGACAACCAGCGGAACCGGCAGGATCGGCCGGACCGCCAGGACCGTCAGGACCGTCAGGACCGTCAGGACGACCGGGGCGAGGAAGGCGAGGGCCGTCGCCGGCGCCGCCGGGGTCGCGACCGGGAACGCAGCCGCGACGGCCAGCCCGCCGGCCGTGACGGCGGTCGCGACAGCGGTCGCGACTCCGGCCGCACCCGCGGCCGCGGCGAGCGGTACGACGCCGAGCCGACGATCAGCGAGGACGACGTACTCGTCCCGGCCGCCGGCATCCTCGACGTACTCGACAACTACGCCTTCGTCCGGACCAGCGGCTACCTGCCCGGCCCGAACGACGTGTACGTCGCGCTCTCGATGGTGAAGCGCTACGGCCTGCGCAAGGGTGACGCGATCACCGGTGCGGTGAAGCAGCCGCAGGAGGGCGAGCGCAAGGAGAAGTTCAACCCGCTGGTCCGGATCGACACCGTGAACGGCGCCGACCCGGAGATCGCCAAGCAGCGGCAGGACTTCAACAAGCTCACCCCGCTGTACGCGACGGAGCGGCTCCGCCTGGAGACCGAGCCGGGCGTGCTGACCACCCGGATCGTCGACATCGTCAGCCCGATCGGCAAGGGCCAGCGCGGCCTGATCGTCTCGCCGCCGAAGGCCGGTAAGACGATGGTGCTGCAGGCGCTCGCGAACGCGATCACTACGAACAACCCCGAAGTACACCTGATGGTCGTGCTGGTGGACGAGCGGCCCGAAGAGGTCACCGACATGCAGCGCACGGTCAAGGGTGAGGTCATCGCCTCGACCTTCGACCGCCCGGCCGACGACCACACCACGGTCGCGGAGCTGGCGATCGAGCGTGCGAAGCGGCTGGTGGAGCTCGGCCACGACGTCGTCGTACTGCTGGACTCGATCACCCGGCTCGGCCGCGCGTACAACATCGCGGCACCGGCCAGCGGCCGGATCCTGTCCGGTGGTGTGGACTCGTCCGCGCTGTACCCGCCGAAGCGGTTCTTCGGCGCGGCCCGCAACATCGAGGACGGCGGCTCGCTGACCATCCTCGCGACCGCGCTGATCGAGACCGGCTCGAAGATGGACGAGGTGATCTTCGAGGAGTTCAAGGGCACCGGCAACATGGAGCTCCGGCTGCGCCGCGAGTTCGCCGACCGGCGGATCTTCCCGGCCATCGACGTGGTCGCCTCCGGCACCCGCCGCGAGGAGCTGCTGATGTCCAAGGACGAGACCCAGGTGGTCTGGAAGCTGCGCCGGGTGCTGTCCGCGCTCGACGGGCAGGCCGCGCTGGAACTGCTGATCGGCAAGCTCAAGGAGAGCAAGTCGAACATCGAGTTCCTGCTCCAGGTCAACAAGACCACCCCGTCGACCGGCAGCAACCACAGCACCACCAACGGCGACTAGGGGTGGGTCTGATGGTTACCCGCCTACTGCGCGGCACTCGGCACGGCACCTCGCCGCACTGGAGCAAAGGCCACGATGAACCACATCGAGGCCTTCGCTCCAGCACGCCGATGCACCGCACCGAGCACCTGCTCGCTACGGCGTGTAACCATCAGACCCACCCACGACCCTCGATTACCGGTTTGCCGCCTTCGGGTGGCAAACTGGTACGTCGGTTCCGGTTCACGCTCGCACCGTGCGGGCGACCCGGGGCACCTGAAACCTAGGAGACTGTCTTGAAGAGCGACATCCACCCGACGTACGTCGACACCACGGTGACCTGTACCTGTGGCGCCACGTTCACGACGCGCTCGACCGCGGAGAACGGCGTGATCCACGCCGACGTGTGCTCGCAGTGCCACCCCTTCTACACCGGTAAGCAGAAGATCCTCGACACCGGTGGCCGGGTGGCCCGCTTCGAGAAGCGGTACGCCAAGAAGTAGCTTCCTTACCGCGCGCCGGTTCCGCATTCTTGCGGGACCGGCGCGCGGTTTGTGTTGTCAGCGGTGGTTCGAGAGGAGGAGTGCGAGATGTTCGAGGCAGTCGAGACGCTGAAGGCGGAGTACGCCGAGCTGGAGCGGCAGATGTCGGAGCCGGAGCTGCACTCCGACCAGGCCAACGCCCGCCGGGTCGGCAAGCGGTATGCCGCGCTGGCCCCGGTGGTCCGTACGTACGACGAGTGGTTGCAGACCGGGGACGACATCGAGGCCGCGCGCGAGCTGGCCCATGAGGACCCGACGTTCGCCGAGGAAGCGGTCCGGCTGACCGCCCGGCGTGAGGAGCTGGCCGAGCGCCTGCAGACGCTGCTCGTCCCGCGGGACCCCAACGACGACAAGGACGCGATCCTCGAGATCAAGGCGGGTGAGGGCGGCGACGAGTCCGCGCTGTTCGCCGGCGACCTGCTGAAGATGTACCTGAAGTACGCCGAGTCCCAGAACTGGAAGACCGAGGTCCTCGACTCGGCCGAGTCCGACCTCGGCGGGTACAAGTCGATCACGGTCGCGGTGAAGGCCAAAGGTACGCCGGAGCCAGGCGAGGCGCCGTACGCGAAGCTGAAGTTCGAGGGCGGCGTGCACCGCGTCCAGCGGGTGCCCGTGACCGAGTCGCAGGGGCGGATCCACACGTCCGCGGCCGGCGTGCTGGTGCTGCCGGAGGCCGAGGACGTCGACGTCGAGATCGACCAGAACGACCTGCGGATCGACGTGTTCCGGTCGTCCGGTCCGGGCGGGCAGAGCGTGAACACGACCGACTCCGCGGTCCGGATCACCCACCTGCCGACCGGCATCGTGGTCTCGATGCAGAACGAGAAGTCCCAGCTGCAGAACCGCGAGCAGGCGATGCGGGTCCTGCGTGCCCGCCTGCTGGCCGCGGCGCAGGAGGCTGCCGACCAGGAGGCGTCGGACGCCCGGCGGTCGCAGATCCGGACCGTCGACCGTTCGGAGCGGGTCCGCACCTACAACTTCCCGGAGAACCGCTTCTCCGACCACCGCGTCGGTTACAAGGCGCACAACCTCGACCAGGTCCTCGGCGGCGACCTGGCGCCGGTCATCCAGGCCCTGACCGAGGCTGACCTGGCCGCGCGGCTCGAGGCCGTCGATTCGCAGTGAGCACCAAGGCTCTGGTCTCCGAGGCTGCAGCGCGGCTGCGGGAGGCGGGGGTTGCCTCGCCCGACTTCGATGCCGCCGAACTGCTTGCCTTCGTCACCGGTTCCAGTCGGCTGAACCTGCGTGAACCGACGCCTGACCAGCAGGTTCAGTACGACGCCTTGATCGCGCGACGGGCTGCTCGGGAGCCGTTGCAGCATCTGACGGGTACGGCGGCGTTCCGGTATCGGGAGTTGGTGATCGGGCCCGGGGCGTTCGTTCCGCGACCGGAGACCGAGGTCATGGTCGGGTGGATCCTGGAGCGGATCGCCGGCGTTCGCGACGCGTTGGTGGTCGACCTGTGCAGCGGGTCCGGAGCGATCGCGGGCGCGATCGCGACCGAGCGTCCGGACAGCACAGTGCACGCGGTCGAACTGTCGCCGGACGCGGTGGTGTGGGCTCGCCGCAACCTACAGGGCACAGGGGTGATCCTGCACGAGGGCGACATCGACGGGTGCCTGCCGGAGCTCGACGGTCAGGTGGACGCGGTGATCTCCAACCCGCCGTACATTCCGTTGACCGCGTGGGAATCCGTGACGGCCGAGGTCCGCGACCACGACCCGGCGCTTGCGCTCTGGTCCGGTGACGACGGCCTCGACGAGATCAAGGTGGTCGCCGCGACCGCGGGCCGGCTGCTCAAGCCAGGCGGCTGGTTCGCCTGCGAACACGCCGACGTCCAAGGCGAATCAGCCCCCGCCATCTTCGCCGCCACCGCCCTCTTTACCGAAATCCGCGATCAGCTGGACCTAGCCGCCCGCCCCCGCTTCACCACCGGCCGCCGGATCTAGCGCGTCAAGCCTCGGCGCATGCCGGCGGGACCGGAACGGGCGGGAGGTCTGGCGAGGTCCTGTTCGCGGATGCGGCCGATCGGCTGTGTCTCGGGGTGTCGGCGTGTGAGTTGGCAGGCGACCGGGAAGTGGTCGGCGCCGGGCATCTGTGCGACCTTGACGTCGCGCGCGACCAGGTCGGGGGTGGAGAACAGGCGGTCGATCGACCGGCCGTCAGGGGTGGTGATCGGTGGCGGGTCGCCGAACGCGTCGACCAGGCCGAGCGTTTCGCCGAAGAACTCCCGCGGGTTCGGCATGTTCAGATCACCCGCCACCACCGCGCGACGAACACCGCGCGCCGCCAGCTCTTCCCGCAGGTACGCCGTCATCTGCGTACCGAACTTCCGCCCAGGGCCCTCGCGATACGTGTACTCGACCCCTGAGGCGCTCCGGAACATGTGGATCGGACACACCTGTCCGCCCACCAGATCGACCTCGCCGAGCGCCCCGAAGTCACCCCGCGCGACCAGGAACCCCTTCGGATGCGGGTCCATCGGCTCACCGGTCCGCCAGTGCAGGAAGTCGATCGACGGGTTCGGCAGGTCGATCCGCTCCAGCTCGGTCAGCGGGTACGTCGACGCGATCCCCACCCCCAGCCGCTCCACGCCGGGGATGTGCGACTCCGAGAACCCGTGCCGCACGTGGTGCACCTTCCGCCCCGGCATCGCAGCGGCGGTCAGCCGTTCGAGCTGATCGCTGTCCGGGTCCAGCTCGGTCACGATCAGCACGTCCGGCCGCAGCCCCGCAAGCGCCTGCCCGAAGTCCGCCGTACGGTCAGCAGCGTCGTAACCGTCGGAGCCGATCAACCGGCCGCCGGCGACGTTGGCGAAGGCGATCGAGATCATTCGTAGACCACCAGTTCCGGGCGGGGTTTCAGGGCCAGGACCTGGGCCGGGGTCATCAAGGGCCCATGGCGGGCGTCCTCGGTGTAGAAGAGTTTGAAGCCGGCGTGGACCGACGGCGGGAGAGCTGTGGTGAGTTTGGTCCAGGTCTTGAGTTTGTCCGTGCGCGCGCCGATCCCGTCGACGGACTTGATCGTCACGACTCCGGGATGCGGCTTCAACGCCTTCTCGTCGGTGACGATCCGCGGCGACAGTTGGTGGAACACGAACACCTTCTCCGGCAGGCCGTTCGCCCGCACCACTCCCGAGAGGTACGCCGCGATGGTGTCGAGCTCCGCGCCCGTCGTGTGCCCGAACACCCGGCCCGGCACCTGAGTCGGTCCGACCGCCCACTCGGGGTCGAACGCCAGCCCGACGTCCGGTTCCTTCAGCCACCGCTCCAGCCGTTTCACCTCGGGCAGGACCTTCGCCCGCCCCGGCTGGATGTCGAGCAGCAACAGCATCTTGTGCTTCCGAGCGACCGCCAGGTACTGCTCGATCTTCGCGTCGTCCAGCCGCCCGCGGTACATCCCGTCCTTGCCACGCGACCCTTTCGCGACAACGGCGATCAGCTCCATCACGGGCAGCGGCGTGCGCCCTGCTGCGTAGGCGTGTGACAGCTTGTCCAGCTTGGCCGCCTTCGCCTCCAGGTCCTTGTCCAGCGGCCCCAGCGCAGGCGAGCCCGGCAGTCCGACGTACGCGACCAGTTGGTACTTCGGGAAGATCACTCGTCCGCCCCGCGGAAGTCCGTTCGGTGCTGGTGGGGGAGTGGGGGTGGAATGCGGCGTCGTCGTCGTTGTCGTCTTCGGAGGGGGAGGAGGCGCCGCGGCCGGTGTGGGCTTGTCGTCGCTGCAGGCCACCAGACCTAGCAGTACGACGGGCAGTACGACGGCAGCCAGCGCCCCACAGACTTTCCGCACGGCACCAGCCAATCACACCTCAAGCGGCAGCGGTGGTCTGCTCGAGTCCACTGGCTGCGCGCTGCACCATCGACTCCGGCCCCTCCTCGAGCGCCAGCTCCAGTGCACGCGCAAAGTGCGGTCGCGCCTGTGCCAGCTCGCCCTTCGCCAGCAGCGTCTCGGCCAGCCGCAGGTACGCGTTCTGCTGCGACTGCTTCGAATCACTCTCCAGCGCCAGCTCCAGCGACCGGCGTCCGACGTCGATCGCCTCGGCCCACTGGCGCTGCCGCGCGTACGCCGTACCCAGGAACGCGTATGTGTAGATGAGGCTGTAGTCCGCGCCCCGCTCGACCCCGAGGTCCCTGGCCGTCGTCAGCGCCGCCACGGCGTCGTCCACGCGGTCCAGCTCGAGCAGGCATTCACCGATCCCGTTCAGCACCTCTCCTCGTACGGCGGGATCACCCAGCTCCAGTGATTCCTCGTACGCCGACAGCGCCCGAGTGAACTCACCGCGGTCGCCGTACGTCACCCCGAGGTACGCCAGCACCCGCGACGCGATGCCGGCCTCACCAGCTTGCCGAGCGACCTTCAACGCTTCATCGAGTACGCCGAGAGCCTCGTCGTCGGGATGCAGCTTCGCCAGGCTGTAGCCGATCGACGCGAGCAACCGTGCCCGCAACGCCAGGTCCGCGTCCTGCGGCAGCCGGTCGCGTGCGTCCTGCAATGTCCGCAGACTCGCCTCGGCGCCGCGCCGGTATCGCCCGAGGCTGCCGATCGACAACAGCACCCGTGCCTCCGCCGAGGCGTCCGGAGCGGCACGCAGCGCGAGCTCCAGTGCCTCGTCCATCTCGTAGACCCGCCCGCGCTGGAAGAAGCAGGACGCCACGGCCAGACCGAGCCGCCACGCGTGGTCCGACGCACCACTCGACTCGGCGAACCGGATCGTCGCCAGCACGTTCGCACCCTCGGTGTCGATCCACTCCAGGCCGTCGGGCGCCGACGCGAACTCAGGCAACCGCACCGGCACCGGCTCCGGCAGTGGCTGCAGTTGGCTGCTGAAGATCGCCGTACTCGCGGCTGCCGTCGCGTAGAGGTAGTAGTCGAGCAGGCGGCGTACTGCGTCTGGCTCGGGGTCGAGGGCGCGCGCGTACTGTCGCAGCAGGTCGTGGAACTGGAAACGGCCAGGCCGTAGCTGCAGCACCAGGTTGGCGTCTACGAGCTGCTCCAGCAGGTCCTCCGCGTCAACCGGGTCCACATCGGCGAGCGCCGCAGCGGCGTACATGTCGACGTCCTGACCGGTCATGGCACCGAGCAGACGGAACAAGCGCTGCTGCTCCGACGGCAGATGCTCGTAGGACAAGGCGAACGCCGGGGAGACGCCGCCACTGTCGGTGCTGAGCTCCGCCAGCCGCCTGTCCTCGGCCGCGAGCCGTTTGCTGAGGTGCTCGATCGTCCAGCTCGGCCGATGCCGCAGCCGCGAACCAGCCACCCGGATGGCCAACGGCAGGTGACCGCACTGGCTGACCACCTGTGCCGCCGCAGCTGTGTCACCGGCACGGTCTGGTCCGACGATCTCCGCCAGCAGCTCCCGTGCGTCCTCAGGTCGCAGTACGTCGAGCGCAAGCCGAGCAGTCGCGTCCAGACCGGTTAGCTGCCGCCGACTGGTCACGAGTACGCCACACTGCGGGCTCCCGGCCAGTAATGGCCGTACTGCGGCGCTGTCGGGCGCATTGTCGAGTACGACGAGGATGCGTCGGCCTGCCAACTCAGAACGCCACAGTGCGGCCCGCTCTTCGAGGTCCGCGGGGATGCGGTCCGCCGGCACGGACAGCGTGCGCAGCAAGCGATCCAAGGCCTGCAGAGCCGACACCGGCTCGTTGCCGGGCGTGTAGCCGTGCAGATCGATGAAGAGCCGCCCGTCCGGGTACACATCCGCCAGCTGACGTGCAGCGCGTACGGCGAGCGCAGTCTTGCCAACACCCGCCATACCGTCGATCGCAACGACCGCAGGTCCTGGGGTGCGCAGTGCGTCGACCACTTGGGACAGTACGTCGTCACGGCCGACGAACGCCGCACCGTCGTACGGCAGCTCGTCGCGGAGCACCGGACGGGCAATCGGCTCGTCGTTGCGCAGAATGCGTTCGTGGATCGCCCGGAGCGCCGGACCGGGCTCCACGCCGAGCTGCTCGACCAGCTCCGCTCGTGTCCGGGTGTAGGTGTCGAGCGCCTCGGAACTCCGGCCGCTACGCCAGTACGCGAGCATGAGCTGTCCGGCGAACTGCTCACGCAGGCGATCAGCCTCGACCAGCGCGACCAGCTCCGGCACCAGGTCGCCGTACCGGCCGCGCTCCAGGTCGAGATCGATCCGCTCCGCCAGCACCTTCAGCCGGCGTTCCGTCAGGCGGTGCCGCTCGACAGCGACGTAGTGCCCGGGCAGGCCGCTCAACGGCTCACCCTTGAACAACGCAAGGGCTTCCGACAGGTTCGCCGCCGCTTGGTCGACGTCGTCGGTCGCATGCGCGGCGCTGACGAGACGCTCGAACCTGGTCAGGTCGAGTGCGTCCGGCGCGATCCGCAGGCTGTACCCGTCCCGCGAGCTGACCAGCACGTCCTTCGGCAGCAACTGCCGCAACCGGTAGGCGTACGTCGGAACGATCCGGGTCCCGCTGCTCGGCGGCGCGTCGTTCCACACCAGCTCGACCAACTCTTCGGCCGGAACCACCTGGTTCGGCCGGAGCGCCAGCACTGCCAGAAAGGCCTGCTGGCGCAGCGGTCCGAGCTCCAGCCTGCGATCGCCCGACCAGCCGCGCAGAGGACCGAGCAGGTCGAGCCTCAGGTCCTCTGTCACGGAAGACAGTCTGTCAGCTACACCGCGTTCTCACCTAAGGGCCTGCCCGATGATCCATCGCCTACTGCGGGGCACTCGGCACGGCACCTCGCCGCACGGGTGCAAAGGCCACGATGCTCCGCATCGAGACCTTCGCCCCCGCACGCCGATGCACCGCACCGAGCACCTCCTCGCTACGGCGCTGGATCACCGGGCAGGCCCTAGGTAGGTGTCGATCTCGGCCACCAGCGCCGACTTGACCGAGTCCTCGGCGAACGACACCTGGACAGCGGTCTTGGCCAGCTCGCCGACCCCGGCCTCGTCCAGGTCGAGCAGCCGTGCCGCGACGGCGTACTCGTTCGTGAGGTCCGTCCCGAACATCGGCGGGTCGTCGGAGTTGATCGTGACGACCAGGCCGGCGTCGACCATCGCGCGCAGCGGGTGCACGTCGTACGACGCGACCGCCCGGGTGGCGATGTTGGATGTCGGGCTGACCTCGAGCGGGATCCGGTGCTCGCCGAGGTAGTCGACCAGCGCCGGGTCCTGCATCGTCGACGTACCGTGCCCGATCCGCTCGGCCTTCAGCAGCCGCACCGCGTCCCAGATCGTCTCCGGACCGGTCGTCTCACCCGCGTGCGGGACGCTGCGCAGCCCGGCGGCGACCGCCGCCTCGAAGTGCGGCTGGAACTGCGGCCGCGGTACGCCGATCTCCGGCCCGCCGAGCCCGAACCCGACCAGGCCCTCCGGCCGGATCTTGGTCGCGATCCGCAACGTCTCGTCGGCGGCCGGGATCCCTGCCTCACCGGAGATGTCGAAGATCCATCGCAGTACCAGGCCGAACTCCTTCTCGGCCGCGACCCGGGCGTCCTCGATCGCCTCGCAGAAGGCCTCGGCCGCGATGCCGCGGATCACCGAGGTGTACGGCGTGACGGTGAGCTCGGCGTACCGCAGGTTCTGCCCGGCCATCTCGCGGGCGATCTCGTAGGTCAGCAGCCGGACGTCCTCGGGTGTCTTGATCAGCTCGACGACCGAGAGGTAGATGTCGATGAAGTGGGCGAAGTTGCTGAACTTGAAGTACTCCGCCAGCAGCGCCGGATCGGCCGGCACCGGCGACTCGGGGTGCCGGCCGGCGAGCTCGGCGACGATCCGCGGCGACGCCGACCCGACGTGGTGGACATGCAGCTCGGCCTTCGGCAGCCCGGCAAGGAACTCGTGCGAGACAGTCATGATCGGGATATTAGAGATCGGCGGGTTTCGGCCGCTGCAAAGTTGACAATCGAGTGTCAGTAATTGGCCCGGTTACAGTCCAGGGGTGCGTGAGTGGCACGATTCACTCCGTGAGTGAGCGCTTCGACTTCACCGGGGACGAACTGGCACCGGCGTACCGCGCAGCGGTGGACGCCATCGAGGCCGGGGACCTGGTCGTGCTGCCGACCGACACCGTGTACGGGATTGCCGCCGACGCCTTCAAGGCCGACGCCGTCCAGCGGCTGCTGGACGCCAAGGGGCGGGGCCGGGACATGCCGCCGCCGGTGCTGATCTCGGTGGTGGAGTCGCTCGACGCGCTCGCCACCGATGTGCCGGACCACGGCCGCAAGCTGTGCGAGGAGTTCTGGCCGGGGCCGCTGACCGTCATCTGCCACGCGCAGACGTCGTTGATGTGGGACCTGGGGGAGACCCAGGGCACGGTCGCGCTCCGCGTGCCGGACCACGAGAACACCCGCGAACTGCTGTCGCGGACCGGGCCGCTCGCGGTCAGCTCCGCGAACAAGTCCGGACAGCCGGCGGCGCTGGACGTGTACGACGCCGAGGAGCAACTGGGCGAGTCGGTCGCCGTGTACCTCGACGGCGGCGAGGCGACCGGCGGACAGCCGTCCACCATCGTCGACCTCACCGGCGACACCCCCCGCGTGGTCCGCGTCGGCGCCCTCACCCTCGACCAACTCCGCGCCGTAGTCCCCGAGATCACGAGCGAATCCACCGAACCCGACAAGCAGGCGGACGAAACGCCCGCCGAGAAGGCTGAAGAGAAGCCGGACGAAACGCTCGCCGAGAAGCCGAACGAAACGCTCGCCGAGAAGCCGAACGAGGCGCTCGACGAGAAGGCGGACCAGAAGGCCGAGGACAAGGCGGAGGACAAGGTCGAGGACAAGGTTGGGGAGGCAGTGGAGCCAACTGCGGAGGCGGTTGTGGCGTCCAAGGAGGACGAGGCGACGACCGATCCCGATGTGAGGCCTGCCGACTAGTGCGCGAGTACCTGCTGGTCCTGTTCGTGGCGATGGCCACGACCTTCCTGCTGACCGGCGTCGCCCGGCAGATCGCGTTGCGGTACGGCGCGGTCGCCAAGGTCCGGGCCCGGGACGTGCACAAGGTCCCGATCCCGTACTTCGGCGGCCTGTCCATCCTCGGCGGACTGATCGCCGGTTTCGCGGTCGCCTCGAGCCTGCCGTTCCTCGGCAACAGCCTGCAGGTCGCGCACGACGCCCGGGCGATCCTGGTCGGCGGTGTGGTGATCTGCGCGGTCGGCGTGGTCGACGACCTGTACGAGCTGGACGCGATCACCAAGCTGGCCGGCGAGGTCCTCGCGGTCGGCGTACTCGTTGTCCAAGGCATCCAGTTGTACTGGCTCCCGCTGCCCGGCGGCGTGATCTCGCCGTCACCCGCGCAGCTCGCCGTCCTGACCGCGGGCATCCTGCTGGTGTCCTGCAACGCGGTGAACTTCGTCGACGGCCTGGACGGTCTCGCGGCCGGCGTCACCGCGATCGGCGCGACCGCGTTCTTCGTCTACTCGTACCTGCTGAACGTCCACGAGAACCTCGACCGCGCCACCACCTCGACCCTGATCACGGTCGCGCTGGCCGGCGCCTGCCTCGGCTTCCTGCCGCACAACTTCTTCCCCGCAAGGGTTTTCATGGGCGACTCCGGCGCCCTGCTGATCGGCCTGATGCTGGCCGCGTCGACGATCAGCCTGACCGGCCAGATGGACCCGAACGCGGTCCCGTACGAGGTCGGCGGCTCCAGCCTGCTGCCCGCGCTGCTGCCGCTGGTGCTGCCGATCGCCATCCTCGCGATTCCCGCGCTGGACCTGACGATGGCCTACGTACGCCGTACCAAGGCCGGCCGCTCGCCCTTCGCCGCGGACAAGCAGCACCTGCACCACCGCCTGATGCAACGCGGCCACTCGCATCGCCGGGCCGTCCTGCTGATGTACCTGTGGACCGCCTTGATCGCGTACGGCGTGGTGGTTCTCGGCCTGGTCCTCACCTGGTGGACCGCCCTCCTCGTGCTGGCGGTCGCGGTCACCGCGGTCCTGCTCACGACCGGTCTGCCGAGACGATCCGGGAAACCGCTCGCCAAAGTCTGAGTCCCCGCTGAGAGGGACCAGACCACTCGCCGGTGTGGCCTACCGATAGGGTGTGGCTGTACAGCGGCAGGGACCTGATTTTGCTGACCATGCAGACTTTGTGCTAGTTTTCACAAGCACCAGCAAAGAACAGCGACACCCCTGACCCCGCCCACCCGACGAGCTGGCCGCGAGACCAGCACGCCAGCAGGACGGAACCACCAGATGGCTCCCACGGCCCACAGCCCGAAAATCGCCGGACAAGCGACCAAGCACCCGGCGTTGGCGATGCTGCGTGGCGCTTTGGTCGCCGCCCTGGTCGTCGGCGTCAACGCGATCGCCGTCTCCACCGTCTGGGTCGGCCTGCCGGGCCTGTGGGGCTCGCTTCTCGGCCTGCTGATGGTAGTCGTCTTCTCCGGCGCCGGCCTGGTCGCGCTGCACCTGTCGCGGCGGTCCACGCCGACGATGCAGCTCGCGATCGCGATGGCGTCGTACACCGGCCGGATCGCCGTCTTCGGTGGCCTGCTCGCGCTGGCACTGAGCTCCGACGCCCTGGCCCGGCACGTGAATCTGACCGTGCTCGGCCTGGTTGCCGTGGTGATCGTGACGGCGTGGATGGCGGGCGAGATCTGGGCGTGGTCCCGGCTCCGCGTGCCGATCTACGACCTCGACAAGGAGGTGACGGCATGAGCACCGTGAGTAACGATTCGCCTTCTGTGGCGGGGATTGCGGGCCCCGATGTGACCGCATCTGTCACCAACTGGTACGTTTCGGGTGCCAATGAGCGAGCATCAGGATCCGAAGCCATCACCCCCGAATTCGGGCGACGGCTGGCGGGTCCTGTCCTACTTGATCGGCGGTGTCCTCGTCTACGGGGGCATCGGCTTCGGGCTGGATCGCCTCTTCGGCACCGAATTCTTGCTTCCGGTGGGCATCGTCCTCGGTGCCGGGCTCACCATCTTGATGTTGCACTTCCGGTACGGGTCGCGGTCCTGACCTCGGATCTGATCCCTACCGGGTCTGACGTTGTTGACCGCCATGCCCTGAGCCGCCCTGCCCTTAGCCACAAGGCGTCCGACTTGAGCACGACGCGAGAGGAGACCCGGTGACTGCCGGCGTTCCGACCGAGTTCACCCCGCCCGGTCCACAGAGTTTCGACCTTCCGCCGATCATCCCCGGCGTGGACTGGTTCACCAAGCCTGTGCTGGTGGCCGCGCTGTCCGTCGTCGTCATCATCTGGTTCTTCTGGGGTGCGTCCCGCAAGGCCGCGGTCGTCCCGAGCAAGCTGCAGTTCGCCGGCGAGCTCGGCTACAACTTCGTTCGCAACTCGATCGCCCGGGACGCGATCGGCAGCCAGGAGTACATGAAGTACGTGCCGTACCTGTGCGGCCTGTTCTTCTTCATCCTGCTGAACAACGTCGCCGGCACCATCCCGCTGATCCAGTTCCCGACCTTCAGCCACATCGGCTGGGCGTACGTGGCCGCGGTCATGAGCTGGGTCATCTACAACGCGGTCGGTATCAAGAAGAAGGGCCTGTGGGGCTACTTCAAGCACCAGACCATGCCGGCCGGCGTGCCGCTGTGGCTGATGCCGCTGATGATCCCGATCGAGTTCATCTCGAACATCCTGGTCCGGCCGATCTCGCTGAGCCTGCGGTTGTTCGCGAACATGTTCGCCGGCCACATCCTGCTCGGGGTGTTCGTGCTCGGCGGTGAGTACATGGTGTTCGAGTCCGGGAAGATCTTCCTCGGCGGCGTCGGCATCATCACCTTCATCATGGGCATCGCGATCGCCGGGCTGGAGCTGTTCGTCCAGTCCATCCAGGCCTACATCTTCGTGGTGCTGACCGCGCAGTACATCGGTAGCGCCATCTCCGACGAACACTGATCCCCCCGAAAGCCGCAGTACCCCCTTTGACCCGTAGTAACGGAAACCCGGATAGCCCCTATCCGTACGGAAAGGAAACACCGCATGAGCAACATCGCTCTCGCAATCAGCGGCAACATCGCCGTTCTCGGTTACGGCCTCGCCGCGATCGGCCCGGGCGTTGGCGTCGGCCTGATCTTCGCGGCGGTCATCAACGGCACCGCGCGGCAGCCGGAGGCTCAGAGCAAGCTGCAGTCGATCGCCTGGATCGGCTTCGGCGTCACCGAGGTGCTCGCGATCATCGGTATCGCGCTCGCGTTCGTCTTCAAGAGCTGACCACTTCTTACTGACTGACAGGACTCAGACATGCTGACGATGGTGCTACCGCTGGCCGCCGAAGGTGAGCAGGTGAACCCGCTGCTGCCGCACACCGCCGAGATCATCTTCGGTTTCGTCTTCCTGGTCCTCTTGGCCATCGCCTTCGCCAAGGTCGTCGTACCGAAGTTCGAGAAGGCGTACGCCGATCGGACCGCGGCGATCGAAGGCGGGATGAACGAGGCCAAGGCGGCCCAGGCCGAGGCGAAGGCGGCTTTGGACAAGTACAACGCGCAGCTGGCCGAGGCCCGCCAGGAAGCTGCGAAGATCCGCGAGGACGCCCGCGAGCAGGGCGCCCAGATCATCGCGGAGATGCGCGAGCAGGCGAACGCCGAAGCCGAGCGGATCGTCACCCACGCCCGCGCGCAGATCGACGCCGAGCGGACGCAGGCGGTGGCCTCGCTGCGCGGTGAGGTCGGCACGATGGCGACCACGCTGGCCGGCCGGATCGTCGGCGAGTCGCTCGAGGACGAGGCCCGGCAGCGCCGGACCGTCGAGCGGTTCCTGGCCGAGCTGGAAGCCTCGGAATCCGCCCGTCAGGCTGTCGGAACGGACGGCTGATGCGCGGCGCCTCGAACGATTCACTCGCCCGGGCCGAGCAGGCCCTGGCGAGTGCGACCCCGGCCGAAGGCCTGGGTGGCGAGCTGTTCTCGATCGCCAAGCTGCTGGACGGCAGCGGCGCGCTCCGGCGCGCCCTGACCGACCCGGCGCGGCCGGCCCGGACCAAGGCCGCACTGGCCGAGCAGTTGTTCGGCGGCAAGATCTCCCCCCAGGCGTTGGAGATCCTGTCCGTCGCGGTGTCCGGTCGCTGGGTCAGCGGCCGGGACCTGGGTAACGCCCTGGACCAGCTGAGTGTCGAGGCCGAGGTGGCCTACGCCGACACCCGGCGGAAGCTGGACGAGGTCGAGGACGAGCTGTTCCGGCTCGACCGGGTGGTTTCCGCCGAGCGTGCCCTGGCCGAGAAGCTGGGCGACCGGGGCATCCCGGCCGAGCACCGGCAGGAGCTGATCCGCGGACTGCTGCAGGGCAAGGCCGACGCCACCACGATGCGGCTCGCCGAGCGGGCCGTGGACGGCCGCGGCCGCTCGTTCGCGGCGTCGATGCGGTCCTACCAGGTCGCCGCGGCGGCCCGGCGGAACGCCAGCATCGCGACCGTGCGGGTGGCCACCGACCTGACCGAGGCGGAGCGCACCCGGCTCGCGGCGGCGCTCGGCCGGCAGTACGGCCGGGACATCCAGCTGAACGTGATCGTCGACAGAGGAGTTGTCGGCGGCGTGCGGGTGGACATCGGCGACGAAGTGATCGACGGAACCATCGCGGCCAAGCTCGACGACGCGCAACGGCGCATCGCGGGCTGAACCCCCTTAACGACATACAGCGGCGCTAAGGGTCGGGAAAGCCTCTTAGAGCCACAACAGGCCAGCAAGGGTCAAGGAAGCAGGAAACACAATGGCTGAGCTCACGATCAGGCCGGAGGAGATCCGGGACGCCCTGGATCGGTTCGTCACCGAGTACCAACCGGCCGACACCGCCGCCGAAGAGGTCGGCACTGTCGTCGATGCGGGTGACGGCATCGCGCACGTCGAGGGCCTGCCCTCGGTGATGACCAACGAGCTGCTCGAGTTCGAGGACGGCACCCGGGGTATCGCGCTGAACCTCGACGTCCGCGACATCGGTGTCGTCGTCCTCGGTGAGTTCGACGGGATCGAGGAGGGCCAGCAGGTCCGCCGTACCGGTCAGGTGCTGTCGGTGCCGGTCGGCGAGGGCTACCTCGGCCGGGTCGTCGACCCGCTGGGCAAGCCGATCGACGGCCTCGGCGAGATCCAGGGCCTCGAGGGCGACCGCGCGCTCGAGCTCCAGGCTGCCGGCGTGATGCAGCGCCAGGAGGTCCGCGAGCCGCTGCAGACCGGTATCAAGGCGATCGACGGCATGATCCCGATCGGCCGTGGCCAGCGCGAGCTGATCATCGGCGACCGCAAGACCGGTAAGACGGCGATCGCGGTCGACACGATCATCAACCAGAAGGCGAACTGGGAGTCCGGCGACCCGAAGAAGCAGGTCCGCTGCATCTACGTCGCCATCGGCCAGAAGGGCTCGACGATCGCGTCGGTCCGCGGTGCGCTCGAAGAGGCCGGCGCGATGGAGTACACCACCATCGTCGCCTCCCCGGCCTCCGACCCGGCCGGCTTCAAGTACGTCGCGCCGTACACCGGCTCGGCGATCGGCCAGCACTGGATGTACCAGGGCAAGCACGTGCTGATCGTCTTCGACGACCTGACCAAGCAGGCCGAGGCCTACCGCTCGATGTCGCTGCTGCTGCGCCGCCCGCCGGGCCGCGAGGCGTACCCGGGTGACGTCTTCTACCTGCACAGCCGCCTGCTCGAGCGTTGCGCGAAGCTGTCCGACGAGCTCGGCGCCGGCTCGATGACCGGTCTGCCGATCATCGAGACCAAGGCCAACGACGTCTCGGCGTTCATCCCGACCAACGTCATCTCGATCACCGACGGCCAGATCTTCCTGCAGTCCGACCTGTTCAACGCCAACATCCGGCCGGCCATCGACGTCGGTATCTCGGTCTCCCGGGTCGGCGGCGCCGCGCAGGTCAAGGGCATGAAGAACGTGTCCGGCTCGCTGAAGATCGACCTGGCGCAGTTCCGCGCGATGGAGGCCTTCGCGATGTTCGCGTCCGACCTGGACGCCACCTCGCGGCGCCAGCTCGACCGCGGTCAGCGCCTGGTGCAGCTGCTCCGTCAGCCGCAGTACTCGCCGTACCCGGTCGAGGACCAGATCGTCTCCATCTGGGCCGGCACCAAGGGCCACTTCGACGAGGTACCGGTGGACGACGTGCTCCGCTTCGAGCGGGACTTCCTGGACTACCTGCGCCGCGAGAGCAAGGTGCTCGAGGCGATCCGTGAGTCCGGGCTGTTCGGCGACGACGAGGCACAGGCCGTCACCGAGGCGCTGGCGGCGTTCAAGCCGACGTTCCAGACCTCCGAGGGCACGCTGCTCGGTACCGAGGCGGAAGCCGAGGCGATGGACGAGGGCGACGTGGAGCAGGAGCAGATCGTCAAGCAGAAGCGGGGCTGATCGACCGTGCCAGCCAATCTGCGGGAGCTTCGCGATCGCAAGGCCTCGGTCTCGACGATCAAGAAGCTCACCCGGGCGATGGAGCTCATCGCGGCGTCCCGGATCGTCAAGGCGCAGCAACGCGCCCAGGCGGCCGGTCCGTACGCGCGTGAGCTCACCCGCGCCGTGTCGGCGGTGGCGACGTTCTCGAACGTCGACCACCCGCTGACCACCGAGAAGGAGAACCCGCGCCGTGCCGCGGTGCTGCTGATCACCTCCGACCGCGGTCAGGCCGGTGCCTACTCGGCCAACGTGATCCGCGAAGGGGAGCGGCTGAACCAGCTGCTCCGCGAGGAAGAAAAGCAGATCGTTCCGTACGTCAGCGGCCGCAAGGGCATCGCGTACTACACGTTCCGGCAGCGCGAGATCGCGCAGTCGTGGTCCGGTGAGTCCGACAACCCGAGCTTCGCGCGGGCCAGGGAGATCGCCGACGCGCTGATCGAGGCCTTCCTGACCCCGACCGAGGAGGGCGGCGTGGACGAGATCCACATCGTCTTCACCCGGTTCGTGTCGATGCTCACCCAGCGCGCGGACGTGATCCGCCTGCTGCCGCTGGAGGTCGTCGAGGGCGAGGAAGCACCGGCGGCCGACGACGTGCTGCCGCTGTACGAGTTCGAGCCGTCGGCCGAAGAGGTGCTCGACGGACTGCTGCCGAAGTACGTCGCCAGCCGCATCCACTACTGCATGCTGCAGGCGGCGGCCTCGGAGCTGGCGAACCGCCAGCGGGCGATGAAGTCGGCGACGGACAACGCGCAGGACCTGATCGAGCAGCTCACGCGGGACCTGAACCAGGCCCGCCAGGCCCAAATTACCCAGGAAATCAGCGAGATCGTCGGCGGCGCGAGCGCGCTGGCCGACGCGAACGCCGGGAGCGAGTGAGAGAGATGACTGCCACGGTTACCGAGAAGAACAACGAGGCGGGTGCCACCGGCATCGGTCGCGTCGCCCGGGTGATCGGCCCGGTCGTCGACGTCGAGTTCCCAGCGGACGCGATGCCGGACATGTACAACGCGCTCGAGGTGGACATCACCCTAGGCGACCTCAGCCAGACGATCACCCTCGAGGTGGCGCTGCATGTCGGCGACAACATCGTCCGGGCGATCTCCATGAAGCCGACCGACGGCCTGGTCCGCGGCGCCGAGGTGCGTGACACCGGCGCGGCGATCTCCGTGCCGGTCGGCGACGTCACCAAGGGCCGCGTGTGGTCCGTGACCGGCAAGTGCCTGAACCAGGACGAGTCCGAGTTCGAGATCGCCGAGCGCTGGCCGATCCACCGCAAGGCGCCGGCCTTCGACCAGCTCGAGTCCAAGACCGAGATGCTCGAGACCGGTATCAAGGTGCTCGACCTGCTCACGCCGTACGTGCAGGGTGGAAAGATCGGCCTGTTCGGCGGTGCGGGTGTCGGCAAGACCGTTCTGATCCAGGAAATGATCTACCGGATCGCCCACAACTTCGGTGGTACGTCGGTGTTCGCCGGCGTCGGTGAGCGGACCCGTGAGGGCAACGACCTCATCACCGAGATGGAGGAGGCCGGCGTCTTCAAGGACACCGCCCTGGTCTTCGGTCAGATGGACGAGCCGCCGGGCACGCGCCTGCGGGTCGCGCTGTCCGCGCTGACGATGGCGGAGTACTTCCGCGACGTCAAGGAGCAGGACGTGCTGCTCTTCATCGACAACATCTTCCGGTTCACCCAGGCCGGTTCCGAGGTCTCCACGCTGCTCGGCCGGATGCCGAGCGCGGTCGGTTACCAGCCGAACCTGGCCGACGAGATGGGCGTGCTGCAGGAGCGGATCACGTCGACCCGGGGTCACTCGATCACCTCGATGCAGGCGATCTACGTGCCCGCGGACGACTACACCGACCCGGCGCCGGCGACCACGTTCGCCCACCTCGACGCGACCACCGAGCTCTCCCGTGACATCGCGTCGCGTGGTCTGTACCCGGCCGTCGACCCGCTGTCCTCGACGTCGCGGATCCTCGACCCGCAGTACATCGGCCAGGAGCACTACGACGTGGCCGTCCGGGTGAAGCAGATCCTGCAGAAGAACAAGGAACTGCAGGACATCATCGCCATCCTCGGTGTCGACGAGCTCTCCGAAGAGGACAAGATCACCGTCGCGCGGGCGCGCCGGATCGAGCAGTTCCTCTCCCAGAACACCTACATGGCGGAGAAGTTCACCAACATCCCGGGCTCCACGGTGCCGCTGAAGGACACCATCGAGTCCTTCAAGAAGATCACCGAAGGCGAGTGCGACCACATCGCCGAGCAGGCGTTCTTCAACGTCGGTTCGCTCGACGACGTCGAGCGCAAGTGGGCCGAGCTGCAGAAGGAAAACTGAGATGGCCGACGATTCCGCGAAGCACCTCGAGGTAGCCCTCGTCGCGGCGGAGCGGACGGTCTGGCAGGGGCAGGCGAAGATCGTCATCGCCCGCACCACCGACGGTGACGTCGGTATCCTGCCCGGCCACGCGCCGTTGCTGGGCCTGTTGCAGGGCGGCACCGTCCAGGTGCGGACCGTCGACGACGAGTACTTCGTCGCGGCCGCGCCGGACGGGTTCATCTCGGTGGCGAACGACCGGGTCTCGATCCTGGCCGAGAACGCCGAGATGGGTCACGACATCGACCTCGAAGAGGCGCGTCGCGAGCTCGATCAGGCGCTGGCGGCCGGCCTGGCCGACGCCGACGCCGACGAGGTGCGACTCGCCGAGGCCCGGGTCCGGGCCGCCGAGCAGACGTCGTAACCCGACCTGCCATAATCGAATATCGTCATTGACAGCACGGTTTCTCCGGGGTGCCCGGGGCAAGTACCGAACACGGGCACCGGAAATGGGGTCGGCAAGGTATGAGGACAGTCCTCGACGTCATCGGGGTCTGTCTGCTTGCCGCCGTACTGTTCATCGCTCTTGTCGCGTTCCGCCGTCGCTGGTTGTCCAGGGACGGCGGAACTTTTGATTGCAGCCTGCAACTCGCGGAGAAGGAACACGGCCGCGGCTGGGCGCTCGGGCTGGCCCGCTACGTCGGCGACGACCTGCAGTGGTTCCGCGTCTTCAGCCTCGCCTGGTGGCCGAAACTCGTCGTCAACCGCCGCCAGCTCGAAGGCGTCACCACCCGCCGCCCGATGGGCAACGAGCCCCTGGTGACGTACGCCGGCCACGTCATCGTCGACGCCGACCTCCGCGACCGCACCGTCCATTTCGCCATGACCGAAGAAGCCCTCACCGGCGTCCTGGCCTGGATGGAATCCGCTCCACCGAGCACCCAGACCTACCTGTAACTCGGTCGTCGTAGGAGTGTCAGGGCCACGCTAACGAGCTCGTGGACGAGCACACTGGAGTGGTGGAAGCGTGGGAGTTCGGCCGTGCGGTACGTCGGTGGCGCGACCGGGTCACGCCCGGGGCCGTGGGTTTGCCGCCGGGCAGCCGTCGCCGCGCGACGGGGCTGCGGCGAGAAGAGCTCGCCGGGTTGGCGGGTATCTCGACCGACTACCTGACCCGGTTGGAGCAAGGCCGGGCGATGTCTCCGTCGCCGCAGGTGGTCGAGGCACTGGCTCGGGCGCTGCGGGTCTCCGATCCGGAGCGTGACCTGCTCTTCGAGCTGGCCGGGCTTTCCGCGCCGGGCCCGGACGTCGTGCCGTCGCGGATCAGTGCGAGCGTTCAGCGACTGCTCGACCGGGTGGCGGACACACCGGTCGCCGTGTACGACGCGACGTGGACGCTCCTCGCCGCGAATACGCCGTACGACGCATTGCTGGGCGAGACGACCGCGTGGCGCGGACTCGAGCGGAACGCGCTGTGGCGCAACTTCGTCGGTCCTGGTACCCGGGTCGTCCATTCGCCGGAGGAGAAGGCGGAGCTGCTGGCCGGGCAGGTGGCCGACCTGCGCCGGACCGCGGCGCGCTACCCGGCGGACCGCCAGTTGCGCACGCTGGTCCGCGAGCTCGCCGCGAACAGTCCACATTTCGCCGACCTCTGGGCGCGGGACGAGCCGGAGCCACGATCCGAGCCGTCGAAGCGGAAAGTGGTCGACCATCCGGCCGTCGGGGCGATCGCTCTCGACTGCGACGTGCTGTTCGTCGCCACTGACGATGTCCGGCTCATGATGTACACGGCCGAGCCGGGGACCGAGGACGCGGAGCGCCTGGCCCTTGCCGTCGTCCTCGGCACCCAGCAGTTGGTGGAGTGAGCGCCGGTCCTGGCCCTGGCAGTCCTACGAAAACCGGACGACTATTCGAGCACTGACCACCGATCGAGACTCGTCGTATGACAGCGCAGAACGCATCGTGGATCATCACCGGGCCGACGTCCGGGATCGGCCGACGTACCGCCCTCGAGCTCGCCGCGCGCGGCACCGTCGTGCTCGTCGGACGCGATCCGGCGAAGCTCGCCGTGGTCGAGCAGCAGATCGAGGCGAGCGGCGGACACTCGGTTCCGGTCGTCGCCGACTTCTCCGACATCGAGAGCGTACGGCGTGCCGCCGCGGAGATCGTTGCCCTCGACCTGCCGATCGCCGGTGTGCTGAACAACGCCGGCATCATGTCGCCGGAGGACCGGAGGACACCGCAGGGCTGGGACCTGACCTACGCGACCAACCACCTCGGCCCGTTCGCGTTCACGGAGGCCCTCGTGCCGCATCTGCCGGACGGCGCCAATGTGGTGTTCGTGTGCTCCGGCGTCGAGGATCCCGAGCGCAGGCCTGCCGTCGTGGCAGGCTTTCGGGGCGCCCGCTACATCTCGGCCGCGGCAAGCGCGCGTGGCGAGTGGAAGCCGGGCGGCGCCTCGAGACCCGGCCTCGACGCCTACGCGACCTCGAAGCAAGGCAACCTGGCCACGGTGCTGGCGTTCGCGCGGGAGACACCGCGGCTGCGCTTCAACGCGGTAGAGCCGGGCTTCAGCCCCGGCAGCGACCTCGCCCGCGACTCCGGGCCGGTGCTGGTATTCCTGTCGAAGTACGTGCTCTCCCCGCTGGCGCCGATGATCAAGTACTGGAGCACGCCCAAGCGTGCTGCTCGAGTGATCACCGACGTACTGACCGCGGACTCCGACGCATCGGGCGTCTACTACGACGAACGCGGCAAGCCCATGCTCGGCTCAACACAGGTCCGCGATCCCGCATTCAGCGACCGAGTTGTCGCCGAGACCCGCGCCCTACTCGCCACCATCCCGTCCACTCGGTAGTTGCGGCCGACGTGTTCCTGCTAGCTCAGGTCGAGGGCTTTCAGGAGCATTGGCAGGGAGGCGTGCAGTTCGCGTTGCCAATAGGCCCACGCGTGCGTGCCCGGTCCGTAGAAGTTGGTCGTCAGGTGTTTCGCGCCGAGCTGCTCGAGTTGGGCAGCCAGGGCGTGGTTCTGACGGTTGAAGTCGGCCTCCAGCGCGTCCGTCTTCCCGGGCGGGTCGAACGGTCCGGCGGTGCCGTCGCCGCAGGACAGGTAGACCGGCAGCGACTTGAGCCGGTGCGCCAGGTAGTACGGGTCGTGCGCTTCCCAGATCCGGCGCTGCGCCACCGGGTCTCCCCATACCCGGAGCGGGTCGTTGCCCTGGCCGGCGAAGAATCCCATGATCCGGTTGATCGACTCGTCGTTCAGCAGCGGATGGGCCGAGCCGGAGTACGCCGCGGCCGCGCGGAACATGCCGGGATGGCGCGCGGCGTACAGCAGCGCTCCCTGGCCGCCCATCGAGAGGCCGGCCACGACGCGGTTCGAGCTTGCGCCCCAGTCGTGTTCCAGCAGGTGCGCCAGTTCGACGGTGTGGAACGTCTCCCACGCCGGGTCTCCGCCGGCGCCGTAGTTCCACCAGTTGCTGTACCAGCCGTTCCAGCCGGCCTCGGGCATGACGACGAGGACCTTGCGCAGGCTCGGGATCTTCGCGATGTCCGTGCCGGACCACGACGTGTAGTCCCCGCAGCAGCCGTGCAGCAGCCAGAACGTCGGCCAGTGCTGACGGCGGTCGGCCGGATTCCAGCCGTCCGGCGTGAGCAGGCGGACGTTGACCGTGCGATTGCCGAGAGCCTGGGACCGCACGGTCAGGTCGGTCAGCCGGTCGGCGACGTGCCGGACCGCGACCACTTCGGCGCCGCGCGGTGCGCCCTGGGCAATCTGCGTGGTGACCGTGGTCGGTGGTGGAGCCGCCTGCGCGGGCGCGAGGGGGGAGACTCCGAGGAGCACAGCGGCGACGAGTAGCGCTCGCCGACCGATCCAGGACAGCTTTGCGTGCACGAGAAACCTCCGGGGCGGGGGACGGATTTCTGCTCACCGCAGGTCGCCGAACGACCACCTGAAGTTGAAACCATTCCTGGTCGTTACTCAAGACTGCGTCCGCTCGCGTCGATCGATGGTCCGTGATCTGCGGCGAGCGGTCGACTAATTCGGTGGGCCGCGGCGTCCGGTGCGTGCCATCATCTGCGTCCATGGAGACATACTTCTTCCGCGTGGGCTAGCTTCCGCTGGCCTGTTCGAGGTTTCCCGCGGTCAGCGATGCGGGAGTGACCGGTTGGTTGTTCCCGGGTGCTATCCGGGAGATTCTCCATGCAGTTGGTGCTGGTGCGGACCGTCACGGGGTTGGAGTGGTTGGCGGCCGAGGAACTGGCCGTCGCCGGGCATCGGGTGGTCGAGGTCGGCAAGCGACAGGTGGTCGTCGAGCCTGCGCCCAAGTCGATCACGAGGTCGATCACGGGGTCGATCACGGGGTCGATCACGGGGTCGATCACGGGGTCGATCACGGGGTCGCCGCCACGGTTGGCGGATGATTTGTTTGTCGTGTATGCCGCGATTGCGGATCCTGGGCACACGAAGTCCGCGCTTGCTGGGGCGGCCGATGCGCTTCGCGGGGTAATGGAGTCGCCAGGTGATCGAGGCACGTTCGCGGTGTCGGCGTCGTTCCAGGGTGTGCGGAACTTCAATCGCTACGACGTCGAGGACCTCGTCGGGGAGCAGTTGGCTCGCCTGACAGGCGGTCGGTACCACTCGCGACGACACGGCGTCGCTCCACCGGACGAGCGCTCGGAGTGGCGCGTCGTGCTGGACGGGAAGACGATGTGGGTCGGCCTGCGCCCGTACGCCGTACCACTCCATCGGCGGCCGTGGCGGGGACGGACCGTGCGGGGGAGCCTGCATCCGCCGGTGGGCGCCGCGATGGCCCGCCTTGCGCAGCTCGAACCCGGGCAGCGTGTCCTCGATCCGTTCTGTGGCGCCGGGACGTTGCTGCTCGAGGCGCAGCTGCTCGAGCCGCAGGCGGAGTACGTCGGTCTGGACCATGACCCGGCCGCGATCGCCGCGGCCAGAGCGAACGCTGCCGGCAGACGGATGGAGTGGAGGTGCGCAGACAGCCGCACGCTCAGTACCGGTGCGGACCGCATCATCACGAACCCGCCGTGGAACCGGCGCGTGCCGATCGGCGACCTCGCGCCGTACCTCCGGGCTTGGCGACGGGTGCTCGAGGGGCGGCTGGTCGCGATCCTCACCCCGGAGCAAGCGACCGGACTACCCGGCGGGTGGCGGGTCGAGGCGCTGTACGACGTCGCAGTCGCCGGACGGCATCCCGTGATCGTCGTCGCAGAGGTTTCTCGGGGTTGATATGAGATCGTGCGAAAGCCATTCACCGAATCTGGGTATAAACAAGCACATGCTTTCCGGTGTCTGCGAGGTTGTTGCCGCCTGAGCCTTGGAGGACCTGTGATTCGTTCCCGGTCGGTTCGTCTGGTTGTCGGTCTGCTTGTCGGTGCACTGGTGCTTCCCGCGGTTCCGGCGCTGGCGTCGCGGGAGGTGAAGCTGGAGATCCTGTCGAGCCGGCCGGACAAGGTGACCGGTGGGGATGCGCTCGTCCATGTCGATGCGCCGGATGACGGCGTTCGAGTGACTCTCAACGGCGTGGACGTGTCGTCGGTGTTCACCGCTGACGGGGACGGGCTGACCGGACTGGTCGGGAACCTGCGGCTCGGCTCGAACCTCCTCCGCGCCGAGACGGACGGACGCAGTACGACGCTGGAGGTGCGGAACTACCCGCGGCAGGGGCCGGTGTTCTCGGGGCCGCACGAGCAGCCGTTCGTCTGTGAGACCGCGAAGTTCACGATTCCGGTGATCGGCGGCACGCTCGGCGCTCCGCTGGACGCGGACTGCTCGGTCGCGCCGCGGGTCGACTACTTCTACCGGACCACCGCGGGCCAGTTCGTGAAGTGGCCGGCAGGCGCCACGTCGTACCCGGCGGATCTTGCGAGGACGGACTCTGGTGATCCGTTCATCGTGCGCATGGAGACCGGGAGCGCGAACCGGGCCGTCGTCCAGACGAGCATGCTGCACGACCCGCTGCGTTCGGCCGCGCCGACCCCGACGCGGCGTTCCCAGAGCTGGAACGGCCGGGCGATCTTCACGCTCGGCGGTGGATGCGCCGGCGGCTGGTACCGGTCGGGTACGACGACCGGCGGGGTGACGGACGCGTTCCTGCTCGGTCGCGGGTACGCGCTGATGTCGTCGTCGCTGAACGTGTTCGGCCAGAACTGCAACGACCTGACCGCGGCCGAGTCCGCGATGATGACGAAAGAACTGTTCGTCGAGCACTACGGACGGCCGGACTTCACGGTCGGCTTCGGGTGCTCCGGCGGCTCGTACCAGGCGCATCAGATCACCGACAACTACCCGGGCATCTTCGACGGCATCATTGTCGGCTGCTCGTTCCCGGAGGTCGGGTTCGGCACCGTCTCGTTCATCAGCGACTCGTGGCTGCTCGACTCGTACTTCACCAGGTCGACGATGACGTGGACGCAGGAGCAGAAGCGTCAGGTGGCCGGCTTCCAGACGTACGCGACGCTGCCGAGTATGGCGGTGAGCGCGAACCGGATCGATCCGCGGCTCAATTGCTCCCATCTCCCGCCTGCGCAACGCTACGACCCCGCGACGAACCCACGCGGCGCCCGCTGCGACGTCTTCGACCACACGATCAACGCGTACGGCGCGGATCCGTCGACCGGGTTCGCCCGCCGGCCGCTCGACAACGTCGGCATCCAGTACGGGCTGAAGGTCCTGAAGTCCGGGGTCATCACGCCGGCCCAGTTCCTCGACCTGAACGAACGGGTCGGCGGGTTCGACGCGGACGCGAATCTCGTGCCGTCCCGGACCGCGGCGGATCCGCAGGCCGTGCGTACGGCGTACCGGACCGGGCGGCTGACGTACGGCGGGGGCGGACTGAAGGACGTGCCGATCATCGACTACCGGGCGTACTACGACACCCAGTCGTACGGCGACATCCACGTCCGGTACCACACGTTCTCGATGCGCGCCCGGCTGCAGAAGGCGAACGGTACGGCGGCCAACCAGGTGAGCCTGCTCGAGGACGCGACGTACGGACTGTTCAGCACTGCGAGCCCGCTGCTGCAGCACGCGGTCGATGAAATGGATCGTTGGCTGACGCAACTGACCGCGGACACCACGTCCCGGCCGCGGATCGACAAGATCGTGGCGGCGCGACCGTCCGGGCTGGTCGAAGGGTGCCGTGCTCCCGAGGGCTTCGTCCCGCAACCGTTGAACCGGGATCCGGCGTCGCGCTGCGAGAAGCTGTTCCCGTCCGCGTCGTTCCCGCGCGAGGTGGCCGGAGCAGGCGTGGCGGCGGACGTGATCAAGTGCAAGCTGCGGGAGCCGGTGCGAGCGGACTACCCGGGCTTCACGGACGCACAGTGGCGCAGACTGCTGGCGATCTTCCCGGGCGGTGTCTGCGACTGGTCACAACCCGGCATCGGCCAGCAGCCTCTGGCCGGAACCTGGCTGACCTTCCGCTAGGGCAGACCCGCTCGATCAGCCGAACCCAGGCGGTGGCGTGAGGTCGTAGCGGGCGATGACGTCGTCCAGCCAGGGTGCGTTGCCGATGACCAGTCCGTGCTTTTCGGCGAGTGCGGCCATGGCCTCCGGGTCGGGCGGTCCTTCGGAGGAGAGTTCGGTCATGGCCCAGAAGAAGTGTTCGAAGCCGGCCGGGCTGATGATCTCGATCATCCGCGCCGGCGACTTCCCCGCGTTCCACATGGTGTGCGTCTCGCCTCGCGGCTTGGTGATGTAACCCCCCGCGCCGAGGACGACCTCCCGGTCCCCGGACCGGAAGCCGATCTCGCCTTCGGTGACGATGGAGTACTCGTCCTCCTGCGTGTGCAGGTGCGGCGGCACGCAGGCGCCGACCGGGAACGGGTGCTCCACGACCGAAACCTGCCCGTTCGTCTGTTCACCGAAGAGCTTGAAGACCACGCCGATGGTCCCGAGATCCCGCTCATCGCCTTCGCCCGGCCGCAAGATGGTCAGCGGCGGCGCCTCGACATGATTCATCTCGTTACTCCCCCGACGCACCGGCGAGGCGGTGCTGCCTGCCCAAAGAGTCGACCCGGCGGGGGTGGCTGTCAATGCCTCGGGGGCTGAAGCGGCTCGGAGGGGCTCAGCCCAGACTGAAACGGAACCGGTGCCTGCGGGGTTGGAGGTCGTGAGGTGGGAGGACGGGTGCGCCGCTGGTCGGGCTGCCGAGGCCGTGCTGGAGGGCATCGAGGGTGATCCAGACGCGGTCACCGGAATGCAGGTCGGCTGGGTGGTCGGCGGCGGCCAGTTCGGCGATCGTCCAGCGACGTACAGTCAGGCTGAAGTGTGGGTCGCCCGTGAGGCGGAGTTTGCCGGCTGTGCCGGAGAGCTCGGCCCAGCGGACGTTGCCGCGGGCTCCGTTCTCTTGCGGGTACAGGTACGGCACCTGGAAGTCGTCGATCGTGCTTGTGTAGCGGCCGATCCGCGCTGCCGAGCGGGAGTCCGGGTAGGCCTGTCCCGGCCCCAGCCCGAACCACGTGAGGCCGTGAAAGCCCGCCGGCACACCGAACGTCACTCCGAGACGAGCCCACGGCACCATCCACTCACCCAGCGGCTCCACGTCGACTTCCGCCGTCAACCGCCCGCCGTCGGTCCTCCACGTGTACGTCGTCAGCACCCGAGCGTCCGTCGCCGCGGCCCCCACCATCGTTGCCACAACCAACTCATCACCTGAGGCCTCGACCGATACGGTCCGGTACCGCAAACGATCCAGCCCGGCATTCGCCCACCGGGTCTTGCGGTCGAGCGTCGTCGCATCCCAGGTCCGGGCGTCGTGCTGCGTGGGTGCCCGCCACAGCTCCAGCGGAACATGCTCGACCGCCCATCCACCGAGCGCGGTCAACCGCCCAGTTCGCCCATCGAACCGCCCTGACCCAAGGAGGACGTTCCCACCCCGATGTTCGGGCCCAGAGGAGGCGGTGGGGTATGGGACGGAGGCGGGGTGCGCGGGCGAGGCAGTGGTGGGGTTGGGCGGGGCGAGGAGTGATTGGGTGAAGGCGACCTCGTGGCCGGCTGGTGCCCACGGGGTGTCGTTGGTGAGTACGGCGCGGATTGTCAGCCAGCGTTCGCGGTTCTGGAGGGCCGGGAGCTCCGGAAGCTGTACGGTCGCGGACCGGCCGGCCGGGATCACCGGGAAGGGGAGGGGGCCGCGGGCAACTACCTCGCCCTCGTCGGCGGCCTCCCAGTGGAGCGAGAGGTGGGAGGTGTCGAGTACGTCGTACCTGTTGGTGATCGTGAGGACGTCGCCGGCGAGGGACAAGCGCACCGGCTCGTAGACCTTGTGGACCTCCGCGAGCACCGGCTGCGGGGTCAGGTCGGGCAAGACCAGCCCGTCGAGAACGTACGTACCGTCGTGCAGTTCCTCGCCGAAGTCACCGCCGTACCCGTAGGAACCGTCCGCTCGCAGGATGCCGTGTTCCATCCACTCCCACAGGAACCCGCCCTGACAGCGTTCGTAGGTGTCGAAGAGCGCCTCGTACTCCGGTAACCCGCCAGGACCGTTGCCTCCGGCATGCGAGTACTCACACAGCACGAAGGGCATCGAACGCCGCCGCGCATCCAGCACCGGGTCGTCCAGCGGTTTCTCGGCGCGCTTCCCGATCGCCTCGACCTCGGCGTGCGACGCGTACATCCGGCTGTACACATCGACATCCGCACACGAGAGGTCGCCCTCGTAGTGCAACGGCCGCGACGGATCCCGGTCCCGCGTCCACGCTGCCATCGCGGTCAGGTTCGACCCGACGCCGGCCTCGTTCCCGAGCGACCACATCACCACGCACGGGTGATTCTTGTCCCGCTCGACGGTCCGCCGCATCCGGTCCAGTGACGCGTCCAGGAACCGCGGATCGTCGGCCGGGTTCCCCTGCCAGTCGAGCAGCATGAACCCGTGCGTCTCGTAGTCGCATTCGTCCATCACCCAGAACCCGAGCTCGTCGCACAACTCCAGCAGCCGCGTGTCCGGCGGGTAGTGACTGGTCCGGATCGCGTTGATGTTGTGCCGCTTCATCACCAGCAGCTCCGCGCGCAACCGTTCCTCAGGTACGGCGCGACCGAACACCGGATCGTGCTCGTGCCGGTTCACCCCGTGGAACAGGATCCGCCGCCCGTTGACGCGCAGTACGCCGTCGACGATCTCCACCGTCCGGAACCCGATCCGCAGCGCGACCCGCTCACCCGGCAGTTCGACAACCGCGTCGTACAACCGCGGTACCTCGGCCGACCACGGCTCGACGCCGGGGATCGTCACCGTCTCGCCGCAGGGCACCACCACGTCCAGCGATGGGATCCGCACCACCGCACCCGGCGCCGACTCGACCAGCAACACACCGGCGCCGTCCCGATAGTCCGCGTGCACGAACACGTCCGCGTCCATGCTGTCGATGGGCCGGGCGATCAGTGTGACGTCCCGGAAGATCCCCGGCAGCCACCACATGTCCTGGTCCTCGAGGTACGAACCGGACGACCACTGGTGCACGCGCACCGCCAGGACGTTCCGCCCCGGCCGCAGTACGCCGCCGACCGCGAACTCGGCCGGCAGGCGCGAACCTCGCGTCACCCCGAGCTCGACCCCGTTCAGCCAGACCCGCGCACACGAGTCCACGCCGTCGAACCGCAGCACCGCCGAACCGCTCCACGACTCCGGCAGCTCGAAGACCAGCCGATGATCACCGGTCGGATTCTCGTCCGGCACATACGGCGGATCGACCGGAAACGGATACTTCTGATTCGTGTACGCCGGACTCCCATGACCGTGCATAGGCCACGACGAAGGCACCGGCAACCAGTTCCAGTCCGAGTCGTCGAAGTCCACCTCCTCGAACCCGGTCTCACGCACTGAGTGCGACAGCCGGAACCGCCACTGCCCGTTCAGACTCAGTCGAGGCGCGTCCGACCGCACAGCCGCCCGCGGCGGCAGCACGCCGTAGCCAGGACCGGGATCTTCCCAGTAGGTCATTGGGCCTTCTCCCGGATCCACACGGTCATCGGGCCGACTTCCCGGTTCGCCCAGGCGTAGTAGGGGATCGCGGTCAGCGTGCCGTCCCGTGTCGGTACGTCGACCGTTGTCACGCCGCCGAGCAGGTCCGGCTGCTCGCGTTCGATCAGCTCGCCCGCGACTACAGCCGTCGAGTCGAGTACGACGTCCGCGTCCTGCTGCTCGAAGCAGTACACCAACGGGCCGCGCTCGATCGCGATACAGCCACGCACCGAGTCGATCCGCTCGTCAGGCGTCGTACGGCGGGCCGCGACCGGCAGCTCCAGCACGACCTCGTCACCCACCTCCCACACCCGGCGCAGCGGTCCCTCGAACCCGTTGACCGTCAGCCGATGAGTCTCCGCCCACGCGGGGATCCGTAGACCGAGCGTCCAAGGCGTGTCCGGAGTCGACGTGATCCGCACCCGGACAGTCCCGTGCCACGGATACTCGGTCTCGACCTCGAAGCCGATCGGACCGACCCTTACCGAGGCAGGCGCGTACAGCTGTACCTGTACCCCGTCGCCGTCCGAGGTCGCGACCAGCTGATCCAGCGACGACAGGGTGCGCATCACGTTCGGCGGACAGCACGCCGTACCGAACCACGGCTGCCGCCCACCCACCGCGGACCGCTGATCGTCGGCGAAGGCGTTGTTCCGCACCTTCAACGTGTTCACGTAGAAGAACCGGTCACCGTCGAGCGACACCCCGGAGATCACCGCGTTGTAGAGCGTCCGCTCGATCAGGTCGGCGTACTTGCTCTCACCTGTCGCGAGCAGCAGCCGCCAGCTCCACTGCACGCTCGCGATCGCGGCACAGGTCTCGCAGTACGCCGCATCCGGCGGCAGCTCGAACGGGTCGCCGAACGCCTCGCCGTACCACCTCGCCCCGACGCCACCGGTCAGGTACGTCTGGCTCTCGACCATCGTCGACCAGGTCGCCTGCAACGCATCGAGCAGTTCGTCGTCGCCGGTCTCCACTGCGACGTCGGTCGCGCCGGACGCGAGATAGAGCGCCCGGACCGCGTGCCCCGCGATCGTGCGGACCTCACGCACCGGCAGGTGATCCTGGAAGTACGCCGGACCGTGGTGACCCGGGGGAGTGAGCAGCCCACGCCCACGCGCCTCGACGAAGTACGACGCCAGCTCGAGGTACGCCGCCGTACCGGTCTCGCGGTAGAGCTCGACGAGCGCCATCTCGATCAGCGGATGCCCGTCGATACCTTCCAGCCGCCCTGGGCCGAACGTCTTGTACAGGTGATCGGCGAACCGGCACGCCACGTCGAGCAAGGTGCGATCCCCGGTCGCCCTTACCTGCGCCACGGCCGCCTGCAGCAGGTGCCCCGCGCAGTACAGCTCGTGACCCTTCTCGAGGTCGCCGTACCGCTGTCCATCGAGTGCGAACCGCGTGTAGGTGTTGAGGTACCCGTCCGGGTCCTGCGCCGCGGCGACCAGCGCGCTCGTCGTCGATTGCCGGTCAGCGAGGTCGGCGGACGGCTCGCGGGCCTGCTCCCAGGCGACCGCCTCGAGCCACTTGTAGACATCGGTGTCGGCGAACAGCTTCCCGGCGAAGCCGCCGGTCTGCTCGTCGGCGGCCCGGCGGAAGTTGCGGAGCGTGCCGACCTCCTCGAGGCGCTGAGCCGCGGCCGGGATGGTCGTCTCCCGGTTGATCTGCTGCCGGTTCAACCAGAAACCGCCGGTGAGTTTCGTGCTGCCGAGGGGGAGGGGGCGCAAAGGCATGATGGCAAGGTAACCACCGTCGCGGACGTCCAGGCAAGAGTTCGTGCAAACGATTGCGGTCACGAGAATCACCGAGTGCAAACGATTGCGGTTTTTGCGCGTCACGGTCTTGACACGGCTTCGTAACCTCCGTGACCATGAGGGCCGTCGTTCCATTCGGACTTGATTAGATATTCAGACTGCGCACATCAGCAGCCGCCGCCCCCTGCCGAAAGCGAGGCATGGACGATGACCGAAACTCCCTCTCTCACTCCACCGGGCTGGTCCCGGCGCGGATTCGTCGGCACGACCGCAGCCGCCATCGGTGTGGCGTCGCTGGGCATCACGCCGGCGGCCACCGCTGCGAAGGCCGTCGCGACGAACGCGAACGACGACCGGCTGCCGGCCTTTCCCGGCGCCGAGGGCGCCGGCAAGTGGGCCAAGGGCGGCCGCGGCGGCTCGGTGTACGAGGTCACCACGCTGGCCGATTCCGGACCTGGCTCACTCCGTGAAGGTGTCTCCGGCTCCGACCGGACCATCGTGTTCCGGGTCTCCGGCACGATCAAGCTGGAGACCCAGCTGCTGATCTCCGGTAACAACCTGACCATCGCCGGACAGACCGCGCCTGGTGGCGGCATCTGCCTGTCGGGTCACAGCACCGGGGTCAAGGGCGGTGCCCACGACATCGTGATCCGCTACCTGCGGTTCCGGCTCGGCGACCTGTACGCGGTCGCGGACGACTCGTTCAACACCAACGTGCCCGGTTCGGTCAGCCCGGAGATCCGCAACCTGATCATCGACCACTGCTCGTTCAGCTGGGCGGTCGACGAGTGTCTGTCGCCGTACGGGAACTACGACGTCACCGTCCAGTGGTGCATCGTGTCCGAGGGTCTCGCGCTGTCCGCGCACCCGAAGAACCGGCACGGGTACGGCGGCATCTGGGGTGGCGAGCGGAACACGTACCACCACAATCTGGTCGCCCATCAGGGCGGACGGCAGCCGCGCTTCGGCTACACCGAGGGCATCAACCTCGAGGTCGACCACTACAACAACGTGATCTACGACCACGGGTACACGTCGGTGTACGGCGGTGAGTGGGCCAACGGCATCAACATCATGAACAACTTCTACAAGCCGGGCCCGACCACGCTGGACGAGGTCGCACCGGTCGTGGTGAGCGCGAACCGCGGCGGCCAGTGGTACGTCGCCGGCAACGAGGTCGAGGGCCACCCGGACGTCACCACCCACAACCGCCGCGGTATCCGCTACCCGATCGGCGGGATCGTCGAGCTGGCCGAGCCGCAGCCGATCCCGGGCCGCGGCGACCTGCAGGCGGCGAGCAAGGCGTACGACGCGGTGCTCGCCGGGGCCGGCGCGATCCTGCCGAAGCGCGACGCCGCCGACGCCCGCGTGATCGAGGAGGTCCGCAACGGCACCGGCCGGCTGATCAACTCGCAGAAGCAGGTCGGCGGCTACCCGGAGCTCGTCCAGACCGAGGCGCCGGTGGACTCCGACCACGACGGCATCCCGGACTGGTGGGAGAAGGCCAACGGCCTCGAGCCGAACGACCCGTCGGACGCGCAGAAGATCGCGCCGAACGGCTACACCTATCTGGAGAACTACCTCAACTCGCTGGTCCCGGATCCGGTCGGCAACCCTGCCGTCCGGATCACCAGCCCGGCGCAGAACGCGACGGTTGCCGGCCGCACCGCGCCGACCGTGACGATCGAGGCAGACGCGTCCGCCGCGAAGGGCGGGCAGCTCGCCAAGGTCGAGTTCTTCGTCGGCGACCAGATCGTCGGCGCTGCGACGAGTGCGCCGTACCAGATCCAGTGGAAGAACGTTGCCGACGGCTCCTACTGGATCAGCGCCCGGGCCACCGACAAGAACGGTACGGCGACCCAGTCGACCGCTGTCCAGGTGCATGTCAACAAGCAGCTGGGTACGCCGGGCTGGACGTCGGCGTCGATCGGGAAGCCGCGGGTGCCGGGCTCCGGCAGCCTGGACGGTGGCGTGCTGACGATCAAGGGCTCCGGCCGGATCTACGGGCGGACGAGCAACTTCCACTACGTGTACCGCAAGCTCCAGGTCGGCGGTGCGGGTGCGGTCACGCGGATCACCGCGCGGCTGGACCAGCTCAGCAAGATCGCCAACGGACTCACCGCGGGCCTGATGATCCGCGACTCGCTGGACCCGGCCGCGCCGTACATGTACGGCGGTATCGGCTTCGGTGTCGCGGGCGGGTACGGCACGGTCAACGACAACGCGAGCGCCGCGCCGACCGCCACCGACGACGGTGGCATGAAGGCGCAGGCGATCCGGATCCAGACCGACGGCTCGGTGCCGAGTGTCGGCCCGTGGCCGTGGGACGGGAGCTACCTGGACCCTACGAAGGTGTACTGGCTGCGGCTGCTCCGGCGCGAGCGCCCGCAGGCCAGAGAGGTCGAGTTCGAGGCCTTCATCTCCACTGATCAGGTCAAGTGGGACCGCTTCGGCTACGAAAAGATCATGATGCCGAGCCGCTCCTTCTACATCGGGTTCGCGATCGACGGCGGCAGGGTCGACAACGCCCTTGTCGACTACGGGACCGCGCAGTTCAGCAACATCACGCTCGAGCAGCAGTGAGGTAAATGACATGTCAGAACGCATGATCGACCGGCGTCGGCTGCTGCAGGGCGGTCTCGGCCTCCTGGCCGTGGCGACCATCCCTGGGTGCGGCTTCTTCGACACCAAGCCGGCAGGCTCCGGCGCACAGGCCGCGGTGGCCGGCGAGAAGGAGTCGCCGATGCTGAAAGCGCTGGTGGACAAGGGCTCCCTGCCTCCGCTGGCGGAGCGGTTGCCGAAGAATCCGCCGGTGATCAAGCCCCTCGAGGGCAAGGCACAGTACGGCGGAACCTGGCGGTCGGCGATGCTGACCCAGGAGGACACCCAGTGGCTGTGGTACGCGATGCGCTACGAGCCGCTGCTGCGCTGGAAGCCCGACAAGGTCGGCAAGCCCGGGTACGACGAGATCGAGGCAAACGTCGCCGAGTACACGGTCGATGCCGAGAGCAAGGTCTACACGTTCACGTTGCGCGAGGGCCTGAAGTGGTCCGACGGCAAGCCGTGTACGGCGGACGACCTGATGTTCACGATCCTCGAGGTGCAGTGCGACGAGGGGCTGCACCCGGACGGCCTGTACGACGCCTTCATGTCGCCGGACACGGGCAAGATCGCGAAGGTCGAGAAGGTCGACGAGCGCACGATCAAGATGACCTACAGCTCGCCGCAGCCGTCGCTGCTCGTGCAGATCGCCGACGCGATCTTCGAGCGTGAAGGCGCCTACGGGATGTTGCTGCCGAAGCACTACTTCCAGCAGTTCCACCTGAAGTACAACAAGAACGCGAACGCGCTGGCGAAGAAGGCCGGCGTCGGCAGCTGGACCGACCTGTTCGCGCAGAAGCAGAACCCGTGGACGAACGCGGAGCAGCCGACGCTGGCGCCGTGGAAGGTGACCACCACGCTCGGCAAGGGCTCTGCGGTCACCCTGACCCGGAACCCGTACTACTGGAAGGTCGACGACCAGGGCCGCCAGTTGCCGTACATCGACAACTGCCGCGTCGAGGTCGTCCAGGACGCCCAGGTCGAGCTGCTCAAGGTGATGAACGGCGAGTTCGGCATGCAGTACCGGAACTTCGGGACGCCGCAGAACAAGCCGGTTGTCGCGCAGAACCGGGAGAAGGGCGGCTACAAGATCTTCGAGGTGCCGACCCAGCTGACCAACACGATGGTCCTCGGCCTCAACATGACCCACAAGGACCCGGTCAAGCGGGCGCTGTTCTCGAACAAGGAGTTCCGGGCCGGCCTCTCGCACGCGATCAACCGCAAGGAGGTCATCGACGCGGTCTACGCCGGTCAGGGCGAGCCGTGGCAGGGCGCTCCGCCGAAGGACTCGCCGTACTACAACGAGCAGCTCGCCACGCAGTTCCTGGAGTTCGACGCCGCGAAGGCGAACCAGCACCTGGACGCGGCCGGGCTGACGAAGAAGTCGCCGGACGGCAAGCGGCTCGGCGCCGACGGGAAGCCGGTGTCGGTCACCGTACTGGTGAGCGAATCGTTCCCGGACCACGTCGAGGCGATCGAGTTCGTCAAGAAGCGCTGGGCCGCGGTCGGCATCGAGTTGCGCACCCAGGCGGTCAGCGAGGACCTCTACAAGGAACGGGTCAAGGCCAACGACCACGACGCCGGGACCTGGACCTGCGGCACGTTCGTCCTGCCGACCGGCACCGGCGGTGACCACTACTGGGTGCCGACCAACGACGGCAGCGCGCGGTACGGCATCGGCTGGGCGCAGTGGTACCAGTCGAAGGGCGAGGAGGGCGTGAAGCCGCCGGCCGAGATCCAGAAGCAGATGGAGCTGTTCACCCAGGCGCGGCAGGAGCCGGACCCGGCGAAGACGCTCGAGCTCGGCAAGCAGATCCTGCAGATCGCGGCCGACCAGTTCTACTACATCGGCCTCAGCTCGGTGCCGAACACGTACGGCGTCGTGAAGAACGACTTCCACAACGTGCCGGAGAAGATGAGCGAGTCGGTGGCCCCGGGCATCGTCCACCCCGAGCAGTTCGCGATCGGACAGTAATGCTGCGGTTCGTGGCCCGGCGCCTGGTCTGGATGCTCATCACGCTGGCGGCGATCTCGTTCGTCACCTTCGTGGTCATCAAACTGCCGCCGGGCGACTACACCACCACGGTGATCGCGAACGCGGAGGCCCGCGGCCAGGACATCCCGGACTCGCAGATCGCCGAGCTCAAGCGGCACTACGGGCTCGACAAGCCGTTCATCGTGCAGTACCTCACCTGGATCAAGGGAGTGGTGCTGCACGGTGACCTCGGGCAGTCGTTCGCCTGGAACCAGTCGGTCGCCAGCCTGATCGGCAACCGGGTACTGCTCTCGATGGTGCTGTCGATCGCGAGTCTGCTGTTCGTCTGGGCGATCGCGTTCCCGATCGGCATCTACAGCGCGCTGCGGCAGTACTCGGGCGGCGACTACCTGGCGTCCTTCCTCGGTTTCATCGGGATGGCCGTCCCGGAGTTCATGCTCGCGCTGGTGATGATGTACATCGGGTTCCGGTACTTCGGCCAGAGCGTCGGCGGACTGTTCTCACCGGAGTACGCCGACGCGGCCTGGAACCTGGGCAAGCTGCTCGACCTGATCTCCCATCTGTGGGTCCCGATCGTGGTAGTCGGGGTCGCCGGTACGGCGGGACTGATCAGGATCACCCGGGCGAACCTGCTCGACGAACTGCACAAGCCGTACGTCGCGACCGCCCGCGCGAAGGGCCTGCCGGAGTGGAAGCTGCTGCTCAAGTATCCGGTCCGGATGTCGCTCAGCCCGTTCTTCAGCACGGTCGGCTGGCTGCTGCCCGGCCTGATCAGCGGCGAGACGATCGTGTCGGTCGTGATGAGCCTGCCGACCAGCGGCCCGCTGCTGCTCGGCGCGGTGAAGAGCCAGGACATGTACCTGGTCGGCAGCTTCGTGCTGATCCTCAGCACGCTGACCGTGATCGGCACGATGCTCAGCGACCTCGCACTGGCCTGGTGGGATCCGCGGATCCGCACCCGGTTCCAGAAGGGATAGATCTGAATGGTCCAGCAGACCGAGGCGATCGCCCCCGATACTCAGCACGAGGCCCCGCAGGAGGTCGTGAAGAGCCTGCGCGACCACGGCGCGCTGCCGCAGTGGCGGCTGATGTGGCGGCAGTTCCGCCGGCACCGGCTGGCGCTGATCGGGTTGATCGTGCTGATCCCGATCTACTTCATGGCGGTCTTCGCCGGCTTCTTCGCGCCGGCCAGCGCCGACACCGCGCACACCGCGCTGCCCTACGCCCCGCCGCAGCGGGTGCACATCTCGGCCGAGCACGGGATGTTCGTGTACGGGTACTCGTCGACGCGCAACCAAGAGACGTTCGAGCAGACCTTCACCGTCGACAAGTCGAAGATCGTCGACGTCGGGTGGTTCGTGCGCGGCGACGAGTACTCGATCCTGGGCCCGATCAAGTCGAACATCCACCTGATCGGCCCGACGAAGGCCGGCGAGGCGTTCTTCCTGGTCGGCTCCGACCAGTCCGGCCGGGACCTGCTGTCCCGGCTGATCCACGGCGCCCGGGTGTCCCTGTCGATCGGTCTCGTCGGCGTGTTCGCGAGTTTCCTGCTCGGCATGCTGATCGGCGGCATCTCCGGCTACGTGGGCGGCCGGGTCGACAACATCATCCAGCGGATCATCGAGTTCATCATGTCGGTCCCGACATTGCCGTTGTGGATGGCGCTGTCGGCGGCACTGCCCGGCAGTTGGGGGCCGTTGACCAGGTACTTCGCGATCACGGTGATCCTGTCGCTGATCGGCTGGACCGGACTGGCACGGGACGTCCGCGGCCGGTTCCTGAGCCTGCGCGAGGAGGACTTCGTGATGGCGGCCCGGCTCGACGGCGTCGGGCGGACCGGGATCATCTTCGGCCACATGGTGCCGTCGTTCGCCAGCCACATCATCGCGTCGATCTCGATGGCGGTGCCGCGGATGATCCTCGCCGAGACCAGCCTGTCGTTCCTCGGCCTCGGTCTGCAGCCGCCCGCGGTCAGTTGGGGTGTGCTGCTCGAGGGCGCGCAGAACATCCGCGCGGTCGCCACCGCCCCGTGGCTGCTGACCCCGGGCCTCGCGGTCGTGGTCGTCGTACTCGCCATGAACTTCGTCGGCGACGGTCTCCGCGACGCCGCGGATCCCTACAAGTGAGGACCTGACATGCAACCTCTTCTCGAAGTTCGCGAGCTCAGGACCCATTTCGAGCTCGGTGACGGTGTCGTGAAGGCCGTCGACGGTGTCAGCCTGTCCGTACCCCGCGGCCGCACGCTGGCCGTGGTCGGTGAGTCCGGCTGCGGCAAGAGCGTCACCGCGCGGTCGATCCTGCGGCTGGTGGAGAAGCCGGCCCGGATCGTCGGCGGCGAGATCCTGCTGTACGACGACGCACCGGGCGCGAAGCCGCTCGACCTGCTGGCCGCGAAGGACAAGCGGTTGCGGCAGGTCCGGTGGGCCGACATCGCGATGGTGTTCCAGGAGCCGATGGCGTCGCTGAGCCTGGTGCACACGATCGGCGACCAGATCATCGAGGCCGTCCGGTTGCACGGATCAGTCGGCAAACAGGAAGCCCGCGACCGCGCGATCGAGATGCTCGACCGGGTCGGGATCCCGGACCCGAAGCGCCGCGTCGACTCGTACCCGTTCCAGCTCAGTGGTGGCATGCGGCAGCGCGCCATGATCGCGATGGCGCTGTCCTGCCGCCCCCGGCTGCTGATCGCGGACGAGCCGACGACCGCGCTCGACGTCACCACGCAGGCGCAGATCCTCGACCTGCTGCAGGATCTCCAGCAGGAGTTCGGGATGGCGATCATGCTGATCACCCACGACCTCGGGGTCGCGGCGCAGGTCGCCGACGAGGTCGCGGTGATGTACCTCGGCGCAGTGGTCGAGCAGGGGCCCGCATCCGCCGTACTGAGTCATCCCAAGCATCCGTACACGCAGGCGCTGGTGCGCTCGGTGCCGCGGCTGGGTCAGCGCGGTCAGGACCGGCTGGTCGCCGTACGCGGAACCGTGCCGCCGCCGTACGAGCGTCCGACCGGATGCCGCTTTCATCCGCGCTGCGACGCGTTCATGGCCGGGAAGTGCGACGTGACTGTGCCGACGCGGGTGCGCAGCGACGAGATCGACGTGGCGTGCCTGCTGTACGGCGAGGAGGATCGATGAGTGTGCTGGAGACTAAAGGCCTGACCATGCACTTTCCGTTGCATGGCGGGTTTCTCGGGCGGAACCGCGGCTTCGTGAAGGCGGTCGACGGTGTCGACCTGTCGATCAAGGCCGGCCGGACTCTCGGGCTGGTGGGGGAGTCGGGCTGCGGCAAGACGACCCTCGGCCGCTGCATCGTCCGCGCGTACGAGCCGACCTCGGGCAGCATCATGTTCGACGGTGTCGACCTGGCGGCGCTGAGCGAGAAGCAGCTGAAGCCGTACCGTGCGCAGGTCCGCCTGATCTTCCAGGACCCGCACTCCTCGCTCGACCCGCGCAAGACGCTGCGCGACATCATCGCCGAGCCGCTGCGGGTCCAGGACGCGGGTTCACGCGACGAGATCGACGACAAGGTCGCCTCGCTGCTGCGTCGCGTCGGACTCCGAGCGGAGTACGCGCACCGCTACCCGCACGCGTTCAGCGGTGGCGAGCGGCAGCGCGTCGTGATCGCACGGGCCCTTGCCACCAACCCGCGGCTCGTGGTCGCCGACGAGGCGGTCAGCGCACTCGACGTCTCCGTCCGGGCGCAGATCCTCAACCTGCTGCGCGATCTGCAGGAGGAGTCCGGCCTCACCTACCTGTTCGTCTCCCACGACCTCGGCATCGTCGAGCACGTCGCCGACGACGTCGCGGTGATGTACGTCGGCAAGCTCGTCGAGAGCGCGTCGACCGAAGAGCTTTACTCCAAGCCCCTGCACCCGTACACCGAGGCGCTGCTCAGCGCCGTACCGGATCCCGATCCCGCCTCCCGCGGGCAACGCGAGCGGATCAAGCTGCTCGGCGAGATCGCGGATCCGTCCAAGGTGCCGGCCGGCTGCCCGTTCCATCCCCGGTGCGGGTACGCCGAAGCCCGGTGTGCGACCGAAGTCCCGCAGCTGCGCGAGATCGGTGGCCGCAAAGTCGCGTGCCACCTCGCCGAGCAGCTCGACCTGAAGGGTGTCCTGATGGACACCACCGCCCCGTAGGAAAGGTCAACCATGTCTGAAGGAAACATGTCCCGTCGTGGACTGTTACGCAACGGCGCCCTGATCGGTGGACTCGCCGCGTTCGGCGGTGCTCTGCAAACTTCCCCCGCGGACGCCAGTTCGACCAGCGCGATCCCGCGCGCAGCTGCGCAGTCCGCGGCCGGTGTTGTGGACATCCCGAACAAGTACAACGTGCCGTTCTCGGTCGCCGACGACGAGCTGTTCGTGTTCGCCGCCAACTTCAAGCCGTTCGAGCTCGGCGGCAACGACAACGGCCGCGAGGCGCACCGGTACTTCGACGCCGTGTTCGGCGACGCGATCCGGGCCAAGTTCCCGAACATCAAACTGAAGTACGCCACCTGGGACTACCCGATCCGGTACGAGGACATCGCCAAGGCCGGCCGGGTGCCGGACCTGATCCTGGAGGACCCGCGGCTGCGGATCGACCGGGACCTCGAGCCGCTCGGCTGGACCCAGGACATCACGTCGCTGGTGCAGGGCGCCGGCATCGACCTGACCAAGCTGAACGTCGGCTCGGTCGAGCAGATCAAGTCCCGCTCCGACGGCGGCCTGTACGGCGTCCCGCTGTGGATCGACGAGAGCCTGCTGTTCTACAACAAGCTGATCTTCGACAAGTTCGGTGTGAAGTACCCGGCGGTGGGCTCGACGTACGACGACGTCTACAAGCTGGCCCAGAAGCTCACCCGGCAGGACGGGATCCACCACTACAAGGGCTACATGCAGCACCCGGACAACTACCTCGCGATGAACCAGCTCGGGCTCTACCCGTTCGTGCCCGGTTCGAGCGAGCAGCCGGCGCCGGAGGACGTCAAGGTCAACCTGACGAACGCGGAGTGGAAGTCGGTCGCGAACAACCTGTACCGGTTCCTGATGATCCCGCGGAACAACTTCACCACGGTGGACGACTTCTTCAAGGGCGACATGAGCTTCCCCGGCCACCTCGCGATGGCGGTGAACAACCTGTCGAAGCTGAACGCCTACGCGCTCAGCTCGTACTACATCGAGGAGGACGACGCGGCCCAGTTCGCCGAGTGGGCGAAGAGCGTGAAGATCGGCGTCACCTCGATGCCTGTGCTGTCCCGCGGCTCCAACACGATCTACCAGCCGGACACCCGCGCGGCCTTCATCCCGCCGCAGTCGCAGCACAAGGACCAGGCGCTCGACGTGATCAAGTACCTGGTGTCGGAGGAGATGCAGACCCGTATCTCGTCGTACGGCATGAAGGCGGTGCTGAAGACCGACGCCGTCGTGAACGCGTTCGGTACGGCGATCCCGGAGCTGGCGGCCATCGACACGTCGGCCGTGTACTGGGGCGAGAACGCGGTCGTCAAGAACTACCAGAACACCGAGTACTGGGACATCCCGCTCTACAAGGTGTTCCGGCAGCACGTGCTCAAGGACGGCATGGACGTCGACTCGTCGCTGCTGGTCACCGAGACGCAGGACATCCCCGACTACATCAAGGCGCAGGTCGCCCGTGGGCTGACCTGGTGATGGCATGGTGATCGATTCCAGGTTCGACGGCCGCATCCGTGAGGGTGCGGCCCTCCTGCCCACCATCCATCCCGGCGACAGCCACGCCGCCACGCTGGTCGAGACGGCGAACGGCGACCTGCTGTGCGCCTGGTTCAACGGCCCGGGGGAGGGCGAGCCGGACACCAACATCGTCCTGTCCCGCCTCCCCGCCGGCACCGACACCTGGCTGCCGCCCGAGCAGCTCTCGTCGGATCCGCACCGCTCCGAACAGAACCCACTGTTGTTCGTGACCCCGGACGACGACGTCTGGTTGCTGCACACCTCCAACGAGCCGCATGACCAATCGACCTCGCGCGTGATCCGCCGGGTGTCGCACGACGGCGGGCTCTCGTGGGAGCGGAGCGAGGTGCTGTTCGATCACCTGGGGTCGTTCATCCGCAACCCGGTTGTCGTGTTGAGCAACGGTGATTGGTTGCTTCCGGCGTACGACTGCGACAAGACCGCCGAGCGGACCGTCCTCCAGCTCAGCGCCGACCAGGGCGAGACCTGGTCGGCGGTGGAGTTGCCGGACGCGGTCGGGCAGGTGCAGATGAGCGTCGTCGAGCTGTCGCCCGGCGAGCTCGTCGGGTACTTCCGTAGCCGTGCCGCCGACCGCATCCACCGGTCGGTGTCGAAGGACAACGGCCGGACCTGGACCTCGCCGGAGCGCACCACCCTGCCGAACAACAACTCGGCGGTCCAGGTGCTGCGGCTGGCCGACGGACGGCTCGTCATGGTGTTCAACGACTCGTCGGCGGAGCGTGACCAGTTCCGCTGGGTCGACGACGGCCAGGGCGGCGTACGCCGGAAGACCCTGCGGACCCCGCTCACGCTGGCACTGTCCGAGGACGACGGCGCTACTTGGCCGTACTGGCGGAACCTGCAGGTGCAGGACGAGGAGTACCGCGAGAACGAGTTCGGCTACTCGTACCCGACGCTGCTGCAGACCCGCGACGGGCAGTTGCATGTCGCGTACTCGTACCTGCGCAAGACCATCAAGCACGTGATCCTGGCGCCCAAGTGGATCCAGGCAGGAGACCGATTGCCATGAGCGGCATTGGATTTGCCCACCCCGCCGCCCCGGAGAAGTGGGGCCTGCACGAGCTCACCCTGACCGGTCCTGCAGACGGCAACCCGTTCGCAGATGTCGAGTTCCAGGTCACGTACCAGTTCCGGAACCGGATGGTGACCGTCGACGGCTTCTACGACGGCGACGGGACGTACCGGGCGCGGTTCTCGCCGGACCGGGAGGGGGAGTGGTCGTACATCACCTCGAGCTCGGCACCCGAGCTCGACGGCCGGCGCGGGAGCTTCGTGTGCTCCCCGCCGGGGCCCGGGAACCACGGGCCGGTCGACGTCCTCGGCAGGCACCACTTCTCGTACGCCGACGGCGCCCGGTACGACTGCATCGGGACGACCTGTTACCACTGGACGTACGAGTCGAAAGAGCTCCAGGAACTGACGCTGGAGTCGTTGCGCTCAGCACCTTTCGACAAGGTGCGGATGTGCCTGCTCCCCACGGACGGGATGCGCCCCGAGCGCACACCGTTCGCCGGAACGAGACCCGGCGATCCTGGATCCACCCCGGGAGAGGTCGACGTCGAGCGCTTCGACCCCGTCTTCTTCCAGCACTTCGAGGGGCGCGTCGCCGATCTGCTGGCGTTGGGCGTCCAGGCGGACCTGATCCTGTTCCACCCGTACGACCGCGGCGTGTGGGGTTTCGACCGGATGACCCCGGCGCAGGACGCGGCCTATCTGCGGTACGTCGTCGCGCGGCTGGCGGCGTACCGGAACGTCTGGTGGTCGTTGTCGAACGAGTACGACTTCAACCACGAGAAGACGATCGCGGACTGGGACCGGCTGCTGCAGCTGGTGCAGCGGTACGACCCGTACCAGCGGCTGCGGTCGATCCACAACGGGACCAAGATGTACGAGGTCTTCACGCCGTACGACTTCACCAAGCCGTGGATCACCCACCAGAGCGTGCAGCACTGGGACGGCGCCGAGGTCGCCGCCTGGAAGGACTGCCCGAAGCCGGTCGTGATCGACGAGATCGGTTACGAGGGCAACGCCGGCCGGCGCTGGGGGAACCTGACCGCGGACGAGATGGTGCACCGGTTCTGGCAGGGCATGTCGCTCGGCGGGTACGTCGGGCACGGCGAGTCGTTCGTCGACCGGGAGACCCGCGCGTGGATCTCGATCGGCGGCCGGCTGTACGGCGAGAGCCCGGAGCGGATCGACTTCCTCCGGGCCGTGTTCGCCGGGCTGCCGCGGCAGCCGGACGGTGAGGTCGACGCGGACCGCTGCGTCCTGCACTACCTCGGCGACCGGCAGCCGTCCGCTGTCGAGCTGGACCTGCCGCACGGCTCGCCCTTCCACTTCGACCTGATCGACACGCGGGCGATGACCATCACCCCGCTGGCCGAGTACTCCGGCCCGAGCCAGATCCCACTGCCCGCCACCCCGTACCTCGCCCTGAGAGGGACCCGATGACGTCAGTAGCACGCTGGGACGTGCTCGAACTACCTGTGCCCGGACCGGACGGCGTGCTCTTCCGCCACACGTCCGGCGCCACCGCTTACGCTGAACCGTTCCAGTCGGACGACGGGTGGGTCGTCCGCTACAGCCCTGATCTGGAAGGCGATTGGTCGTACGACGGCGGGACTTTGGAGTGCACGCCCGCCACGTCGCGTGGCCCTGTCCGTCGTTCCGGCACCACGTTGCGCTGGGCGGATGGTACGCCGTACCACCCGCTCACGACCATGTGGTTCGGTGATCCAGCGCAGTGGGCTGCCGCGCGCTCGGCGCTCGCGGCCTCGCCGTTCAACCGCGTCCGGCTGCGGGTGTCCGACGGCATCGAGGACCAGGTCCGTGACCTGCTGGCCGCCGAGATCGTGGCTGACATCGTCCTGCCGACGGACCCGTCTGTTGTTCGTGCCGTCGTGAACCGGCTGGCCGCCTATCGGAACGTCACCTGGTGCCTGGAGTCCGCTGACAGGTCGCGGGAGTTGGCCGAGCTGATCGCGGAGCTCGACTCCAGCCAGCACCTGATCTCGATGCACGAGGCAACCGATCCAGGACCGCCCTGGCTGACTCACCTGAGTGTCCGGATGGAGAACCTCCGTGGTGTGTCCGCGTTGCGCCTGGCCCACGCCAAGCCCGTCTTCGTTGATGCATGTGGCCACGAAGGGAACGGCACTACCCCCGACACCAGCCTCCGGCCTGAGGAGATGCTGACCCGCATCTGGGAGGGGACGGTTCGCGGGGCCTACGTGACGCACGGCGAGTGGTACGTCGACCCGTCATCCGTGAGTGTGGTGCCGTGGTCGGACGGCGGCAGTCGGCCCACTGGTGTCGTCGCGCAACGGCTGCGACTGTTGCGGGAGGTGCTCGACGACTTGCCCGACGGTGTGGAGCCGATCGACGACTACCGCGACGCCCCTACGCTCGCGGTGCCTGGCTCGTACTACCTCCAGTACCTCGGGGAGCACCAGTTCCCGGACCGGACGTTCTCACTACCCGAGGGCGAGTACGACGTCGACGTACTGGATGTGTGGAACCACTCGGTACGCCGTACTCGCGAGAGCGTCGCTGGTGCGGGCACGTTGACGGTTCGGCTGCCCGGCACGCAGTACCAGGCCATTCAGATCCGCCGGGCGTCCTGATGCCCGCGCTGACGTCTGGTCCGCGCCGGGCTTCGTTGCGTCGCACACCAGACGGTGTGGTGCTCGAGTTCGGCCAGGTCGACGGGCCGGTCTACCTGGAACGCCCGCTGGGCGACCTCCTCACCTGCTCGGCCGGTCGCCCCTGGCAGCCCAGCCCGCTGACGTGTCCCGACGGGTGGTGGATCTCGCGGCGGCCGGGCGAACACCGGGCGGGCTGCCGGACCGGACCGCTCGCGGTCGAGGTGCGGTTGGCGTTCGACGACGGCGACCGGCTGAACCTCGAGCTCTGCTGGCGCAACACGAGCAAGCGCCGCGTCGCCGACCTCGCCGTCGGGCTGTTGCTCGACCTCGGCAGAGTGAAGGACAGCCAGCTCACCGTCCCCGGCCTGATCTACAACGACAACCCGTCCGCCGATCCGGCCCGCGCCGTGCCGCGGATCGGCCCGACCCCTGGCGGCGGTTTCGTCGCCGAGGAGGACCGGCTTCCGATCCCCGGCGCCAACCTCGAATGGCGCGAGGGTCGCGAACGCCGTTGGCTGTCGGTCATCTCGCGCCCGCAGGCACGCCGCGCGGGCGACGGCCAGGTCCGGTACGGCTCGCTCGGCGCGATCCGGCAGGACGGTCCGGTGATCTCGGCACTCAGCGGCGTACTGATGTTCGACGGCAAGCAGGACGTCCGGTACGTCAGCAAGGCGGAGACCGAGGCGACCGACGACGGCTACCTCACGCTGCGCCCCGGTGAGGTCTACACCCAGCACCTGGTCCTCGACTGGGGACGGCAGGAGCTCCGCGGTCACGCGTTCCGGCACCTCGTCGAGAGTGTCCGCACCCTGTTCACCGCCGCTGGCTCACCCGGCTTGGCTGTCGACGAGCTCATCACGTTGAAGACTGTTGCCCTGGACAACCGGTGGTACCGGTCCGGGACCGTCGCCGGGTACACCAAGTTCAGCGACGTCCCCGGCAACGGGCCGCGCAAGTCTCGGCACTTCATGTACGGCTGGACGGGCCAGGCGCTGAAGCTCGCCTGGTGCGACGCCCAGGTCGGCTTCAACACCCGGGACCAGCTGCGCATCGACCGCTGCCGTGCGGCCGTCGAGTTCTATTTAGCCGGCAGCCCGACACCGACCCCGGGCCTGCGCCACAACGCCTACCAGGTCAGCACCCGCCGCTGGACCAGCTTCCGCACCGGCAACCGCCCTATGGTCTCCAGCCGAGCGTACGGCGAGACAATCAGCGACCTGACCGACATCGTCACCCTCTTCCGCGATCACGACGAACCCGTCCCGCCGTCGTGGCTCAACGCCCTCGAAGAAGCGATGACCTTCCTCCGCGGCACCGCTCAGTTGGCTGACGGGATCTTTCCGGTCGGATGGCGACTCGACGGCATTCCGGCTGCGACGACGGTCTCCTCGGCGGGCATCCCGTGCGTACTGGCCGCTCTGAAGGCCTCGTCGGTCCTGGACTCTCCCGAACTGTTGTCAGAAGCAACCGTCTGGCTGTCCCGGTACCACGACCAGCATGCACGCACCTTCGACCGCCCGTTCTCCCGCTCCACCCTGGACGCGGCCTGCGAGGACAAAGAAGCCGGCATGTACTACTTCATGGCCGCCTACGAACTCTTCCGCCGCACAGGCGACCCGCTGTACGCCACCTGGTGCGAAGTCGCCGCCGACTGGCTTCTCACCTGGGTGTACGTCTGGTCCCCGGAACAGGACGAGGACTCGCCCCTTCACGCCGCCGGCTTCAACGCGATCGGCTGGCCGACCGTCAGCGTCCAGAACCACCACCTCGACGCGTTCTTCCCGACGTACGAACTCCTCTCCTTCGGCCTGACCACCAACCGCCCTGCGTACGTCGCTGCCGCGCGAACCACCCTCCACGCGTTGAGCCAAACCGTCGCCGCTGCTCCGGACGACTGGAACTTCCCCCTTCCCGGCGAACAAGGCGAAGCCGTCTTCCAAACCCACTGGCAGCGCCGAGGCCACACCAACACCTGGAACCCGAGCTGGGTCATAGCCGTCCCGCTCGCCAACGCCCTCCGCATCCAAGCTCTCCCATGACCGACTATCAGATCGCCGACTTCGGGGCTCGCACCGGCTCGGACTGCACTGGGGCGATTGCGGAGGCGATCGATGCGTGTGCGCTCACCGGCGGGCGTGTCGTCGTACCCGACGGTGAATTCGTCACCGGGCCGATCCGGCTGCGCAGCAACGTCGAACTGCACCTGTCCGCCGGCGCAACGCTCCGGTTCCACACCGACCCGACCGCGTACCCGATCGTCCGCACCCGCTGGCAAGGAATCGAGTGCTTCAGCCACTCACCTCTCATCTACGCGTACGACGAAACCGACATCGCGATCACCGGCACCGGCACCCTCGACGGCGGTGCGAGCACAGCCAACTGGTGGAGCAGCACCCGCCCGCGCACCGACTGGGAGCGCCTGCTCCGCATGGTCGAAGCCGACGTTCCCGTCGAGGACCGCACGTTCGAACCCGGTCACGGCTTCCGCCCGAGCTTCATCCAGCCGCACACCTCCCGTCGCGTGCGCATCGAAGACGTACGCATCGTGAACGCCCCGATGTGGGTGGTACACCCGGTCTTCTGCACCGACGTACTCGTCCGCGGGATCACCGTCGACTCCCTCGGCCCGAACAACGACGGCTGCAACCCCGACTCCTGCGAGAACGTCGTCATCACCGGCTGCTCGTTCACCACCGGCGACGACTGCATCGCCATCAAGTCCGGCCGCGACGCCGACGGCCGCCGCGCAGGCCGCCCGTCCCGCAACATCCTCATCGAATCCTGCCGCTTCACGGCCGGCCACGGCGCCCTGACCATCGGCAGCGAGGCGTCCGGCGGCGTCCAGGACGTCCGCGCCCGAGACCTCCGCGTCACCGGATCCGTCGATCATGCGCTCCGGATCAAGACGAACTCCTCGCGCGGTGGCGTGATCGAGCGCATCACCGTGGAGAACGTTGCCGTCGACACCGTCACCACCTCAGCGGTGCTGATCAACACGCGGCACGCCGAGCCGGAACAGTTCGGCGGCCACGCTCCCGTCGTACGCGACATCACCGTCACCAACCTCGCCGTACGCTCAGCCCCCGAACCGTCGAGGTCCTCGACACCCCACACTCCCCGGTCGAGAACTTCAGACTGACCTCCGCAGCGGCGGACAGCCAACGCACCGAGAACTGCGCATCCTTCTGAATTCGCACCTTCGCAGGGTTATCCGCAGCCCAATCCCGGCCACGCCTCGCCGTGAGCCTCCCCACTTGAGCCGGTGAGGCAACTCCGACGGTCGTCCTCCCGTGAGGCGGAGTGTGTGACGGCCTGTTGGGAAACAAATGTGCATATGCCGACGATTTCTTTCCCACTAAGGGATTGACAGCCGGCCCAGGCCGTTAATCGAACAGCATTGGGGTTAGCGGCGGCTCCCTGGCCAGGGCTCGGGTCCGGTGTCGTTCACGACCTGCCGTAGCCAGGCGACGTTGTCGTGAACGACGCTAAGCACTCCTCGGACTGGCTCCGGCGCCGTATCCAGCGGCGTCCACTCCAGTAGTGCATACGGCCACGGCACTTGCGACCGCGCCTCTGGCCGACTAGGGAACGCCCCGCGGTGGGTGTCAGCGACAAATCACCGGCATGCCCAGGTCGGTGCTCTCAGCAGGTGGTCTGCAGCGGCCGCTCGGCGAAGCGGTCGGCCAGCCAGGAGACCGCGCCGGGCAGGCCTGTGGTCTCGCCGGTGATGTGGTCTCCGGGGACGACGGAGAAGACCATGCGAGTGCCTTTCGCACACCAGGTCTGGTTGAGCGCGCGTGCCTGGCCGATGGGAACGATTTCGTCCAGGGCCGCGTGATACTGAAACACCGGCACGGTGGGAGCGGGCCGGGTGCTCAGGTCGTTCTCCGCGTACACGGAGGCGACGTCGGGCCGTGTGTTGAACTGCTGGATCGTCTGGCCGGTGGAGTAGTCGCTGAACCTCTTCAACGGGAAGCTGGCCAGCGTCTGCACGACGCACTGCGTCTTCACCGACGCCACGGTGGCCCTGCCTTCGACGCTGAGCGCCTCGTCCAGTGGGAACCGGCCGGGATAGGCCTGCTGCAGGCCGATCAGCGCGTACAGCTGCAGGCCTTCGCCGATGAGGCTGCCGTCCAGAGATTCGGCGACGTTTCGGACGTCGGCCGGCACGCCACCCGATACGTCGGTGACCAGGTTGAGCTCGGGCGCGTAGGAAGGAGCCAGCGACGCCGCCCAGCTCGACGCGCCGCCGCCTTGCGAGTAGCCCATCGTGGCCCAGCGGGTCCCCGCCGAGATGCCCGTTCCCGGGACGGAGGCAGCCGCACGGGCCATGTCGAGCACCGTGTGTGCCTCGGAGACTCCCGCGACATAGGTGGGAGTGGAGCCGGCGGTGTAGCCCTCGTAGTCGCTGACCACGACACCCCAACCGTTCGCCAGCAGGAGCTCGACGGGTTCGAGTTCCTGCTCGGTCGTGGCGACGAACTGCTTCGACGGCGCGCACTGCTGACCCATGCCCTGGGTACCGACCGCGAGGTTCACCCAAGGCCGCGAGCCACGGCCCAGCCACGGCAGCGTTGGTGTGAAGACCGTGCCGGTCACCGCGATGTCCGCGTTCTGCGCGTCGCGCGAGTGGTACATGATCGTCGTGGCCTTCGCCGTGAGCGCGGTCGCGAGGACTGTCGCGGGCCGGGTACGGATCACCGTGCCGGGGCGCCCAGCGGGTAGCGGCGACGGCGCTTGGTAGAAGTCACCAGGGGCTGAAGTCGCTGCGGGCGCGGCCGACGCCGTCATCGGCCCGGCCACCGCCACGAGGGCCAGGCCGAGCAGGCTGGCGAAAACAGGACGACGCACCACAGGACCTCATCTCGTCTGGCGTGCCGATGATCGGCGCCGCCCCCGTGCAGACCCGGACGAGTCAACACGCAGCATTATGCACTCGTCACCGACCGCCACCGCGGAGTGGGACAAGCCCGCCGCTGAGCTGGAAGTCCGTGAACAGGGTGACGGGGCCGAGCTGGCCGGGTTTCAGGAGGACTTCGTCGAGGTACGGCGAGGTTGCGTGGCAGAGGTGTACGCCGGGGCAGAGGGATCGCGCCAGCTCCAACGCGGTGACGTCGAGCTGGCGCAGTACCTGGCCTGACGTGTCGCCGCCGGCTACCACGACGCGGCGTACGGCGGCCTTCCGGACCAGGTCGGCAAGGCCGGCTGGTACTTGGGAGAGGTTGTCCGGTGACAGCTCGTTCGTGTGCACGACAACGCCATCAGCTCCTGCTGCGATGGCGGCGACTGCCTTCCGCGGTGCGTCGTCGGCGAACGGCAGCACGATCCACCCAGCCGATCGTGCGTGCTCGATCTGCTCGGCAGTACGGCGCGACTGACTGCCCGACACCACCAACACCGGCCCACCCGCACCAGACGTACCCGAGCCAACAGCCCCACCACCGGGCCGAAGCGCCAAGGCCAACGCCCGCGACATCCCACCCGACCCGATGACGAACCTGACTTCACCCGCCGGCCCGTCCCGCAGAATCATCGTCCCGAGCGCCCGCAGATCCGCATCCGTCAACGCATCCAGCACCACCGCCCCAACCCCACTGGGCATAGCAGGAGGTTGAACGGTGGTGGCGAGGTTGGAGTACGCGGTCAGGTGGAGGGCGGTCAGGGGGAGGGTGGTTTGGTGGGACAGGTGGTGGCGGAGGTCGGATTCGTGCATGGGGGTGGAGGGGTGGGTGGACATGGTGGGCTGGCGATCGAGGCGGTGGATGATGCCGGCTTCGGCGGCGAAGTGGTGGCTGAAGACGGTGTAGCGGCCTAGCTCCGGTTGGGCGATGAGGATGGGAACGACAGCAGGACCGCAGACCTCGCGCCCGATCTCCAGTGCGCGTCCGATACTGCCGCGGGTGGGGGAGGAGTCCGCGGTCGAGCAAACCTTGTACTGCAGCACCCGCGGCCCAAGATCCCGCAACGCCTCCAACACCGGCCGCAGCTCGGCCTCCTGCTCGTCCGGCGGCAGCGATCGCGCGATCCCGGCGACGCCAATCACGTCGTACCGCTCAGCCAGCTCCCGCAACTCAGATGCCGACGGCAACCTCACGAGCAGCACCGCCCGCAAACCCACCCGCGCGAACTGCACCATCGCATCCGTCGACCCAGTGAAGTCGTCTCCGTAGAACGCCGCCTCAACCACGCCTACTCCCGGACCCGTCGTACGGCGAGCCGAACTTGTCGAGGGCTTCTTGTAGTGCTGGGACCTGTTTGGCGGCGGCTGTGAGGGGGATGCCGGAGGTTGCTGCGGACCAGGCGGCGCGCATCGCGGTGACGCCTGCGCCTGGGCCGCTCGGGTGGCCGTGGATCCCGCCGCCGGCAAGCACCAGGAGGTCAGTTGTGTTGGTGCGACGGTACGTCTCCGAAGCCAGCCCAGGCGTCTGACCGGAGGAGAGCACGGGCAGAGTCTCGTAACCTCCCAAGAACGGCGTACGGACGGCGGTGATGGAGCGCAGGACCTCCTCGTCGGTTTCGTAGAACTTGTTGGACAGGCCGTTGGTGTGCAGGTGATCCGCGCCGGCAAGGCGGGCGAGTTTGGACCAGGCGACGTAGTCGATGCCGAGTTGCGGGGCTCGCGTGTAGACGCCGGTCATCGCGCGATGTCCGTGGATGGGCAGGGCGCAGCGTTCGCGCAGCCAGGCGAGGGCGCTGAAGCCGACGAGGTTCACGCACACCATCACGCAGGTGCCGCCGGCCGCGTGAACCAGGTCGTGGTTGGCGGCCATGCGGTCGAGGTCGTCGGTGATGTTGAACGCGTACATGGGCCGTCGGCCGGTGTGGGCGGCGACCTTGTCGAGCTCCTCGGTGACGACCGCGACCCGATCGGCGAGTGGTGAATGGGGCGGGTTGCCCATCAGTTCGTCGTCCTTGATGAAGTCGATGCCCGCCTCGGCGAGCTCGCGGACCACGAGCCGCAGTTCTTCGGGCGGCAGCCCGATACTCGGTTTCACGATCGTGCCGAGCAGGACGCCGTCCGGCCGGTCGAGCAGTTCGCGAGTCCCGCGGACGCCGTACTGCGGGCCGGGGTAGCGCTCGGCGAACGGCGCCGGAAGATCGAGGTCGAGAAGCCGGATGCCGGCGAGTTGCCTGAGCTCGAACAGGTTGCCGGCCACTGCGGCGAGCAGGTTGGGCAACGACGGCCCGAAGTTGTCCAACCCGAACGCGATCCGCACCCGAGCACTCCGCTTCCCGGCCTCCCGCGACGTGTCGCGGGTGGTGCCTGGCAGGTCCGGGTTGCCGGTGGGCGGGAGCTCTTCTACAGAGAGGACGCGGGCGGCGAAACGTTGGCGGAGTTCGGGTGTCTCCTTGGCGACGGCTGTGAACGTGCCCGTCGACTGTTCGCCGGCGATGGCTTCGGCGGCCTGTTCCAGCGGGAGGTAGGTTTCGGCCAGATAGGTGGCGACGACCTCTGTGGCGCTCATCGGGTCGGGTCGATCTGTGTCTTGAGGTGCGCTGCCCCACCGTCGATCGCCAACAGGGTCTGCGGCGTTCGGTCGAGCGGAACCACGTCGGAGATGTACGGGCGTACGTCGAGTCTCCGCGTGTTGACGAGCCGCGCCGCCGCCGCGAAATCGGAAGGTGTGTAGATCGTCGAACCCTGCACTGTGACCTCCTTGAGAACCACCGGATTCAGATCGACCGTCAATGCGCCGCCGAACATCGGCAGCAGCACCACCTGCCCGCGCGGTCTGCACAACGCCAGAGCCTCCGCGAGGCAGCTCGGATGCCCGGACGCCACCACGACCACGTCGAACCCGTCGCCGCCGCTCACCTCGATCCCGAGCGCCACAAGCTCCGACGAGCGCGGATCAACCACGGTCTCAACGCCTTGTGACACAAGAAACTCGCGGTTGTGCTGCTGGATGTCGCTCACCAGCACCGTCCGCGCGCCACGATGCCGACTCACCGCCGCCGCGAGGCTTCCGATCGCCCCACCGCCGAGGACGGCGACGGCATCTCCGGCCCGCACCGCCGACGTGGAACGCCACGCCACCGCGGCCGGCTCGATCATCGCGCCCTCGCCGTACCCGATCTCGTCGTTCAGCGGCACCAGCACCCGCCCGGGCGCGACGAAGTACTCGCTCAACATCCCCGGCCAGCCCAGGCCGGGGACCCGTTTGTGCTTGCAGAGATGCGGATGACCTGCCTCGCACCGCGTGCACTCCCAGCAGGACAACGCCGGCAGTACGGCGACCCGATCGCCTGCGCGGAAGCGTGGATCGCCCGACGACACGACCTCGCCGGCGCCCTCGTGCCCCAGCACCACAGGCGGTTTGCGGAACGGATGGTGTCCGCTCCAGGTGTGCAGATCGGAGCCGCACAGCCCGACCGCACGCATCCTGAGCAGCACGTCGTCACCCATCTCCGGATCCGGAACGTCGGTCACCGAAACCTGCCGTGGCGCCTCCAGAACGGCTGCTCGCATCGGGCCTCTCCTTTGCTCGGGGTCCGACCAGTCTCCGCCAGTAAACCTCAAGAAAACAAGGCGGATCGGCCAGCCTGTGGATAGCCGGTTGACTTCACGGTCACGGCAGGCAAAGGTTTACCTCATGGCGACGATCCCTGCGACTCTGCTGCTCGAGGACCGGGCCGCGCTGGCGATGAACGCGGTGACCGGCCTGGCCGACGACGACCTGGACGGCATCCCGTTCTTCAGTGCGAACCTGCTGGCACGCCCTGCCCGCATGGACCACGGCGACTGGGACTACGGTTCCAGTCACGGACGGCTCACCGACGCGATCCTGCTGACCCGCCAGATGAACGGCGGCAAGGACTGGGACCCGCGCTGGGACACGATCGCCGACCGCTACCGGCAGCGGCTGTTCGCACTGCTCGCCGACGACGGGCTCACCTACCGTCAGGCGCACCCCAAAGGCCATTGGCTGCCGAATGCGAACCTGATCGACCAGCGCGCCACTCTGCTCGCCCTGACGACCGCGGTGGTCGCCGCCGACGATCCACAGGCGCAGTGGGCCGCGGACCGTCAGGTGGCCGCGCTGAAGCGGATCGCGATCAAGGAGCGCGACGTCTGGTTCTACCCGGCGTCCGAGTACACGAAGGACGGCTGGCCGTCGTCCAACGCGATCGACCTGCATCTCGCGCCCGACCCGGCCTCGTTCTCCGGCCGCCTGATCATGCCGCTGCTGCGCTACCACCAGGCGACTGGCAACACCGACGCGCTGGAGCTGTGCGAATGGTTCGCCCGGCTGATCGTCGAGAAGAGCGGTGTCTTCAACGCGGACGGGAGCTTCAACCCGGCCCGTGCGTACCGCAGTGGCCACTTCCACACGCGGGTCGGGACACTGGAAGGCCTTGCCCGACTGGCCAGGCACACCGGTGACCACGGGCTGACGGAGTTCGTGCGCCGCAGTTACGACTGGGTCCTCGGTGAGGCGACCCGGTTCGGCTGGACACCAGGTGACCTTGCCGACCAGCAGTACGAGCACGAGACCTGTTCGCTCGTCGACCTCATCGGTCTGGGGACGACGCTGGCCGGCAACGGACTCACGCAGTACTGGGCGGTCGTCGAGCGCTTCGTCCGCAACCACCTGGCCGCGTCGCAACTGCAGGACGTCAGCTGGGTGGAGTCCGCGCCGGACCGCTCGCAGGACGAGCCCGGTTGGCGGACGTACGTCGACGTGGGTGAGCGCGTACTCGGCGCCTTCTGCGGGTACGGCGCTCCGAACGACTACGTGTCCGACGTACCGCTGGGGCGCGGCCACACCAACGACGTACAGGCATGCTGTGTCGGCTCAGGCGTCCGAGGACTGTTCTGGGCGTGGAATAGCATCGTCACCGGTGACCACAGGGTGACCCGAGTCAACCTGCTGCTCACGCGCGGCCATCACGCGGTCGACGTCATCAGCCACCTGCCCGTCGAGGGCAAGGTCGAGCTGCACGTCAACGAGCCCATGGACGAGCTCCGCGTGCGCATCCCCGAGTGGGCCGGGTACGCGCGGCTGAGGCTACAGCGCGGAGACGACGAGCGGACCGGCGCCGAGCGGATCTGGGCGCCCGACGGTTACCTGTCGATTCCGAAGCCGCAGCCGGGGGAGCGCATCACCGTGACGTTCCCGATGGTCGAGCAGACCACGACAGAGCTTGCGGCCGGCAACGAGTTCCGGACCACCTGGCGCGGCGACGACGTGATCGCGATCGACCCGCCGGGCACGTCCCGCCCGATGTACGGCGACCGCCCGGAACACGCCGGCGGCCTCCGTGAGTACGAGCTCCACCGACCCGAGACGGAGTGGTCCTGGTGACAATAGATTGGGTGCTGCCCGAGGTGCCGAGTGCGACTGGGCTGACGGCGTACGACCTGCGCTGTGAGCACCGTGTCGATCCGCTCGGGATCGGTACGGCGCGACCGCGGCTGAGCTGGCGGTTGGCGTCGCCGACCCGTGGCGATCGGCAGGACGCGTTCCGCGTGCGGGTGCTACGCGACGGCGTGCAGGTGTGGGACAGCGGGTGGCGGAGCGCTCGGGATACGTACGTGGACCACGGTGGTGCTCCGTTGACATCGCAGACCGACTACGTGTGGCAGCTCTTGCTGCGGGATGCGGCCGGACAGGTGTCGTCTGCGGAGGCGACCTTTGCGACCGGTCTCTTCCACGAGGACGAGTGGGAGGCGCACTGGATCGAGCACGACTACGAGACCGATCCGTACTTCGAGCCGCCCGTCGACCGCGCGGAGCCGCGGACGGTGCGGCAGGCAACCATCGCGCCCCCGCGGTACTACCGGCGCTCGTTCGAGCTGACCCAACCAGTCACCAGGGCACGGGTCTATGCGACTGCCCACGGTCTCTACCAGTTCAGCGCCAACGGTCAGCGGGTCGGCAACGACGAGCTGACACCGGGCTGGACCGACTACCGCGAGCGCGTCGCATACCAGACCTACGACGTGACCGAGCTGCTGCACGAGGGCGAGAACGTGATCGGCGCCGTCCTCGGCGAGGGCTGGTGGTCCGGGTACGTCGGGTGGGACACGCGAAGTCACGCGCACCACTACGGGAAGAAGCCGCAGCTGCTCGCGCAACTCGTCGTCGATCATCCGGACGGTTCGCGGACCGTGGTCGCGACCGACGACCGGTGGGTCGAACGCGTCGGGCCGATCAGGTTCGCCGACCTGCTGATGGGGGAGTCGTACGACGCCAGGCTCGAGCTAGGCGACTGGTCGAGCCCTGGATACGACGCGAGCGAGTGGGCGCCGGCGGGTGACGTCGGCGGTGACGTGTCGACACTGATCGCGGCGACGACCGAGCCGGTGCGGGTCACGTCGGAGCTGCCGGCGGTCGGTGTGACAGCGCTCGAACCCGGGCGATTCATCGTGGACCTCGGGCAGAACTTCGCCGGTCGCGTCCGGTTGCGGGTGCGTGGCGCCCAGGCCGGGGACCGGATTCGGCTGCGGCACGGTGAGATGTTGCAGGCGGACGGCGAGTTGTACACCGCCAACCTCCGCACGGCCGACGCCACGGACTACTTCGTCAGCGCCGGCGCGGACGAGGAGTTCTTCGAGCCGATCTTCACCGTGCACGGCTTCCGGTACGTCGAGATCGACGGCTATCCGGGTGAGTTGACCGCGGAGGACGTGACCGGGCGGGTGCTGCATTCGGACACGCCGGTCGCGGGGCGGTTCGAGTGTTCGGATCCGGGCATCAACCAGCTGCTCAGCAACATCCGGTGGGGGCAGCGGGGCAACTTCGTCAGCGTTCCGACGGACTGTCCGCAGCGCGACGAACGGCTCGGGTGGACGGCGGATGCACAGATCTTCCTGCCCACAGCGGCGTACCAGGCCGACGTACTGACGTTCTTCGAGAACTGGTTCGCGGATCTCGCGGTCGCGCAGACCGAGGAGGGCGCGGTCCCGGACGTGATTCCGCACGTGATCACCGGTCGGCACGGTACGCCGGCGTGGGCCGACGCGGCGACGATCGTGCCGTGGATGTTGTACCGGATCTACGGCGACGAGCGCGTACTGCGGACCGCGTGGCCGGTGATGCGGCGCTGGGTCGACTACGTGCATCGCGCCAACCCCGACCTGATCTGGCGGAATCGGACGAGCGGTCACTACGGCGACTGGCTTCAGGTCGGCGTACAGACCGATCGGGATGTCCTCGCGACCGCGTACTTCGCGCGGAGCGTGGAGTTCACGGCGGCGGCCACTCGGGTGCTCGGGTTCGCGGACGAGGCAGCGGCGTACGGCGAACTGCGGGAGAAGATCGCGGCGGCGTTCGTGGCGGAGTTCGTCGATGCCGAGGGCAAGGTTCGTGGAGAGACCCAGACCGGGTACCTGTTGCCCTTGGCGTTCGGGTTGCTGCCCGAGCAGGCCGAGCAGGCGGCGGTGAAGCATCTGGTCGCGGATCTGGAGGCGCGCGGGCGATCGCTGACGACCGGGTTCGCCGGGGTCGCGTTGCTGTGCCCGATCCTGACGAAGTACGGGTACGCCGAGTTGGCGTACGACCTGCTGCACGACGACCGGTATCCGTCCTGGGGGTACTCGATCAAGCACGGCGCGACGACGATCTGGGAGCGCTGGGACGGGTGGACGGAGGAAAACGGATTCGGGCCGGTCGCGATGAACTCGTTCAATCACTACTCGCTCGGCTCGGTCGGTGAATGGCTGTACGGCGACGTCGCCGGCATCAGCCAGTCGCCCGAGTCCATCGGTTTCCGCGACCTCGTCATCAAACCCCACCCCGGCGGCCGCCTGAACTGGGCCGAGGCGGCGTACGACACCCCCACCGGCCGAGTCACCATCCGCTGGCAACAGTCCGACGGCACCCTCACCCTCGACGTAACCATCCCACCCGGTGCCGACGCCACCATCCACATCCCCACCAAGGACCCCAACGCCACCAAGGAATCCGGCGACCCCCTAACCCAGTCGAAGCACGTCACCGTCCTCGACTCCACCCCCAACACCACCATCTGCCGCACACCATCAGGCACCTACCACTTCACCACCCCCGCCTAGCCTCCCACCGGCCCGCCGTACCCCGCGAGCCCGCCGCGCACACCCGCGAAAACCCGTCCCTCCCGCGGGGCAGCCGCATTTCATGGGTTGACGTCCGAGATGTAGGGTCAGCGCCCGGAATTTCGGACGCAAACCCTGCATCTGATGGGCATACCCACCAGAGGCGAGCGGACTGTCGAGTGGGCGCGGGCGGCGGCCGAGAGCAGCGGCTGCGACGCCCCGCCGGACGCCGCGAGCGCCCGTCCCGCCGTTCGTCGCGAGCGCCCGCTCGGCCGTACCCACCGAGCGCCCGCAGTTGGTGGGTTGGCGTCCGAGATGTGGGGTTAACGTCCGAGATCTCGGCCGCAAACCCTGCATCTGATGGGCATACCCCCAATGCCGTTCAGTTGAGGACGTGGGCCGGCTGTCAATCCCGTTGGTGGGAAAGAAATCGTCGGCATATGCACATTTGTTTCCCAACAGGCCGTCAGCACTCCGCTGCATTGGCCGGGTTGGCTCGCCTGGTCGCCGGTGGGATCGACAGGCGGCCCACTCCCTTTAACTGAACGGCATTGGGGCATACCCACCAGATGAGACCGCACAGGGGCGGACTTTGGGGTTGCGGCGGCGGGTCAGCGGCGGCTGGGCGGGCGGGCTGTGGAGGCGCGGATTATCAGGTCGCCTTGGAGGTGGGTGGTGGCGGTGGTTACTCGGGGGGTGAAGCGTTCCCAGGCTTGGCGGCCCAGTTCGATGGTGGAGACGGCGTACGTCGTGAGGCCGGGGTCGGTGTGGGCGCTCATGGGGGCGTTGTCGATGCCGGCGACGGAGATGTCGCCGGGGACGGAGAGGCCGAGTTCGCGGAGGCGGCTGAGGACGCCGACGGCGACGTGGTCGTTGAAGCAGATCATCGCCGTCGGCTTGTACGTGAGCGCCTCGTCCACCGCGTCCCGTCCGTCGACGAGCGTCGAGCCGCAGGGCACCCGGAAGATCGTGAGACCGGACGCCTCCGGTGAGCGGAAGCCGCGTTGGCGTTGCTGATCGGACCACGCGGCAGTCGGGCCCTGCAGGTACGCGATCCGCTTGTGCCCGAGTGACGCCAGATGTTCGCACAGGGCGCGGACGCCGAGGTGGTAGTCGACCACGACCGATCCGACCGCGGAATGCCGCAGTACCCGATTGATGAGGACGAGCCGGCGTGCGGCCTCGGCGACCTCGCGCAGGCGCGGCGTGCTCATCCGGGGCGCGCACAGCAGCAGCCCGTCGACCCAGCGGGCGAGCTCGATCGCGGAGCGGTACTCCTGCTCCGGGTCCTCGTCGGTGCCGGCGACCAGCGTGTGGTGTTCGGTGGCGGCTGCCTCGGCGGCGACGCCCTTGAGGATCTCGGCGAAGTACGGGTTACCAAGATCCGGTACGACGACGCCGACCGTCCGGCTGCTGCCGCGCAACAGCGTCTGGGCCGCCGGGTTCGGCCGGTAGCCGACGTCCTGGGCGGCGACGCGAACGCGGTCGGCGACCTCCGACGACACCGGCTTGCCGCCGCTCAGCACTCGCGACACGGTCGCCGTCGAGACCTCGGCCAGCCGCGCCACATCATGGATCGTGGGGCGGGCAGCGCGGTCCGCAGCGGGCTCCGAAGATCGATACCGTCTCACCGGCCCATTGGACCATGTTCCCAGCGCAGATCGCCGCCGAGAGAGCGATGTAAACCTTTTCCCGATTTCCCGAGGCAAACCCTTGACGTCACCGCGCTACGCTGCGACGGTACGAGGAAAAGGATTACCCGCCCACCGCCCCGGGCTCTGTTGTGGCGGTCCGCGCGAGGAGAACGCCGTGCGAAATCGCCTCTTGAGCCTCTGTCTGGTCGTGCTCGCCGGAGCCGGCCTTCTGACAGCGTCCGCCAGTACGGCGGCATCCACAGCAACAGCTGCGAACCCGGCGACGTACGGACCGTTCGACCCGCGGATCGAGCTCGACGGGCACTGGGGCCGCGACGACGACGTCGCGATCACCGTGAACTCCGGGTCCTCGGTCCGCTTCCGGTTCACCGGCTCGCACCTCGGCGCACTGCTCGACACCGCGTCGATCACCGTCCCGGCCCAGTTGTACGTCGCGATCGACGGCCAGGCGCCCGTACTGCACAAGGCCGACGCGGACCACAAGGTGTTCGCCGACAACCTCGACCCGACGGTCGCGCACACCGCGGAGATCGTGGTCAAGGACGTCGACGAGTACGAGAACCGCTGGAACGTCCCGCTGCAGACCGGCGTCGTCCTGAAGAAGATCGAGCTCGCCCCGGACGCCAAGCTGATCCCGCTGCCGACGACCGCCGAGCACCGCATCGAGTTCTACGGCGACTCGATCACCCAAGGGGTGATGGCGCTGTGCGCCGAGCTCGGGACCGATTGCGCCGACGGCACGAAGGCGTACCCGCACCTGGTCGGCGAGGCGTTCGGCGCGGACACCAACCAGGTGGGCTTCGGCAAGCAGGGCATCATCCAGCCAGGTCACGGCAACGTCGGTACGGCGTCGGAGTCCTTCGGCTGGAACCTCGCCGGCTTCCCGGCCGCACCCTTCGACCCGGGCGCGGTCGTCGTCAACTTCGGCACGAACGACGCGGCGTCGACGAGCGCCGAGTTCACCCCGGCGTACCTGGCCTACCTGCGCAAGATCCGCGCGGTCGACCCGCAGGCGCTGATCGTTGCCCTGCGCCCCTTCAACGGCACGCACGCCGACGACATCAGGGCGGCGGTCGCGGCGACGAACGACCGTCGCATCGTGTACGTCGACACCACGGGCTGGCTCGGGCCGGACGACTTCAACGGCAGCACGCACCCGAACGTCCAAGGCCACCAGGTCGCCGCGACCAAACTCACCGCGGTGCTCAAACGTCTGACCGGCTGGTCCACCGGCCCGAGCGGTACGCCGAAACTCGCGCCGCAGGGCCTCGAGGACGCGACGTGCTCGGACACACCGCTCAGCTTGACGTACCAGGGACCGGTCCGCCTCGGTGTGACCGGCAAACTGACCATCCACGCGGCGGACGGCGAGGTCGTCGACACGATCAGCCTCGCGGACCTGACGTCGTACCACCGGACTGTCGGAGACGCCCGCACGGACTACGGCGAGCTGCACACGTGGACGTACCAGGCGGTCGTCGTCGACGGACGAACAGTCAAGGTCTACCCGCACCAGCGGCTAAAAGCCGGCCAGGTGTACTACGTCACTGTCGATCCCGGGTTCGTGCAAGGCGACCCAGGGATCACGAAGGCCGACGGCTGGCGGATCCGCACCCGCCTGGATCCGAAATCAGACACCCAGCTGACCGTAGGACGTGGCAAGGACTTCTGCACGGTGCAGGCAGCGATCGACTTCGTGGGCGAGGGGCACCAGGCGACGATCGACGTCGCGCCCGGTCTGTACCGCGAGCTCGTCTGGGTGCCGCCGACCAAACCCGGTCTCACGATCCGTGGTGCGGGCGCCGGCAGAACCGTGATCGGGTACCCGAACAACAACCTGCTCAACGGCGACTCCGCGATGGGGAACGTCCCGGTCGAGCAGTCGTACTGCCAGCACCGCGTCATCCCGCAGTCGGATCGCTTCAACTGCTGGCGGTCAGCGATGGGCGTGTTCGCCGACGACTTCACGATGACGGACGTGACCGTGCAGAACCTCACGCCGTACCGCGGGTCGCAGGCCGAGGCGTTCTTCGGGAACGGGAGCCGGATCGTACTGGCGCGGGTTCGCATCCTCGGGTACCAGGACAGTCTCCGCCTGCAAGGACAGGCGTTCGTGACGAACAGCTACGTCGAGGGTGACGTGGACTTCGTCTGGGGGACCGGCGGCGTGTTCATGCAGGACTCGGAGCTGAAGGCGCTGCACGAGGGCTACTACAACCAGGTCCGCAACATCGACAACGGGCCCGGCAACGTCTTCGTGCGGGTGCGGCTGACCCGCGCGCCGGAGGTGGCCGACGACAGCGTGTTCCTGGCGCGGGCCGAGCTCAGCCGGTTCCCGACCAGCCAGGCCGTCTTCATCGACTCCGCGATGGACAGCCACGTGAAGAAGACCGGCTGGCAGATCACCAGCCCCAACGACTGCGCGGCCGCCGGTCAGATCCGGTTCTGGGAGTACCACAGCACCGACCTGGCCGGTCAGCCGCTCGACACCACCACACGACTGGCCTGCTCCCGGCAACTCGGCGACGAAGAGGCAGCGCAGCTGCGCGACCCGTCGTACGTGTTCGGCGGATGGCACCCGGTCGTTCCCCGCCTCGAAAGGTGATCCATGATGAAGAACGTCAACCGTCGGGCCATTCTCGGAGGTGCTCTCGCCGTGACAGCCGGCAGCGCGACCGGATGGCCGCTCAACGCCGCCGGCGCCCCCGCGACGGAAGTCCCAGCGGGCGGTGTGCAGCCGCATCCGGCCCCGCGGCCCGTTGCGCCGGTCAACGCTGAGATCGCGGCTGCCCACGCGGCGACGTACAAGACGCTGCCGCAGGTCGTCGTCGGGGTGGACGTCGAGGAGCTGATGAAAATCCACACCGCCGCCGACGCGGACGCGCTGCGCCCGCAGCTGGTCGCGCAGGTGTGGAAGGACACCGGCGTGTTGCCGACCGGGTTGCCGACGGTACGGCGGGATGTCGGAGTGCCACCGGAGCTGCCCGAGTTCACCGGCGTACGGCGCTACGACAAGCTCGACGTGGCGATGCCGTTCGGGTACGTCGCCACAGTGTTCGTACTCGAGCCGACGCAGAGCACGCACCGACGAGTCGCGTTCTACCACAACGGGCACGGCGAGGGCCTGGACACGATGCAGCGCGTCGCACAAGGCCTGCTCGATCACGGGTACACCGTGCTGCTGTTCGCAATGCCGTTCTACCACTGGAACCCGAAGACCCTGCAGGACCCGGCCGACCCCACCAAGCAGCTGCAGCCGTCGCACAATGACCTGCCGCTGTGGGAGTCCGAGACGTACTCGCCGCTCGCGCTGTTCCTCACACCGCTGGCGGTCGCGATGAACTACGTGCAGGCGACGTACCGCCCGTCGTCGGTGCAGATGATCGGACTGTCCGGCGGCGGCTGGGCGACGAGCGTGTACCCGGCGCTCGACACGCGGATCACGCGGTCGTACCCGACGGCCGGCTCGCTGCCGTTCTTCGTCCGGCCGGGGTCGCCGAAGCCGAGCCCGACGCGCGGAGACTGGGAACAGCGGCTGGACAAGCAACCCGGGTTCTACGGGCTGGCCGACTTCCCGGACTTCTACGCGCTTGCGTCGGTCGGGCCGAACCGGCGGCAGATCCAGATCCTCAACCGCTTCGACGAGTGCTGCTTCAACGGCGTCGGGCACCGGTCGTACGAGGCCGCAGTACGGCAGCGGATCGCCGTGATCGGGACCGATGCGGTGAGCAACGAGTCGAACGGCCATTGGGAGCTGCTGGAGGACGCAACCCACGGCGACCACACGATCAGCCCTTATGCGCTGTCGGTGATCCTGTGGGACCTGGACGTCCACTGCGCCCACCTCCCGTAAGGGCAGATGCGGTGGCGGAACCCGCTTGGCGGGGGCGTTGAACAGGTTATTGCTTGTGCGCACCCACCAGTACCTGTGCAACGCCCCCAGTCATCTGATTTGGTGGATGTCTTTGACCTGGTTGCCGTTGATGGTCACGTTGTCGAAGGACAGAGCCGCGTGGTGCACCGTGCTCGGCTGGTCGACGGTGAAGGTGCAGTCGACCAGCCGGAAGTCCTCGATCCGGGAGTTCCGGTAGCCGCGGAGCAGCAGCGCATTCCGCGCGCGCTCGACCTTCACGCCACGCAGTTCGACGTTCCGGACGTACGGGGTGAGTGGGCCGGCGTCCCCTTCACCGCGATGGAAGTTGCACTGCACAACTTCCTTCAGGACCTCGGAGACGGTGATGTCGCGCAGGTACACGTTCTCCACGAAGCCGCCGCGGACCGCGTTCGTCTTGATGTACAAGGCGAAGTACGGCCCGCCGATCCGGCAGTTGCGGACGTACACGTTGCGGATGCCGCCGGTGAGGTCCGAGCCGAGCGTGATCGCGCCGTACTTGACCCGCAGCTCGCAGTCCTCGATCAGCACGTCCTCGGTCGGTACGTCGACCCGCAGGCCATCCGCCTCGCGACCGGACTTGAGCGCGATGCAGTCGTCGCCGGCGTCGATGACGCAGCCGGAGACGACGACCGAGCGGCACGACTCGAGGTCGATGCCGTCGTTGTTCGGTCCCTGCGAGTCGATCACCAGGTCGCGGATCGTCACATTGCGGCAGAGCACCGGGTGGATCTGCCAGAACGGTGAACGAACGACGGTCACACCCTCGATTAGCACGTTGGTGCAGTTGTACGGCTGCACGAAGGACGACCGCAGCCGGTCGCCGGCATCACGGTCCGCCAGCGGTACGCCGTACCAGCTCTGCTCGCGTAGCCGCTTGAAGTCCTCGTCGCACTCGTGGAACCACTGCCACCACGTGTCCCACGATCCCTGCCCGTCGAGCGTCCCCGTGCCGGTGATCGCGATGTCGGTACAGCCGTTCGCGTAGATCATCGGGGAGTGGTTGAGGACCTCGAGTCCCTCGTACCTCGTCTCCACGACCGGAAGGTAGTCGGCCGGATCGGTGCTGAACAGCAGCGTGGCGCCCTCGCTGACGTGCAACTCGACGTACGACAGCAGGTGGATCTTTTTGGTATGCCATTCGCCGGGCGGTACGACGACGCGACCGCCACCGGACTCGTGACAGGCCCGGATGGCGGCCGCGATCCCCGGACCGGCGTCGCTTTCGACAGCGCCGTACGACGTGATCGGGAAGTCGACTGCAGGAAAGACGGGCGGCCGGACGTCGGCCAGGATGCGATCGGCGTCAGCCCAGCCAGCGGTCACGTGAGCTGCGCCGGATCCGTGATGAGCTGACCGTTCACGTGGAAGTTCTGGAACGACAGCTCGGTGTCCTGGATCGAGCTCGCGGCGTCGATGCTGGTGTACGTGCAGTCGATCACGCGGAAGTCCTGGATCGGCGACCGCGGGTACCCGAAGATCGAGAACGCGTTCCGCGCGTGGCCGACGTTGACGTTGCGCAGTTCGACGTTCCGCACCCGCGGCGTCAGCGGTCCGACGTCGCCCTCGCTGCGGTAGAAGTTGCAGGACACGACTTCCTTGGTCAGGTTCGAGATCTCGAGGTCGCGCAGGTAGATGTTCTCGGCGAAACCGCCGCGGACCGAGTTCGTCTTGATGTACAGGCCGAAGTACAGGTTCGGGCTGCCGATCGTGCAGTTGCGGACGAACACGTTCCGGACGCCGCCGGTCATCTCGCTGCCGATCGTGATCGCGCCGTACCGGATGTTCATCGTGCAGTTCTCGATCAGGATGTTCTCCGACGGCACGTTCACGCGCAGGCCGTCGGCGCCGCGGCCGGACTTGATCGCGATGCAGTCGTCACCGCAGTTGAACGTGCAGTCCTGGATGTGGACGTACTGCGAGCTCTCCGGGTTGACGCCGTCGTTGTTCGGGCCGCGGCTGTCGATGCGGAGGCCGCGCACCGTGATGTTGCGCGACAGCACCGGGTGCACCTCCCAGAACGGCGAACGCAGGATCGTGACGCCCTCGATCAGCACGTTGCGGCAGGACTGGGTCTCGATGAACGCGGCGCGCAGGTGATGGCCGTCGCCGAACACCCGATCCTCGACCGGTACGCCGTCCGCCGCCATCTGCTGCAGCGCCTGGGCGTCGGGGCCGGACGGGGTGACCCAGGACCACCAGTTGTCCCAGGTCGCCCCGCCGTCGAGCGTTCCGTTGCCGGTGACGGCGATGTTCTCGCAGTTGCGCGCGTAGATGAGCGGCGAGTAGTTCATGCACTCGGCGCCTTCGAAGCGGGTCAGCGCGACCGGGAGGTACTGCGCCGGGTCGGTGCTGAAGAGCAGCGTGGCGCCGTCGGACACGTGCAGGTTGACGTTGGACTTCAGGTGGATCGCACCGGTGAGGAAGGTGCCGGCCGGTACGACGACGCGCCCGCCGCCGGCCTGGTGACAGGCGTCGATCGCCTTTGCGATCGCACCGGTCACCAAGGTGGTGCCGTCCGGGACCGCGCCGAAAGTGGTGATCGAGAAGTCGCGCGCCGGAAAGCGCGGCGGCCGGACGGTGGACAGGATGTGGCCGACATGACCCCACCCGGGCCCCGGGTCGATCCCGGCCGAGGAGCCGAGCTGCGCCGCCGCAGTACCGCTTCCCGCACTACCGCTTCCGGTGCCTGCGCCCGCGCCTCCCACGGCGGCAGGGCCGGCGCCGAGGCCCGCGGCCGTGCCCGCGAGGGCCGCGGCACCGCCCAGGCGGAGGAAGTTCTTCCGAGTCAGGTCGTCCATGTGAGGCTCCTTCAGTTGTCGACGCGGGCGCCGTTGATCCAGACCTGGTCCAGGCGCAGACCTTCGACGTTCTCGATCACGTTGTCCTCGGCGATCGCGTCGAATCGGCACTGGTGCAGGTGGATGTCGCGCAGCGGGTCGTCGGTGAGGCCGAGCAGGTTGAGGGCGCGCGGCGCGGACGCCACGGTGAGCTGGCTGATCGTGATGCCGTGCACGTCCGGCGGGTACGCCCCGGTCGTCACTCCTGCGTAGTTGAGCACGATCTCGATCGCCGAGTCGGCGGTCTGTCCGACCGTCACCCGACGTACGTCGATGTTGCTGATGGTCCCGCCGCGGGCCGGATTGCTCTTGATCCGGATCGCGCGCTCGAGATGCGGGCTGCTCATCCGGCAGTCGCGGACAAAGATGTCCAGCACGCCGCCGCTGGTCTCGCTGCCGGCCGTCACGCCGCCGTTCCCGTCGGCCATCTCGCAGTTCCGGACGACGGCGTACCGGGCCGGCACGTTCACCCGCCGGCCGTCGGCGTCCTTGCCGGACTTGAACGCGATGCAGTCGTCACCGGTGGAGATCGTGCAGTTCTCGATCAGTACGTCGGTGCAGGACTCCGGGTCGATGCCGTCGTTGTTCGGGCCGTCCGGGCTGTCGACGGTGACGCCGCGGATCGTGACGTTGCGGCAGAGCACCGGGTGGATGTTCCACATCGGCGAGTCCTTGACCGTGATGCCGTCGAGCAGCACGTTCTCGCAGCGGTTGAACTGCAGCAGGTTCGGCCGGAGATTGTGACCCGCGCCGAACACCCGCTCCTCGACCGGAACGCCTGCCGCGGCCATCTGGATCAGCAGTGTCTTGTCCGGTCCCTCGTTCGGCGGCGGCCCGCCGGTCCAGTCCCACCAGTGAGTCGCGTCGGCGCGACCGTCGAGCACACCCTGCCCGGTAACCGCGATATCGCGCTGACCGTACGCGTAGACGAACGCGGAGTAGTTGTAGCACTCCGTGCCCTCGTAGCGCGTCGCGACGACCGGGAGGTACGCCGCCGGGTCCTGACTGAACGCCAGTCGCGCACCGGCCGTCAGGTGCAGGTCGACGCGGCTGAGCAGGTGTACGGCGCCGGTCCGGTAGTCACCGGCCGGTACGACGACGTGTCCGCCGCCCTGCCGGTGACAGGTCTCGATCGCCGCGCGGAGTGCCGCCGTACAGTCGGTCGCGTCGTCGCCGATCGCGCCGAAGTCGGTCACGTCGTACCAGCGGTCCGGGAAGTGCGGCGGGCAGATCCTTCGCAGGATCGCGGCAACTTGCGCGTCCGGTGCGGTTTCGGCGGCGGCCGGGGCGGTACCGCCGCCGAGCAGGGATCCACCGGCGAGCGCGGCTCCACCGGCGAGCAGGACGGTACGGCGGCTAACGGGGGCGGTCATCCACGGCTCCTAGCGTGCAAACGATTGCAACCGATCGTGCCCGTCGCGCGTCGGACTGTCAACGCTTGGCTGTGGATCAGGTGTTGACCGACCAGAAATCTCTTGGATACTTGCGGGCAAAGCTTTACCTCATCCGTCCCTGAGGAAGGTTGTCCTATGCGCCCCACGCGTCGTCAGCTGCTCGGTGTCTCGCTCGGAGGGGTGGTTGCTGCAGGCATCGGACTGCCCGCGGCCGCCGCCGATCAGGAGGCTCTCGTCAGAGCGCGGATCCGGCCGCCGCGGTTTAGGGACGTGTGGTTCCCGATCACGGCGTACGGCGCGACGCCCGACGACGCGACCGCTGGGATCGCCGCGGCCGTCTCCGCCTGCCATCACGCCGGTGGCGGGCATGTCGTCGTACCGCCGGGGGTGTGGCAGACCGGTGCGATCAACCTGTTGAGTCACGTCGACCTGCACCTGGAGGAAGGCGCGACGCTGCGGTTCAGCACCGACCCGGCGGCGTACCTGCCCGTCGTGCGGACGCGGTGGCAGAGCGTCGAGGTGTACAACTACTCGTCGCTGATCCGCGCCGAGGGGCAGACCGACATCGGCATCACCGGTAAGGGCACGCTCGATGGTGCCGGCGACAACGAGCACTGGTGGTACCTGATCGGCAGCGGCCAGTACGGCTGGCACACCGGCCTGCCGAACCAACGCGCCGACTGGGGCGAGCTGGAGCGGATGAACAACGAGCAGGTCCCGGTCGAGCAGCGTGTCTTCGGTGCGGGGCACTACCTCCGTCCGAGCTTCATCCAGCCGTTCCGGTGTACGAACGTGCTGATCGAAGGCGTGACCGTGAAGGACTCGCCGATGTGGACGATCCATCCGCTCGAGTGCCGCAACGTCACCGTCCGGGGCGTCACCGTCAGCAACCTGGGCCCGAACGGCGACGGCTGCAATCCGGAGTCCTGCACCGACGTACTGATCCGCGACTGCACGTTCGCGACCCACGACGACTGCATCGCGATCAAGTCCGGCCGGGACGCCGACGGTCGCCGGCTCGGGCTGCCGTCACGCGGGATCATCGTGGAGGACTGCACGTTCCTCAGCGGTGGCGCCGCGGTCGCCGTCGGTAGCGAGCTGAGCGGTGGTGTCGAGGACGTGTTCGTACGCCGTTTGTCCGCGCCGGCCGATCCGGCCGCGGACGAGGCGTACCTGCAATGGCTGCTCTGCGTGAAGTCGACCTCGACCCGCGGCGGCTATGTGCACAATGTCGATGTCCGCGACGTGGATTCGCGGGCCTGGATGTATCGTCCTTTGGAGGTTACTTTCAGCTACCAGGGAGGTGGCGACCAGTCGCTGTTCCCGGATGTGAGCGGCATCCGCTTCGACCGGGTCCGGGTGGCCCGCGCCGAGCGGGCGTACCGCATCGTGGGAGCGGAGACGAAGCACATCACCTCGGTGGCGATCACCGACAGCCGGTTCGATGAGGTCGCGGCGGAAGCTGTCGTACAGTACGCCGACGACGTGACGATCCGGAACGTGCGGATCGGCCAGACTTGAGGACACCAGGGCTGAGAGGAAGACAGTGGCGGAACGGGTTCGGTTGATCGACGTGGCACGCGAGGCCGGTACCTCGGTCTCGACGGTGTCGCGGGCGCTGAACGGTTCGGACCTGATCTCGCCCGAGGTGGTCGCGCATGTGCGCGAGGTCGCCGGCCAGCTGGGGTACCGCGCCGACAAGCGGGCGCAGGAGTTCAAGCTCGGCCGCCCGCTGACCGTCGGCGTGACGGTGCCGGACCTGACGAACCCGTTCTTCTCCGAGGTCCTGAAGGGCCTCAACGCCGCCGCGCGGGCCGGTGGGTACCGGCTGCTGATCGGTGAGAGCAGTGAGGACCCGGCCGAGGAGCTGCGACTCGTCGACGAGCTCGTCGACTACTCCGGCGCGCTGGTGCTCTGCAGCTCGCGACTGACCCGCGCCGGCCTGGAGAAGGCGCTGGCGCAGCCGGTGCCCGTGGTCTGCATCAACCGCACCGTGAAGAACGCCGGCGTGGTCGCGATCGACTACCGCGCCGCCTCGCGACTGCTGCTCGAGCATCTCACCGGTCTCGGTCATCGCCGGGTGCTGTACGTCGGCGGGCCGGCCACCTCCTGGTCCGACGGGGAGCGCCGACGGACGTTGCGTCGTACGGCGCGTGCGCTCGATGTGACTCTGGACGAGGTCGACGGGGGCTGGTCCGGCAACCACGGGTACGACGCCGGCCCGACGGTGCTGCACAGCCGGGCGACAGCGGTGATCACGTTCAACGACCTGGTCGGGATCGGCCTGTTGAGCTGGATGTACGACAACGGCGTCGAGGTCCCGTCCGAGCTGTCGGTCGCGTCGTACGACGACATTCCGATCGCAGCGTACTCCCGGCCGCCGCTGACCTCGTTGCGCAACGAGCGGGCCAAGCTGGGCGAACTCGCCTGGGAGCAGCTGACCAAGCGACTCGGCGGCGCCGACTGGCCCGCGCCGGACCTGCTCACCCCGGAGCTCGTAGTACGAGCCAGCACCGGCCCAGCACGGCGACGGGCGAGGATCCGCGCAAACTGAATTCCCTGTGTGCAAACGATTGCACGAGTGACGTCGCGTCGGTTAGCGTTGGCGCATGCTGCCGCCACATGTCGTGCTGGGGACGGCCTACTACCCGGAGTACCTGCCGCGCTCGGTCGGTGATCGGGTCCCGACCGACCTGGACCTGATGGTTGCGGCCGGCATCACCGCCATCCGTGTCGGTGAGTCGGTCTGGTCGACCTGGGAACCGCGGGACGGCGTCTTCGACCTCGAATGGATCCGCCCGGTGCTCGACGGTGCTCGTGACCGCGGGATCGGCGTGATCCTCGGAACGCCGACGTACGCCGTGCCGCCGTGGCTGCAACGCGCGCACCCGGAGATCGCGGCGGAGCGGCAGACCGGCGTACCGGTGCCGTGGGGAGTCCGGCAGGAGATTGACTACGGGCAGCCGGCGTTCCTGTTCCACGCGGAGCGGGTGGTGCGGCGGATCGTGGAGCGGTATCGCGATCATCCGGCGGTCATCGGGTATCAGGTCGACAACGAGCCCGGTGTGCTGCTGGCTCACAACTCGTCCGCGTTCGAGGACTTCGTGGCACGGCTGCGTCGGACGTACGGCGACGTCGAGGCGCTGAACGAGGCGTGGGGATTGACGTACTGGTCGCATCGGTTGAGCGACTGGTCCGAGCTGTGGCGGCCGGACGGGAACAGCACGCCGTCGTACGACCTGGCCTGGCGACGGTTCCAGGCGGCGCGGACTTCTGAGTTCATCGGATGGCAGGCCTCGCTGCTGCGGGGGTTGCGGCGGCCGGGGCAGTTCGTGACGACGTGCCTGGCGTACGACCGGCCGGCGGTCGCCGACGTACCGTTGACGTCGCAGCTGGACGTTGCGGCGGGCAACGTTTATGTCGACGTCCAGGACGGGTTGGCTCGGCCTGCTTCAGCGTCGCGGCTGGAGCCGGGGTGGATCGGGCGGAGTGTCGCCGAACTGTTCCTGGCCGCGGACCGGGTCTACGGGTCGCGCGGGGAGCCGTTCCTGGTGACCGAGACGAACGCGACGTCGATCGGCGGTGCGCACCAGAACCGGCCGCCGTACGACGGGCAGCTCCGGCAGCTCGCGTGGGCGATGGTGTCGCGTGGTGCGCGGATGGTCGAGTACTGGCACTGGCACTCGATCCATCACGGAGCGGAGACGTTCTGGGGCGGGATTCTCGGGCACGGGTTGGAGCCGGGACGGGTATACCGCGAGATCGCTGCGATCGGTGCCGAGTTGGCGGCGGCCGGGTCGTCGGTGGTGGACCTGACGCCTGACGTGGACGTCGCGGTGCTGTGGTCGAACGAGAGCGACTGGGCGATGCAGTGCCAGCCGCCGTTGGCGACGCGCGGTGGTATACCGGACAAGGCGTCGTACCGGACGATCGTGGAGGCCTTCTACTCGGGGATTCTGGACGCCGGGTTGCGGCCTGAGGTGGTGCCGGTCGAGCGGCTCGAGGCTGCGTTGTCGGCTCCGGTGGTCGTCGCGGCCGGGCTTTATGTCGCGTCGGATGGGTTGCTGGATCGGTTGGTCTCCTATGCGCGGAACGGTGGGCATCTGATCGTCGGACCGCGCACCGGTTATGCGGATCTGGAGGCTCGGCCGCGCCCTGAGGTTGCGCCGCCGCGGTTGCGGCAGGCGGCCGGAATGGCATACCAGGAGTTCGAGAACCTGGAGTCCGCGATGCCGGTCAGCGGATTGGACGGGTACGCGACGCGGTGGGCGGAGACGTTGCTCGTCGACGATGCCGACGTACTGGCGACGTACGAGCATCCGACCGGACGCCGGCCGATCGTCACCAGCAAGCAGTTCGGTGCTGGCCAGGTGACGTACGTCGGGACAGTGCCGGATCGTGCTTTGGCTGCGGCGCTGTACGGGGAGTCGCGGCTGTGGGCTCCGTCGGTGACCGCCCTGTCGGCGGTGAACGCGGCGGGGGAGCGCCTGTGGTTCGTGCACAACTGGTCGAGAACGGCAGTGGTAGTCGAGCCGCCAACGGCTGTTGTGCCGCCCGTACCCGTGGAGTCGGGGCAGGTTGCGTTGGCGCGGGTTGAGTTGGGGCCGTGGGATGTTCAGGTGCTCAAGGAGGCGCAGTGAGGTACTTCGAGGATCTGACGCCGAGCACCGGCGCGCGGGAACCGCGGGCGTGGCTGCGCTCGTCCCGGCCGCGGATCAGCCTGAACGGGCGGTGGAACTTCAAGCTCTGGGACAGCGCGCCGGATGGTATGCCAAAGGTCGAGCCGGACTGGGGCGAGCTGACGGTTCCCGGGCACTGGGTACTCCAGGGACACGACCGACCGCGGTATACCAACACCGCGTTTCCCTTCCCGATCGATCCGCCGTACGCCCCGGACGCGAACCCGACGGGCGACCACGTCCGGACGTTCGAGCTGCCGGACGACTGGCCGATCGACGGTGCGGTACTGCGGTTCGAGGGCGTCGACTCGTGTTTCAAGGTGTGGGTGAACGGCGTCGAGGCCGGGACCGCGAAGGGCAGCCGGCTGCCGAGTGAATTCACGGTCGGGCAGCTGCTGCGGCCGGGGCGGAACACGCTGGCTGTGCGGGTCCACCAGTGGTCGTCGGGTTCGTACCTCGAGGACCAGGACATGTGGTGGTTGCCGGGCATCTTCCGGGACGTGACCCTGCTCGCGCGCCCGTTGATCGACGATGTTTTCGTGTATGCGTCGTACGACCATCAGACCGGTGCCGGGACGCTGCGGGTCGACGTCACGTCGTTGGGCTCATCCTTGGGCTCATCCTCGGTGTCGGACTCGGTTTTGGACTCGGTGTCGGACTCGGTGCTGGGTGCGGTTGTGCGGGTGCCGGAGCTCGGGGTGGTCGTCGAGCCTGGTGTGCCGGTGACGATCAGCGGGGTGGAGCCGTGGTCGGCGGAGCTGCCGCGGTTGTACGACGCGACGGTCGAGGTGCCGGGGGAGACGGTCGAGCTGCGGATCGGGTTCCGGACCGTGGCGATGGTCGACGGGCTGTTCACCGCGAACGGGAAGCCGTTGTTCTTCCGCGGCGTGAACCGGCACGAACACGACGAACGCCGCGGCCGGGCGATGACAGTCGAGGCGATGAGGCAGGACCTGGTGCTGATGAAGCAGCACAACATCAACGCCGTACGGACCGCGCACTATCCGCCGCATCCCGCGTTCCTCGACCTGTGCGACGAACTCGGGCTCTGGGTCATCGACGAGTGCGACATCGAGACGCACGGCTTCATCTACACCGACTGGCGCGGCAACCCGGCCGACGACCCGGCCTGGGCGCCGCTGATGCTCGACCGGATGCGCCGGATGGTCGAGCGCGACAAGAACCATCCGAGCGTGGTGATCTGGTCGCTGGCCAACGAGAGCCATCGCGGCCGGAACTTCGGCGAGCTCGCCGCGTGGACGCGGCAGCGGGATCCGCAGCGGGCGGTGTTCTACGAGCGGGACCGGACGTACGAGTTCTCGGACTTCTACAGCCTGATGTACCCGCCGCTGGAGGACCTCGAGGCGATCGGGACGCGGACGGAGGACGTACCGGAGGAGACCGCGGAACACCCTTCGCTGGAGGCCAGGCGGCGTGCGCTGCCGTTCATCCTCGCCGAGTACGCCCATGCGATGGGCAACGGTCCCGGTGGGTTGGCCGACTACCAGCAGGTCCTGGAGCGCTACCCGCGCCTGCAGGGCGGCTTCGTGTGGGAGTGGATCGACCACGGCTTGTTGTTGCCCGGCGCAACCGACCACGTGTACGGCGGCGACTTCGGCGAGCGGCTCCACGGCACCAACTTCTGCATCGACGGCCTGCTTTTTCCCGACCGAACCCCGTCCCCGGGCCTCACCGAATACAAGAAGGTCCTGGAACCAGTACGCATCACCGGCCCCGACCCCCTAACCATCCACAACCACCGAACCCACACAGACACCACCGACCTGCAGTTCCACTGGACTCTCACCGAAGACGGCCAAGAACTAGCCACCGGTTACCTGCCCCTCCCACCCATCCCCCCAGGCAAATCCACCACCATCCCCCTCCCATCCACCGCCCACACCACCACCGCCACCCCCACCCACAGCTCCACCGCCACCCACACCACACCCGCGCCCACCGCTGCGTCCACCGCCGCTGCGTCCACCGCCGCCGCCGCGCCAGCCGCCACCGCCGCGCCAGCCGCCACCACCACCACGCCCGCCGCTGCGTCCACCGCCACCGCCACCGCCGCGTCCACCGCCATGACCACCGCCGCGTCCACCGCGACGCCCGCCCCCACGCACGCCACGACTCCCGCCCGCCCCGCCGCACCCGGGCCAACGGCCCCAGCCCTCACCCGCGCTCTACCTGAGACTGGGCTCGCCTCCTCGTCTTCTGATGGAGAGCGGGTGCTGACCGTGCGTGCGGTGCTGGCGAAGGACGAAGCGTGGGCTACTGCGGGACATGAGATCGCCTGGGCGCAGTTCGTCCTGTCCCAACCCACCGAGCCACCTGCTCCAGCGGCAGCTCCCGTGGTGGACAACGGAGAAGTACTAACACTCGGTGGAGGAGAGTTCGACCGTCATACCGGCAAGCTGACCCGCCTCTTCGGACAGGCGATCGACGGTCCAGAGCTGGACCTCTGGCGCGCTCCAACCGACAACGACAACGGTCAAGGCGGCCGGAACGGCGTCACCCAAGAATGGCGAGCCGCCGGCCTCGACCGACTGCTGCACCGAGTGGACGCCGTAGAAGTGCAGGACAACGAGCTAATCGTGCGCACGAGAGTAGCCCCCGAGGGCCTCGGCGTCAGCGTACGTACGACGTACCACTGGACCGCCAACGAACACAGCCTCCAACTGACAGTCGACGTACAGCCGGAAGGCGAATGGGCCGGCACAGCAGTCACCCCACGCTGCAGCAGCTGGCCGCGCGTCGGCGTACGGCTGACGCTCCCCAAGGACCTGGAGAACGTGCAGTGGTACGGCGGCGGCCCGGACGAGGCGTACGCCGACAGCCGCGAGGCAGCCCGAGTGGGACGGTACGCACGCACCGTGGACGAGCTGCAGACGCCATACGTCGTACCGCAGGAGAACGGCTCCCGCATCGACGTACGCTGGGCTTCGCTGACCGATGCCAACGGCAACGGCTTCCGAGTGACCGGTACGCCGTATTTCCAGCTCACCGCCCGCCGGTGGACCACCGAGGACCTGGAACGCGCCCGCCACCGCTCGGACCTCACGCCCCATGACCACATCTACCTGAACCTCGACCTGGCCCAGAACGGCCTAGGCTCCGCCTCCTGCGGCCCACCCGCCACCCCACAGCACACCCTCGAAGTAGCGCCGTACACGTTCACCCTCAGATTCCAGCCATACAGTTGAGAGCTGCACCGAATCTCCTTGAAAATAAGGGGCTCTGGCTTCAAAAACTGTCGGTGGGGGTGTCTAGGCTTTACTGCATGGACAAGCCGGCCGAGCTGATGAGTGACGCGGAGCTGGCGCACGCCCTCGACCAGGCCGACGCCGACCTGGCCCGCATCGAGACCCGCCGCCTGCGGTTGATCGCGGCGATGGACAAGTCCGGATACGCCGAACGGGTCGGCGCGCGTGACATGGTCCAGTACCTGGAGTTCCGCCACCGCCTCGACCGCTCCCGCGCCTACCGCGACGTCCGCCTGGCCCGCGCACTCCCCAAGTACCCAGCCGTCACCGCCGCCCTCCCCAACCCCGACGCGCCGGCGGCGACAGATGGGGAGGATGCAGCCGACGTGGCGAATCGGAGGTCGGTGCCTGAGGTGCTGTTGCGGCCAGCGCAGGCCGAAGCAATCGTCACCGCCCTGGAAAAGGTGCCAACGACGGTGCCGGTGGCCGATGTCGAGTTCGCCGAACAAGAACTCGTCCGCCTCGCCCGACACCTGTCCCCGACCGACCTGCGCAAGGCCGCCGAACAGTCCCGCGACATCCTCGACACCGACGGCCCCGAACCCCAAGAGGACAAGGCCGCCAAGCGCGAGACCTTGACCTTGAAGACCGCCGACCGGGGCGTGAAGTTCACCGGCTATCTGGCCAACGAAAACGCCGAACTCCTCCGCACGATGATCACCGCCGGCGCCCGCCCCCACAAAACCATCGACGGCGAGCGCGATCCCCGTTCCCGCGAAAAGCGCCAGGCGGATGCCCTCACCACCACGTTGACGCTCGCAGCCACCGCCCTCGACGCAGGCACCCCGTCCCCCACGATGCCCCGCCCCACCACCGCACCTGCCAAATCCCCGACGGCTGCTTCCACTGCGACCGATCCCACTGCGACCGATCCCACTGCGACCGATCCCACTGCGACCGATCCCACTGCGACCGATCCCACTGCGACCGATCCCACTGCGACCGATCCCACGGAGGCTGGTTTCACGCAGGCTGGTTCCCGGTCGGCTGGTTCCGCGGAGTCTGGTTCTGTCCAGACACGTCCTGCGGCGGCTGGTTCTGCGTCGGAGACGGCGGTTGACGTGGTGAGCTGCCCCGATGGCGGCTTGGACGGCGCTGTGGCGACCGGCTGCCGCGGTGGTTCGGCCGGTGGTGCGGTGGCTGGTGTGGGTGGTGATGTGGTGCCTGGGTTCGGGGCGAAGGCGAACCTGACCGTGACCATCGACTTCGAGGACCTGAAGGCAGCCACCGCGGACGCGATCGGGCACACCGTCTACAGCAACGGACTGTCCGCCGCCACCATCCGCCGCCTCGCCTGCGACGCCAACATCATCCCGATCGTGCTCGGCGCCAACTCCGAACCCCTCGACGTCGGCCGCCGCGAACGCCTTGTCACCAAGGCGATGCGCCGCGCCCTCAACACCCGCGACCGCGGCTGCGTGATCTGCAACGCGCCACCGGTCATGTGCGACGCACATCATTTGATCTCCTGGATCGACGGCGGCGACACCAAGCTCGACAACCTCGCCCTCGTGAGGCTGTCGCACGAATCCTCGTGGCCAGGGTCGAGGTTGGTGTCGTGTTTCGGCGGTCCGGGCTGCCTGCCGGTCAGGCGGGGGTGGCTTGCTGCAGCTTGAGGAGGTTGTGGACGGTGCAGATGAGGCGCCATTCGCTGTGCACGGCCGGGAGGCTGCGGCGGGCGAAGCGCCGGAATCTGAGGTTGTGTTTGATGTTGCCGAAGACGGGTTCGATGCTCGAGGCCCGTTTCTTGTAGAGTTCGGCGCTGCCGGGTTCGGCGAGTTTGGCGTCCATTGCTTTGCGCGCGATCGTCGGGTCGGTGGCTTCGCCACGGACGTGGGCGAGCATGGCGTTGATCCGGGTGTCGGAGACATCGAGCTGGTCGCGGGCGGCACGTTTCGAGATCTCGCCGCGGTCCACGCGTTCGATCACTGGGATCCATTCGGCGGGTTCGGGCTCGGCGCTTCGGGTGATGCGTTGTCCCTCGGTGCCGAAGTACCGCTTGGTCATGTCCCGCACCCAGGTGTGGGAGACGCCGAGGATCTCGCCGGCCTTGCGTTGTGATAACTCGCCGCGGTTGACCTTGGCCAGGACCGCGAGCTTGTCGTCGTCGGGTTTGTCGGCCTTGCGCCACGAGGTTTTCTTCGTCGCGATGAGCACCTCGGCGCCAACAGGAGTGGTGCCGTTCGCGGCGGTCCAGTACCCGGCATCGGCCACAAACGTGCCGACCCCCTCGGCGTGGCCGGCGTCGGTGAGGTTCTCGGTCACCGCGGTGGCCATCGGCACGAAGTGCGGTTGATCGTTGCTGGTGGCGGTGACCTCGGCCGCGATCACGATCTGAGCAGTCGTCGCAGCTGTTTGGGCGTTGTAGCCCTGCATCACACCCTTCGATGCCTGCGCAATGATCCGCGAGTGCGGGTCGGTGGTGTTGGCCCGCCGCGGCTTCGAACGCCGGGCGGCGTCTTCCTTGGGTTTGGGGCCGGTCAGCTTCCGTCCCAGCTCGGTTTCCTTCTTCGCGCGCTCAGCCATCCGGGACTCGTAGTCGCGCGACTTCTGGGACTCCAGCTCATCCAGCGCGGCACGGATCCGGGCTCGACGATCCCGGCCTCCCGCCCACTCGGCCGGAAGCTCGTCGCCGCGGGCATCGCCATGCTCGGCGTCCTCGACCGCGTCGACGGCTGCGGCCTCGTCCAAGATCGCCTTGGCGATCTCATGCGCCGCATCAACCAGATCACCAGACCCGGCAGATCCGGCAGATCCGGCAGACCCGTCCTGACCGGCGGTCTGGTTGTGCTCGGCCATCGCGGCCAGTTCCTTGGCCAGCGCTTTGCCTTCGCGGTTGACGAAGAACGACGCATTCGCGGCGATCTTCGTGCCGTCGATCGCGATCACGCCGGCATCGACCAGCCCGGCCCGCACACACAGGCCAAGCACCTGCCCGAACAGCCCCGCAATCGCGTCTTCATGACGCGCCCGAAACCGCGCGATCGTGGCGTGATCAGGCTGCTGGTTCGCTGCGACCACCCGGTAGGCGACGTCCTCGACCAGACGCCGTTCGACCCGGCGCGAGGACCGCTCACCGGTGCAGTAGGCATACAGCAACACCGCCAGCATCATCGCCGGATCGTAGACCGAACCACCGCGCCCATCAGTCCGATAAGCAGCGAAGAACTCCGCAAGATCGAGCTCGGCCACCGTATCGACCACGAAGAACGCCAAGTGATCCTCAGGCAGCCATTCCCGCACCGACGGCGGCATCAACATCAACTGATCCACATCGCCACAACGCACATTCACAGCCACACCAAAGTATTTCGCCCGGACCCACCCCCACTCCAGAAGACACGCGATTCATGCGACAGCCTCTCGTCTGCCGCCGCCACCACACCGACCTGCACCACGGCCACTGGACCATCACCATCACCAACGGCCAAGTCCACGTAACCAGACCCACCTGGGCCGACCCACCACCCCACCATCCACACAAACCACCAACCGACACCCCCCAAGCCCACAAGCCACCCGGCGAACACCCCACGCCGTCAAGTTCATCGGACGACGCGACCCGGGCACCGGAGCCGCCGGGCGGACGCCCCATGCTGTCAGGTTCATTGGACGACGCGACCCGGGCACCGGAGCCGCCGGGCGGACGCCCCATGCCGTCAGGTTCATCGGACGACGCGACCCGGGCACCCGAGCCGTCGGGCGGACGCCCCATGCCGTCAGGTTCATCGGACGACGCGACCCGGGCACCGGAGCCGCCGGGTGAGTACCCCACGCCCTCGGATCCACCGGACGGCAGACTCGCGCCGACAGGCAACCCAACGCCCCAAATCTCAACCCCAGCGGAGGATCCGTGGGGTGGGACCGCGGTGCCTGCGGCCGTCGCGTCGGGTGTGGGGCCCAGCCGCTGGCAGGCCGATGAGCTGACACGCGCGGAGGCGGCGCGGTTCGCGGTGTGGGGCGACCGCGCTACCAACGAGTCCGGCGCCGGCCCGCCCTCCTTCGCCACGATGTGAGCCCACCGCTGCTCTTCGCGTCGATCTCGATCGCCTGGTGGTTCGACGTACTCACTTCGCGAACACCGAGCTCGGCGCGGCCTTGCTGAATCGCCACGATGTGAGCCCACCGCTGCTCTTCGCGTCGATCTCGATCGCCTGGTGGTTCGACGTACTCACTTCGCGAACACCGAGCTCGGCGCGGCCTTGCTGAATCGCCACGATGTGAGCCCACCGGGTCTCGGCGATCCTTGGCCTGCCGCAGTAGCGGCGCGCACATGATCATCGGAATCGGCGTCGCGCTGCTCGCTGTCGGACGCTCTCGGCGTTGACAGCTCCGCGCACTCGGTGGCGGTCACGTCACGCGTTCCGGGCCGGATGCCTCGCGGGTCATCAACTCGTGCGCGGTATGCGGCGGGGCGGTTCAAGATCTGGTCGGCGGTCTTGGTGCAGAGGGCCGGGGCCCGCGGCGTACTGAAAGCGTGGTCGTGGTGTCGGGTGAGGTCTGTACGGCGGGGGAAGGGTATGCGAGCTGCGATCCACACGCTGATTCAGCCGCGGACGTCGGCTTCGAGTGGGGGGATCGGTAGCCGCGCGGTGGACCAACCCTGGACCGGGTTGGGCCGGGTTGGGCCGGGTTGGACCGGGTTGGACCGGGTTGGACCGGGCGCCCGGCGTGGCTCGTTCCGTTCAGACCGGGTCGGCGTACGGCTGGTGTTCGTGGCGGGCTCGGGCGGCATCGATGTCGGGGACGTGTTGTTCGGCCCAGAGTCGTACGGCGCGGAGTGGGATGAGGAGTGAGTGGCCTAGTGGTGTGAGGGCGTATTCGACGCGGGGTGGGTTCTCGGCGTGCTCGTGCCGGCTGATCAGGCCGTCGGCTTCGAGGGAGCGCAGCGTCTCGGTCAGGACCTTCGGGGTGATGCCCTGGATGTGGGCTTTCAGGTCGGTAAAGCGGCGTGGGCCGTCGGCGAGGGCGTTGACGACGAATACGGTCCAGCGGGCGCCGATGCGGTGGAGGACGGTGCGGCTCGGGCAGGTCGCTGCCATCACGTTGTAGGCCTTGCCCATGGGTGCTCCTAGTTCCGTTGAAGATACCGGTATCAAATCCATACCGTTGGGTCCGATCCTACGAGAGGGAGTGACGACAGTGGAGCGGATCTTGGTCATCGGTGGTGCGCGGGCGCTGGGGGCGGCCGTGGCGCGGCGGGCGGTGAAGGAGGGGTACGAGGTGGTGATCGGTGCGCGTGATCTGGCTGCGGCCGAGGCGCGGGCGGCTGAGATCGGTGCGGCCGCGGTGCGGATCGATCTGCAGGACGAGGCGACGATCGCGGCGGCGGCCGGGCGGTTTGCGGAGGGGATCGACCACGTCGTGTCGACAGGTTCGGCGCCGCACGATGTTCGGGCGGTCGAGTTGGATCACGACAAGTTGGTGGCTGCGTTCACGGCGAAGGTGATCGGGCCGATGCTGGTGGCCAAGCATTTCGCGCCGGTACTGCGGCCGAACGGGTCGATCGTGTTGTTCTCCGGGGTGGTCGGGTGGCGGCCGGGACCGGGTTCGCTGGTCAAGGGAGTGACCAATGGTGCGGTCGAGTACGTCGCTCGTCACCTCGCGGCGGACCTTGCCCCGGTGCGGGTCAATGCCATCTCGCCCGGGGTCGTCGATTCAGGTGCTTGGGACCGGTTGGGTGACAGTAAGGCCGGCTTGTTGAGCAAGAGTGCCGCTGGAACGCTGGTCGGACGGTACGGCGAGTCCGACGACGTCGTCGACGCGGTGATGTGGCTCCTCCGTGCGGGGTTCATCTCCGGCGAGACAATCCACCTCGAGGGCGGCGCGCGCCACAAGACCTCCTGACGGCACCCGCGCCCGTCAGTCGCCGAGCACGCCGCGGAGGCGGTGGATGTAGGGGGCTCGTTGGGCGGGGGTGGCGGGGGTTTCCAGGTGGCGGGTGTTGTAGAGGTTGTCGTTGGGGTAACGGGGGAAGACGTGGACGTGGTAGTGCCAGGCGTCCTGGTAGCCGGCGGGTTCGTTGTGTTGGCGGGTGGAGATTCCTTCACAGCCGTAGGTGCTACGCATGGCGATGGCGATGTCGCGGACTACGTCGTGGACGGCGTGCCCGGATTCCGGGGGTAGGTCGTACAGGTTCTCGTGGTGGGCGGTCGGGACCACGAGGACGTGGCCCTTGTTGTTGGGCCACCACCGGGAGGCTACGAAGGCCAGTGCGTGCTCACGGCGCAGCACTATGTCGTGCTGCGCCGTGAGGGGGTCTTCGCCGCCGGCGGCCAGTCGGCAGAAGGGGCAGTCGTAGCCGTCGGGTGCGTGGTTGAACATGCTCAGCGTGGTACCACAAACGTGACGTAGGTGGAGTTCCCCTTGCCCGCCACACCGGAGTTCGGGCCCAAAACGACCTGCCCGGCGGGTACGTCGCGTTTGAAGAGGACCAGGCGCTGGTCCGTCGTACCGACTGTCTCACCAGTGCGAGTGAACGAGGACAGCCACGACGGCCACCACACGTTCTCGCCACGCGGATCGAAGGCGACGTACACGGTCGCCGGCCGAGTCAAAGACAGCGTCAGGTAGTCAGGTGGTGTCGTGGCCTTGGAGTCGTCGTTGGAGCCCTGTACCAACGCCTGACCGTTCAATGCCCCAGGCAGCTCAGTGACCGTGTAGCTGCGATCCACATAGATCGGCGCACCGACCTGAGCCTTGACGAGGTTGGTCAGCTTCTCCGGCGACTGCACGGACACCAGGTCGCTCAGCAGCGGCGGCTCGCTCCGCGTGATGCCCAGGACCCGGTTGCCGACCGTCTTGACCGCAGACGCAGGCTGACCGGTCAGCGGGGCGAACGTGAAGGACGACAGCGGTACGGCGACGCGCTCGAGCGTGTACGACGTACCGGGAGCCGTCTGCAGGGTCACGAGGTCGGCAGAAGTCCCACTGACCACAACACGTCCATGAGAGTCGACCACGCGGACCTGCTGACCCGGCCACGGGTTGCGCAGCTTCAACGTGTCGCGGCTGCCGGCCTGGATGCCGACCACCGTCGGTACGCCGTCGTGTACCTCGGTGCTGATCCGGTGCCCGCCCTCGATCTGCACTGACCCAGCGACGTCCCAATCACGCGGCCACGCGGGCGCAACGTGCACAACCCCGTCGTACGACTGGACCAGTGCCTCCTGCAGCCCGGTGGTGAGTACACCGCCCCACTCGTTGTAGAAGCTGCGGTTCCGGACCGCTTCCTGGCCGGTGCGGTGCACGGTGAAGCCGTTCGGGTAGATCTGGAAGTCGGCGATCCCCTTCAGCAGCAGGCGTTTCACCTCGTCCGAGAGCCCGAGCCGGGCGGCCCAGGTGGAGTCCATGCCCCAGTCCTTGTCCTGCGGGTACACGCGTTGCCGGTACGTCGCCTGCATCAGCTCGGAGGTCTCGTCGAACACGCCCCACGGCCACAGCGCCTCCATCTCCGGGTTCTGCGTGTTGTGCGACTCCTCGTCGGTCCCGGACCACGCCAGCACCTCCTCGCCGCCACGCTGCACGGTCCGGAACGGCGGCAGCTTGCCCACAGCATCCCGCAACTGGTGAGCCAACGCTGTATCCCCATGCGACGTCGCCAGGTCGGCGACGAGCGGGAAGATGACCCGCATCGCAGCCAGGTCCGGCACCGGATCGCTGGTGTCCCACTGCACCTCAAGAGCATTCACGTGCTCCAGGTGCAGATAGCCGTCCGCGCCCGTGGTCATCGCGGATAGGTAGAACCGTGCCACGTCCCGCATCAGCGGATAGCTCCGATTCAGCAGGGCCGTGTCACCGGTGTACCGGTACTGCTGCCAGATGTTGTTCACCAGCTCCGGCCCGCTGGTCAGGATCCGCCGTGTCCAGCTGGGCTCCTGCATGTTGTCGCAGCCGTCGCCAGTGCCGTCGTACCGCATGAACTCCGGCAGGCAGAGGCCCTCGCCGCCTTTCCAGTGGGTGCGTGTCCACTCGCGCATCAGCTCGGCACGGTCCAGGTAGAACTTGAAGTACGGCGAGTTGAGCTCGCCGATGCCCGCGCCGAGGTTCGCGGACACCAGCATCCGTAGGTTGAAGTGCCAGTACGAGTCCTGCGCCCAGTCCGCCTGGTCTCCCGAGGACGAGAACATCCGCACCACCGCACCATGCGTGCTCGGTACGTCGCCGCGCATCGACGCGGCCATCGTGTACAGCTGCAACGTCCGCAGGTTCTCGACGTACTCACCGGACCCGTCCGCTGACGTGATCCGCATCGGCGCCGCCTTGGCCCAGAACGCGTGCCACCACTCGAGGTGATGACTGGGCGACTCGACAACGGCACGTCGCGCGGCTGCCCGCAGTTCTCCGCCGCGGTACGACGGTACGCCGACCACGAGCCGGAAACTGCCGTCCGCACGCGGCCGAAACGTCAGCCGCACCGTCAGCGGGTCCACCACCGACGCGGTGACGCCCTGGGCCTGTGCTGTCAGTGCGGCAACCGCACCGGTGATGCTGCCGGACGCCTCGTCGTGGAACGTCTCCGCGAGCGCCGCAATCCCACCAGCTGCACTGACGGCCGGGGAACGGCCGGCCCACAGCTTCAGGTCAGCGGTCTGCACCTGCGATGGGTCCGCACCAGTCACCTCCAGAACGAACTGGTCCGCGTCAGCACGCACGTAGGAGCGTGCAGTGAGACCGCCACCGCTCTGTACGACCTGACCGTCGTACAGCGCCAGCCGTCCGCTGTAGTCGTCGGCACGCATCAGAGAGTCCAGACCGGGTACGACGAGACGCCCGGCGGACTTGAGGTCCGGGAACGTGTCCACGCGGTTGAGCTGTGCGCTGTAGCCCTTCTCGGCCCAGACCGACGCACCCAGCACACCGTTCCCGAGCGGCATCGCCTGGTACGAGCGCCACGCAGGGCCCTCCTGGACGAGGTCGGACCGTGACACCAGTCCGGCCGTGTCGCCCTGCAGTGCACCGTCACGCCAGGCGGTCGTCCCCTGCTCAGAAGGCGTACTACTGGCAGCCGGCACAGAGGTCGCGCCCACAGTGAGCAGCGCGGCCAGCAACGGCACCGTCAATCGAAGAGCCGTCACGCGCGCACCTCGATGAAGTAGTCGACGCCCGGGCGAGTGCGGAACTCCACGACGCCGTCCTCCGGGCGGGCGAACGCCACCGGGCCGATGGACGACTTGACGTCCACCGAAGCGCCGGTCCGCAGCCGCAGCCGGTTGCCGAGCAGCGACCGAACCGTTGCCTTGGTCAACTTCCCGCCGGACCAAGAGAACTCGAGGTCGAAGCCGCCGCGGGCGCGCATGCCGCGGACGCTCCCGCTCGGGAACGCAGTCGGCAGGCAGGGGAGCAGCGCGATCTCGCCGGAGTGGCTCTGCATGATCATCTCGGTGATCCCGGAGATGCCGCCGAAGTTCCCGTCGATCTGGAACGGCGGGTGCAGGTCGAACATGTTCGGCGCGGTACGGCCAGGACCCAGCAGCTGGGTCAGGTGCTTGTACGCGTTGTCCGGCTCGAGCAGCCGGGCGCGGAGGTTGAGCTTCCACGCCAGCGACCACCCGGCGGTAACGGCCGGACCGCGCAGCTCCAGCGACTTGCGGGCCGCGTCGGCGAGTTCCGGCGTACTGCGTGGTGTCACCTGGTCGCTCGGGAACACGGCCCACAGGTGTGAGACATGTCGACTCGTCTCCAGGGCGGCCTCCTCCCAGTCGATCAGCCACTCCTGGATCTGGCCGAGGTACCCGATCTGGAGCGGCGCCAACTTCGACCGCGCGTCCGCAGCGGCAGCAGCCATAGCGCTGTCGACACCCAGCAACGTGGACGCCTGTCCGAACACCTTGAACAGGTCGTGCAGGATCTCGGTGTCCATCGTCGGCCCCGCGCACATGCTCACGCCGACGTTGTCGTAGTCGTGGTGCTTGACCTCGGGGGAGTGTGACGGGCTGGTCACCAGCCACCCCGTCTTCGCGTCGGTCTGCAGCTGGTCGAGGAAGAACTCCACGGAGCCGCGCAGGACCGGGTAGTACTTCCGCAGCATGTCCAGGTCGCCGGTGTACTCGTACCGCTCCCAGAACAGCAGCGACAGCCACGCACCGCCGGTCGGCCAGACCCCGTAGTACGCGAAGTCGACCGGCGCGGTCCCGCGCCATCCGTCCGTGTTGTGGTGCGCTACCCAGCCAGGCGCGTCGTACATGGTGGCCGCAGTACGGGCGCCGGACTCGGACAGCTCGCCGATCATCTGGAACAGCGGGTCCCAGCACTCCGCCAGGTTCGCCGGACCGGCCGGCCAGTAGTTCATCTCGCAGTTGATGTTCAGCGTGAACTTGGACTGCCACTCGGGCAGCATCTTGTAGCTCCAGATGCCCTGCAGGTTCGCGGGCTGGCCCGGGGTGCGGGAGCTGGAGATCAGCAGGTACCGACCGAACTGGTAGTACAGCGCGGCCAGTTGCGGATCGCCTCCGTTGCGGAATGTCATGATTCGCTGGTCGGTCGGCAGCGCGATCGAGTCCGAAGTACCGAGGTCGATATCGAGGCGCCCGAAGAGCCGCTGGTAGTCCTCCACGTGCTGGTGCCGCAGTGCGCCGTACGCCGGGCGTCCGACGGCGGCCAGTGGTGCTACGGCGCGAGCGACCTGGTCCGCGCCGACGTCGAGGTAGTTGCGGTAGCTGGTGCCGACCGAGAACAGCAGCGTGACCTCGTCCGCACCTGCGACCGAGAGCTTGCCGTCAGCAACCGTCGTGGACCCGCCTTCGGCAAACGCCCGTAGCAGCGCGCAGAACTTCACCGAACCGGTCAGGCCCTCGGCGTCGCCGCTGATCCCGTTGAGTGCCAGCGTCTGCTTGTCGTACGCCGAAGGTGTCGCGGCCTGCTCCGTGCTGTACGTCGCGTCGAACGTGAGCGCACCGCGCTGGCTGGCCGTCAGCCGCATCACCAGCACCTGCGCGGGATGGCTGACGAACACCTCCCGCGTGTAGCGCACGCCTGCGTGCTCGTAGCTGACCGACGTGATCGCGGTGGTCAGGTCGAGCTCTCGCCGGTACGCCGTGACTGCGGTCGCGTCGATGCCCGGAAACGCCAGCGAAAGGTAGCCGACCGGCTGGTACTGCATCTGCTCGTGCGGGAGACCCATGAAGTGCGCGTCGGCGAGGTTCTGCGCGTCGAGGTACTTCTCCTCGGCGATCAGCCGCCGGATCTCCGGGAGGACGTCCTTGCCGATCGGGTCGTCGTACTGGTGTGGACCGCCGGCCCAGATCGAGTCCTCGTTCAGCTGCAGCTGCTCGGTCGCGGTGCCGCCGTACACCATGGCGCCGAGGCGCCCGTTGCCGATGGCAAGTGCCTGCAGCCACTCGGTGGCGGGCTGGGTGTACCAGAGCTTGAGCGGGTTGGTGTCGCTGCCGGGAGGTGCTGCGGCAGTTGCGGTCAGGGGATTGGTGAGCGAGCCGGCTACAACTGCGGTGCCGGCTGCGGCGCCGGCGGTCCTGAGAACCTGGCGGCGGGTGTACTGGGTCATGGGGCGGTCTCCCTGGAGCGGTAGATGCGCTGGGCGGTGCCACGGAACACGTCGTTGTGCGTGGCGGGTGGCAGCAGTGCGGTGGTACGGCGGATCACCTCGGCGCGGGTGGCGGCCAGCGTGCACACGGGCCAGTCCGAGCCGAACAGCAACCGTTCACTGCCGAAGAGTTCGAGGGCGACGTCGACCAGCGTGCGGAGGTCGTCGGTCGCGAGGTGGGCGATGCCGGAGAGCTTGACGGTCACGTTCGGGCACTCGGCGAGTGCCTGCATTCCGGACCGCCACTCGGCGGTGGCAGCTGTCGGGTTGCCGAGGTGGTCGAGCACGAGACGGGCGTCCGGTACGGCGGAAGCCAGCCGGGCGGCACCGAGCAGGGCGGAGGGGCGGAGCAGGAGGTCGATGGCGAGGCCGGCGTCGGCGGCGGCCCGCACGCCGCGCACGTGCGCGGGAGCTGTCAGCAGGTCAGGGTCGGTCTGGTCGACCGGTGGACTGCGCACGCCGACAAGCAGCGGGTCGTCCGGGAGCCGGTCCGGGAAATCGAGCAGGTCGAACCAGCCGACCACACCAACCACACGCGGGTCCTCCCCAGCCAGCGCCAGCAGCTCACCCACCTCCGCGGGATCAGCATCCGCCTGAACAAGCACAAGGTGGGAGGGGTTGGGTGGGTCGGGTAGGTCAGCGAGGGTGAAGTTGCGGCGGAGGGGGTGGTCGGGGGCCAGCCAGGGGAGGCGGCGGCGGGTCAGGTCCCAGACGTGGACGTGGGCGTCGATCATGAGGGCCGGCCGGCTGGTCTGGTGATAGAGCTCTCGCCGCGGGCGTGCGCGGCGAAGAGCCGTGCGGAGTCCTCGGGGTCGGTGCCGGCGAGTACCTCGATCAGGTCCAGGTGGCGGCGTGCCATCAGGCCCCAGTCGCCGGCGTACATCGCGTTCGACACCACCTGCAGGCTCCACAGCGCCGGCTCCAGGGTCCGCCACACGCGCAGCAGCATCGAGTTGCCGCTGGTCGCCAGCACCTGCCGGTGGAACCGCAGGTCAGCCTCGCGGAACGCGCCGATGTCGTGATGGCCGGCCGCCTCGATCATCCGCTGCACCTCGATCCGGAGCAGGTCGAGCTCCTCCGGCGGCGCGTGCCCGGTCGCCCGGCGCGCTGCCGCGGACTCGAGCAGTACGCGGACCTCCCGCGCCTCCCGGGCCTCGACCTGCGAGATCTCGGTGACGAAGTTGCCCAGCCGCGGGCGATACGTGACGAGTCCCTCGTGCGCCAACCGGCGTACCGCTTCCCGGGCCGGGGTCTGGCTGGTGCCGAGCACCCGGGCGATCTCGGACTCGACCACGCGCATCCCGGGCGCCAGCTCGCCGGACAGTATCCAGCCGCGGATCGCCTCGTACACCCGGTCGGACAGCAACTCCGTGTCACCGGGCGGCGGTGGGGCGGGACGGCTGGTCGCCACGCTGATTCCAGCACCGGAGCGGTAGTGCTGGACCTCCTCCCGGCGCCGCCGCGAGACCGTCGACTGCGAGACGCCGTACGCCGCCGCCAGTTCGCGGGTTGACGGGCGATGTCCGGAATCGGCCATCGATGTTGGCGCACCTGTTATCGACGTGGCACCCAGTTGCACCCGGTCGACCATCCGCGGCCGTCCGCTGCGCATCCCGTCGTCGAGGCCGGCCATGCCCATCCGGAGGAACCTCCGGCGCCATTTGCCGACCGTGCCCGGAGTGACCTCGAGCAGGTCCGCGACCGCCTTGTTCGAGCGTCCCTCGGCGCTGGCCAGCACGATCCGGGCCCGCAGCCGCATCGCGGCACTGGTCCGCGGGGCGGCCGCGAGCTGGCTGAGCGCGGTCCGCTCGGGCACCGACAGGGTCAGCGGGGACTTCGGTCTTCCGGCATCGGGCATGGCTGCATGGTGACCCGGTTCACAGCGTTCTGCCAACCCCATATGGCACGGACTTCTGACTCATAACGTCCACTTTGCCGTTTAAACGTTGACACTTACGCGCCGCGCTCTGCATCGTCACTCGATAACGACGCCCGGCCGCCCTCGATGCCGGGACGATCCGAGGAGGACCCGGAAATGGCTCGTTCAGTACGGCGCAATCCAGGACGCAAACCAGGGCGCACGCTCGGCCTGCTGACATCCGTTGTGATCCTGGTGGGCGCGGCGGGCTGCGGTGGCGGCTTCAGCGACGACAAGGGTGCTGCTGGTGACAGCACCGGCGAAGTCCGGATGCTGGTCAACATCACCCCCAACCTGACCAAGAGTTACTGGGAGGGCCTGGTCAAGCCCTTCGAGGACGCCAACCCGGGCGTCGACGTGAAGATCGAGGCGCCGACCGGTTCGGGCGTCAAGGACACGCTGCCGCAGCTGCTGGCGGCCGGCAACGCGCCGGATGTCGTCGAGACGCTGATGGCCGACAAGGTGCTGGCGCCGCAGATGCTCGACCTGACCGACCAGGCGTGGACCAAGGACACCCCGCTGGTGGAGCAGGCCTCGCTGGACGGCAAGGTGTACACGGTCGGTGTCGGCCAGCAGGCGCAGTCCCTGGTGTTCTACAACAAGGACGCCTTCGCGAAGGCCGGTATCAGCGCCCCGCCGAAGGACCTTGACGAGCTGACCGCGGCCATGGGCAAGCTCAAGGCGGCCGGTTACCTGCCGTTGCAGACCGCCGGCGACTACGTGACCGGTCTGCAGCTGCTGCAGCTCAGCGACCCGTCGATCGCCACCAAGTACCCGGACTGGTACCAGCAGATCAGCTCCAAGCAGGCCAAGGTCGGCGAGACGATGCTGCCGCTGCTGGAGCGCTACGAGTCCTGGATCAAGAACGGGTACGTCGACAAGAACGCGCTCGGTCTGAAGGACGTCGGCGCGCAGACCAACTTCCTGTCCGGCAAGGCCGGCATGTACATCATGGGCAGCTGGTTCGTCCGCACGGCCGACGACGCGAAGCCGAAGTTCGACCTCGGCGTGTTCGCCGCCCCGACCGACAAGGGGCAGCCGTCGCCGGGTCCGCAGGGTGTCACGATGGCCGCGCCGTACATGATCCTCAAGTCGACCAAGCAGCGTGACCTGTCGGTGAAGCTGGTGCAGTGGCTGGTCACGGACAAGACCGCCGTCCAGAGCCAGCTCGCGCAGGACGGCAACTTCCGCAAGGGCTACACCGACAAGCTGTCGCCGCTCGGCAAGCAGGTGCAGGACATCCTCGACCAGGCGCCGAAGCAGGTCGCCCAGGGTGAGGGGTACGGCGCCAACACGCTGCCGCAGGGCTTCAACGGCGAATGGAACAAGGCGGTCCAGAGCCTCTACACGGGGAAGAGCGCGAAGGACGTCGCTACCCGGATCGACAGCTGGATGGGCTCGAAGTCGTGAGAGCCCGCCTGACGACAAATCTGACGACCCTCAGTATGGTCGGCCCGGCGCTGGTGCTGTTCGTCGTCATGCTGGTCGTCCCGGTCGGTCTGTCGCTCTACCTCAGCCTGACCGACTGGGACGGCTACAGCGCGAACCCGGCGTTCGTCGGCCTGAAGAACTACGTCAGCCTGACCCACAGCGCCGAGGCGATCCGGGCGGGCTGGGTGACGCTGTTGATCGCGGCTGTCGGCACAGTCCTGCTCAGCGTGCTCGGACTCGGGTTCGCCTTGCTGGTGAACGGTGCGTCCCGGCTGAACGCGTTCTTCCGCATCGTGCTGTTCTACCCGCACGTCCTGAGCGCGCTGGTCGTCGGCTTCCTGTGGAGCGCAGTGCTCGGTACGTCGGGTGTCGTCAACGGCTGGCTCACGTCGAAGGGCGCCGAGGTACTGCCGTTCCTCTCCGACCCGAAATGGGCTCTCGCCACTCTGATCGCCGTCCTGGTCTGGGCCGGGTTCGGTGTGAACGTAGTGCTCTACCTGGCCGGGCTGCAGACGGTGTCGAAGGACCTGCTCGAGGCGGCGCGCATCGACGGTGCGTCGAAACGGCAGACGTTCTTCAACGTCACACTGCCCGCCCTGGCACCTGTGGTGACGGTGAACCTCGTGCTGTCGCTGGTGACGTTGCTGAAGACGTACGACCTCGTGGTGTCGCTGACAGGAGGTGGACCGGCTGGGTCCACGCAGACCGCGGCGTACCTGATCCTGTGGGACTCGTTCCACAACAACGCGCTCGGGTTCGGCTCGGCGCAGAGCGTTGTCCTGATGGTCATCACCGCGGGTCTCGCTCTGACCGTCGCACGGCTGCGAGCACGTGCTGACCGAGGGGTGCAGGCATGAGCGCCCTGCGGATGCCGCGGGTGGCCGGCGTGCAGTTCAAACCCTTCAGAGCAAAGGGCTGGGGACGGATCGCGTTCCTGGTCGTGACCAGCGTGCTGATGCTGGTGCCGATGTACCTGCTGATCATCAGCGCGTTCAAGTCGCAGCAGGACATCCTGGCGCACCCGTTCTCGCTGTCGCCCGACCAGCTGACCACGGAGTACCTGCGGAAGGCCGCGACGAACCCCGACTTCAACATTCTCAAGGGGTACGCCGTCACGATCCTGTTCGTGGTGTCGGTGAACGTGCTGTCCGTCGCGCTGGCCGGTCCCGTGTCGTACGTGATCGCGCGGCGCAGCGAACGCCGGTACCGGATGCTCCTGCTGCTGTTCGTGGCCGGGACGTTCATCCCCAGCCAGGTGCTGGTGATCCCGGTCGTCTACACGCTGAAGTTCCTCGGGCTGATGGGGACGATCCCCGGGTTCGTGCTGTTCGAGACCACGCTCACGCTGCCGTTCTCGATCTTCCTGTACGCCGGTTACATCATGACGATCCCGGCGAGCCTGGACGAGGCCGCCGCGGTCGACGGGGCCGGCAAGCACCGGGTGTTCTGGTCGATCGTGTTCCCGCTGATGAAGCCGGCCGTGGTGACGATGGTCATCCTGAACACGTTCTCGGTGTGGAACGACTTCGTGAACCCGCAGATCATCCTCGGCCCGGGCAGCGGTCTCTACACCGTGACGACCGGCGTGTACGCCGCGGTGAGCCAGTACTCCACCGACTACACGGTGGTGTTCCCGACGCTGCTGCTCGCAGTGGCTCCGTTGCTGGTGGTCTTCGTGCTGCTCCAGCGGCATGTGATCAGCGGCCTGACCGCGGGAGCGACCAAGGGATGAGCGAACCTGTTGTCGCAGAGATACCGATCGGCTCGCCGCCGGCCTGGGCGATCATGCAGCGGCGCCTGTTCGACGTGATGGACGAGGGCTGGTGGCTGTTCCGCGAACGCTACTGCCTCCCCGACGGCAGCCTGCGGTACGCCGGTCCGGTGCAGAGCCGCGACGGTGCGGACGACTTCTACGAGGCGTTCGTGAACTGGCCGGTGCTCTACCAGCTCGGCGGCGCGGACGACCTGATCGACGTGTCGAAGTGGCACTGGGAAGGCGTCACCCGGCAGCTCACCGACCTGGGCTTCCTGGTCGACGAGTTCGAGCGCGGGTACGACTGGTTCCACCTCGGCGAGTCGATGATCTTCTTCTACTCGCTGTGTGCGGCCGACCCGACGGACGAGGTGTTCCGCGAGCGCGCGTACCGGTTCGCCGAGCTGTATCTCCCCGGTTCGCCGGCCGCCAACTACGACCCGGCGACCCGGACGATCCGCGCGCCGCACAACGGCGCCGGCGGTCCGCGGTGGGGCATCAACGACGAGTGGCGGACGTTCGGCGCGAACCAGGAGCGGATGCGGATCTTCGGGCTGCCGCTGTCCGGCGTACCCGGGATCAGCAGTTGGGACGATCTGAAGGACCCGGCGAACGCGGACCTGATGGGTGCGGAGATGATCCGCCGACTCGGTGCTGGTGACACCGCAGTCAACCTGGCCGCGACGACGCTGACCGCGAACGCCTGGCTGTACGACCACAGCGACCGGTTCGCCGCCTGGACGCTGGAGTACCTGGACGCGTGGGAGGAGCGGGCCAAGGCGAACGGCGGCCTGCTGCCCGACAACGTCGGCCCGAACGGCATCGTCGGCGAGCTCCACGACGGTCGCTGGTACGGCGGCAAGTACGGCTGGAACTGGCCGCACGGCGTCTACAGCGTCGGCTCGGCCGCCTGCGTCGCGGCGTTGAACGGCGTCGTACTCACGGGTGACTCGAAGCGGCTGGATTTCGCCCGGCAGCTACTGGACCACCTGTACGAACGGGGCATCACCGGTGCGGTCGACGAGACCGACATGAGTATCCGGGACCGGTGGGAGGCCGAGCTGGGGGACGACTGCGCCAACCCGACCTTGCTGATCCCGAACCGGCACAGCGACGACGGGTGGTTCGACTACCAGCCCCCGCAGCTGGGACTGCCGATGTGGTTGTGGCAGGCATCTTTCGAGTCGGGTGACCGCGAGCGGTTGAGCAAGCTGCGCGAGCGCAGCGGTTATGACTGGCGTACGGTCCGCGACTTCCGCAACAAGGAGGACGCCGGTCACGAGGCGCCCTGGCTCGCTTACCTAGCCGGAGACAACCCCGGCTACCCCGAGGCGATGCTGGGTGTCGCACTGTCCCAGGTGCAGCGCCGAATGGACCTGATGGCCGTCGACACCGTCGACCCGGCCGACATGAACATCCACCACTGGCAACGGCACAACCCGGTCGCCACCGAAGCGCTGCTGCAGCTGACCACAGGTACGCCGCAGCTGCTCTACAACGGCGGCCTGCTGCCACTGCGCGTGCTTTACCTGGACGCGGACCGCGGACGTCCCGGCCTGCCACCTGACGTCGCCGCACTGGTCGACACAGTGGAGCCGGACCGGACAGGTCTGCAACTGGTGAACCTGTCCGCGACCCAGACCCGCAGGGTGATCGTTCAGGCCGGGAGCTTCGGCACCGACCGGATCGACGAGGCCACGGTGTCCACGGCCACCGGCGAGTACCCGGGGCCGTCACCGGCGTACACCTCGACCCCGCCGACGCCCGGCCGCCGGACGGTCGTTGTCGACAGCAACAGACTCGAAGTGACGATGCCGCCGGGCCGAACCATCCGGCTGGATCTGCGGCTGACCAGAAACACCTATCGCGCCGCACATCTGGCGCTTGCCCAATGAATTACCGAGGAGACATATGAGCAGCACGGAACAAGCTCCGGTGACGCCGGTCTGGGACCTGCCGGTGCGCGGCGACACCCCGCCGGCGCCGGATCCGGACCTGGTGTCGCGGCTGTCCGAGATCGGGTCGGCCACCGCCTGCGCCCGGTTGCACAACCAGGGCATCCGCCGGACCTTCGTCGACGGTCCGACCAGCATGTTCCCCGGCAAGAAGGTGGTCGGCCGCGCGCTGACCCTGCAGTTCATGCCACAGCGTGAGGACATCGCCGACGGCCAGAGCCAGGAGTACATCGAGCGCAGTACGGCCCTGTGGGCCGTGCTCGACGAGATCCAGCCGGGCGACGTCCTGGTGGTCCAGGCGTACGGCAGCCACACCACCGGCTGCTTCGGCGACATGCTGGTCCGCTACTTCAAGCTCCGCGGCGGCGCCGGCATCGTCGTCGACGGCCGGATCCGCGACGTACCGCGGGTGTCGGAGCTCGACGTCCCGATCTGGTCCACCGGAGCCACCCCGCACTACGCGTCCCAGTCCGAGCTGTTCCCGTGGGCGTACAACGTCCCGGTGGCGGTCGGCGGCGTCCTCACGCTGCCGGGGGACCTGGTGCTCGCCGACGACGACGGTGCCGTCGTCGTACCCCGCCGGCGTGCGGAGTCCGTCGTCCAGGCGGCCGCCGAGCACGACGAGTGGGAGAAGTTCAGCCGGCGCCGGATCGACGAAGGCGCCCCGTTGCGTGACTACTACCCCCTGACCGAGAAGACCCGTCTCGAGTACGAGCGCTGGCGCAGCCAGAACGGCAACGCCGGCGACTGACCCTCCCGAGAGAGGACCCGCCCAACATGTCCAGAAGAACCAGGCGTACGACGCTCAGCGTCGGCGCCGGGGTGGTCGCGGCTGCCCTGGTGACCGTCGCGGCCCTCCAGTTCAACGCCCAACCCGCCGGTGCGGTCGACTGCAACAACTTCTGGGTCGCCCCCGACGGCAACGACTCCGCGAAGGGCACCGAGAAGGAGCCCTGGAAGACCGTCACCCGGGCCCGCGACGAGATCCGGAACAAGGATCTCAACGACCGGATGAACTGCGACATCACCGTCAACCTGAAGGCCGGCAACTACCCGGTCGCGTCCACGATCGACCTGAACGAGCAGGACTCCGGCAAGAACGGCCACCGGGTCGTGTATCGCAGTGTCGACGGCCCCGGTAAGGCGCAGCTCCAGGGTGCCGAGGAGCTCACCGGCTGGACCCCGACCCAGAACGGCATCTACAAGACCAAGTTCGACGCGTCCAAGCCCTTCTACACGCTCTTCGAGGACGGCAAGCGCGCCACGAACGCCCGCTACCCGAACCGCGCCGCCGAGGACACGTGGGCGCCGTACATGACGTCGATCCTCTACGAAGAGGACAAGATGGACGTCCACAACTGGCTGTGGGGCAAGGCCGGTGACTGGGATCCGAAGTGGGACCTGAGCCAGGCGTCGGTGACGATCTGGTCCGGTGGCTCGTGGTCGTGGTTCACGGACACCATCCCGCTGCTGGACACCAACTTCAAGAAGACCCAGACCACCCTGAAGTACTTCACCCGGTTCGCCATGGTGAACAGCCGCGGCGGCTCGCGGTACTACTTCCAGAACTCGCTGAGCTTCCTGGACCAGCCAGGGGAGTACTACGTCGACTTCAAGGCCGGTGAGGTCTACTACAAGCCGCGCGCCGGCACGATGGACGGCGTCAAGGTACTGCGGCCCACGGTGAAGACCGTGCTCAACCTGGCCGGTAAGTCACCGCAGGACCGGCTGCACGACGTGACGTTCGACGGTCTGGGCGTGCAGTACTCCGACTTCGTCAGCTGGTACCGGGTCGGCTGGAACGCTCCCGGTGACTCCGGCTACGAGCACAAGTACCCCGAGTACGACCGGCAGATCGAGCTACCGCGGGACCAGTTCGGTGCGATCACCCTGACCAACACCAGCAACATCGACCTGAGCCGGATGCACATCTCCGACACGGGCTACACCGGCATCTTCCTGCTGTACGCCAACGATCACACCAGGGTCACCGACAGCCTGCTGGAGAACATCGGCAACGACGGGATCAAGGTCGAGGGCGGCTGGCCCGGCGAAGGGGACCTGACCAACCACCACACGTTCTCGAACCTGTTCATCGACCATGTCGGTGAACTGGTCCCGGGTGACGCGGCCGGCATCGAACTGATGACCACCGGGAACAACACGGTGACGAACGTCGAGGTGAAGCACAGCGCCCGCTACGGCATCAGCCTGGAGTCGCGGCCGGAGGTGAAGGACCCGGACCAGTACTCGTCCGGTAACACCTTCAAGTACATCAAGCTGGAGGAGATGGGTCTGGACAGCGGCGACATGGGCGCCTTCTACACGTACGGCGTGGACAACCAGGAGCCGCACCCGATCCAGAACAGCATCGACCAGATGGTGATCGGCGACGTGATTCCGGACCCGTCGATGCCCGACGCCGGCGGTACCCGCGGTGTGCACATGGACGCCGGTGGCTGCGGGTTCGCGATCAGCAACGTGCAGGTCGGGAAGGTGACCGACCAGAAGTACCAGGCCTACCAGTGCAACCAGGTGACCAACGCCGACTGGGAGGCGGGCTTCGACACGTCGAAGATGGAGTACGACAAGATCGGCGTACTGCCCGGCTTCCCGTACGACGTGACAGGCCGGTGAACCGGGTGAAGCTGCTGGGCGGAGTGGTCATCGGTCTGGCGCTCGCAGTCGTAGGAGCCGGCACGGCGCTGGGCGCCGGGCCGGAGAAGGACGCCGCCGCGTGTGACGGGTTCTGGGTGTCGCCCGACGGCGACGACTCGGCTGCGGGGACGCAGCGGAAGCCGTGGAAGACCGTGGAGCACGCGCGGGATGCCTTGCGGATCAGGGCGCACGCCGGCTGCACCACGGTGGTGAACCTGAAGGCCGGGACGTACCAGGTCGACAAGACGATCACGTTCGACGACCGCGACTCCGGGGTCACGTACCGGAGCGCGGACGGGCCGGGCAAGGCCGTCTTCGAAGCGGGGCGGGAGGTGACCGGCTGGACGCCGTACAAGGACGGCATCTTCAAGGCGCCGGTCGACATCAGCCAGCCGTTCTACAGCCTGTACGCCGACGGGAAGCGTGCCACCACGGCCCGCTACCCGAACCGCGAGTCCGACGACAAATGGGCGCCGTACCTGCGGTCGGTCCTGTTCGACCCGACCAAGGAAGCGGTGCGCGACCAGCTCGGGTTCAACGCCGGTGACATCGACCCGTCCTGGGATCTTCGGCTCGGTACGTCGTGGCCCGCGCAGGTGACGGTGTGGTCGGGCGGCTCGTGGTCGTGGTTCACCGACACGATCCCGATGCTCGACATCAACTTCACGAAGAAGCGGACCACGCTGGTGTACCCGGCGCGGTACGGCTTCATCAACTCCGGGGGCGGCTCGCGGTACTACGTGCAGAACTCGCTGAGCCTGCTCGACCAGGCCGGCGAGTACTACCTGGACTACCCGGCGAAAACCCTGTACTACAAGCCGGCCGGCGGCACCATGGACGGCGTCACGGTGTACCGGCCGACGCAGACGCAGGTGTTCTCGATCGAGGGCGCGTCCCCGAACCGGCGGGTGGAGAACCTGACCCTCGACGGACTGACCATCCAGCACACCGACTTCATGGACTGGTACCGGTACGGCTGGAACGGGACGGGTGACTCGGGCGTCAAGCACAAGTACCCGAAGTACGACACGCAGATCGAGCTGCCGCGGAACCGGTGGGGTGCGATCACGCTCACGAACACGCGCGGGGTGAAGCTGACCGGGCTGCACATCCAGCAGACCGGGTTCACCGCGATCGAGTTGCTGTTCGCGAACGAGAAGACCACCGTGTCGGACAGTCTGCTCGAGCACCTCGGCAACGACGGCATCAAGGTCGAGGGCGGCTGGCCCGGCGAGGGCGATGTTGCCCACGGCAACACGTTCACCAACAATTACATCCACCACATCGGAGAGCTGGTGCCCGGCGACTCGGCCGGCGTCGAGATCATGAACAGCGGCGGCAACGAGATCAGTCACACGGTCGTCGAGCACGGCGCCCGGTACGGCATCAGCATCGAGTCGCGGCCGGAGATCCCGAACGCGGACAACTACACCGGCGGCAACACCGTCAAGTTCGTCCGGCTGTCGCACTTGGCGCAGGACAGCGGCGACACCGGTCCGTTCTACGCGTACGGCGTCCGCAACGAGCCGCCGTACACGCCGGACGCCTCCGTGTCGCAAATGATCATCGACGATGCCAACGCCGATCCGTCGATGCCGGACGCGAAGCCGTACGGCGTGCACATGGACTTCGGCGGCTGCGGGTTCGCGTTCTCTCACATCTTGGTGACGAACACCGAGAGCGACCCGTACCACGGGCCGTCGGCCGGGCCGTGCGACACGTTCGCGAACGTGAGCTGGGAGGCCGGGTTCGACGACTCCAAGATGCAGTACGACCAGATCGGCGTACTCCCTTCGTTCCCCTACGAGAAGCCCTGAGGTCCCTGAGGTCATGGACAAGGAAAGGTTTGCAGGCAAGGTCGCGCTGATCACCGGGGGTGCTTCCGGGATCGGCGCGGCCACCGCCCGCCGGATCGCCGACGAGGGCGGCACGGTCGCGATCTGCGACCGCAACGGCTCAGCAGCTGCTGAGCTTGCCGATGAGCTGGGCGGTACGGCGTTTCAGCTCGACGTGACCGATCTCGAGCAGACGGTGGAGGTTGTCTCCGGGTTGGAGCGGGTTGATGTGTTGGTGAGTGCTGCTGGTGTGGACGTCTGCGACACCGTGCCGAACACCACGCCGGACGAATGGCGGACGATCCTCGACGTCGACCTGACCGGTGTCTACAACTCGTGCCGGGCCGTCCTGCCGCGCTTCGTCGCGCAGGGCGGCGGTGCGATCGTCACGATCTCGTCCGCGATCGGGACGGTCGGGGAGCGGAACAGGTCGGCGTACTGTGCGGCGAAGGCCGGCGTGGAGAACCTGACCCGTGCGATGGCACTCGACCACGGCCCGGCCGGCGTCCGCGCGAACTGCGTGGCGCCCGGGCTGATCGACACGCCGCTGATCCGCAACGGCAAGGTCAGCGGTGCGGACGATCCGGGTGCGATGCAGGCGATGGTCGACCGGCACCACGCGCTCGGTCGGATCGGGCAGCCGTCGGAAGTGGCCGCGGCGATCGCGTTCCTGGCGAGCGACGACGCGTCGTTCATCACCGGCGCGATCCTGCCGGTCGACGCGGGCTGGACGGCGCAATGAACATCCTGGGCGGTTACCGAGTACTCGACGTGTCGGTGGCGATGGCGGGCCCGCTGGCGGCGATGCGCCTCGGCGACCTCGGCGCGGACGTGGTCAAGGTCGAGCCGGTCACCGGTGAATGGCAACGGCACACGGCCGCCGGTGGCGCGACCGGCAACCAGGTCAACGCGTCCTTCCTGTCGCTGAACCGCAACAAGCGCAGTCTGGCCGTAGACCTCAAGTCCGACGCCGGCCGTGAGCTCCTGTACGAGCTGGTGCGCACAGCGGACGTGTTCCTGCAGAACTACCGGCCTGGTGTGGCTGCACGTCTCGGCCTCGACTACGACACCCTCCGCGCACTGAAGCCCTCGCTGGTCTACGTGTCGATTTCTGGGTACGGCGAGAGCGGCCCGTACGCCGAGTGGCCCGGACAGGACCTGCTGGTGCAGGCGATGAGCGGTGCCCTGTTCAGCGCCGGCCGACCGGACGAGCCGCCCGTCGCTGCGCCGTACTTCCTGGCCGACGCGGTCACGGCGTACAGCGCGTTCGAAGGTGTACTAGCCGCTCTGCTGCATCGGGAGCGGACCGGTGAGGGACAGCTGGTCCAGGTGAACATGCTGGACGCGGTGATCGCGCTACAAATGCAGGAGCTGTCGGTGCACACCGTTGGCGGCGTACCGCAGACGCGGTCGGAGGAGGTACATGCGCACAGCTATATCCGCGCGCCGTACGGAATCTTCACCACTGCGGACGGGTACATCTCTCTGGCGTTTGCGAACCTGCCTGTGCTGGCGGAGGTACTGGACGCGCCACAGCTGGCCGGGCTGGACGCGGAGCGAGACGGGTTCGCGCGGCGGGACGAGATCGCCGCTGCGGTCTCTACTGCGCTACGACGAGAGACGACAGAGCACTGGATGCTCAAGCTGCGTGAGCGCGGTGTGTGGTGCGGTCCGGTGCTCTCGTACGACGACGTACGTACGGATCCACAGGTGCTGCACAACGAGTCGTTCGTGACGTACGAGCACCCGACCGAAGGCACTGTGACGACACCTGGCTTCCCGTACCGCTTCAGTCGCACGCCTCCCGACGTACATCGTCCTGCTCCGCTGGTCGGCGAGCACACCGATGAGCTGCTGGCCGAGCTCGGCGTGTCACCGGCGAAACGACAGGCGTTGCTCGAACAGGGTGCGGTGGTAGCCCCATGAGGGCGGACGGGAAGATCCGCTTCGAGCAGGACGGGTACGTCGGCATACTCACCCTGGACCGTCCCGCGAAGCTGAACGCGGCCACCCGGTCGATGAGCGCCGAGCTGCTCGAGCTCATCCCACGCATCGACGACGACCCGTCGATCCGCGCGGTCGTGGTGACCGGAGCGGGCGAGCGCGCCTTCTCGGTCGGCAGCGACATCGGCGAGCTCGACCGGTACGACGGCCCGTGGCACTTCCGGAACCGGCGGGACTACTGCGACGCGCTGCGCTCGTTGCGGACGCCGGTGATCGCGGCGGTCAACGGGTACGCGTACGGCGGGGGACTGGAGCTGGCGCTGTCGTGCGACATCCGGCTGGCCGCGGGAACCGCGAGCTTCGCGGCGGCGGAGATCAAGCTCGGGTGGATCGGCGGCGGGGGAGTGACGGCGCTCCTCGCGGCGTCGGTGCCGGCGAGCGATGCGGCGATGATGCTGCTCACCGGCGATCCCATCGACGCTGTCGAGGCGCTCCGCATCGGGCTGATCAGCGAGATCGTGGATCCCGAGGACCTGTTGCCGACCGCCACCGAGTTGGCGCACCGGATCGCCGCACGCCCACCGGTCGCGGCCGCCGCTGCGAAGGCGAACCTGCGCGCGGCCTGGTCCATGGGACTGGAGGCCGCCATTCAGTACGAGCGCGAGCTGCAGGCCGTTGCCCTCGGCACGCAGGACGCCGCCGAAGGACGGGCGGCCTTCGCGGAACGTCGTACCGGAACCTTCGAAGGACGGTGAGGTTGTGGCTGAACAGATCGCGCCGGGTATCCATCGGCTGGCGACCGACTATCCGCACGTGTGTGGACTGCCGCTCTGGTTGCACGTGATCGACGCCGGCTCCGAGCTGGTGTTGCTCGACGCGGGGATCGCGTCCACGCCCGAGTCGTCGACAGCTCCCGAGCTCGCCGGCCTGGGGCTCGGGCTGTCCGATCTCACCCTGGTCGTCAACAGCCACGCGCATCCCGATCACATGGGCGGCAACGCCGTACTGCGCAAGCACAGCGGGGCACGGTTCGCGGCGCCCGCGTTGGAGGCCGGGTGGCTGGAGGACAACGAGCGGCTGCTGACCGAACTGTGGGGCTCGGATCCGGACGCGCTGGACCTGTCGGAGACCGAGCGGACCGAGCTGCTGGAGATGCTGGACGAGCGAGTCCGGATCGACGTCCTGTTGCGCGACGGGGACCGGCTTCCCGGTGAGCGCCCCTTGCGGGTGATCACGACCAGCGGCCACAGTCCCGGGCACATCGCCGTACTCGACGAGACCTCGCGGACCCTGTTCACCTTCGACGACGTGCAGGGCCGCGGGCGCCCGTACCTCGACAGCGCGTTCTGGCTGGCGCCGCTCTACACCGACGTCGTCCGGTACACGAACGGGCTGAGCCGGCTCCTCGAGCTGGACTTCGACGCGCTCGTCCCGTCCCACGGCGACGCGATGGACGCGACCGCCGGCCGGAAGCTGATCGAGGAGAGCCTCGAATGGGTCGCCGCCGTCGACGAGCTCACCCTCGGCCTGCTACGTAGCAAGGGTTCGCTGACTGTCCGTGACCTGGCCGACGCCATCGGCAGCGAGTTGGGAGCGTACGGCGGGATCAACCTGCAGACCGTCCGGATGGCCCGGGCGCACCTCGAGCACCTGGCCCGTCGCGGCGGCGCCGAGACCCGCTGGCACCACCTCGGCTGACCGGATTCCGCAAGACACTCCGAACAAAGCTGCGTGACTCCCCAAGACACGACACAGTCGGACAAGGAGATCGGAAAGCGCTCTCCAATCGTGGGGGGCTACGACCTGGGAGTGTCGCGTGGCTCAAACAGAACGAATCCCCAGCCGACAGACCACGGCCGGAGAACCCAAGGGGTCCGGACCGCCGGGCGCCGTTACGGACAGTAGATCCTCGGAGCGCTCGGCGGGGAAGCCGCCGTCGTGGTGGGCGCGGGCCCGGCGGGACAAGATCCTGCTGCTGATGGCCCTCCCCGGGCTGGCGCTGCTCCTGGTGTTCCACTACCTGCCGCTGCTCGGGAACCTGATCGCGTTCCAGGAGTACCTGCCGTTCGTGCCGCTCGGCCGCAGCGCGTGGGTCGGGTGGGACAACTTCGCGGTGATCTTCAACGGCGACGCGGAGTTCCTGAACGCACTCAAGAACACGCTGCTGATCACGCTGGTCCAGGTGATCTTCGTGTTCCCGGCCCCGATCGCGTTGGCGCTGCTGCTGAACAGCCTGCTGTCCGAGCGGATCAAGCGGGTCGTGCAGTCTTTGCTGTACCTGCCGCACTTCCTGTCCTGGGTGATCGTGATCGCGATCTTCCAGCAGATCCTCGGCGGCAGCGGACTGATCAACAACTTCCTCCGCGAGCACGGGATGGGCACGATCGACTTCCTCGGCAACCCGGACGGTTTCATCGCGCTGCTCACCAGTCAGGTGATCTGGAAGGACACCGGGTGGGGGACGATCCTGTTCCTCGCCGCGCTGACGCAGATCGATCCCGGGCTGTACGAGGCCGCGCGCGTCGACGGCGCCTCCCGCTGGCGGCAGCTGTGGCACGTCACGGTGCCCGGGATCCGCGGGCTGATCATCCTGCTGCTGATCCTGCGGCTCGGCGACTCGCTGACCGTCGGGTTCGAGCAGATCATCCTGCAGCAGAACCTGGTCGGGCGACCGGCGAGCGAAGTGCTCGACACCTACGTCTACAACAACGGCGTACTGGCCGGCCAATGGGGTGTGTCGGCCGCGGTCGGCTTGGTGAAGGGTCTTGTTGCCGTCGTCCTGGTGCTCGGCGCCAACAAGATCGCCCACATCTTCGGTGAGGCAGGGGTGTACAAACGATGAGCGTCATTCAGAAAGGGATCGACGACGGTCCCGGGATGCCGTCGCGGGCGGTGAAGGGTGTCGTACTGCTGGTCTGCTGCGCGGTCGTCATCATTCCGTTCATCGGCGTGATCGCGACCAGCATCGCCAGTCAGGAACATGTCACGAACTCCGGCGGGTTCGTGCTCTGGCCGGACGGGCTGAACCTGGACGCCTACAAGGCGATCTTCAACGGCGGCGTGGTGCAGCGGGCGCTGCTGATCAGCGTCGTGATCGCCACCTTCGGCACGCTGATCAGCCTGGCCGGATCCACGATGCTCGCGTACTCGCTCAGCCGGCCGGGGTCGTTCGGGCAGCGGCCGATCCTGATGATCGTGCTGTTCAGCCTGTTGTTCAGCCCGGGCCTGATCCCGAACTACCTGGTGGTGAAGGAGTTCGGGCTGCTCGACTCGTTGCTGGCGCTGATCCTGCCGACGGCGATCAGCGGGTTCAACGTGATCGTGCTGCGCTCGTTCTTCATGGGCATCCCGGACTCGGTGCTCGACTCCGCCCGGATCGACGGCGCCGGCGACTTCCGGATCTTCTGGTCGATCGTCCTGCCGCTGTCGAAGGCGGTGCTGGCGGTCGTCGGGTTGTTCTACGCGGTCGGGTACTGGAACGCGTTCTTCAACGCGATGCTCTACATCAACGACACCGCGAAATGGCCGCTGCAGCTCGTCCTGCGGACCTACGTGATCAACAACACCGAGCTGAGCAGCGGTGACCTCGGCGGCGCGTCGGCCGACCAGCTGCCGCCGCAGGAGTCGATCCAGATGGCGATCCTGGTGGTGTCGCTGGTGCCGATCCTGATCGTGTACCCGTTCCTGCAACGGCACTTCGCCAAGGGCATGCTGACCGGGGCGGTGAAGGGATGACGGAAATCAGCAGGATCAGCAGGCGAACGCTCCTCGGTGGATCGCTGGCGGCCGCGGCCGTCGGCCTGAGCGGCTGCTCCACCGTCACCAGGTCGACGGATATCGCGGCGTTGAACAAGCCGGTCGCGCTCCCGACGTACAAACGCTTCGACGGCCCGAAGCCGGACCTGCCGCGCAGCCACCCCTTGATGCCGGACTGCTTCTACCGCTTCCCGGAACATCCGGCGAAGGTCACCGACGGCGTACCGGCCGATGGCAGCGACCTGTCCGGGTCGGTGCCGACGTCGAATCCGATTCCGCCGACCGCCGACCGCAACCTGTACTGGCAGGAGCTGAACCGGAGAATCGGTTCGCCGCTGTCGCTGACGATCACCTCGGCCACCGGCTCCGATTTCACCAACAAGTTCGCGACCTCGGTGGCCGGAGACACGCTCGGAGATCTGTTCAACGTCGACGGCAAATTCTCCTATCTGCCACAGTTCCTGGAGGCGCGGGCCCAGGACCTGACCGAGTACCTGTCCGGCGACGCGATCCTGGAGTACCCGTTCCTGGCCAACCTGTCACCCGACTCGTGGCGCGGTTGCGTGTTCTCCGGCGGTATCCGGGCGGTCCCGATCCAGCGCGGCGTCATGTCGTCCACCCTGCTGCTGGCCCGGCAGGACCTCCTCGACCAGTTCGGCGTCGAGCTCGGCTCACCCGGCGTGGACGAGCTGAACGCGGTGGCGAAGGCGGTCACGGACCAGAAGAAGAATCGCTGGGCGTTCGCGGTCCCACCCTCGTCGGCGCTGAGCGCGATGCTGAGGTTGCCCAACGGCTGGGAGGTTCGCGACGGCCGCCTGGTGCACGGCCGCGAGCTCCCGGAGTACAAGGAGATGCTCGCGATCACCGCGAAGATGCAGGCCGACGGGCTGATCCACCCCGACGGGGTGGCGAAGAACAACCAGAAGGTCTGGTTCAGCCAGGGGTCCGCGGTGATGACGCAGGACACCTACTCGTCGATCCAGAGCTTCTACCGGCGCGCCGTGACGCCGAACTTCGCCATCGCGCTGCCGGTCGTCCGGGACAGCGCCGGGAAGGTCGGCCGGTTCCTGCTGGGTGCGCCGAACAACTCGATCTCGGCGATCAGACCCAGTTCGCCGGAGCGGACCAAGATGCTCCTGCGGGTGCTGAACTGGATGGCCGCGCCGTTCGGCACCGAGGAGTACCTGTTCCGCAAGTTCGGCCTGCCCGGGCGGCACTACACCCTGAAGGGCACCGATCCGGTCCTGACCAAGGACGGCAGCAGCGAGGTCTGCCTGGGTGAGTTCCCGATCCAGTACCTCGCCGACGGTGGCTATCCGGTCTACTTCCCGGGTCACCCCGAGGCGGTCGATGTCGCGTACAACCACCTCAAGACGATCCTGCCGACCGCGATCCTGCAGCCGACGTACGGGCTCTACTCGTCGACCGACTCGACGAGGGGCAAGGTCGCCGACAAGGACTTCGACTCGCTCACCAAGGAGATCCAGCTCGGCCGCTCCAGTCTGTCGGACTGGGACAAGGCGGTAGCCAACTGGCGCAAGTCGAGCGGCGACGCGATCCGCCACGAGTACGAAGAAGCAATGGCCGCGCAGGGCCGGAAGTAGCCGGAGGCAACAACCGCCGTACGCACCGCCCGCAAGGCGATGCGTACGGCGGTTGGCCGTCAGTCGCAGCGCAAGCTGTCGAGGTTCGGTGCGTCGCCCATCGCCTGGTTGCCGGCGTCGTTGGGGTGCAGCCCGTCGCCGCCGTCGTACGCCGCTGCGAGCCGGGACGGATCCGCCGGGTCGCGCGTGGCCGCGTCGAAGTCCGCCACCCCGTCGAATTCACCGCTCGTGCGGATGAACGTGTTCACCGCCTGCCGGATTGCTTCTTTCTCCGGCGTGTACACGAACGAGCTCCCCATCGGCGTCAACGTCCCGCCGACGATGCAGCGTCCGGACGCGTGCACCCGGGCGATCAGCTGCCGGTACCCGGCGAGCAACTGCTCGGTCGTCGCGCCGGCGTAGATGTCGTTGATCCCTTCCAGCACCAGCACCGTCCGTACGCCGGGCTTCGTCAGCACGTCCTTGTCCAGCCGGGCCAGCGCGCTCGCCCCCGCGCTACCTGCCTTGGCGACCCCGCCGAGGACCCGGTTCCCCGAGATGCCCTCGTTCGAGATCGCCAGCCGCGCCGGCTCGGGCAGTCGTGCGTAGCGGCCAGCGAGGATGTCCGGCCAGCGCCGGTTCGTGTCGATCGTCGTACCGACCGACGAGGTGATCGAGTCGCCGAGCGTCGCGACCGTCGCCACGTCCCGCGTCGCCTCGACGATCGCGGCGTTCAGGAAGAACCACGCCGAGGACTCGGTCTGGTACGCCGTACTCGACTCGTCAGCCGCGTGATCACCGGATGTTGACTTGTAGCTGTGCTGCATCGCGCGGTTGTGCGCGGTGATCACGCCCGTCGTCCCGACCACGTGCAGGCTGACCGTCAGACTCGTCAGCGCCGGGACCACACCCGGCAGTGGGTCGCTGATCGCCATCGCGCCCGGCGGGATCGTCACCGTCGTCCTGCCGCTGAACGTCAACCGCCTGCTCGACCCCGGTACGACGGTCGCGCCGCCGGCCTGCCGCCCGACGTACACCGAGTCCGACACCAACGGCTGATCCCCAAATCCGTTGGAGATCCGGATGCGCAGATCCTTGCCGCCCACCGACGTCCGCAGCACATTCCGCACCGTCACATCGCTCAACGACCCACCGGCAATGTCGTCCGCGGCGCCCCAGGTCGTCACCAGCCCATCTCTACCTCCACCCCCTCCTTCACCGGTCGTCGCCACCTGGTCCGGTGCGGCCGCCACCAGACCCGCCGCACCCACCGCCGTCACCAGCAAACTCGCGCCCACCCGGCGCCACGCAGTAAATGTCATGCCCATCAAGTCACCCCCGAATAGACATGCTTGCAATCGTTTGCACAGCTTCCGTCGCCGAACGGTCTGCCTGGCGAGCCGAACGGTAGATATCCCGGCAGCCGGTGGATTGGCCGGTCGGGGACAATGGGCAGTGATGACGCTGACCGAGATGTTGCCGGAGACGACCGAGCCTGACGACCTGTACGACGCGTTCGCGCGGTGGGTGGGGGAGCAGGGGATCTCGTTGTACCCGGCTCAGGAAGAGGCGTTGATCGAGGTGATGACGGGGTCGAACGTGATCCTGTCGACGCCGACCGGCTCCGGGAAGAGTCTGGTGGCGACCGGCGCGCACTTCGCGGCGCTGGCGAACGGGCAGCGGACGTTCTACACGGCGCCGATCAAGGCGCTGGTGTCGGAGAAGTTCTTCGCGTTGTGCGACGTGTTCGGCGCGGAGAAGGTCGGCATGCTGACCGGCGACGCCTCCGTCAACGCGGGCGCGCCGATCATCTGCTGTACGGCGGAGGTCCTGGCGAACATCGCCCTGCGCGAAGGGGCGGACGCGGACGTCGGCCAGGTGGTGATGGACGAGTTCCACTTCTACTCCGAGCCGGATCGCGGCTGGGCGTGGCAGGTGCCGCTGCTCGAGCTCCCGAAGGCGCAGTTCGTGCTGATGTCCGCGACCCTCGGTGACGTCGAGCGGTTCAAGATCGACCTGTCCCGCCGTACCGGCCGTCCGACCGCGATCGTCGCGTCCGGCGAACGGCCGGTCCCGCTCGTCTACAAGTACGTCACCACGCCGCTGCACGAGACGCTCGCCGAGCTCCTGGTGACGCATCAGGCGCCTGTGTACGTCGTGCACTTCACGCAGGCCGCTGCCCTGGAACGCGCTCAGGCGCTGACCAGCATCAACGTCTGCACGAAGGAAGAGAAGGACAAGATCAAGGAGCTGATCGGGCACTTCCGCTTCAGCGCGGGCTTCGGCAGGACTCTGCAGCGGCTGATCATGCACGGGATCGGGGTCCACCACGCCGGCATGCTGCCGAAGTACCGGCGGCTGGTCGAGCAGTTGGCGCAGGCGGGATTGCTGAAGGTCATCTGCGGCACCGACACTCTCGGCGTCGGGATCAACGTGCCGATCCGCACCGTCCTGCTGACCGCTCTCAGCAAGTACGACGGACGCCGGCAGCGGATCCTGAAGGCGCGCGAGTTCCACCAGATCGCCGGCCGTGCCGGTCGTGCCGGGTACGACACGTCCGGAACCGTCGTCGTCCAGGCGCCGGACCATGTCGTGGAGAACGTCCGGTTGCTCGCGAAGGCGGGCGACGACCCGAAGAAGCAGCGCCGGGTGCAGCGCAAAAAGCCGCCGGAGGGGTTTGTCACCTGGGGTGAGGACACCTTCGACCGGCTCGTGGCGGCCGACCCCGAGCCGCTGCAGTCCCGGATGCGGGTCAGCCACGCGATGCTGCTGAACGTGATCGCCCGCGACGGTGACGCGTTCGCGAGCATGCGGCACCTGCTGCAGGACAACCACGAGGACTCCCGGGCGCAGATCCGGCTGATCCGCCGCGCGATCCAGATCTACCGGACGCTGCTCACGGCCGGCGTGGTCGAGCGCCTGGACGAGCCGGACGAGAACGGCCGATCGCTGCGGCTGACCGTGGACCTGCAGAAGGACTTCAGCCTGAACCAGCCGCTGTCCACCTTCGCACTCGCCGCGCTGGACCTGCTCGATCCCGAGGACCCGCTGTACGCGCTGGACGTGGTGTCGGTGGTCGAGGCGACGCTGGAGGATCCGCGCGCGATCCTGCTGGCGCAGCTGCACCACGCCAAGGGCGAGGCCGTGCAAGGGATGAAGGCCGACGGCATCGAGTACGAGGAGCGGATGGAGCTGCTCGACGAGATCAGCTGGCCGAAACCGCTCGAAGAGTTGCTCGAGGCAACCTTGGAGATGTACCGGCAGACGCACCCCTGGGTTGCCGAGGCCGGGCTGTCGCCGAAGTCCGTCGTACGGGATATGTTCGAGCGGGCGATGACCTTCGGGGAATTCATCCAGTACTACGGTCTCGCGCGCTCGGAGGGCATCGTCCTTCGCTACCTGAGCGACGCGTACAAGGCGCTGCGGCAGACCGTGCCGCCGGACAAGGTGAACGAGGACCTCACCGACCTGATCGAGTGGCTCGGTGAAGTGGTCCGCCAGACCGACTCCAGTCTGCTCGACGAGTGGGAAGAGCTGACGAACCCGACCGACGTCCCGCAGGCCGAGGTGGTCCCAGCGGGTCCGCGCCGGATCACCTTGAACTCCAGGGCCTTCCGCGTCCTCGTCCGCAACGCCATGTTCCGCCGCGTCGAGCTACTCGCCCTGCACCGCTGGGCCGAACTCGGGCAGCTCGACAACGCAGCCGGCTGGGACGCGGGCCGCTGGGCCGAGGCCGGTACGGCGTACTACGCCGAACACGACGTCGTAGGCACCGGCCCCGCCGCCCGCGGCCCCGCCCTCTTCATGGTCGAGGAACACCCCGGCTACTGGGAAGTCCAACAAATCATCGACGACCCCGAAGGCAACCACGACTGGCGCATCACCGCGAGCGTAGACCTGAACGCCTCCGACGAAGCCGGCGAACTGATCCTCGAAATGGTCTCGTTCAAGCCCCTGTAGGCCAGTCGACGTCGACCTCGGTTTCGGCGTCGTAGTTCACGCCCGGTACGTCGAAGCCGTAGAGGCGGCGTACTTCGGTGAGGAACCAGGTGGTGTCGGCGACCTCGGCGATGTTGGCCTGGGTTGCCGACTCCCACTGTGCGCGGACGGCGGACTGGACGTCGTCGTTGAGTTCCCAGCGGTCGAGGCGGATGCGGCCCTCGTCGTCAAGGTCGAACGGGGTCTCGCCGGTGAGCTGGTCCCACAGGGCGATCGACTGCTCCACCGGTGTCTGCAAGCCGGTCACCTTGTGCAGGAGGCTGACGTACAGGCCGATGCCGGGGATCGCGGACGACGCCTGCGTGACGGCGGCGCCGTTGACCGAGGTCATCGCGGTCACGCCGTCCGCGGCCAGCTTCAGTGCGGTCTGCTCCAGGTCCGCCTTGGCCGCGCCGATCGAGCCCTGGCGGTAGAGCGGACCGGTCAGCTCGGAGCCGATGTAGGTGAGGGCGACGGTGTTGAAGCCGGGCTTGAGCAGGTCGCGGTCCTGGAGCGCGGCGATCCACAGGGTCCAGTCCTCGCCGCCCATCACCTTGACGGTCTGCGCGATCTCGTCGTCGGTCGCGACCTCGATCCCGACCTCCTGCAGCACCGGCGCACCGTCGTCGAACGCGAGGCTCTTCGTGGTGTGCTCGGCGCCGATCGCCTTCAGCACCGACTGGTACGTCTCGCCGGTGCGCGGGTCCGTGCGGCGGGGCGCGGCGACGCTGTAGACGAGGTGGTCGATCCCGCCGAGCTGCTCGGCGACCAGGTCGAGTACTTCGTCCTTAGTGGTGTCCGCGAACGCGTCCGCGTTCACGAAGCTCCACGAGCGGCCGAGCTCGGCGGCGAGCGCGGCGGTCTCCGCGGTGCGGTACCAGCCGGCGGTCGCCGTACGTCGTGCCGTCGGAGCCTTCTCGAAGCAGATGCCGATGCCGTCGATCCCGTACCGCGCGAGCCCGGCGATCGTGGTCGCGAGCCCATAGCCCGAACTCGACCCGATCACCAGCGCAGTACGGCGCTGCGTCGTACGGCGCTCGACCTCCGCAGCCATCTCCCGCACCACCCGCGCACACCCGGCGGGATGCGAGTCAAGAAACAAAAACCCACGCCCAACCGGCCGCACCACACGCTCACTCATACCGGAGACCCTAATGGCGTGCCCGTTGCACAGGTACTGGTGGGTGCGTACAGGCAATAACCTGTCCAACGCCGCCGGCACGCGGGTCCACCCCCCGCTCCCGGCAGGTCAGCTCCAGTACATCTCTGCATCGTCCGGTTCGACGACGACGTCGGCGCCGAGGCGGCGGAGGTTGCCGGCGAAGTCGGTGTAGCCGCGGTGTACATGGTGGGCGGCCGACACGAGTGTCTCGCCCTCGGCGGCGAGACCGGCCAGCACTAACGCCGCGCCCGCGCGGATGTCGGAGGCGACCACCGGAGCGCCGGACAGCCGCGGTACGCCGCGAACCACGGCGTGATGCCCGTCGGTCTGGATCTGCGCACCGAGCCGGGTCAGCTCCTGCGCGAACGTGAACCGGCCCTCGAACAGGTTCTCGGTGACCATCGCCGCGCCGTCGCTGATCGCGTTCAGCGCGATCACGAACGCCTGCAGGTCGGTGGCGAACCCGGGGTAGGGGAGCGTGACCACGTCCACCGGCTTCGGGCGGTCATGCATCCGGACCCGGAAACCGGGGTTCAGCACCGTGATCTCCGCGCCGGCCTTGTGCAGCTTGTCGAGCGGCAACTCGAGATGCTCCGCGTGCCCGTTGGTGATCGTGATGTCACCCTTGGTGATGGCTGCCGCGAACGCCCAGCTGCCGGACACGATCCGGTCCGGGACCACGACGTGGTCGACCGGCTTGAGCAGCCCGCTCACCCCGGTGATCTCGATCCGCGGCGAGCCGGCGCCGTCGATCTGCGCGCCCATCTCGACCAGCATCGCCGCGATGTCCTGGATCTCCGGCTCGCGGGCGGCGTTCTCGATGATCGTCGTACCGCGCGCGAGCACGGCCGCCATCATGATCGTCTCGGTGGCGCCCACGCTCGGGAAGTCCAGCCAGACCTCGGCGCCGTGCAGGCCCTGCGGGGCCTCGGCGATCACGAAACCGTGCTCGATGTGCACTTTCGCGCCCATCGATTCCAGGCCCGCGACGTGCATGTTCAGGCCGCGGGAACCGATGTTGTCGCCGCCCGGCAGCGCGACCTCCGCCTGGCCGCAGCGCGCCAGTAGGGGACCGAGCACCGAGATCGACGCGCGCAGCTTGCGGACCAGGTCGTAGTCGCACTGGTGCCCGATCGTGCCCGGTACGGCGATGGTCGCGAGCCGCTGCTCCGCGTCGACGGTCACCTCGCACCCGAGGGTGTCCAGGAGTTGCGCCATGAACGTGACGTCGAGAATGCCCGGCACCTGCCGCAGCGTCGTCGTACCCTCTGCCAGCAGCGCTGCCGCCATCAGCTTGAGCACACTGTTCTTCGCTCCGGCCACCTCGACAGCGCCGTCGAGCCGTGCCTCACCCGCGATCCGAAACCGTTCCACCGGTCGACTGTAGCGTTTGAGCCGGCGAGGCTTTGCGTAGAGTCCTCGCATGGCTGTGAACTTGACGCGGATCTACACCCGCACCGGAGACGCCGGCGAGACCCGCCTCGGCGACAACTCCGTCACCTCGAAGACGGATCCGCGGCTGGCGGCGTACGGCGAGGTCGACGAGGCGAACTCCGCGATCGGCGTGGCCATCGCGGCCGGGCACCTGAACACTGCGCTCGTGGTCCTGCTGACCCACGTCCAGAACGACCTGTTCGACGTCGGCGCGGACCTGTGCAACCCGGTCACGCCCGACCCGGAATACCCGCCGCTGCGCATCACCCAGGACTACGTCGACCGTCTCGAGGGCTGGTGCGACGACTACAACAGTCGTTTGACCAAGCTCCGGTCGTTCATCCTGCCCGGCGGCACCGAGGGCGCCGCGTACCTGAACGTCGCCCGCACGGTCGTCCGCCGCGCCGAGAGGGCCGGCTGGGCCGCCGTCGAGGCGCACGGGCCGTCCGTCAACCTGCTTGCGCTCACCTATCTGAACCGGTTGTCCGATCTGCTCTTCATCCTCGGCCGTGTCGCGAACCTGTCCTCCGGCGGCGACGTCCTCTGGGTGCCGGGTGGGGAGCGAGGCTAGCTGATCTCCCAGCTGAACGGCATTCGCAGTACGCCGGCCGGCGGCAACCCCAGCGCACTGTAGAGACCGGTGGTCAGGCCGTCGAGCGTCAGCGGCGCCGCACTGACAGCCAGGTCATCGGTCGTCGTGGGCGCCTTCAGCTGACTGAGCAGGTTGCGATGCGGTACGGCGGTCACGGCGATCTCGTCGCGGTCCAGACCGGCCCGGTTGCACGCGAGCGTCAGTGCGTGCTGGAAGCCGCCCAGCTCATCGATCAGCTTGTGACTGTGCGCGTCGGCACCGGTCCAGACCCGTCCGCGGGCCAGCGACTCCAGTTGGTCCTCGGGCAGGCCGCGATCCTGTGCGGCCTTGGCGACGAAGTCCTTGTAGATGCGGTCGAGCGTCTCCTCCAACCGCGCCCACTGCTCGTCGGTGAACTCCTCCTGCGCCGAGTACATCTGTGCGTTCGCGCCCTCCGACACGGCCTCGCGTGAGATGCCGATCCGCCCGAGCGCATCGCGTACGACGCCCTTGCCGGTGAGAACCCCGATCGACCCGGTGATCGTGCCGGGCTGCGCCACGATCACGTCAGCCGGCATCGCCACGAAGTACCCACCGGATGCGGCCACACCGCCCATCGACGCGATCACGGGACGTCCGGTGGAGCGCAGCCGGAGGACTTCGTTGCGGATCGCGTCCGAGGCGACGTACGAACCACCTGGGCTGTCGACGCGCAGCACTACCGCCTTCACGCGTTCGTTGTCCGCTACAGCGCGCAGTGCGGCGCCGACGGTGTCGGAGCCAGAGCCAGGACCACCCAGCGGGCTGTTTGAGTTGCGGCCGACCGTGATGCCGCCTGTCACGCGGACAACCGCCACCAGCGGCTTCTGCGGCCACGGGAGCTCTTGCGCACCTCGTCGAGTGTCCGCGGGCCACGCCGGATGTACCGCTCGGCCAGGAGTCTGTCGTCGTACTGCAGCTCCTTCTCGAGCTCGTCGTACACGTCCGACCGGTAGCCGAGTCGATCGACCAGTCCGGCGTCCAGACCGACCTGTGCGGGCAGCGGCGCACCGTCGACGAGCTCTCGGACCCGTGCAGTGTCCAGACGCCGTCGTACGGCGATGCCCTCGACGATCTGTTCGTACGCCGACTCCGCCAGCCGCGACGCCATCTCACGAGCAGGCGCGGTCATCTCCCGCTCGGTGAACGTGTCGGCAGCGGTCTTGTACTCACGGCGCTTGCCGAACTGGGGGATCACACCGGCCTTGTCGAGCGCCCCGCGGACGAAGACCGCCTGCACGGACACACCGGTGATCGCCAGGTCGCCGGACGGCTGGAGCCAGATCTCGTCGAACGCGGTCGCCAGGTAGTACGGCACCGTGCCCTGTCCGGTCCCGCCGAACGACTCGGTCCAGGCTACGGCCGCCTTGCCCGACGTACGGAAGTCCGCCACCGCCTCACGCAGCTCCTGCACCTGTGCGAGTGAGAGCCGCCTGCCACCGATGTGGGCCACTACGCCGACCACACCGTCGTCGCGCGCCCCCTTCCGCAGTGCGCCCACCAGCTCGCGCAGTGTCGGCAGGTGGCGCGCACGGAACGCCGCCACCGGTGAAGCGGGCGGCGTCTCGAGTACGCCGCGGGTCAGGTCCAGCTCGAGCAGAATCCCCATACTCCGACCCTAGACCCACACCAAAGGCCAGTTGGCTCAAGGAGTTTCCAGCAGGCCGCGGGCGGCGGCTTCGTCCTTCGGCCAGACGTAGACCGTCCAGCCGTCGGTGGTGCGGGCCGCGGTGGCCTTGATGCCGAAGTCCCGCAGGCGGCTGACCAGGACGCGGGCCTCGTTGTAGTTCGGCACGGTGCGGATGTCGATGAGCAGGCCGAAGGCGTCCCGGTCGGCCGGGCGGTGGTCCACCCGGCGTACGAGCGACCCACCCTTCGCCTTCGAGAAGGCCCAGCGGCACAGCAGGACCATCACACCGGCCAGGGCGAGGGCCACCACCGGGAACAGGAAGTAATCCTCGGCGAACACGGACACCATTGTCTCGCGAAACAAAAGATCGCGAGCTCTTGGCAACCTTCCGTGTCTCCAGGGAGTCTTTACCAACACAGACGCTGCCATACAAATTTTCTGGGCCGGCCAGTCACTCGGGGGCCGCCGGAAGAGCGGGAGGGCACGGACATGCTCGCACCGACCCACAGCAATCCTGACAACGTGGTACACCTGACCGGAATCCTCGACGTGCGCTCGGTGGGCGACGTCCGCCAAACTCTCAATTACGTGATCGACTCGTTCGACGGCGACGTGATCGTCGACCTGGAAGCGGTCGATGCGGTCGACGCGACCGGCCTCGGCCTGCTGGTCGCGACCCACCGCCGCACCCAGTTGCTCGGCCGTCAACTCGTGCTCTGGCACCCGATGCCGTCGGTCGTCCGCATCCTCGCGGTCACCCGCCTGCACCGCGTCCTCAATGTCGAACGGACACCGTTGCCGATCAGTGCGTGAGTGTGATCCACGCCCCTGGTGACACCAGTCACGAGGTGCGGACTCACAAGGGCACAGAGTCCTACTCTCGGGTACATGGCGACCGACAAGGATCGACCCTGGGTGATGCGGACGTACGCGGGCCACTCGTCCGCGGCGGAGTCCAATGCGCTGTTCCGCCGGAACCTCGCGAAGGGCCAGACCGGGCTGTCCGTTGCGTTCGACCTGCCGACCCAGACCGGGTACGACGCGGACCACCCGCTCGCGAAGGGTGAGGTCGGGAAGGTCGGCGTACCGGTCGCGCATCTGGGCGACGTACGGGCGTTGTTCGACCAGATCCCGCTCGCGCAGATGAACACGTCGATGACGATCAACGCGACCGCGATGTGGCTGCTCGCGCTCTACCAGGTGGCCGCGCAGGAGCAGGGCGCGCTGCCGGACGAGCTGACCGGGACCACGCAGAACGACATCGTCAAGGAGTACCTGTCACGCGGGACGTACGCGTTCCCGCCGGACGCGTCGCTGCGGCTGACGACCGACCTGATCGCGTACACGGTCGCCACGATGCCGAAGTGGAATCCGATCAACATCTGCAGCTACCACCTGCAGGAGGCCGGCGCGACGCCCGTGCAGGAGCTGGCGTTCGCGCTGTCGACGGCGATCGCCGTACTCGACCGGGTGCGCGACGGCGGGCAGGTGCCGCCGGAGCGGTTCGGGGACGTGGTGCAGCGGATCTCGTTCTTCGTGAACGCCGGCGTGCGGTTCATCGAGGAGACATGCAAGATGCGTGCCTTCGTCCGGCTCTGGGACGAGCTGACGCTGCAGCGGTACGGCGTGACGGACGCGAAGGCCAGGCGGCTGCGGTACGGCGTACAGGTGAACTCGCTCGGGTTGACGGAGGCGCAGCCGGAGAACAACGTGCAGCGGATCGTCCTCGAGATGCTCGGGGTGACGCTGTCGAAGAACGCGCGGGCGCGGGCGGTCCAGCTGCCGGCGTGGAACGAGGCGCTCGGATTGCCGCGACCGTGGGACCAGCAGTGGTCGTTGCGGATGCAGCAGGTACTGGCGTACGAGTCCGACCTCCTCGAGTACGACGACATCTTCGACGGGTCGCACGTGATCGAGGCGAAGGTCGACGAGCTGGTCGCCGGTGCGCAGGAGGAGATCGACCGTGTGCAGGCGATGGGCGGCGCGGTCGCCGCCGTCGAGAGCGGGTACCTGAAGCAGGCGCTCGTCGGATCGCATGCCGAGCGGCGGCAGCGGATCGAGTCCGGCGAACAGATCGTCGTCGGGGTGAACAAGTTCGAGAACACCGAGCCGTCGCCGCTGACCGCCGACCTCGACACCGCGATCCAGACTGTCGATCCGGCGGCCGAATCGGCTGCGCTCACGTCGCTGAAGACGTGGCGTGCCGAGCGCGACGCGACCGCCGTCGACGCCGCCCTGTCGAAGCTGCGCGCGGCGGCCAAGACGACCGACAACCTGATGCCCGTGACGCTCGAGTGCGCTCGTGCCGGCGTGACGACCGGCGAATGGGCCGGCGTACTGCGAGAGATGTACGGCGAGTACCGCGCACCGACCGGTGTCGCCGGATCCGTCGGGGTGTCCGGTGGCGGCGCCGAGATCGCCGCGGTCCGCGAGAAGGTCGCCGCCACGTCGTCCGAGCTCGGCGGCCGCCTCCGCTTCCTGGTCGGCAAACCCGGCCTGGACGGCCACTCGAACGGCGCCGAGCAGGTCGCGGTCCGCGCCCGCGACGTCGGCTTCGAGGTCATCTATCAAGGCATCCGCCTCACTCCCGAGCAGATCGTCGCCGCGGCGGTCGCCGAGGACGTCCACTGCGTCGGCCTCTCGATCCTGTCCGGCTCGCACATGGAACTGGTCCCGCAGGTGGTCGAAGGCCTCCGCGAGGCAGGCCTCGAGGACGTCCCCGTCGTCGTCGGCGGCATCGTCCCCGAAGCCGACGCCAACTCCCTGCGGTCCGCCGGCGTGGCCGCTGTCTACACCCCCAAGGACTACGACCTCACCGGCATGATGTCCGACGTCGTCGACGTCATCCGCCAAGCCAACAAGTTGTAAGTTTGGGCGCATGACCGCTAATACTCGGCAGATGTCCAACGGAACTGAGATCCCGGTGCTCGGGCTGGGGGTCTGGCAGGTGGATGACGGAGCGGAGTGCGAGCGCGCCGTCACCTGGGCGCTCGAGGCCGGTTACCGGCTGATCGACACCGCGCAGGCCTATCGGAACGAGGCCAGCGTCGGGAAGGCGATCCGGGAGAGCGGGATCCCGCGCGAAGAGATCTTCCTGACGACCAAGTTCTACCCGGGCGGCAAGGACGCGAAGGTCGAGGCGGAGAAGAGCCTCGAGCGGCTCGGGACCGACTACCTCGACCTCTACCTGATCCACTGGCCGCAGGGCGGGCCGACCTGGGCCTGGCCGGCGATGGAAGCGGCCGTGGACGCGGGCCTCACCAAGGGCATCGGCATCTCCAACTTCAGCTCCGCCGAGCTGCAGGAGCTGAGCAAGATCGCCCGCATCCAGCCGGCCGCGAACCAGATCCAGTTCAGCCCGTTCGAGTACCGCAAGGGCCTCGTCGAGGCCTGCGAGGAGGCGAACGTCGTCGCGCAGGCGTACAGCCCGCTCGGCACCGGCCGCCACCTCGGCGACCCGGTCATCGCCCGGATCGCCGAGGCCACCGGCCACACGCCGGCGCAGGTCCTGATCCGCTGGGCGATCCAGAAGGGCCTCTCGGTGATCCCGAAGTCCATCCACCAGGACCGCATCGTCGAGAACTTCAACGTCTTCGACTTCGAGCTGGACGACGCGGCGGTCGCCGACCTCGACGCCCTCGACACCACGAACCTGACCGCGGACGCCCTGTCCCAGAGCGGCAAGTGGTGGTCCTGACCGCGGAGTTCATCAAGGAGCGACTCAGACCAGCAAGCTCGTATTCTTCGCCATCTTCTCCCTGAAGGCCTGCCACTTCGTCTCCGGCAGTTCGGGCGGGCCGGGGAGGAGCTTGCGGACGACCGTGGCACCGGGAGCCCAGGCGGCGTCGGGCAGGGTCCCCATCACGTCGGCGTACACCGAGCGGAGGACCTCGGCCTGCGCGGCCCAGGAGAACCGGTGCTGCAGTTCGGGGTCGTCAGCGATGCGCCGGGCGATGCGGTCGCGGTCTGCGAGCACTGTCCGGACTGCCAGCACGAGGCCGTCCACGTCGCCCGCGGGGTAGACCGCGCCGAGGTCGAGCTCCTTCACCAGGTCGGCCTGCGCGGGGGTGTCGCTGGTGATGATGGGCAACCCCGCGCCGATGTACTCGCAGAACTTGTTCGTCACCGCGATGTCGTGGTTCGGCGCGTGCAGCAGCGGGCTGAGGCCGATGGTGGCCGAGCGCAGGTAGAGCGGAACGACCTCGGCAGCGACGAACGGCGCCAGGTGCACGCGGTCGGCCACGCCCAGCTCGACGGCACGGGCCTCCAACTCCGCGGTGACGGAGTTGGCCCGCGCGACGATCGCGAGGTGTACGCCGGGCAGCTGGGTCAGCGCCTCGACCGCCGTGCCGACGCCGCGGGCGCGGTTGACGCCGCCGCCGTACACCAGCAGCGGCACGTCCTCGGGCAACCGCAGCTGCTCGCGCAGACCCTTGAAGTCGGCGTCCTCGGCGTCCTCGGGCGGCTCGACCGGCGCGTTGAGGACGACGTCGGGTAGCTCGGCCAGCTTGTGGTCGCGCTTGAGCCAATGGGCCAGCGGCTCGGACACCGTGATCACGCGGTCGGCGTCGCGGATGAACTCGCGCTCGAGATCGCTGTACGCCGCGACTCGCCGCGGAGCCACCACCGGCACACCCGGGATGTACTCGTGGGCGTCGTAGATGATCTTGATCGTCCGCCCGTCCAGTGCCGCCCGGTGCGCCGCACGCGCCGCGATGCCGAGCATGAACACGTCGTGCACGTGGATGACCTCGATCAGGAGGCGGTCCAGCAGCGGGCCCAGTGTCAGCTCCTGATCGACCAGCTCGGGCATCACCCGCCGCCAGCGCCCCGCCGGCAAGTAGCGGTAGAGCTTGAGCAGCCGCTCGCGGCGCTTGCCGATGCCCAGGTCGGTGATGTCGGCCTTCGTCTTGGCACGCCGGAACGAGTAGGCGCGGGCCTGGAGAATCGCGCGGTGCAGTCGCAACGTCCGCCAGCGCACCGCCCGCTGCAGCCTGTCGCGGACGGAACGCTGGGCGCGCACCGCCGAGCCCGACTCGCCGCCGGCACGCTCGTGGTCACGGCGGTCGCGGCCGCGGTCGCCGCGCAGCTCGCGACTCGCATACTGCCAGCGGCCGTAGGCCAGCATGTACTCGGCCTCGGTCCTGAACCACGGCCTCAAATTGGTCTTGAGGTTGGCCAGCCGCTTGCGCCACCCCGTCAACAGCACCTTCGACGGGATGACCGGGCACAACACCTGCACCTTGCCGAAGTAGCGCACGCCCCTGAACCGGCGCCCGGGAAGGCCGATGCAGGTGACGTCGAGGTCCCAGTTGGCCACCGTCTGCGCGTACTTGAGCACGCGGGCGTCGACGACGATGTCGTTGCCGGCCATCATCACGACCTTGGGCCGGATCCAGGACGGCTTCCAGTCGACCGGCACCGGACTTGATCGGCTCGACTGCTCGACGAACGCGGCCAGCGCGTCGGCCGACCAGCTCCCGTCGTGCACCGTCTCGACGAAGGCCGGTCCGCGGGCGGCGACCTCGCGGCCCCGCTCCGGGTGCGCGATCAGGTCGAGCACGACCTGCTCGACGGTGTCGGGGGTCGCGTCGACGATGGGCAGGTCGAGCCCGGTCTCCGCGATCACCCGATCCCGGACGTGCTGAGCGATGTGTCCCACCACGATCCGGCCCGCCGCCATGGCCTCGCACGCGGCGACGCCGTAGCTGCCGATGCGGAACTGGTCGAGGACGATGTCGGCGTCGCGGTAGACGGCCGGCATGTCCGCCGGGTCGACACCCTCGACGCGGCGATAGGTGATCAGGCCGCGCTGCGCCAGGCTCTCCATGATCGGGTCGATGAGCTCGGAACCCTTCATGGCCGACTTGCTCGGCGCGTGCGCCACCACCGGCACCTTGCGCTCGAGCACCGGGGCGTCACTTCGCCAGGCCTCGACGTCGACGACCACCGGGCACCAGGCCGCGTTGGGCACGTAGTCGAGGAGATCGGGGGTGGAGACGTACACGCGGCCCGGGTACGACGTGAACAGCTCGATGGCCCGCGTGGAATTGCGTTCGAGCAGCTCGACGTTCTCGTCGTCGAGGTCGGGGAACGGCGACCACGGCTCGGTCTCGGCGTGCCGGCTGGGGATCCGGACGTCGGAGCCGTGGGCGATGAGCCCCACCTGCAAACCCTTCGTGAGCAGATGCGGGATCTCGAAGGACCCGTCCGGTCCGTGCAAGGGACCGAAGATCGGCCGGGCCGCCTCGAGCAGTACATGCGTGTAGTTGCCCACGACATGGTTGTAGAAGTTCAGCCGCCACCGAGGATTGCGCCGGTACGTGCGGGCCGGCACGCCGTAGTCGACCTCGTAGTCGAGCACCCCCTTGAAGAAGGCGAACGAGGTCGCCTTCATGGCGGGCACCCGATCCTCGAGCGCGCGCGCCCACCGAGTGCCCTGTCCCGCGAAGTTGGCCGGACCAACGAGCAGCCGGACGGATGCGTCGAGTCGTGCCGGCATTCCGTCGCGCGGATCCGAGTTCCGATCCACAGTTGTTCTACCCCCAGGTCACGGTCTTGACATATAAGGACTAGACCGGTATCGGGCCAGACTTGCCCCTTGGCTTTTGTGTGCTGAGTCCCCCCGGACTCAACCTATAGATGCAGCGAGACTCGCAAATGGTTGCTAGAAATCGTCACTTGTTCTCGAGAAGGCCGCTGTAGCGCAGCAGTTTCGGCGTCCAGAGACCGAGGGCGGCGACGGCAGCGACCAGGAGTACGGCGCTCACGAACGTGGTGATGCCGACGCCGTAGTGCTCGGCGAAGACGCCCAGAGCCAGGGATGCCAGGGGCATGATGCCGATCGCCAGTTCCTGCACGCCGAGGGCGCGGCCGTGCAGGGATTCGTCGGTGGTCATCAGGAGCAGCGTCGTCTGCAGTACGCCGAACGCCGCGCTCATCACCCCGATCGCGGTCATCAGCACGAACGACACCATCGTGTCGTGGGACAGCGCGAACAGCGACCACAGCGTGCCCCAGATCGCCGTACCCACCACGAACATGCCGCCCTTGAACCGGAAGTCGCCGAGCCAGGCGATCACCAGCGAGCCGGTCAGCCCGCCGACGCCGGCACAGGTGAGGAGCCAGCCCAGTCCGGCCGCGTCGAGCCCGAGTGACTCCTGCGCGAACACCGGCATGAAGGACTGCGCGACCGGCCACAGCAAGGTGTTCGCGGCCAGCGTGATCAGGAGGACGGTCGAGGCCAGCCGGTTCCGAGCGAGGTCGCGGAGGCCGCTGGTGACCGCCTTGCCGAGCGAGGCCAGCGTGGCAACGGCACTGACCGCCACCAGCGCCCACGAGGCCGCGACGATCAGGAGTCGCACCCGGTTGTGCCGGTCCGCGAACGCACCTGCGAACGGACCGAGCAGGAGCGGTGCCAACCGCACCGATGTGTAGACGGCGACTGCGAAGTCCGAGTGCGTGGTCTCCCAGGCGAGCCACCCGAGTACGAGCGTCTGTGTCCACACGCCACCGAAGAAGAACAGGTTCGAGAACCAGAACAGCCGGAACGCCCGGTTGTCCCGCAGCGCGCCCAGGGTCCGCCCAACAGCAGTCCCGGTACTCACACCGGTACTCACACCATGAGTTCGCCGTCGCGGACGACGACCTGCCCGCCCGCGATGACGTACTCGCGACGCGGGGCGCGGACCAGCACGTCCGGCGCGTTCTCGGCGTCGAGCAGCACGATGTCCGCACGGGCGCCCACGGTGAGGCCGTGGTTCTCGCGGTGTACGAAGGAGGCGGCGTACGTGGTCGCGAGCTCGACCGCGTACGTCAGGTCCTCGTCGGTACGGAGCCCGTGCAGCCGCGCGAACCCGCGGGCGATCTGCAGCAGATCACCATCGCCGTACGGCGACCAGAGGTCACGGATACCGTCGGTACCGAGCCCGATCGGGACGCCCGCCGCGCGCATCTCGCGGAACGGCAGCGGTGCCGAGGTGGCCGGGGCGACTGTGGTCCAGGAGATCCCGGCCGCGCCGAGCTGGTCTACCATTTCGCTCCGCCGCGCCGGGGTCAGCTCACCGAGGGCGAACCCGTGCGACACGTTCACCTTGCCCTGTAAACCGGCCTGCACGGTCCGCTCGGCGATCAGCTCGTACTGGAACGCGCCGAGGTCACCGTGGTCGTGCAGGTGCACGTCGACCCCGACCCCGCGCCGGACCGCGATCTCGAACAGCGCGTCCAGTTGGCCGACCGGGTCGCGGTCGATCGTCGCCGGGTCGAGCCCGCCGATGCTCGTCGCCCCTTCGGCCGCGGCCTTGTCGAGCAGATCGAGGACGCCGGGCCGCCGGAGTACGCCGTCCTGCGGGAACGCGACGATCTCCACGTCGACTGCGCCGTCCAGTGCGGCCGCGGCCTCGAGGACGTTCGCGATGCCACGCAGTTCGACGCCGAGATCGACGTCGACGTGCGTGCGCGTCGCCGTCGTGCCGTGCCGGAGGAACTCACGCAGCACAGCCTTCGCACCGTCGACGCTCGGGATGCCGTACTTGTCCCGCTCGGCGCGCTCGTGCGCGATCCGGCCTTGGGTGGTCGGCTCACCGCCGTACGAGACCCACGGCTGGCCCCACCAGCTCTTGTCGACGTGCGCGTGCGCATTGACGAAGCCCGGCAGCGCCAGCAGTCCGCGCCCGTCGATCCGCTGCTGCGCGGTTTCCGTGCTGGTCTCAGTGCTGGTCTCGGTGCTGCCCTCGGTGCTGCTCCCGGCGGGGGAGAGGTCCGCGATCAGGCCGTCGACGATCGTCACGTCGACCGCGTCGCCGCCCCACGGGCGCACGTCAGCAAGCAGCAAGGAGGTCATGCCGAGAATGGTATACCAAACCGCACGGTGCCTTCACTCCATGCCACGGCTGCTCCGGAACAGGACCTGCGACTGGGCGAGATGCTCGGCGGCGAGGCGTTCGGCGGCGTCCACGTCCCGGTTGGCGATCGCGGTGAACAGCTCCAGATGCTGGCCGGCGACCGCGATCAGGTCGTCGTGCTGGGTCAGCAGCCACCGCATCCGGCTGCGCAACGGGCGCTCGATCTCGACCAGCAGTTCGTTGGACGCCAACTCGGTCACGAGCTCGTGGAAGTCGGCCGCCTTCCGCCGCGCGACGACGGCGTCCTTCGCCCGTGCCGCGGCCAGTTGCTCGTCCAGAACCGCCCGCAGCCGGTCGAGACCTTCCCTGGTACGCCGTTCCGCCGCGAGCCGGAACGTCAGCGGCTCGAACGCCTCCCGGACCTCGGTCAGATCGGCGATGTCGGAGTCGGTGAACGTCCGCACGACCGCCCACGAGCGCGGCCGCAACGTCACCAGGCCCTCGCTGACGAGCGCCTTCAACGCCTCCCGTACCGGCACCCGGCTGACGTCCAGCGCGGCGGCCAGTTCTCGCTCGACGAGCCGCTCGCCAGGCCGCCGTACGCCGTCCAGGATCTCGCCCCGCAGCTGCCGCGTGACCCGTTCGGTCTCGGACTCCCGACTCTCGCTCATCGACCCTCTCCAGCTTTTGGTATGCCATTCACGGCCATTCACAGCATGGCGTACCGATGGTTGCCGGGCGAATCAGCTCGCGGACTTCTCCTTGATCAGGTCCTCGACGGCCTTCGGGATCGTGGTCTCGAAGTCGAGCAGCTTGGCCCACGTGAGCGTGATCGTGATGAGCACCATCTCGTCGTACAGCGCCTTCACGCCTTCGACCCAGCCCGGGTACTGCTCGTCGGTCATGACCTTGTGGCCGGCGACGAGGTAGCCCTCGGGGACGCCCGGGACGGTGGTGAGCTCGGCGGTGCCGCGCAGCAGCAGCACCTTGGGCGGGAACGCGCCGGTGTCGATGGTGAGCGCGACCTTCGGGTTCTTACGGAGTGCGGCGACCTTCGCGGACTTCGGCACGGTGGCGATCACGATCTGCTCGCCCTCGACCCAGAACCCGATCGGGATACACCGCGGGTCGCCGTCCAGGCCGTCGTACGCGAACCGGGCCGGCTCGGAGCCGTTCAGGAGCTGCTGCGCGTACGGCTTGGCGAGGATCTCCGCGATCTGCTGCTGGTTCATCTCGGTTTCCAATCTGAGGAGGCTGGTTCTCATCAGGGGGACGGAGCTGCCGCGGGGTTCTCGACATCGATAGGTTGGCGAATCGTGGAAAGTTTTGACTTCGGTCGCGGAACGGTCCGGCTCGCCGACGACGGGGCGGTCGCGCAGGTGCTGCACCCGGACGGGCGGCGCGTGCTGCTCGACGAGAGCGCCGATGGCGCGGTGCACGACAGCCTGCATGCCTGGGGCAAGGGCTTCGTGATCACCGACCGCGGTGCGTACCGGTTCGATGCCCCGGCCTTCACCCGGTGGCGCAGCAGCGGCATCGACCTGATGTACCGGTTCGGCGACCTGGAGCTCCGCGTCGGGCGCCGCTTCGGGGAGCAGTGGACCGAGACGTACGAGCTCCGCAACACGAGCGAGGACGCCATCGAGATCGGGTCCCTCGCGATCAGTACGCCGTACCGCGATGTCTACACGTCGAGCCGCGAGAGTCTCACCGGCGCGGTGCACGCGCACGTCTGGACGGGCGGCGCGGACGCGTGGGTCTGGGCGGTGCCGATGGACGGCAGCGGGCCGGGGCTCGGGTTGCAGGTCAAGGAGGGCGAGCTCTGGGCGTACTCGGTCGAGTCCCGCGAGCCCGGTACGGGCAGCAACATGCGCGGCCACCTCTACCTCCACGTCACCGACCACGCACGGGTACCCGACGCGATGGGCGGCCAACCGGCGGTCACGCTCGCGCCGGGAGCGTCGTACCGCTGGACCTGGCAGCTGGCCTGGTACGACGACCTGCCCGCGTTCCACGCGGACCGCGCCCCGCTCATCGACGCAGACCGCCTCGCCGCCGAGGTCAACGAGACGATCGAGCTCCACGACGGACGCGAGATCACCAGCGCCGAGCCCGGTCTCAAGTACGTCGAAGCGCCCGACGGCAGGTCCCGGATCGCGGTCCTCTTCCACGAGCCGCTGCGAACGATCGCCGAACGCCGCGTCCGCTTCGTCCTCGACCGTCAGCGACGCCCGGAGCTTGCCGACAGCCGCAAGTACGCGTTTGTCCCGTACGACAACGAGAGCGGGCTCACCGTCCTGTCCAGCGCCTGGCGCGACTGGTCCGATGCCCGCGAACGCGTCGGCATGGCCCTGCTCCTGCAGGAGGTCCGCGACCGCGGCTGGGGTGACCGCGCCGAGCTGGACGAGGCGCTGGCCGGCTACGAGCAGTTCGTCCGCGAGCATCTGCTCGACGAGCAAGGCACGATCCATGACGACAGCGTCCACCAGAACGCCGTACGCCTCTACAACTTCCCGTGGTTCGCCCGCTTCCTGCTCGGCCAGGGCGATCGCGCCGCCGCGACCCGCATCCTCGACCGGTACTACGAACTCGGCGGCGACCACTTCCTCGCCTTCGACCTCGGGCCGTTGCTCAGCGAACTCGGTCTGCACGAGCACCTCGTCCGGCACGCGAAGACCTTCATCGGGTACGGCGCCGAGCTGCCGCCGCACGAGGTCAACTACGAGCAGTCGATGGTCGCCCCGCTCCTCGAACTGCTCGTTTCGGCCTACCGAACCGCACCGGACCAGATCGACGGCGCCGAGCTGACCCGCCGCCTCCCGTGGCTGACCGCGTTCGCCGCCGACCAGCCCGACGTACGACTGCGGCACGTGGCGATCCGGCACTGGGACGGCTACTGGTTCGGCCGGCTGCGCCTGTGGGGAGATGTCTTCCCGCACTACTGGTCCGCGTTGAGCGCGGTCGTGTACGCCGCTTGGCCGCGGGAACTCGTGACACCCGAGCAGGCCGCGTGGCTGGATCGCGCGGAGGACGCGATCCTCCGCGCGAACCTGGTCAGCTTCGCCGCGGACGGATCGGCGACCTGCGCTTTCGTGTACCCGAGCTGCGTCAACGGGCAGCCCGCGCACGTCGCCGACCCGCTCGCCAACGACCAGGACTGGGCCCTCGTCTACGCGTTACGACGTGAGGGTCGGCAGTAGCTCCCGGAGTCGGGCCATCACGTACTCGTGCACGCTCGTCCCGTACGAGATCCGGGTCGCAGCGGACGCCGCGAGCTCGGCCGGCGTCGGTCCACCCGTCTTCGCATGCCCGTTGATCGGTCCGCCGACGGCCTCGGCCACCTGGGCCAGCTGGTCGAGCGGCGCGAGGATCGGATACACACAGTCCGCCCCGGCGCGGCGGTACTCGCGTCCCCGCCGTACTGCCTCGTCGACCGGGTCGTCCACCGGGCGAATGAAGGTGTCGACGCGTGCGTTGATCACCAGCTCGGCCCCCGCGGCGGCCCGTACTTCGGCCAGATAGTCCGCCTGCCGGGCGATGTCGACCAAGGCGCCGTCGACCGAGTCCTCGAGGTTGCAGCCGACCGCGCCGGTCTCCAGCAACCGCTCCGCGAACTCCTTGGGCGGCAGACCGTACCCGGCCTCCATATCGGCCGTCACCGGTACGTCGACCGCGCGGGCGATCCGCGCCACGGCGGCGAACATCTTCTCCGGCGGGGTCAGCTGCCCGTCGTCGTACCCGAGCACACGGGCGACCGCGCCGCTGCTGGTGGCCACCGCGGAGAAGCCGGCCTCGGCAACCAGACGTGCGCTCACCGGGTCCCACGCGTTCGGGAGAACCAGGGGAGTGCCGCCGTGATGAAGTGCTCTGAACAGTTCGGCTGTCATCGCTGCGACCTCACGGCTTGTAGTGGCCGGGCTCCATCCGACCGGTGACCCCGACGCGCGTCCACATGTTGATGGTGATGATCAGCGCGATCAGCTGCGCCAGGTCCTTCTCGTCGAAGGCCTGTGCGGCGACGTCGTAGACGTCGTCCGGGACGTGGTCAATGCTGATCAGCGTGATCGCCTCGGTCAGCTGCAGCGCGGCCTTCTCCTGCTCGGTGTAGAACTTCGACGCTTCGCGCCACACCGGGAGCAGGGTGATCCGCTGCTGCTGGTCCTCGCCGAACTGCAGCAGGTCGAGAGAGTGCATGTCGGTGCAGTACGCGCACCCGTTGATCTGCGAGGCCCGGATCCGCACCAGATGCGCCAGCTTCGGGTCGAGGCCGTGGTCGGACACCCGGTCCAGCTCGATCATCGCCTGGTAGAAGTCCGGCACCAGATTGGCGAGCTTGACCCGCCGCGTCGTGGTTGTCGTTGTGCTCATGTCTTCAACCTAGGCGCGAACCGGCCCAGCGGCATGGTCCAATCCTCGCAGAGATCAGGGGGCCAATCGTCAGGCCTTGGGGCGCCGCACCAGACGGCGCCAGGAGCGGCTCATCGGGTTTCCCGGCGCTCGCTTCTGGATCGGTTTGAGAAGCTCGTCCACGGCCGACCCCAGCGGTGCCAGGTCGTCGTTCGGCGTCGGCGCGGGCTTTGTTGCCGCAGGCTCGGGTGGGGTCGTGGTACGACGAAATACAGACATGACATCCCCCTGGGGGAGAGGGCCGGTGCGGCCGGCACCTCAAGTGGATGTCAACGATTCCGGAACTACCTCGACACTACTCCTGTCTGGTCCGGAAAGCGCTAGCCAAGACCTGAGCACCCTGGCTTGCCGTCACCCTCTGATTTCTTCCGCGGGGAACCATGCGGTGGTCTCGGGAAGACCGTCGTCCTGGTACTGGACGAGGCCGTGCCACCCGGACAGCTGATGGTCGCAGCCGATGAGCCATCCTGAGCGCCACTCGCCGCCGATCCGGACATGGACGTGAGCGGGCAGCTGCAGGTGGTCCAGCCGGTACGTGTCGTGGTCGACGGGGTCGGTCATGAGGTCTGTCCCACCGTTCCGGTCGGCAGTCCGCCGGATGTCTTGATCTCGCGGAGCAGCAGCCCGAAGCCACCGCCCTCGTTGGGCGTTATGGAGCCAACGTACCCGGAGCAGGAAATCCGGCATCAGTCACCAGCGGACGAGTTTCCAGAGTTCCGGGTGCGGGTCCTGATCCGTGTCGTGTGGGGAGCCTACCTCGGCGAAGATCGTGACGGCCGACTTCAGGTGGCGCATCGACTCGTCGGGGTGGCCCAAGGCGTGGTGCAGGTCGGCGAGGTTGTTGTGCAGCGCGGCCTCCCGGTGCCGGTCGCCCTGCTCGGTACACAGGGCGAGCCCGGTAGTGGCGAATTCGAGTGCGGGTTCGAGGTCGCCGCGGGCGCGGTGAGCCAGGGCGAGGTTGTTCAGGGCAGCGACGCGACCGGGCAGATCACCGATCTGTTCGGCGAGGTCGCGGCCGGCCTCCAGATGCCGGAAAGCCTCGTCGAACCGGCCGGAAGTGGTCGCAAGCATGCCGAGCATGTTGTGGGCCTGGCCGAGAGCACGCTGGTCACCCGACTCCATGGCGTACGCGAGGGCCTGCTGGGCGAGGTCTGTCGCTCCTGCCGCATCGCCTGCTTCCTGGCGGGTCAGGCTGAGGTCGGCCGTGACACCGGCGAGCGCGGCGGGCTGGTCGGGTGGCAGGACGTCCAACGCCGCACGGAAATGTGCCTCGGCGAGAGCCCACTCGCCGCTGCGGTGACACAGCCGTCCGAGCCGGTGCTCGATTCCCGGCAGGTCGGCCGGAGCTGCCTCCGCGGCTGCCAGTTCATAGCTACGCATCGCGGCCGGGTAGTTCCCGGCGAGTGTCTCGAGGTCGCCGATCGAAGTGTGCAGCGCCGACGGCTGCTCGTGTCCGAGCGCCAGCGCGGCGTGGAAGTGTTCGAGAGCCTCGGCGTTGGCATGGACCTGCCTGGCCTGCTCGGCGGCGCCGGCGTAGACGCGGGCGGCCTCTTGGTCCTGGCCGGCGAGTTCGAGGTGCCGGGCAATGGCCGCGGCAGGACCGCGGACGGCGCGCGCCGCTCGGGCATGGAGCAGCCGGCGCCGCGCGAGACCGGTGTCGGCGGAGACCAGTCTGCGGAGCTGGTCGTGGACGAAGTCGTAGTCGAGCGGACCCTCGTGGATCAGCCCACGACGTACCAGCTCCTCCAGCGCGGCGACGGTCTCCTCGTCGGAGCGCCCGCTGACCGCACGGACGGTGTCTACGTCGAACGATCGTCCGAGCACCGCGGCGGCGGTCAGTACCTGCCGACCGGTTTCGCCGACGGTTTCGATCCTCGCGCGCAGCAGGTCGTTGACGCCGGACGGGACCGGCCAGTTCTCGTCCGTACCGGTCTTCAGAGCGTCGAGATATTCGACTACGAGCAACGGCACGCCTTCGGTTTCGGCGTACAACCGGCGTGACAACTCACGGTCCAGCTCAGGATGTGCGGCGGTCAGCAGTTCTTCGATCGCGTCGACCCCCAGCCGATCGAGCCGTCGTACGGAGGCAACGCCCCGTGCGGCCGCCGCGACGACGCTTCCGGGCGGACGGTCCGCCGGGGTTCGCCAGGTGAGCACGATGAGCAGCCGGCGGCCGGCGAGACGCCGTACGCCGTACCTCAGCAGCACTAGGGACGCCTCGTCGAGCCATTGCGCGTTGTCGATGTGGATCACGCCCGGAACCGTCCCCGAGACAGCACCCGCGAGGGTGTCCCACGCACCGGCCAGGAACCTGGTTTCGGCACCCGGACTGTCCGCGTCGACCCTCGATCGGGTCTCGGTGAGCTCCGGCAACAGCCGCGACGCTTCGGCGAGTGCCTGAGCCGGTACGTCGGCGATCCATCGGCTGTCCTCGTGCAGGCGCGCCCGTAGTGCGTCGAGCAGCGGCGCGTAGGCCAGCGTCGCCTCGTCCTCGTACGCACGCCCGGCCAGGACGGCCGCACCGTTCTTGCGCAGATCGAGGAGCAGTTCCTCGACCAAGCGGGTCTTGCCGATGCCGGCCTCGCCCTCGACGACGACCAGCCGGCCGTCGTGATCGATCGCGTCGTAGACCGCACGCAGCGCGCGCAGATCCTGATCCCGTCCGACGAACGGCGTCCGTGCTGTCTCAGGCTGCTTCGGCGTCGATGCAGAGGTCGCTGTGGGCGTTGGGCCGACGAAGGCGCCGGCGTTGATTGCCTCGTAGAGCTCGGTGGTCTCGGGGAGCGGCGAGACACCGAGCTCGCGCGAGAGGGTGCGAAGGCACTGGCGGTACTGGAGGATTGCGGCGGCGCGATCGCCGGTCAGGGCGTACAGCCGGATGACCACGCGGTGAGCCGGCTCGTGCAACGGGTCGAGCGACACCCAGCGGCGAGCGTGATCGAGGGCGGCCGGCAGATGGCCGGCCTGTTCCTCGTCGGCTGCCAGCCGGGCGAGCGCGGTCGTCAGCTCGCGGCGCAGCTCGTCGGCCTGGTTCCGGGACCAGTCCTCGAAGTCGGGTGCGTCCCGCAGACCGAAGCCCTCGAGGAAATCGCCCCGGAACACGCTGACGGCCGCAGCGAGGTCGTCGTCGGCCAGCAAGGCCCGGAACCGGTCGACATCGACGGTCAACCCAGCCGATTTCACCAGGCGTACATGGTCGCGGGTGGTCTCCAGGAGCTCAGGACCGATCGCGGCCCGCAGCGTGGACAGGGTCCGCCGCAGCGCGCCGCGGGCCCGTTCGACGTCGCTGTCCGGCCACAGCAGGTCGACCAGTGCGTCACGCGGCCGCGGCCGGTCCGCCATCGCCAGATGGGCGAGCAGAGCCACCGCCTTGCGGGTGTCGAACCCGACGAGCGTGCCCGCCCGCTCGACCCGCGGCGGCCCCAACAGACTGACCTCGATCACCGCATCCCACCCCCGCAGCGGCTGCGCAGGAACCGCGCACCGAAACCGTAACGATTCTTGCACGGTGGAGCGCGAACCTGTCGTCCACAGACGCATCAGGAGTTCCATGCCTGAAGGGGGAGGGGGACACGTGACGGTGCGAGTGGGCACACCTGCCCGGTTGGCTTGGTCGTTGTGGGGTCTGTGCGTCGTGCTCATCGCCGTCGCGCTCGTACTCTTCGTCATCAACGCAGATGCCAGACCGGCCGGTTCCTACGGCTCTCTGGATGCCGTCATCGATGTCGGGATCCTGGGTTTCCCGACCGTCGGCGCGGCCATCGTCGCCAGGCATCCGGACAACGCGATCGGTTGGTTGCTACTGGCCACCGGGCTGGGGAGCGCTGTAGCGCAGGCCCTCCTCGAGTACGGCGCCTACTCCCTGCTGCGCGCGCCGGGCACACTGCCGGGCGGGGCCTGGGCGGGCGTGGTGGCCGATGCCGTGATCTGGCCGTCTGTCGCGGCGACCTCGGCCTTGATGTTCGCACTGTTCCCGACCGGACACGCGCCGTCGCGGCGATGGCGGTGGCTGAAGTGGGCAGTGGCGGTCGACGTACTCGCCTATGTCGCGGGGACGCTGTTCGCCCCCGGCGGACTGCACTACTTCCCGACGGTGCCGAATCCGTTCCCTGCAACGAGTCTTGTCATGTCGGCGGTCAGGCGAGTCGCCGCGCCTGCCCTCATCCCGGCGCTGATTCTCGGGCTGTTGGCAGTGGTGGTTCGGTTCCGGCGATCGCGAGGGGCGGAGCGGCTGCAGATCTCCTGGATGTTCTACCTCGCAACCCTGCTGCTGGCGTCCACCCCGCTCACGATGGCGTTGTCGGGCACAAACCTCCACGTCGGCGGCATCCCGGTCAACGAGCTGGCGTTCGCCGGCTTCCTGATGGCCGTCCCGCTGGCCGTCGGGGTCGCGATCCTGCGGTACCGCCTGTACGACATCGACGTGGTGATCAACCGGACACTCGTGTACGGCGCTCTGTCCCTGATATTGGCCGCGGCGTACGTCGGCAGCGTCTTGCTGCTGCAGTTGGTCGTGAGCCCTGTGACGCGAGGATCCGGCGCGGAGGTTGCGGTCTCGACTCTCGTGGTCGCGGGGCTGTTCCGCCCGCTGCGGTCGCGGATCCAGGCCGGCGTGGACCGGCGGTTCTTTCGGAGCCGGTACGACGCCGCTCGCACCCTGGAAGCCTTCGGGACGCGGCTGCGCGACCAGTTGGATATCGACGCGCTGGGGAACGACTTGCAGGCCGTGGTCAACGACACCGTGCAACCGACCCACGTGTCGCTGTGGTTGCGGGGGTCCGGCCGATGAGTGGCCGTGGCGCTCGTCTGCTCGCGTGGGGCCTGTTCGGGATCTTTGTGGTGTTGGCCGCGGCGACTCCGGTGCTGGTTGCGATTCGCAACGGCCATGCATCGGATGCGCTGGTCGCGTTGGGGATCGGTTTCGCACTCGTCGGTGCGCTGGTCGCGTCGCGGCAACCCGCGAACGCGGTCGGCTGGCTGCTCCTCGCCGCTGCTGTTGCCCTCGGCCTCGATACGTTCACGACCGTCTACGCGAACCGGTCGTCATCGCCCGGCGCGCAATGGGCGGGGTGGCTCAACAGCTGGTTGCTGTTCGTGTGGCTCTACGTGCCGGCCCTGTTCCTCCCTTTGGTGTTCCCAGCCGGACGGCTGCTGTCGCGCCGGTGGCGGTTGGTCGTCGGGCTCGGAGTGGGTGCTGTCGGGGCCGACATCATCGGAGCCGCGTTCACGCCGGGCGTTCTCGAGATTCCGTCGGACCGCCCGATCCGCAATCCGCTCGGCATCGGAGGACCCGTCGGCGACGCGCTCGCGTGGCTGTCCGCGACCGCCGAGCTGCTGGCGGCCGGCACGCTGGTGCTCGGCGCCCTGTCCGTGTTCCTGCGCCTGCGCCGAGCGCACGGCCGAGAGCGTCAGCAGGTCACCTGGTTCGCCTACATCTGCATAGTGGCGCTCGTCCCGTTCGTCGTACTCGCGCTCGCGGGCCTGGTCGCGGGCGATGACGTCCCACCCTGGCTGAACGTGGTGCAGGTGGTCGCCTGGTGGTCGCTGGTCGCCCTCCTTCTCATCGGCCTGCCGTCGGCGATCGGCATCGCGATCCTGCGGCACAGGCTGTACGACATCGACATCGTCATCAACCGGACTCTCGTGTACGCCACCCTCACGCTGACCCTCGGTACGGCGTACCTCGGCAGCGTGCTGCTCCTGCAACTGGTGCTGAACCCGTTGACCCAGGGATCGGATCTCGCCGTGGCGATGTCGACGCTCGCGGTGGCCGCGTTGTTCCGCCCGGCCCGGCGCCGGATCCAGCTGCTCGTGGATCGGCGCTTCTTCCGGCGCAGGTACGACGCGGCCCGGACGCTGGCGGCGTTCGGCGCCCGGCTGCGCGACGAACTGGATATCGATGCCCTCGGCACCGACCTCCAGGCGGTCGTACACGACACCATGCAACCGGTCCACGTGGCGTTGTGGCTGCGGAGTCCCCGATGAGTGGCCGTGCCGTACCTGTCATGGCCTGGGTGCTGGCCGGTGCGGCAGTGGCTCTGACCGCGACCGCCACCGGTCTGGCCGCGGCCGCCGGAACGCTAGACGCCGGCTGGGGGAGCCTGGGCATCGTGATGGTGCTGGTCTTCTGCGCGGTCGGAGTGATGATCGCGACCCGTCACCCGCGCAACCCGATCGGCTGGATCTTCTGTGCCTCCGCTGTGGCGAACGGCCTGGGTGGACTGGCCAGTGGGTACGCCGACTACCGCCACGTCGGATCGGGTCCCGCCGGGTCCCTCGCCGAAGGGGCGGCCTCGTACGCGACCGTGTCATGGATCCCGGTGGTCCTCGTGCCCGTGGCGTATCTGCCGCTGCTCTTCCCTGACGGCCGGCTCCCGTCCCGTCGCTGGCGACCCGTGGCCTGGTCCGCCGCGCTCGGAATCGCTGCCGCGTTCCTGACGTCGGCTACACAACCAGGCGCGCTCGAGGACTATCCCGGCCTGGCGAACCCGTACGCGATCGACAACGTCGTCCGGACGACAGGCGAGGGCCTGTCCGCGCTGGTGGTGCTGTGCGTCCTCGTCGCCTCGCCGCTCGCGCTGATCCTGCGGTTCCGCAGAGCGGGTTACGAGCAACGCCAGCAGATCAAGTGGCTGGTCTGGGCCGGGGCCCTCGCGGCCGCCGCGATCACGATCGGCACCGCCGGCTACGACCTCCTGACACCCGCGGTGGCGAACGTCGCGATCATGCTCAGCGTTCTCGGTCTGCCCGTTGCGACGGGCATCGGCATCCTGCGCCATCGCTTGTACGACATCGACGTGGTGATCAACCGCACCATCGTGTACGGCGTCCTCACCGTCACGTTGGCCGCGGGCTATCTGGGCAGTGTGCTGGTGTTGCAGCTCGTGCTGCGTCCGGTGACACACGGCTCGGGACCGGCTGTCGCGGTGTCGACCCTCGCGGTGGCGGGATTGTTCCGCCCGGTGCGGTCGCGGATCCAGGCCCTGGTCGACAGGCGGTTCTTCCGGCGCCGGTACGACGCCGTACGCACGCTCGAGGAATTCGGCGTACGGCTCCGGGAGCAACTGGACCTGGACGCGCTGGGCGTCGACCTACGCAACGTGGTGAACGACACCATGCAACCCGCTCACGTGACGTTGTGGCTGCGTGACCGTAACGATTCCCGGACGCCGGCTCCGTAGAAAGGGCTTGTGATGGTCGTGTTGAGCAGCACTCTCCGCCGCTTCCGCAGGCGAACCGCCGCGGAGGCCGGTCAGGCGGCGCCCGCGCAGCGCCCGCATTCTGCCGCGGGCGACGAGGCGACGCCGGTCGAGATCGCACCCAATGATCCGCTGCTGGCCTACTTGCAGAGCGCGAGCGGCGCGGTCGACGTGGAGACCCTGGAACTCGACTCACCGGCCTTGGCGGAGCTCAAGGCGGCAGGCGTGAAGCTCGCCGTACCGCTGGTCAGTCAGGGCGAGCTGATCGGCGTACTGAACCTCGGGCCGCGGCGCTCCGAGCAGGAGTACTCCAGCGACGATCGCCGGCTGCTCGACAATCTCGCCGCGCAGGCCGCGCCCGCCCTGCGGGTCGGCCAACTGGTCCGCCAGCAACAGGCCGAGGCCCGGACCCGCCAGCGCTTCGAGCAGGAGCTCGAGGTCGCCCGGCTGATCCAGCAGAACTTCCTGCCCAAGCAGTTGCCCGAACTGTCCGGCTGGCAGGTCGCGGCCTGCTACCAGCCGGCCCGGGAAGTGGGCGGTGACTTCTACGACGTGATTCCGCTGGCCGATGACCAGGTCGGCTTCGTGATCGGTGACGTCACCGACAAGGGCGTACCGGCCGCGCTGGTGATGGCGGCCACCCGGAGCGTGCTGCGCGCTTCCGCGCAGCGACTGATCGAGCCCGGTCAGGTGCTCGAGCGGGTCAACGAGCACCTCTGCCCGGACATGCCGGCGAAGATGTTCGTCACCTGCCTGTACGGCGTTCTCGATCCGGCGACCGGCCGTTTCCGGTTCGCGAACGCCGGTCACGATCTGCCGTACGTCAAGACCGCCGAGGGCTCGGTCGAGTTGCGCGCCCGCGGTATGCCGCTGGGGCTGATGAGCGGGATGACCTACGAGGAGCACGAAACGCTGCTCGCCCCCGGCGACTCGCTGCTGCTGCACTCCGACGGCATCGTGGAAGCGCACGATCCGCAGGGACAGATGTTCGGGTTCCCGCGCCTCAAGGAGTTGGTGGCGCGCTACCCGGGTGGCGGCGAGCTGATCGACCTCGTGCTGGCCGATCTGCACGCGCACACCGGACCCGGTGCCGAGCAGGAGGACGACATCACGATGGTCGTCCTGCAACGGGAGCCGGACCACCGCTCCAACGGAAGGGTCACTCCGGAGATGCTCGCCGAGTTCGAGGTGCCGAGCGTCGAGGGCAACGAGCGGCTGGCGCTCGAACGGGTGTCCGGCGTGATCGCTCCGCTCGGCCTTCCCGCGGCGCGGCTCCGCCGCCTCGAGACAGCGGTCGCCGAGGCCACGATGAACGCGATGGAGCACGGCAACTCCTACCGCGCCGACTGCCCGGTGACCGTTCGCGTGTACGGCGAACCGAGTCAGGTCCGCGTCGAGGTCGCGGACCGCGGTGGAGCCCGGCCCGCCCCCGCTGAGACCGAGGTACCGGACCTTGAGGCCAAGCTCGCGGGGCTGCAGCGGCCACGTGGCTGGGGGCTGTTCCTGATCAAGAACATGGTCGACGAAGCGCGGGAGACCACCGTCGGAGAACGCCACATCGTCGAGCTCGTCATGCACCTGGAACCGGTGCGGGAGGAAGGAAACGACGATGGCGACACGTGAAGCGCTCGCCCACGTCCGGCTGCGGGACGGTGTGGCGGTCATCGAACTGGTCGGTGACCTGAACGCCGCGGCCGAGCCGGCCCTCGACGAAGCCTGGGCCGCCGCGACCAGCGAGCGACCCGACGCCGTGGTGCTCAGCTTCGAGAACAGCGGCTACATCAACTCGACAGGTATCGCGCTCGTGGTCGGGCTGCTCGCGAGCGCACGGGCCCACCGGATCCCGATCCGGGCGTACGGGCTCAGCGACCACTACCGGGAGATCTTCGAGATCACCCGGCTGGCCGACTTCATGGCGATCGAGGACGACGAGGACACAGCGCTACACGGGGCTGTACAGGGCGCGGGAGGGGACGGAAATGGCTGAGGCAACAGCGACATTCGACGTAAGGCGGCACGGAGCCGCCGGCGTTCTCGACATCCGGGGGGATGTCACAGCGGGTTCGGAGGACGTCCTGATGAAGGCGTACGAGAGCGCCGGGGACGTCACGGCGGTGATCCTGAACTTCGCCGGACTCTCGTACATGAACAGCGGCGGCATCGGCCTGCTGGTCACCTTGCTGGTGCGCGCCAAGCGGCGTTCGCAACGGCTCCTGGCGTACGGGCTGTCCGAGCACTACCGCCAGATCTTCGAGCTGACCCGCCTCGACGAGGCGATCGGCATTCACGACACCGAGCAGGACGCGCTGGCCGCGGCCGGCGCGGCCGGCGTGGGCTGGAGGGGTGAACACCATGAGTAGCAACGACGAGCAGCCCGCCGCGGCGAACCGCGACGCGGCCAACTGGGCCAAGATGGTCTCGCGGCTGAAGGTCGCACAGGTACCGGACGGCGCCGTGAACCTCAACGTGGAAGGCCGGCAGCTCGCGAGCCCGATCCAGGGGTTCGGGAAGATGTGGCAGAAGACGTACGTCGTGCGGCTGCCGGCGGAGCGGATCGCACCGGCCGAACTGATCGCCACCTGGCGTCGGCAGTTCGGTGATTTCTGGCCGTCGGGGAATCACTTCTACGGACCGCTGACCGGCATCGAGCCCGGTGACGTCGCGCTCCTCAACCTGCGGATGCCCGGCGGCAGCAAGCTGTCGACCGGTGTGATGGTGCTGTACGCCGACGAGGAGTCGTTCACGCTGATGACGCCGCAGGGGCACATGTTCGCGGGCTGGATCACGTTCAGTGCGGCGCGGCAGGGCGACGAGACCGTCGTACAGACACAAGTTCTGATGCGTGCTTCGGATCCTGTCTTCGAGCTGGCGCTGACGATGGGCGGCCATGGTCAGGAGGACCGGTTCTGGGGCGAGACGCTCGGGAACGTTGCTGCGCACTTCGGCTGTCCGGAGGCCGTTGTCGACACCAAGGTGGTCTGCGTGGACAAGCGGCGCCAATGGTCGAGATGGCGCAACGTGTGGCACTCGTCGGCGATCCGCTCCGGGATCTACCTGTTGGAGGCTCCGGTTCGCGCTGTCACCCACCGCAAACAGGCCGCCTGATCGCAACTTTCGGCGCGCTGGTCGCATCAAGCTTGGTAATCAAGGGGGAGTTCGATGAAGATCGGCTCGAGAACGTCAGGGGTGCTGGGTGCGGCCGTCCTTGCGGCGGCTCTGCTCCCGGGAACAGCGATCGGAACGGCCGCGGCGCCGAGTGCGGCGTCGGCACAGTGCAGGTTGGGCCTGGGTTCGGTGTCGGCGACGGGTGACCACCAGTGGCAGGATGTCGTCGCGACGTCGCCGCCGACGAACGAGGGTGTCAGGGTCATCATCGGTGACCTGTATCCCGACGGGCAGACGCGGCTCAGCACGTCCATGGTCCAAGAGCCGACTCCGGGCGGCCTGCGGGTTCACGGCTACGTGGTGATCGGCTCGGCGCTGTACAGCACGGCGTACGACAGTCTGGTTCCCGAATCGGTCAGCGTACGTCGGATCGGTGGCGGCTGGGATGCCTTCACAGTCCTCGCGGAATCTCGCTACGACCCGTACCGCGGGACCTTCTCGCGGACGAACGAGTACGCCCTGCGCAACGACGGGGTCCTGTTCCGGTGGACCCGCGACCGCAACGGCGTCTGGGGTCAGCGCGTGTCTGCGCCGGGGTTCGCCGCGGTGAAGACGATGGTGCTGATCAGCAAGACGGCGACGTACGACACGTTCCTGGCGACCACCAGGGGCGGTGCGCTCTACACCATCCACATCCCGACGACCGCGCCGATGAAGCCGGTGGTGAAGAAGGTGCGCAGCTCGACCTGGCAAGGTTTCGAGTCGTTGGTCGCGGAGAAGTGCGGTCGCCAGGGCACGCTGCTGGTCGGGATCGACAAGGACACCCATTCGGCGTACCTGTACGCCGTCGGCCGCGCGTCGGGCACGTCCACTGTCATCCAGGGCCTCGGCAAGATTCCGGGCAGCTTCGACGCCCCGGTCTATTTCCGCTGGGCCACGCTGGACTTCGACGAGCTTTTCGGCGAGTAACTCATCACCGGGCAGGTTCGCGGCTAAGGTCCAGTTCTATGGAGGACGGAGGCGCGGACCTGCATCTCGAGTTGACGGCGGCCCGGGGGCGGGGAGACCTGGTGCGGGCGTTGCACGAGTCGATCCGGAGCGGCCGGCTGGCGGCGGGCACCCGGTTGCCGTCGTCGCGGTCCCTGGCTCGCGACCTCGGCATCGCGCGGAACACGGTGGCCGATGCCTACGGGCAGCTCGTCGCCGAGGGATGGCTCACGGCGCGGCAAGGGTCGGGAACAGTGGTTGCGAGCAGGGCCGCCGTACCGCCGTCGCCGGTCGTCTCGTTGCCCGAGGCCCGGAGCTTTCGGTACGACCTGACGCCGGGATCGCCGGATGTGGCCACGTTCCCGCGCACCGAGTGGCTGGCCGCGGCGCGGAAGGCGCTGACCGCGGCGCCGAACGAGGCGTTCGGCCTAGGGGATCCGCGCGGCCGGATCGAGTTGCGGCGGGTGCTGGCCGACTATCTGGCCAGGGCCCGCGGGGTGCGGGCCGATCCGGAGCGGATCTTGATCTGCTCGGGGTACGTGCAGGCGCTGAGTCTGCTGAGCGAGGCGATCAAGGCGCTCGGCGGTACGACGATCGCGGTCGAGGAGTTCGGGTACGGGTTGCATCGGGACGTGATCCGGGCGCGCGGGCTGGAGGTGGCCGCCGTACCGGTCGACGAGTTGGGTGCGCAAACGGCCAGGTTGACCGGGCAGGGCGTGCTGCTCACGCCGGCGCATCAGATGCCGACGGGCGTGCCGCTCGCACCGGAACGCCGTACCGCTGCCGTCGAGTGGGCGCGGGAGTCGGGGGCAGTGCTGCTCGAGGACGACTACGACGGCGAGTTCCGGTACGACCGGCAGGCGGTCGGGGCGTTGCAGGCGCTTGATCCGGAGCGGGTCGTCTACACGGGTACGGCGAGCAAGAGTCTTGCGCCGGGGCTGCGGCTCGCGTGGATGGTGCTGCCGCAGCGGTTGATCGAGCCGGTGGTCGCGGCGAAGCGGACGGCAGACTTCCAGACCGCGACCCTCGAACAGCTCGTCCTGGCGGAATTCATTGCCTCCGGCCACTACGACCGTCATGTACGGCGTTCCCGTCTGCACTACCGCCGTCGCCGCGACCGCCTCGTCGAGCTGCTCGCGGTCCGCGCGCCCACCGTCGAGGTGGCCGGTATCTCGGCGGGCCTTCATGTGCTGTTGGACGTTCCCGGCGACGCCGAAGACATGGTCGCCCGAGCCGCCCGCCAAGGCCTCGGCCTCGCGACCCTCACGACGTACCACTTCAACCCCACCCCAGCCACCCGCCAAGCAGTGATCGTCGGCTACGGCACCCCACCCGACCACGCCTACCCCGGAGCCCTGGACCTCCTCTGCCAGGTCCTAGGCGTGTAACCCGCGCCCCCTCGCGCCGCCAACCGGGGTTTGCACAAGAACTGGGGGCGCTGCACAGGAAATAGCCTGTTCCCACCCACCACTTCCTATCCAACGCCCCGGGATGTGCCGGTTCCGGCGGTCGGTCTGCAAGCCCACGAGAACACCCCCTCGATTGCCGTCCGCGTCGGGCAGCCCGCGATCTCCGGAAACTTTTCGCCACTAGGTGACCTTTATGTTCCGGAAAGGCGCGACAGGCGCCGGCTACCGGTCCGTGTGGACCCAATCCCGACGGCCGGGAAGCCAGCGACCTGGCGCGGCTGTGGATAACTGCAGTCGCGCATCGACAAACCCGATAAACTTAAGCAGGAAGGACAGGTGGCGCACAGCTACGCAACGCCCGCCGCAAGCGCTCGAATGTCGTCCGGCCCGACTCGGCAGCAGCCTCCGACGTACGCCGCTCCCGCCTCGACCCACCCGGGTGCGAGGCTCGCGGGTCCCGCGCAGTCGCCGACCCATTCGCGCGCGATCGCGTCCCAGGACTCGCCGCGGTTGGGATAGGCGACTGCCGGCTTCCCGGTGACGGCGACCGCGGTCTGTACCGCGGCGCGGACGTCGGAGGGCCGGCAGCAGTTGATGCCGATGGCAACTACCTGATCGATGGCGGGGATCGCGAAGGCTTCCGTGAGTGGTTGGCCGGCGCGGGTGTGGTCGCTCTCGATCGAGTACGAGAACCACGCGGGGAAGTCGAGTTCGCGCAGTAGCTCGACCAGGACCTCTGCCTCGTCGGTGTCGGGGATCGTTTCGACAGCGAGCAGGTCGGGGCCGGCGTTGGCGAGGAGTTCGAGGCGCGGGCCGTGGAAGTCGCGGAGGATCTGCGAGCTGACGCCGTACCGGCCGCGGTACTCCGAGCCGTCGGCGAGCATCGCGCCGTACGGTCCGACAGACGCCGCTACCAGTCGGTCGTCGTACTCGTCGCGGACCTCGAGCGCGATGCGGATGCTGCTTGTGATGAGGCGCTCGGCCTCGACGCGTTCGACGCCGGCGCGTTCGAACCCGACCACGCTGGCCTGGTAGCTCGCCGTGGTGGCGACCATCGCGCCGGCCTCGTAGTACGCGCGGTGTACGGCGGCGATCTCCGACGGAGCGTCACGCAGCAAGCGGGCGGACCAGAGTGCGTCGGACAGGTCGTGGCCGCGGTCCTCCAGGGCGTTCGACAGGCCGCCGTCCAGGATGACCGGATGGTCAGACACTTTGGACCAGTTCGAAGACCTCGTCCGCGCAGCCCCAGGAGAGCGTGACACCGGAGCCGCCATGGCCGTAGCAGTGGATGATCGGCTCGCCGGAGCGGGTACGCACGAGCTCGCACCGGATCGCGGGACGCGCCGGCCGCAGCCCGACGCGTTGACGGATGATTTTCGCCTTGCGTAGTTGGGGAACCAGCTCAGCCGCCCGCTCCATGATCTCCGCGGTGGTCTTGGGGTCGACGGCCAGGTTCCAGTCGCCCGGCTGGCTGGTGCCGCCGACGACCACGTCGTTCCGCCGCGGGATCACGTACGTCAGCTCGTCCGGCGAACGGTCCGCGACCAGCCAATCGGTCAGCCCGCACGGTTCAACCGTCAGCACCTGTCCACGAACCGGCGTGACCGTCGGATCGCTGGCGGTCAGCCGCGCGCCCAGCCCGGTGCAGTTCACCACGAGATCGGCCCCGGTCGGCAGCGCGGACAGCGCCGCACGCGTCAGCGTTCCGCCTGCGGCCTCGAGCCGTTTCACCAACGCAGGCAGATACGCCGGCATGTCGATCACCGGCGACGTGAAGGCCCACCCGTCCACGAACCCGGCTGGCGGCGACGCGACCCGCGTGAGATCCGGGAGTACGTCCGCCCACCGCGGATCCGGCTTCCGCTCCACCAGGAATTCGCGCCCGTGCCGCAGCTGCACCGACGGCTCGACCTCCGCCAGCTTCGCGAACTCCTCATACGTCGCCCGCGACCAGCCGGCCACCCGGTCCTCGGGCGCCGACAGGTACGGGTACCAGATCGCGGCCGCCACGGACGAGGTCGTCTCCAACGGCAGATCGCGGGCGAACACCGCCACGTCGTACCCGCCCTCGGCGAGCCTGATGGCACAGCTCAGCCCGATCACGCCCGCACCCACCACGATCACGCGCATTCCCACAGTCTTACCTACGCACCGTGATCACGCCAGGCGCGTAGGTCCGGTCTCGCCATGGTTACTCGCTGACGCCGCGACTCAGCAGGACGGTCGCGATGAAGGTCCGGTAGAGCTGCAGCGGGTCATCATTGTGCAAGGCAACGACCTTCTCCTCGCGTCGCTCGACGCCGCGCAGCTCGCAGGCCAGCTCGGCGAAGGCGCCGTTGTGGAAGCGAACGGTCAGCTCGGCGGGCAGCGGAATGCTCGGCAACCGGATGTCGCTCAGCCGGGCGAGCGCACGGCGGGCACCGTCGTGAATCAGCTCCCGGGCCTGCTCCGGATGCACCGACAGGGCAGCGTTGTGCGACACCGAGTCCTTCACCACGACCGATTCGATGTCCGGACAGAACGCCTGTGCCTCGTCGATCGTCACCCGGTCGCCAGAGATCAGTACGACGGGAACGCCGTACGCCAGCGCGACGAGCGCGTTGATCCCGGCCTCACCGGTGATCGCGCCGTTCAGCCGGACCTCGGCGATCGCCCGCGGGTTGTAGGTGTGATGCAGCACCGACGACGTCGACCCCGCCGACCCGTGGTACGAGACGAAGAACGCGGCGTCGAACGAGTCGTCGAGGCCCTGCATCATGTACAGCGGCTTGTGCTTCCCGGACAGGTAGCTCGCGCGGCCGTGCAGTTCGTCCGGGCGCAGGTTCTGCATCGTCGAGTGCGAGTCGTTCACCAGGAACTCGGTCCCGCCCGCGGCCAGCGCGCCGTCGATCGCGGCATTCACCTCGGCCTGCAGTTGACCCCGGTAGTACTCGTACTCCGGCCCGGGTCCGCGACACTGGCTCCAGTCGACGACCCCCGCCGTACCCTCCATGTCTGTCGACAAGAAGATCTTCATCTACCGCACCATACAAGGCCGTTTCGGGTCGAACTCCCAGTCCTCGACCAGGTACTGCATCGCGATTGCGTCGTTGCGCGCCCCGAGGCCGTGCTTCAGGTACAGCTCGTGCGCGGCCGCCAGCGCGTCGCGGTCGAGTTCGACTCCGAGCCCCGGTCGTGTCGGTACGGCGATCTCGCCGCCGGCGATCTGCAGCGGGTCCTTGGTCAGGGCCTGCCCGTCCTGCCAGATCCAGTGCGTGTCGAGCGCGGTGATCTCACCCGGCGCGGCCGCGCCGACGTGCGTGAACATCGCCAGCGAGATGTCGAAGTGATTGTTGGAGTGCGAACCCCAGGTCAGCCCGAAGTCGTGACACAGCTGCGCGACCCGCACCGATCCGGCCATCGTCCAGAAGTGCGGGTCCGCCAACGGGATGTCGACGGCGTCCGTGCGGATCGCGTGCGCGAGCTCGCGCCAGTCGGTCGCGATCATGTTGGTCGCCGTCCGCAGGCCGGTCTGCCGCTTGAACTCGGCCATCGTCTCGCGCCCGGAGAACCCGGACTCCGCGCCGCACGGATCCTCGACATACGCCAGTACGCCGTCCAGCCCCGAGCAGACCGCGACCGCCTCGCGGACCAGCCACGCGCCGTTCGGGTCGACCGTGATGCGCGCCGCCGGGAACCGCTCGTGCAGCGCCCGGACCGCGTCCACCTCGACATGCGGATCGAACACGCCACCCTTGAGCTTGAAGTCGGCAAACCCGTACCGCTCCTGCGCCGCCACAGCCAGCTCGACCACCGCATCAGCCGTCAGAGCCGGCTTCCGCCTGAGCCGAAACCATCCATCCGCACCGCCCTTCTCTGTCCGGTAGGGCAGGTCTGTCCGCGCAACATCCCCCACATAGAACAGGTATCCCAGCACCGGAACCGTGGCCCGCTGCTGCCCGTCACCGAGCAGCTCAGCAACTGGCACGCCGAGATGCTGCCCAAGGAGATCGAGCAGCGCTGACTCGAGCCCCGTCACGGCATGCACCGTCGTCCGGAGGTCGTACGTCTGCAGCCCACGCCCACCACTGTCACGACCTGCGAAAGTGGTGGAGACGATCTGAAGCAGGTGACGGTATCGACCGAGGGACTGGTTGACGAGGAGCGGCGCAGCATCCCGGATCGTGCTGGCGATCCGCTCGCCGCCGGGGACCTCGCCGAGTCCGGTGTTGCCCGAGCTGTCGGTGACGATCACGACGTTGCGAGTGAAGAACGGCCCGTGCGCCCCGCTCAGATTCAGCAGCATGCTGTCGTACCCGGCAACCGGCACGACCTCCACCGAGGTGACTGTCGGCGTCATTTCACCTTCCCGAGCAACTCAGCGAGCTGAGCGAGCTCCTCCTCGCGGAGATCCTGCAGCGGCGGCCGGACCGGTCCCGCGCCGCGTCCGATCACGTTGACGCCGGCCTTCACGATCGAAACGGCGTACCCCTTGGTTCGATCGCGGATGTCCAGGTAGGGAATCACGAACTCCCGAAGCTTCCGGTAGACCGAGTCGCGGTCCTGGGCGATCACGTCGGCGTAGAAGCCGAGGGCGAACTCCGGCACGAAGTTGAAGATCGCCGACGAGTACGTGCTGTACCCGAGCTGCAGCAACGGGAGCGCGAACGTCTCCGCCGTCGGCAGCCCGCCGACGTACGTGAGCCGCTCGCCGACCCGCGCGTACGTCCGCGTCATCTGCTCGACGTTCCCGACCCCGTCCTTGAGGCACACGAAATTCGGATTCCGGTCCGCGAGCTCCGCAACCGTCACGTCATCGAGGATGGCGTTCGCCCGGCTGTAGACCGTCACCCCGAGGCCCGTACTGCGGCACACCGTCGACACATGCTCGATCAAACCACGCTGACCCGCCTCGGTCAGGTACGGCGGGAACAGCAGCACCCCGTCCGCACCCGCCGCCTCCGCCGCCTGGGCGCCCGCCACCGCGGAGGCGGTCCCACCGGTCGCCGGCGCGATTACCGGGACCCGCCCGTCCACCTCCGAGACAGCCGTCCGTACGACGGTGTCGATCTCGGCCGGTGTCAGCGAGAAGCCCTCGCCGGTCCCGCCCGCGGCGAACAAGCCTGCGACGTCGTACTGGCTCAGCCAGGACAGGTGCTCGCGGTACCCGGCCTCGTTGAAGCTGAGGTCCGCGTGGAAGTGCGTCACGGGAAACGAGAGCAGGCCGGTCTTGAGCTGCGCGGCGAGTTCGGTGGGGGAGTACCGGGGAGAGTCATTGGTCACGCGGTCAGCGTAGGAACGTCGGTGGATACCTGTCCAAGATCGATTTTGGATCTAATGATGCTCTGGGAGCATCGTGAGGACGCGCTGCAGGACGGGGCTGGTCGCATCCCGCCGCCAGATCGCGTGCAATTCGACCGCCTCGACAGGTCCGCCCGGTCCGGCCAGGTCGCAGTACGTCACGCCCTCGACGCCGAGGTGCCGCGCCGACGCCGGTACGAGCGCGACCCCGCGACCCGCGGCGACCAGCAATATCACCGTGAGGATCTGCTGCACCCGCTGCTCGATCCGCGGGTGCGACTCGGCGAGGAACCGGACGGTCAACTCGTGGAAGTACCGGGCCTGGGTCGGCGAGTAGCTGATCACCTGCTCCCCGCTGAAGTCCGCGGACGTCAACGGCCGGCCGAGCGCGGCGAGCCGGTGGTTGCCGGGAACAACAGCGCACAACGGTTCGCGGAACACGATCCGGGAGTCCAGTACGTCGGAGTCGAACGGCGGCCGCCCGAGCCCGAGATCCAGCTCGCCGCGCAGCAGCCCGTCGATCTGCGCGGGCGTGACCCGCTCGTGCAGGATCACGTCGACGTCCGGCAGTTCCTCGGACAGCCGGCGCAGCAGCGGCCCGAGCGTCCGGATCGCCGACGTGGCCGTGAACCCGAGCCGCAGCGTCCCCGCGGCGCCCTGGTCCACCCGGCGCGCGAGATCGCCCGCGGTCTCGACCAGCGCGAGCAGCCGGCGTGCCTCGGTGAGGAACGCCTCCCCGGCCTCGGTCAGCTCGACCTTGCGGTTGTCGCGTTCGAGCAGCCGCGCACCGACGGCCCGTTCGAGCTTCTGGACCTGGCGGCTGAGCGGTGGCTGGGTCATGTTCAGCCGTTCGGCCGCCCGTCCGAAGTGCAGCTCCTCGGCGACGGCGACGAACGCACTCAGCTGGTCGAGCGAAAACATGATGCAGGAAAGGTATCACTCGATGCCACATCGGCCTTGGACACGCATGATCCAGCCTCCCTACGCTCACGCAATCGAGGGCCGGGCCCACTCTCCGTGGAGGAGGAATCCGATGCTGTTCAAGCTCAACCGCCGCGTCCTGGTGACGGCGGTCAGTGCTTCCCTTGTCCTGGCAGGCTGCGGTGGGGTCAAGACGACCTCCAGCGGCGGCAAGGGTGACTATCCGACCGGCAACATCCAGATGAGCGTCGGTGCTTCTCCGGGCGGCAGCACCGACCTGATCACGCGAGCGATCGCGGAGGGGATCGGCAAGGAGCTCGGCGTCTCGGTGCCGGTGGTCAACAAGCCCGGTGCGAACGGCGCGCTGAACGCCAAGGAACTGCAGGCCGCGAAGCCGGACGGCTACAAGATCGCGGTCCAGAACGCGTCGCTGTTCACCATCACGCCGCTCGCGGTGTCGGCCAACGAGGTGGTGAAGCTCGACGACTTCGACCTGCTCGGCGGCATCTCGCAGGACGACTACGTGCTGATCGCGCCGGTCGGCTCCGGGTACAAGACGATCGCCGACCTGAAGAAGGCCGGCAAGAACGTCAAGTACGGGACCACCGGTGTCGGCACCGGCGCGCAACTTGCGTCCGCGTTGACGTTCAAACAGGCCGGCATCCCCGCAACCGACGTACCGTTCGACGGTGGTGCTCCGGCGCTGACCGCGCTGCTCGGCAGTCAGGTCGACGTGGCAACGATCCAGGTCGGCGACAGCATCGAGCAGATCAAGGCGAAGAAGGTCGTCCCGCTCGCGGTCTTCTCGGCCGAGCGGATCAAGTTCCTGCCCGACGTGCCGACCGCCAAGGAGCAGGGGTACGACGTCGTGGTGTCGCAGTACCGCTTCCTCACGGCGCCGAAGGGTACGCCGGACGACGTCAAGACCAAGCTGGCCGACGCCGCGAAGAAGACCTACGCGACCGACGCGTACAAGAAGTTCAACGACGCGCACTGCCTGACGCCGATCGAGGTGCCGCCGGACGAGGTGCGGAAGATCCTCGACGGGTACGCGACGAAGTACAAGGCCCAGCTCGACCAGTTCGGGATCTCGCTGGCGGCCAAGAAGTGAGTGAGGCCGCTCTGCTCGAGGAGCTCGCCGAGGATCGCCCGCCGCACGCGGGGCCGTGGTCCCAGCTCGGGGCCGCGGTCGTCGCCGCTGTCGTCGGTATCGCTGGAGTGATCGGGTCGCTCGCCCTCGGGCTGGGTCGGTTGACCCAGCCCGGGCCGGGCCTGTGGCCGTTCGTGGTCTGCGTGGTCGTGACCGTGCTGTCGATCATCCTTGCGCTGGTCGGCCGGCACGGGACGGACACCGAGAAGTTCTCGCGGTCGAGTGTGCAGACCGCGGTCGCCGTACTGACGCTGGTGGTCTTCGCGTCCGTGCTGCCGTTGATCGGGTTCGAGATCCCGTCGTTGCTGCTGACGTTCGTGTGGCTGCGGTTCCTCGGCAAGGAGACCTGGGTCTCGGCGGTCGCGATCAGCGTGGGCACGGTCGCCGCGTTCTACGTCCTCTTCGTGCTGCTGCTGCAGATTCCGCTGCCCAGGTTGATCTGATGGGCGGCCTGATCGATGGCTTCGGCGTCGTCCTGGAGCCCGCCAATCTCCTCTACTGCCTGATCGGCGTCGTGATCGGCATGCTGATCGGCGTCCTCCCCGGGCTCGGCCCGGCCGCGACGATCGCGATCCTGCTGCCGATCACGTACGGCGTGGAGCCGGTGTCGGCGATCATCATGCTGGCCGGCATCTTCTACGGCGCGCAGTACGGCGGCACCATCACGTCGGTCCTGCTGCGGCTGCCCGGCGAGGCGTCCTCCGTGGTCACGGTCTTCGACGGCTACGCGCTGGCCAAACAAGGACGAGCTGGTACGGCGCTCGGCATCGCGGCGATCGGGTCGTTCATCGGCGGCACGGTGTCGATCATCGGACTGACCCTGCTCGCTCCGGTGGTCGCGAGCGTGGCGCTCGACTTCGGTCCGCCGGAGTACGCCGCCCTGTCGTTGTTCGGCGTACTGCTGGTGGCGACCGTGGGGAACGGCAGCCGGTTGAAGGCGGTGATCGCCGCGGGGCTCGGGTTGCTGCTGGCAACGGTCGGGCGGGACACGTTCACCGGAGCGAGCCGGTTCACGTTCGACAGCCTGAACCTTGCCGACGGCATCGACTTCGTGCCGATCGCGATGGGCCTGTTCGGGCTCGGCGAGATCCTCTACAACCTCGAGGAACGCCATCACAAGGTGCAGGCGCCGGTCGCGGTGGCGAACGCCTGGCCGTCCCGGGCCGACCTGCGGCAGTCGCGTGGGGCGATCGCCCGCGGCTCGGTGATCGGCTTCGTGCTCGGCGTACTGCCCGGTGGTGGCGCGACGCTGTCGTCGTTGGTCGCGTACGCGGTGGAGAAGCGGCGGGCGAAGGAGCCCGAGCGGTTCGGTCGCGGTGCGGTCGAGGGGGTCGCGGCGCCGGAGACGGCGAACAACGCGGCCGCCACCTCGTCGTTCATCCCGCTGCTGACGTTGGGGATCCCCGCAAACGCGACGATGGCGCTGATGTTCGGTGCACTGCTGATCCAGGGCATCGCGCCCGGTCCGCAACTGGTGACCGAGCACCCGGACCTGTTCTGGGGCGTGATCAACTCGATGTACCTCGGCAACATCCTGCTGCTGATCATGAGCATTCCGCTGGTCGGGGTGTTCGTGAAGATCCTCAAGGTGCGTCCCGCCGTCCTCGCGCCGATCACGGTGCTGATCACGCTGCTCGGCGTCTACACGGTGGCGAACCAGGTGTTCGATATGTTCCTGGTGATCGTGTTCGGCGTCCTCGGCTACCTGATGAAGAAGTTCGGGTTCGAGCCGGGACCGCTGGTGCTCGCGTTCGTCCTGGGTAGCGTGATGGAGACCGCGGTCCGGCAGTCGCTGCTGATCTTCGGCGGCAACCCGATGGGCTTCTTCACCCGGCCGATCTCCGGCACGGTCCTCGCGGCGCTGATCGTCGTCCTCGCACTGCCCGGTGTCCGGCTGCTGGTACGTCGACGCAAAGAGAAGGAACTCGTATGAGCAAGATCGCCCGCGTCGAACTCACTCCGGTCGCGTTCGCGGACCCGCCGCTCCTCAACGTGGTCGGCGTCCACGAACCGTTCGCGCTGCGGACGATCGTCCAGGTGTGGACGGACGACGGGCTGGTCGGGCTGGGGGAGACGTACGCCGCCGACGACCATCTAGTACGGATGCGCGCCGTCGCCGACGTACTGCCCGGGCTGGACATCTTCGACGTCAACGGGCTGCGTCAGCGGGTGAGCGATGTACTGACCAGTGGTGGTGGGGCTCAGGTGGGCGGGATGCTCAACCTGCAGGACCCGGTCGACGTGGTGTTGTCGCCGTACGAGGTCGCGCTGCTCGACCTCCAGGGCAAGCAGTTGGGGCTCCCGGTGGTGGACCTCCTCGGCGGGGCGGTCCGGGACGAGGTGCCGTTCAGTGCGTATCTGTTCTACAAGTGGGCCGCGCATCCAGGTGGTGAAGCGGACGCGTGGGGCGAGGCGGTCGATCCGGACGGGATCGTGCGGCAGGCCGAGAAGATGATCGGCGAGTACGGGTTCACGGCGATCAAGCTGAAGGGCGGTGTGTTCCCGCCGGCGCAGGAGGCCGAGGCGGTGCGGGCGCTCGCCGAGGCGTTCCCGGAGCACCAGCTGCGGATCGATCCGAACTGTGCGTGGACCGTGGACACGTCGGTGCAGGTCGCTCGGGAGCTCAGCGGCGTACTGGAGTATCTGGAGGATCCAACGCCCGGGATCGACGGTATGGCGACCGTCGCGCAGCAGACTGAGATTCCCTTGGCGACCAATATGTGCGTGATCGCCTTCGCGCACCTGAAGCCGGCGGTGCTCGCGGACGCCGTGCAGGTGGTGTTGTCGGACCATCACTACTGGGGCGGGCTGCGGCGGTCGCAGTTGCTGGCGGGGATCTGCGACACGTTCGGGATGGGGTTGTCGATGCACTCCAACTCGCACCTCGGGATCAGTCTCGCCGCGATGACGCATCTTGCCGCGGCGACGCCGAATCTGACGTATGCCTGCGACACGCATTACCCGTGGAAGACCGAGGACGTGATCAAGCCGGGTGTGTTGGCGTTCGAGTCCGGGAGTGTGCGGGTGCCTCGTGGCCCGGGGCTCGGTGTCGAGCTGGATGTCGACGCGCTGGGCGCTTTGCACGAGCAGTACCTGGCGTGCGGGATCCGCAAACGCGACGACACGACGTACATGCGCACGGTCGATCCGGGGTTCAGCCCTAACACGGCGCGCTGGTAGTTGCACCGGCCAGTCGGTGTCGCGTGCTCGACAGATGCACCCGCATCGCCGCCCGTGCCGCCTCCGGCTCGGACCGCGCGATCGCCGCGCTGATGTTCTCGTGCTCGTGCACCACGCGGGTGAGATGCTCCGGGTCCGACATCTCGTACGCCGGGTCGAGCCGGGTCCGCGGCAGCATGATCATCATCGGCCCGAGCTCCCCGATCAGGTCCCCGTAGAACCGGTTGCCCGAGGCAACGGCCACTTTGAGGTGGAACGCGAAGTCCGCCTCCACCGACCGCCCCGGATCGTCGCCGACCCGCCGGAAATCGTCCAGCGCCCGCTCGATCCCCTTCAGCTGATGGTCGGTACGTCGTACCGCCGCCAGCCCGGCCGCCTCACTCTCGACGCCGATCCGGAAATCCATCAGGTCGAGGACGTCGCGGTGCGACCGCACCTCGCGCAATCCCGGCGTACGCTCCGGGACCTCCAGCACGAACGAGCCACGTCCCTGGAACGTCTCCACCAGCCCGGCGGCCTGCAACCGCGAGACCGCCTCGCGTACAACGGTCCGGCTGACCCCGAACTCCTCGACCAGACCGTTCTCACCCGGGAGCTTCTCGCCCGGCGCGATCCCGCCGCTGAGAATCCGCCGCTTCAGATCCTCAACGATCTGATCCGCGAGACCGCTCACCGGAACTCGCAGCTGTCGACGGTCCAGCGCGCGCACTGTTCGGTCGTCGTGAAGCCGAGGCCCGGCCGGTCGGGGACGAGCATGCGTCCGTCGACCGTCTCCAGACGCTCGTTGAACAAGGGATTCAGCCACTCGAAGTGCTCGACCCAGGGTTCGCGCGGGTACGCCGCCGCGAGGTGCAGATGGATCTCCATCGCGAAGTGCGGCGCGAGCTGCAGACCGTTGTGGTCGGCAAGTGTCGCGAGCTTGAGGAACGGTGTGATGCCGCCGATCCGGGGCGCGTCGGGCTGGATGATGTCGGCCGCGCGCGCCTCGATCAGCCGCACGTGCTCGCCGACGCTGGACAGCATCTCTCCGGTCGCGATCGGGGTGTCGAGCGCTTTGGCCAGCTCGGCGTGGCCTTCCGCGTCGTACGCGTCCAGCGGCTCCTCGATCCAGACCAGACCGAACTGCTCGAGCACCCGGCCGATCCGCAGCGCGGTCGGGCGGTCCCACTGCTGGTTCGCGTCCACCATCAGCGGTACGTCGTCGCCGAGGTGTTCCCGGACAGCGCGGACGCGGTCGAGATCGATCCGGCTGTCGGGCTGGCCGACCTTGATCTTGATCCCGCCGATCCCGTCGGCGAGCGACTTCGACGCCCGCTCCTTCACCTCCTCGATCGGGGCGTGCAGGAACCCGCCTGAGGTGTTGTACGCGCGCACAGAGTCGCGGTGCGCGCCGAGCAGCTTGGCGAGCGGCAGACCGGCGCGCTTCGCCTTCAGGTCCCACAGGGCGATGTCGATCGCGGCGATCGCCTGCGTCGCGACGCCGGACCGGCCGACCGAGGCACCGGCCCACAGCAGCTTGTCGTACACCTTCGCGATGTCGGACGGGTCCTCGCCGATCAGGTTGGCCGCGATCTCCTTCGCGTGCGCGTACTGCGCCGGTCCGCCGGCCCGCTTCGAGTAGCTGAACCCGATGCCGTGCTGGTCCTGCTCGGTCGCGATCTCCGCGAACAGGAACACCACCTCGGTCATCGGCCGCTGCCGCCCGGTCAGCACCTTGGCGTCACTGATCGGCTGGTCGAGCGGGAGGACGACGGACGAGAGCTTCACCTGGCGGATGCGGTCCATGGGCAGTGATCATACAAGTAGTCAACTTGTCCTACAACGGCCTCGTTTGACGTTGCCGTAACACCAGGTGACCGCTGTCGAAACACGACCGGTACAGGCTGCTGCGCGCCGACGGTGCCGACAGTGTGGTCGTGCGCGCCCGCCTGCCGCCAGCTGGGGAAGGAAGCAGTCAATGGACGTTGCGGAGAAGCTGCTCCGGTCGTACGTGGAGATCGACGAGGACGGCGACGGCCGGATCTGGTCCTGGGAGTTGCTCAACACGCTCGGCCGGGCGGGGATCATGCCCGACGATCCGCGAGTACGCGCCGCGCTGGACGGCGTCCGTGACGCCGCTGGCCGGCCGGCGATCACGCCGTACGCCCAACCGGTCCAGCTCGACTTCGACACGTTCGCCGAGGTCGCGCAGCACGGGGTGATCCAGCGAACGCTGACCGGTGACCTCGCGGTCCCCGCAGACGAGTTCGCGGAGTTCGCGCACGCGGTGGAGCGGATCCACGCCGACCTGCTGGACGAGCGGTCCGGCGAGGTCGCGGACTACATCCCCACCTTGCGGGACGCGGATCCGGAGAAGTTCGGGATCGCGATCTGCACCGCCGACGGCCAGGTGTTCTCGATCGGCGACACCGCGGACGAGTTCAGCGTGCAGTCGACGTCGAAGCCGTTCAGCTACGCGATCGCGCTCGAGCAGCTCGGCCCGGAGGAGGTGCACCGCTGGATCGGCCAGGAGCAGAGCGGTGGTCCCTTCAACGATCCCTTGCTGTCGCTCAGTCGGGACGGCAGGCCGCACAATCCGATGATCAACGCCGGAGCGATCGGGACGCTCGCGCTCGTCGACTCCGGCAAGGACCAGTCCGGCCGGCTGGCCACCGTCCAGGACACGTGGAGGGCGATGACGGGCGAGCGGCCGCAGCTGCACGGTGCGACGTTCCTGGCCGAGCGCGACACCGGGTTCGGCAACGTCGCGTTCGCCAACGCGCTGGCGAAGGTGGGGAAGCTCTACGGCGCCGGTCCGACCGATCGGCGTGCCCCGGAAGACGCCACCGAGTTCTACACGATGGTCTGTTCGCTCACCATGAACGCCGAGCGCCTGGCCAAGGCCGGTGCGACGCTCGCGAACAGTGGAGTCGCACCGTTGAGCGGCCAGCAGGTGTTCTCGGAGGAGACTGCCGCGCGGGTGCTGTCGGTGATGGGCCACAGCGGGATGTACAACGACTCCGGACAGTTCTCGAACCAGGTCGGGCTGCCGGCCAAGAGCGGGGTGTCCGGCAACGTCATGATGGTGGTGCCGTCGAAGCGCATGGCCGTTGTGGTGTTCTCACCGCGGCTCGATGCCGTCGGCAACTCGGTGCGTGGGGTCGAGGTGTGCAAGCGGCTGGTCAACGAGTTCGGCCTGCACCCGTACCGCGGCATGAGTGCCGGCCGGGTCGCCGCACACCAGCTCGGCGGCCAGATGAACGAAGCCGACAAGCGCGCTGAGCTGGCGAGCGCCGCCGACCGAGCACTCGGCGGCGTGGCCCGAGCCGGATCGGGCGGTCCTGCGAAGGTCGCGGCCACCGACGGGACGGGCGTGGCGGTGAAGGCCGCCGACACGGAGCGGGCCGGGACTGCCGGGCGCCGGGCGGGACAGCCCGGTCAGCAGCTCTGACCCGGACCCCCAGGCCATCACAAATGAACGGCCCCCGCCACGCTGAGCGTGACGGGGGCCGTGGTGTCGCGATTGTGATGGCCTGGCGGTCGGCTACTCGACGGTGACCGACTTCGCCAGGTTGCGCGGCTTGTCCACGTCGTGGCCGAGGGCGACCGCGGCGTAGTACGCGATGATCTGCAGCGGGATCGTCAGCAGGATCGGGTCCAGCTCGGGCTCGTTCTTCGGTACGACGATCTTCGCCGCGACCCCGTCCGGTACCTCGACGCCCGGGTGCGTGACGACGTACAGCGGACCGGAGCGGGCGCCGATCTCGTGCAAGGCGCCGATGTTGCGGTCGAGCAGCTCGTCGTCGGGGACGATCGCGACGCTCGGCACGTCCGGGGAGATCAGCGCGAGCGGGCCGTGCTTCAGCTCGGAGGTCTGGTACGCCTCGGCGTGCCGGTACGAGATCTCCTTCAGCTTCTGCGCACCCTCACGCGCCACCGGGTACCCGCGGGTCCGGCCGACGAAGAACAGGCTCTCGTGCTTGGCGAGGCGGCCGGCGATCTTGGCCAGCTCCTCCTCCTGGGCGACGATCGCGGCGATGTCCGCCGGCAGCTTCTTCAGGCCCTCGATCAGCCGGCGGCCGTCGGCGGGGGACACGTCCCGGATCCGTCCGAGGTGGATGCCGAGCATCGCGAACCCGACCGCCATGTTGGTCAGCGCCTTCGTCGACGCCACCGAGACCTCCGGGCCGGCGTGCAGGTACACGCCGCCGTCGACCTCACGGGCGATGCTCGAACCGACCGCGTTCACCAGGCCGATCACCCGGCCGCCCTTGCGCTTCAGCTCCTGCACCGCGACCAGGGTGTCGAGGGTTTCACCGGACTGCGACACCGCGACGTACAGGGTGTCCCGCTCGACCACCGGGTTGCGGTACCGGAACTCGGACGCCGGCTCCGCGTCGGCGGGGATCCGTGCGACCTCTTCGATGAACTGCGCGCCCATCTGACCCGCGTAGTACGCCGAACCGCAGCCGAGGATCTTGACCCGCTTGATCTCCCGCGCCTCGCGGGCGTCCATGTTCAGGCCGCCGAGGTGCACGGTGTGGAAGCGCTCGTCCAGACGCCCCCGGATGACCCGGCCGACCGCGTCCGGCTGCTCGTGGATCTCCTTCATCATGAAGTGCTCGTGCAGGCCGCGCTCGAACTCCTCGGCCTCCCACTCGACCGTCTTCGCGGTCTTGGTGGTCGGGGAGGCGTCCTGGGTGAAGGTGCGGTAGCCGTCGGCGCGGACCGTGGCCAGCTCGCCGTCGTCCAGGTAGACGACCTGGCGGGTGTAGCGGATCAGCGCGGCCGCGTCGGAGGCGATGTGCATCTCGCCGTCGCCGATGCCGAGGATCAGCGGGCTGCCGTTGCGGGCGACCACGATCCGGTCCGGGAAGTCCAGGTCGATCACCGCGATGCCGTAGGTGCCCTCGATCCGGCGCAGGGCGGCCATCACCTTCTCCTCGAGGGTGGCGCCGTCGGCCTGCTCGATCAGGTGCGCGAGCACCTCGGTGTCGGTCTCCGAGCGCAGCTTGACGCCGGCGTCCTCGAGCTGCGCGCGGATCGCGCCGGCGTTGTCGAAGATGCCGTTGTGCACGACCGCGATCCGCTCGTTGCCGCTGGCGTGCGGGTGCGCGTTGTCCTTGCTCGGGCCGCCGTGGGTGGCCCACCGGGTGTGGCCGATGCCGAGCTTGCCGCCGAAGCGCTTCGGCAACGACGCCTCCAGCTCACGGACCCGGCCGGCGTCCTTGTGCACCTTCAGCTCGCTGGACCCGAGTACGGCGACGCCCGCCGAGTCGTAGCCCCGGTACTCGAGCCGGGCCAGTCCGTCCACCAGGATGGGCGCGGCCGGCTTGGTGCCGACGTACCCGACGATTCCGCACATGTGTTCATGCCTTTCGGAGGTTGTCGTTCAACAGACCCGGGTCAGCCGTAGACGATCCGTCGAAGCTGGCGGGCGGAGAGTTCGGGTGAGCGGACCGGCCAGTGCCGGAGCTCGGTGCCGAGGCGGGCGAAGATCTCGTCGTTGCGGGCGCCGTAGGTCTGCAACTCACGGTGCCGGCGCCGGACGTACTCCTCGGTCGTCTCGGTGAAATAGGCCAGGACGTCGGCGACCACGCGCCGCGCGACATCCGCCGACAGTCCGGTCGTGCGGCTGACCTGATCGGCCAGCTCGTCGACCGGCTCCACGGCCGCCGCCTCACTGATCACTCGCCCACCATGCAGTGTTTCCGGGGTCAGCGCCAAGCATCTGCCCGAAATCGGGCAAAATACCTGCTTTGTCAGTAGTTGGATCAGGGGCTAGAACAGGCGGAGGACGTCGGACTCCATGCCGCGGAGGGCGTCGTAGTCGACGGTGAGGCAGTCGAGGCCGCGGTCGGTGGCGAGGAACTGCGCCTGCGGCTTGATCAGCTGGGCGGCGAAGATCCCGCGGACCGGGGCCAGCAGGGGGTCGCGGTTGAGGAGTTCGACGTACCGAGTGAGCTGTTCGACGCCGTCGATCTCGCCGCGGCGCTTGATCTCGACCGCGACGTGCTTGCCGTCGGCGTCGCGGAGCAGCAGGTCGACCGGGCCGATCGCGGTCGGGTACTCCCGGCGTACCAGCGTCCAGCCCTCGCCGAACGTGTGGACGTGCTCGGCGAGCAGCTCCTGCAGGTGCGCCTCGACGCCGTCCTTGATCAGGCCCGGATCCGTCCCGAGCTCGTACGCCGTGTCGCTGTGCACCTCCTCGATGGTGATCCGCAGCTCCTCACCAGCCTTGTTGGTGACGCTCCAGACCCCTTCGTCCTCCGTCAGCTTGCACGGCGGCGACATCCAGTTCAGCGGTTTGTACGACCCGCCGTCGGCGTGGATCAGCACCGACCCGTCCGCCTTCACCATCAGCAGCCGAGGCGCCATCGGCAGATGAGCCGTCAGCCGCCCCGAGTAGTCAACAGAACACGTAGCAATCACCAAGCGCACGAGAAAGCACGGTAGTGCACCGGGGCTACGGAGTGGGAAGGTGGTGAGCATGATGCCGAAGGTGAGCGACGAGGCGGTCGCGGCGTACGACGCGGTTGCGGCCGGGCTCGAAGGGGCCGGAGTGGTCCGCGGCAGCATGTTCGGGATGCCGTGCCTGAAGATCGGCAAGAAGGTGCTCGCCGGGATGTACGGCGACGCGATGACCTTCAAGCTCCCGCCCGAGCCGCGGGAGAAGGCGCTGGCGGTCCCGGGTGCGGAGCAGTTCGATCCGGGGATGGGTCGGCCGATGAAGGAGTGGGTAAGGATCCCGCTCGACCAGTCCGGCGTCTGGCCGGACTACGCCGCCGAGGCCCTGGAGTACGTCGATCGATGAATCTCATGTGTCCCGCCCGGATCCTGCTGCTGCCCGGTGACGTCCAGGACGCGGTGGTGGGTGAGCGGGTCGTGCAGGTGTACGCCGGGCCGTTCGAGGCGGCCGCGGGCGCTCGGTTGGCCGAGGCGCTCGCGGTGCGGTTGACCGTCGTACCCGAGCTGACCCAGCAGCCGGCCGCCGAGCTGCAGTCGATCGCGGACCTGCATCGCGGCGAGACCGTCGTCGTCCTCGGGCTGGACCTCGGCCTCAAACTGCCCGCCGTCGTCGAGCACACCGGCGACGGCTGGACCCGGGTCGCCTCGGACAACGAGCTCACGCTCGCGGCGTACGAGCAGGCCGCCGGCAAGTTCCGCGACTCGATCCCCAAGGACCCCAACCGGCTGCTGATCGATCTGCTCGCCGAACGCCTCGCACCGGGCGGACAGGTGCTCGAGCTCGGCAGCGGTACCGGAAAGGACGCGATCGAGTTGGAGAGCCGCGGGTACGTCGTACGCCGTACCGACGCGACGCGGGCGTTCGTCGACATGATGCGATCCGACGGGTACGCCGCCGACCTGTTGAACGCGATCACCGACGACTTCGGCGGCCCGTACGACGCGGTGTACGCGAGCGCGGTGTTCCTGCACTTCGATCGCGCCCAACTGGCCGACGTACTGCGGAAGGCGGCCCGTTCCGCGCCGATCCTCGCGTTCGCGACCCGGGAGGGCAAAGGCGAGGAGTGGTCGAACCGGCACCTGGACCTGCCACGGCATTTCGTTCTGTGGCAGGAAGATCCGCTCCGTGAGCTGCTGACCGCGACCGGGTGGACGGTTGCGCGGCTGGAACGCGGTGACTCGAAGATCGGCACCTGGTTCCAGATCCTGGCGACGCGCTCGTGATCCGGGGCGGCGTCGTACTGCTCGGCGAACACGGGATCGCCGCGATCGAGCGGATACGCGACGGGCGGACGTACCACGTGCTGCCCGGCGGTCAGGTCGAGGACGGCGAGAGCCCGGCGGAGGCCGCGCGCCGGGAGGCTCACGAGGAACTCGGCCTGCTGGTGAAGATCCGCGCTGCACCGGACCCGTGGTGGCTGCTCGACGGCTGGATGGCGACTCCGGTCGTCATCGACGAGGGTGTGTGAGGTTGACCTCGCCGGTGACCCAGCTCATGGGCGGACCAGCACTCGGACTGGCATAGTGCACAGCATGGCTCGGGAATTGACGACGGTGGGTGTGGTGGGTCTCGGCACGATGGGCGCCGGGATCGCCGAGGTGTTCGCGCGCAACGGCCTGACGGTCGTCGGTGTCGAGCGTGACGAGGAAGCAGTCGAGCGCGGCCGCGGGCACATCCAGCACTCGACCGACCGGGCCGTGAAGCGCGGCAAACTGTCGGTCGAGGACCAGCAGGCGTTGTTCGACCGGGTCACGTTCGCCACCTCGCTGGAGGCGCTCGCGGACTGCGACCTGGTGATCGAGGCCGTCGTCGAGCGGCTCGAGTTGAAGCGCGAGATCTTCGCCGCGCTGGACAAGGTCGTCCGCGAGGACGCGATCCTGGCGACCAACACCTCGTCGTTGTCGGTCACCGAGATCTCCGTCGCCACCCAGCGCCCGCGGCGCGTGGTCGGCATGCACTTCTTCAACCCGGCGCCGGTGCAGGAGTTCGTCGAGGTGATCAAGACCGTGGTCACCGAGCCGGACGTGGTCGAGGACGTGCAGGCGCTGGCCCGCCGGCTCGACAAGGTCCCGGTGGTCGCGGCGGACCGGGCCGGGTTCATCGCCAACGCGCTGCTGTTCGGGTACCTGAATCACGCGGTGTCGATGGTCGAGTCGAAGTACGCGACCCGTGAGGACGTCGACGCGGCGATGCGGCTCGGTTGCGGGTACCCGATGGGTCCGCTGGCGTTGCTCGACCTGATCGGCCTGGACACGGCGTACGAGATTCTCGACACGATGTACAAGCAGGGCCGCAACCGGCTGCACGCGCCGGCCCCGATCCTCAAGCAGATGGTGACCGCGGGCCTCCTCGGCCGGAAGACCGGGCGCGGCTTCTACACCTACGAGTCGCCGGACTCGCCGGTCGTGGTCGACGACGAGAACACCCCGGTCGTGTCGGCGGACGGTGTGCCGATCCGCGCGGTCAGGCAGGTCGGCGTCGTCGGCTCCGGCACGATGGCGGTCGGCATCGTCGAGGTCCTCGCCAAGGCCGGGTACGACGTGCTGTACGTCGCCCGCGGTACGGAGAAGGTCGACCGGGTCCGCGGCGTGCTGGAGCGCTCGCTGGAGAAGGGTGTCCAGCGCGGCAAGCTGTCCACGGAGGAGCGGGACGCTGCGCTGCGCCGGGTGACCGGTACGGCGAAGCTCGACGACCTCGCGCAGGCCGACCTGGTGATCGAGGCCGTCGTCGAGGAGCTCAGCGTCAAGCAGGCGCTGTTCGAGACGTTCGACGAGATCTGCAAGCCGGGCGCGATCCTGGCGACCACGACGTCGAGTCTGCCGGTGATCGACCTGGCGATGGCGACCAAGCGGCCGAGTGACGTGGTCGGGCTGCACTTCTTCAACCCGGCGCCGGTCATGCAGCTCGTCGAAGTGGTGAGCACAGTCAGCACGTCCGCCGACGTCGCCGACACGGTGGCCGCCGTGGCCGTTGCCGCAGGCAAGCACCCGGTGCGCTGCGGCGACCGGGCCGGCTTCATCGTGAACGCGCTGCTGTTCCCGTATCTCAACGATGCGGTCCGGATGCTCGAGGCGCACTACGCCGGTGTCGACGACATCGACGCCGCGATGAAGCTCGGCTGCCGCCTGCCGATGGGCCCGTTCGCCCTGCTCGACGTGGTCGGGCTGGACGTCTCGCTCGCCATCCAGCGCACCTTGTACCTGGAGTTCCGCGAGCCCGGCTTCGCCCCTGCTCCGCTGCTGGAGCACCTGGTGACGGCCGGCTACCTCGGCCGCAAGACGGGTCGCGGCTTCCGCGACTACTCGAACTGAGCCGCTACGCTGGCTCCATGCCGGAGGAGCCGAAAAAGCACATCACAGAGGCGCTAGGTGGCCAGTTCATCCCTCCACTGAGCCACGCGGAAAGGAAGGAACGCGAGCGCGTCTACAACCTGATCCGCGGTGTGCTGACGTGCTACAACTCGCTGATCGCCCTCGAGACCGATGAGGCCCGGAAGTCCGAGCTCGAGGCGAAGCGGACGTTCTACACCGACGAGTTCCGCCGGCACGTGGGTATGACGGACGCGGAGCGGGCCGACGTACTGCGGACCTATCCGGGCGTCTTGTCCCAACTGCGAGCAGAACTCGGCGAATGAACGACCTCGCGCTGACGTCGGCCGAGTCCGCAGCGGTCGTCGACCAGCGGTTGGCCGAGATCACGCCAGGGGAGCGACCCACGCGGGCTCCCGGCGTCCGGCCGTTGGCCGTGCTGATCGGCGGGCAGCCGGCCGCGGGCAAGTCGACCGCACAACGGCTCGTCCAGCGCTCGCTCGGTGAGCAGACGACCGCGTCGTACGACTTCGACGAGAACGCCGAAGCACATCCGCGGTACCGCGCGATCCTGAGCAAGGGGCGGATCGACGCGCATCGGGACGTCCACGAGAGCCTGCCGCCGGATCTGCATCGGCGCTGCATCGATCACTTGACCAAAGGTGAGACGCAGTACGACGTCGTCGCGAGTGCACCGCTGTCGTGGGAGGCGGGAGCGAAGCCGTGGGTGGATGGCTTCGCCAACCAGGGATACCGCGTCGCAGTGGTCTATGTCGCGACCAACGACGCGAACAGTCTGCTCGGCGTGGCGGAGCGGTACCAGGAAGCTGTGGATGCCAACGGCGTCGGCCGGTGGGTGGATCCGCGGCTGCATGATCAGGCGTACCGGGGCGCGCCGGATGCGGCGCATGCGCTCGAGTCGCAGGCGTACGTCGACGACATCTACGTCGTCGACCGGGACGGGAACGTAGTGTTCGAGAACCACCGCTTGCCGGACGGGACCATGGAGCGGGAGCCCGGGGCGCGGCAGGCGATCATCGACGAGCGCGACCGCCCGCCGACGCCGGCCGAGCAGGAGCAGTTCCGGCAGACGGCGATGGGACTGCTCCGGCACGAGCCCGAGGTGGCCGAACCGGTGCGGGACGCGGTCAGCGAAGCGATGATGCGGGAGGCGGCGCGGGCCTCGCCCGAGGACCACGGCCGCGAACCCGCACCGGATCAGCGGATCGACGCCCGCCTCGCCGCCACCCAGCGCGTCGCAGGGTCCGGGATCGCCCCGGCGAGCGGGATCACGGCGCCGGACACTGCATCCGGCGCACGCGGCGGTTCGGGCAGCACCCCGACGGGCCGAGGTCACACCCGCGACCGCTGAGCCTGGCGCCGGACCACCTGCTCGTCCTCGGCGGCGGCTGTCGAAGGGGGCGGGTTTACGGCTCGGCCTGGGCGTAGTCGCCGCAGGGGCCGCCGCCGATGGCTTCGGGGAGGACTGTTTCGCGGCGGTCGGGGCGGACCAGGGGGTTGTAGAAGGCTGCGATCTCCACACTGTCCTCCGGGATGTAGTGGAAGATCAGCGACCGCCGGAAGCGGTCGTCGGTGGAGTTCGGGCGGGAGCCGTGGACGACGCTGCCGTGGAAGAAGAGGACGTCGCCGGCCTTCATCTTCGTCTGCACCTTGCTGAGGCCGTCCGGCACCGGGACCTCGACGCTGGTGAAGGATTCGGTCAGGTCGGCCGGCTCGGGGCAGACCAGTTCGGTCTTGTGCGAGCCCGGGACGACTGCCAGCCCGCCGTTGTCCGCGTCCACGTCGTCGACCGCGATCCAGGCCGCGAGACAGGTCTCCGGGTCGGCGCGCAGGAACGTGTTGTCCTGGTGCAGCGCCTGCCCGCGGGCGCCCGGCGGCTTGAAGTAGAACATCGACTGAGCGCCGAGCGCGGGGCCGATCAGCGCCTGGACGACATCGAGGATCCGGTCGTCGAGCATCAGCTCCATGGAGACCTTGCCGACCTCGGTGTCGCTCGCCCGGTGCGGGTGCACGAACCGCGGGTACTTCGCCAGCGGATCGTCGTCCGGTACGCCGTCGTCGATGGCGAGCGAGTGATCGACGGCGACCTGCTCCATGAAGACTGTCTTGATCCGCTCGACCTCGGCGGGTTCGAGCAACTGGGGGACCTGGACGATGCCGTCCCGCTGGTAGATGTCCACGACTGTCATGTGTCCAGGATGCGGCGGCCGAGGCGCGGGCAGCGATACGCTATCGAGCTGTGAACCTTCGATATCCTGCTGAGGCACCGCATCCGGTGGTTCGTCGGCTGGTGACCGGTGAGTTCGACGAAGGCCCTGAGTACGCGACGTATCGGCGGCGCGGAACGACCGATTGGCTGCTGGTCCTGACCCTCGACGGCCAGGGACGATTCGGTCAGGTCGCGGCCGCGCCGGGCAGCGTCACGCTGGTCCGTCCGCGCACCGTGCACGACTATGCCACGGTCGGTGACCGCTGGCATTTCCGGTACGCGCACATGCACCCGAAGCCGGACTGGCTGCCGCTGCTCGATTGGCCGGAAGTTGCTCCCGGCATCGTTCAGCTCCATCCCGCCGGACCGACCTTCGAGCGCATCGCCGACCACCTGCGCGACGCCGTACGGCATCAACACAGCGTCCTGCCCCAGGCCGAGCAGCTCAGCGCGAACTCGCTGGAAGCGGCGCTGCTGTGGTGCGACACCCAGAACCCGAAGGCCGTGCAGATCGACGATCGCCTGTTGCGCGCGATCGAGCTGATCGACCAGGACCTCACCGCGAGTCTCGACGTACCGCGGCTGGCTCGTGCCGTGAATCTGTCGGTGTCACGCTTCGCGCACCTGTTCCGCGAGCAAGTCGGTGTCACGCCGCAGCAGTTCGTCGAACGCCGTCGCCTCGACGCCGCCGCCCGCCTCCTCGAACTCACCGGCCGGCCGGTAGCCTCGGTCGCCGCCCAGGTCGGATACGCCGACCCGCTCTACTTCTCCACCCGCTTCCGTCTGCACACTGGATCCAGCCCCACGGCGTACCGCAAGAGGTCTTAGAGTTCTGCGCATGAGAACGCGTGCAGTTGTGGTGGGGCTGGCCGTGCTGGCGGTCGTGGGGCTGGGGGCGTGTGCGCCGGAGGAGAGTTCGTCCGGGTCCTCGACGCCGTCGGGCGCGGATGCGTGTGCGAAGGACAAGCTGGCGGTGAAGACGGCCGGCACGCTGACGGTCGGCACCGACAAGCCGGCGTACGAACCGTGGTTCAACGGCAACGACCCGAGCAACGGCAAGGGGTACGAGTCCGCGGTCACCTATGCGGTGGCGAAGAAGCTCGGGTTCGAACAGGCCGCGGTGAAGTGGCAGACCGTGCAGTTCAACACCGCGTTCGCGCCCGGCCCGAAGGCGTTCGACCTGGACGTCAACCAGGTGTCGATCTCCGAGGACCGCCGCAAGGCCGTCGACTTTTCCTCCGGGTACTACGACGTACGCCAGACCGTGATCACCACCGAAGGCAGCAAGATCGCCAACGCCAAGTCCGTCGCCGAGCTCGCCGATGCGAAGCTCGGGGCTCAGGTAGGTACGACGAGTTACACCGCGCTGCGCGACCAGGTGAAGCCCAAGCAGAAGCCGGCCGTGTTCGACACCAACGACCTGGCCGTGCAGGCGCTCAAGAACAAGCAGATCGACGGCATCGTCGTGGACCTGCCGACCGCGTTCTACATGACCGCGGCGCAGCTCGACAACGGCAAGATCGTCGGGCAGTTGCCGGCCGGCGGGCAGGCGGAGCAGTTCGGGTTCGTGCTCGAGAAGAACTCGAAGCTGACCGGTTGCGTCACGCAAGCGGTCGACGCGCTCAAGTCCGACGGCACCCTGGCGAACCTGCAGAAGCAGTACCTGACCGAGTCCGGCGCGCCCGAAATCTCGTGAGTACCTGGCAACCATCGGAGCTGCAGCGCGAGCGGATCGCGTACCGGCGCAGGCAGGCGCGGCGATCGACCGTGATCGCGCTGGTCAGCTCGGTGATCCTGCTCGCGCTGGTTGTCGTGGGCATCGGTTCCACGCCGGGCTGGCCGCGGGTCCGGGCGACGTTCTTCGACGTCCATCGCGGCTGGGAGGCGTTGCCGGTCGTTGCCGAGGGCCTCTGGCTGAACGTCCGCGTGATGCTGGTCTGCGCGGTGCTGATCGTGGTGTTCGGGCTGACGCTGGCGATCATGCGGACGTCGCGGGGACCGATCTTCTTCCCGCTGCGGGCGTTCGCGGCCGCCTACACGGACGTGTTCCGCGGCCTGCCCTTGCTGCTGGTGATCTTCCTGCTCGGCTTCGGCGTACCGGCCCTGCAGTTGCGCGGGTTGCCGAACCAGGCGGTGATCTGGGGCGGAGCGGCCCTCGTCCTGACCTACTCGTCGTACGTCGCGGAGGTGTTCCGGGCCGGTATCGAGTCGGTGCATCCGTCGCAGCGGGCGGCGGCGCGATCACTCGGACTGAGTTATCGACAGACGTTGCGCTTCGTCGTCCTTCCCCAGGCGGTACGGCGAGTGCTGCCGCCGCTGCTGAACGACTTCGTGAGCCTGCAGAAGGATTCCGGGCTGATCGCGGTACTCGGTGTCATCGACGCGATCCGGGCCGCGCAACTGGAGACGGCGGAGGACTTCAACTTCACGCCGTACGTCGTCGCAGGGCTGCTGTTCGTCGCGCTGACGATCCCGCTGACGCGCCTGACCGATTACGTCGCGCGCCGGCAGGGCTGGTACGGCGGGGGAGGCGGACCGGTATGAGTTTGCCCAAGAATCTGCTCAGTCTCCGCGGTGTGCGGAAGGCGTACGGCGACAACGTCGTACTGGACGGGATGGATCTGGAGGTCGCGGCGGGGGAGTGCGTCGTACTGATCGGGGCCTCGGGGTCCGGGAAGTCGACGCTGCTGCGCTGCGTGAACCTCCTGGAGACGGTCGACGACGGCGTGATCGAGCTGGCCGGCGCGGACATCACGGATCCGCGCGTCGACGCGGACAAGGTGCGGTCCGGGATCGGGATCGTGTTCCAGGCGTACAACCTGTTCCCGCACCTGACCGTGCTCGACAACATCACGCTGGCGCCGATCCGGGTGCACCGGGTGCCACGGGATGCGGCGCGCGCCCGGGCGATGGAGATGCTGGAGCGCGTCGGCCTGGCGGACAAGGCGTCGGCCAAGCCGGACGAGCTGTCCGGCGGTCAACAGCAGCGGGCCGCGATCGCCCGCGCGATGGTGAACTCGCCGCAGCTGATGCTGCTCGACGAAGTCACGTCGGCGCTCGACCCCGAACTCGTCGGCGAGGTCCTCGACCTGCTCCGCGAGCTGAAGTCCGAGGGGATGACGATGCTCGTCTGCACCCACGAAATGGCCTTCGCCCGCGACGTCGCCGACCAGGTCTGCTTCCTGCACCACGGCCGGCCGCTCGAGATCGGCCCACCCGCCCAGGTCCTGGACGCTCCCCGCGAGGCCCGCACGCAGGAGTTCCTGCGACGGGTCAGCGGGACGACAGGTAAGTGAGGACCGCTATCACGCGGCGGTTGTCGTCCTCGGACGGGGGCAGGTCGAGCTTCGAGAAGATGTTGTTCGTGTGCTTGCTGACGGCCTTCTCGGTGACGAACAGGGCGGCGGCGATCGCGGCGTTCGAGCGGCCTTCGGCCATCAGGCCGAGGACCTCGGACTCGCGCGGCGTGAGCCGGCCGATCGGTTCGTCGCGGGTGTTCCGGGCCAGCAGCTGACCGATCACGTCCGGATCCATCGCAGTCCCGCCGGCCGCGACCCGGCGTACGGCATCGAGGAAGTCGGCGACGTTCGACACCCGGTCCTTGAGCAGGTACCCGACACCGCCTCCGCCGCCGGTCAGCAGCTCCCGCGCGTACAGCTGCTCGACGTACTGCGAGAGCACCAGGATCGGCAGCCCCGGGACCTGGCTGCGGGCCTCGATCGCGGCCCGCAGGCCCTCGTCGGTGAAGGTCGGTGGCAGCCGTACGTCGACCACTGCGACGTCCGGCCGGTGTTCCACGAGCGCGGGCACCAGACGAGGACCGTTGTCGACCGCCTCGACGACCTCGAAGTCGTGCGCCTCCAGCAGGCGGATCAGGCCGTCCCGGAGGAGGGCGTGGTCTTCAGCGATGAGGACTCGCAAGGCAGCTCCATGATCACGGTGGTCGGCCCGGCGCTCGGGCTCACCACGGTCAACGTACCGTCGAAGGCGGCCAGCCGCCGCTCGATACCGTACAGACCGCCGCCGGGCCGGATCACGGCACCTCCGACACCGTCGTCGCCGACGATCATGTGCAGCTTCTCGTCCTCGTGGGTGATCTGGATCCAGGCGGTGGTCGCCGCCGAGTACTTCACCGCGTTCGCGAGGCATTCGGCGATCGCGAAGTACGCCGCGGACTCGACCGGCGCCGGCGGACGGCCGGGTACGTCGAAGGTGACGTCGACCTTGAACGGGCAGGACATCGCGAGCGCCTTGACCGCGCCGTCCAGACCGCGGTCGGCGAGCACCGGCGGGTGGATCCCGCGGACCAGATCGCGCAGCTCGGACAACGCCGTACTCGCCGACTCGCGGGCCTCGGTCAGCAGGGCAGCCGCCTGGGCCGGGTCACGCGCCACCATCTCCTCGGCCATGCCGAGGTTCATGCTCAGCGCGGCCAGCCGGGCCTGGGCGCCGTCGTGCAGGTCGCGCTCGATCCGGCGCAGCTCGGCCGCCTGGGTGTCGACGGTCTCCGCCCGCGACTCGGCCAGCTCGCGGACCCGCATCGCCAGCTTGGCGCTCTCGGTCGGGCCGAGCAGTGAGCGGGCCACGAACGCGTTCGCCTTCAGCAGCCGCTCGCCGGCGGCGTTCCAGATTATGAATGCCAGCAGCGCGACCGGCATCAGCAGGAAGCTGGTCCAGAAGTTCACCGTGAACAACCCGCCGAACGGCTCGGTGAACACACCCTCCGGCGTGACGCCGACGAGCAGCGGGTAGACCAGATAGAACAGTGTGGCCAGGAAGAGAACGGCACTCAGCAGGCACAGTGTGAATCCGATCACCGCGTTCACCAGCAGCCAGACGATGTCCCGCCAGGTCTGCGGATCGGTCAGGATCGTCCGCAGCCGCATCAGCATGCCGGGCATCGGAGGCTTCTTGTACGGGCGCGGGATCCGCTCACCGAGGAAGCCGGCCAGCAGCGTGCGGTGGCAGTTCGCGAACCACCGCGCGGCCGGTACGACGACGAGCAGCAACGGGATCCCGACCCACACGGCGATCAGCGGGACGGAGACCACGCTGAGCACGAACAGAGCGATGCCCAGCTCGGCCAGGATCGCGAGGAACAGCGCGATCCACGGCTGCGCAAGCTTCGGGTAGCGCATCGGAGGCGCGTCAGTCGTGGCAACGGTGCTCATCCACGTCCTCGCTTCGCTCCGGGCGCGGATGAGACACGAGATGCGCTGTGCCTTCTGATGAACTCACTGCGTTCGTCCATGCCTCCATCATGACCGAGCGTGAGATCTCTCGCAGTGGTGTTATCCCCACTGCCTCTTGGGGTCTGACTCCACAGCCGATTCGGGTAGTAACTCTCATGCTTTCGGAGGTTAGGGCGACGAGGCTTGATGCACTACGCTGGCCGCGGCTGTACGCCTAGGCCTTCCCCCGCTACTGAGACGAGGACCTGATGGCACAGCCTGTCGCGTCACCTGCTGCTACCCGCCGTTCCGATTTCTCCCCACTGTTACGGGAGATCAAGGCTGCCGGCCTGCTGGAGCGCCGTACGGCGGCGTACGCGATGGCGATCGGGATCAACGCGGTTCTGCTCGGTCTGACGTGGGCGGCCGTCGCTGTGATCGGCAGCTCGTGGTGGGCACTGCTGCTGGCGCTCCCGATGGGGATCCTGACCACCCGCGCGGCGTTCTTCGGGCACGACGCGGGGCACCAGCAGATCGCCAGCTCGCGCAAGTTGCACGACTGGATCGGGATGCTGCACGGGAACCTCCTGCTCGGCATGAGCTATGGCTGGTGGAACGACAAGCACAACCGGCACCACGCCAACCCGAACCACACCGACAAGGACCCGGACGTCGGCGAGGGCGTTCTGGTCTGGACCCTCGAGCAGGCTGAAGGCCGCAAGGGTCTCGAAGGCTGGCTGAGCCGTAACCAGGCGCGGATCTTCTTCCCGCTGCTCACCCTGGAGGGCTTCAACCTCAAGGTGTCGAGCATCCGCTTCCTGCTCGCCCGCCGCCGTACGGAGAAGGTCGAGCTCGGCCTGATGGCCGCGCACCTGGTGCTGTATTTCACCGCGCTGTTCCTGATCCTGTCGCCGGGCCAGGCGGTCGTCTTCGCGCTCGTCCACCACATGATCTTCGGGCTGCACCTCGGCAGCGTGTTCGCGCCGAACCACAAGGGCATGGAGATGCCCGACGACGACAGCAACTGGGGCCACCTGGAGAAGCAGGTGCTCACCTCACGCAACGTGAACGGCGGTCTGGTCACCGACTGGATGATGGGCGGACTCAACTACCAGATCGAGCACCACCTCTTCCCGAGCATGCCGCGCGCCAACCTCCGCTTCGCCCAGCCGATCGTGCGCAAGTACTGCGAGAGCATCGACATGCCCTACGTTTCAACGAGCCTCATCGAGTCGTACCGTTTAGGGCTGCGCCACATGCACGACGTCGGCGAGGAACTCCGCGCGACCGCGTAGCAGTCCTCAGATGGTGATGACGGCCTTGCCGCGGACCTGCCCGGACGCGAGATGGCGCATGGCTTCCGGGACGCGGTCGAGCGGGTACGTCCGGTCGATGCTCGGCTTCAGCTGACCGGCCTCGAGGAGCTCGTTGAGCCGCTCGAGGTCGCCGGCCCGCACCTGGGCGACGAACCAGGCCAGCCGCTGGCCGACGAACGGCGACAGCATCAGCGCCCGGAGGGACCGGTTCATGCCGCCGGTCAGATCGCCGCCGTCCTCACCGCCGACGAGCACCGCGGTGCCCTTGGGTGTGAGCGCGCGGAGCAGCCGGGACAACTTGGGGTTCCCGGCGATGTCGAGGACCAGGTCGTAGTGGTGGGTGCCGTCGGCGTAGTCGTCGCGGGTGTAGTCGAGGACCCGGTCGGCGCCCCGGGAGCGCACGAGGTCCAGCTTCGCTGTGCTCGCCACGCCGGTGACCTCCGCGCCGAAGGCCTTGGCCAGTTGTACGGCGTAGCTGCCGACACCCCCGGACGCGCCGATGATCAGCACCCGCTGCCCTGCCTCGATCCGGCCGTGGTCGGTCAACGCCTGCAGTGCGGTCCCTGCTGAGATCGGCACCACAGCTGCCTGCTCGAACGACAGGTCCTTCGGCTTGTGGGCCAGCTTGTCCTCGACAGCCACGGCGTACTCCGCGAACGCGCCGCGGCCAACGCCGTACACCTCGTCGCCGACGGCGAACCCGGTCACCGCGGGACCGACGGCCTCGACCGTTCCGGCGAGGTCACGCCCCGGCACCCTGTCCTTCGGGTGGCGGAAGCCGAGGCCCACGATCCGCATCAGGTACGGCTTGCCGGTCATCAGGTGCCAGGTGCCGCGATCCAGCCCCGCGGCGTGCACCCGGACCAGGACCTCGTTGGCGGTGATCTGCGGACGGGCGATGCGTTCGTGGCGCAGTACGCCGGCGTCGCCGTACGAGTCCTGCACGATCGCGCGCATCGAAGCGGCAGCTGCCGGCCTCCCGCCGGGGGTGGTGGCATCCGATGCCTGGCTTCCTGCCGCTGTGCTCGTCATGACTGTCCTCGTGTCGGGTCGTCGTACTTAGTACGAGAAGCTACAGTACAAAGTACGAAAGCACTATGGCTCGGCTGGAGTGAGATGACTGAACAGACGGACGACAGCCCTGGCGAACGGCCCCGGCTCAGCCGGGAACGCGTCCTGTGGGCTGCCGTCGCGGTGGCTGACGCCGGTGGAATCGACTCCCTGACGATCCGCTCGCTGTCGCAGAGCCTGGGTGCGAAGCCGATGTCGGTCTACTACTACGTCGCCAACAAGGACGAGATCCTCGACGGCATCGTCGACCTCGTGTTCAGCGAGATCGAGCTACCCGAGCCCGGCGGCGACTGGCGTACGGAGATCCGCCGGCGAGCGGACTCGGCGCGCCGGGTGCTGCGGGCCCATCCCTGGGCGATCGGGCTGATGGAGTCGCGCACGAGTCCCGGGCCGGCGACTCTGCGACACCACGACGCGGTCATCGCCACCCTCCGGGCCGCCGGTTTCTCCCAGGCGTTGACGGCTCACGCCTACGCGATGCTCGACAGCTACACATACGGCTTCGCGCTCCAGGAAGCCGGTCTGCCCTTCGAGGGCTCGGACACCGTCGCCGACGTCGCCGAGCCGATCATGGAACGATTCTCGACCGGCGAGTACCCCCACCTCGTTGAGATGGCCACCGACTACTACCTACGCCCCGGCTACGACTTCGGCGACGAGTTCACCTGGGGCCTAGACCTGATCCTCGACGCCCTCACAACCCGAGCAACCACAACCCCCTAACCGACCCCGCGCCACCGTCACAGTTCCTGGTGCACGCAACTCGGGGTGTGTCAAAGGCGTGTCGGTCGGCGCGTGCCGGTCGAGGGCGTAGCCGGTCACTAGGGCACCATCCTTGCTGTGGGCACCGATATGGTGCTTGCTGTTGGGACTCGGCGGGAGCCGGGGTGACGGTCTAGGTCGGTCG
>NZ_SNWS01000014.1:0-276120 GCF_004362255.1 Kribbella sp. VKM Ac-2571
TCAACATCAACTGATCCACATCGCCACAACGCACGTTCACAGCCACACCCGAGTATTTCGCACCACCCCAGCCCCACCCGCCCGACACGCGATTCATGCGACAGCCTCCGCTGGGCAGGCTCCATCACCGCGCCAAAACCTTCGGCGGCTGGCGAAGCCGACGTCTGCCCACCGGTGCAGTGGACTGGATCAGCCCGCACGGGTTCCGGTTCGTCGTCGACCACACCGGCACCCATCCGATGCCCGGCACGAACGACGCAGTCGCGTAGCAGCCGACTCACGCGCGAAGCTCGCCCGGCCATGGAACTCGCTCAGCCGCGGAACTCGCTCAGCCATGGAACTCGCCCGGTCATGGGTTCGCCCGGGCGGTGAGGTGGCCTGGGCCTTGAACGGTGTCGGGCCGCCCCGGTCCCAGCAAAGCGGGTGTGCGGCTGGCAGGCCGTGGAGCTGGCCAAGGTCGTGTGAACGGTGCGGCGGCTGTGGAGGTCGTCGGCGGTGTAGACGCCGGCGATCGTTTTGACCAGCGTGGACTCAAGGTCGTGAAGGTCGTGGAGACGACGTACTGGGAGCCTGCTTCGGCTCTGTGAGCCGGAGATTGGGAGCTCCCCGGCAGCTGAGCCCGTCGTAGCGCAGGGTGGCTCGTGGTGTTGCTGAGGACGGCGTGTCGAGCATCAATCCAATTGACCACGAGGCCGGCGTCACCAAGCTCGACAAGGTCCTCCTACACCTGGTCGATCACGGGCGCTGGACGAGTCTGCGTGTACGACCGTGACGCTGTGACCGTTGTTCAGTCCGGCCGGCTGAGACGTCATCGAGGCGGTCGATCTGCCGCTGGGCGGCTGCTGCCGCGTGGTCGTGCGAGCCATTGATCGTGAGGAGGGGGGCCAGGACCGCGGGGCGATCTCCACGAAAATGCGCGCCTGGGAACAACAACAAGTCGGCGACATGTCGGCCTGCGGCGAGACGGTCGAGGTCGTCGTCCCACGAGCGCCGCATGGTCTGTGCTGAAGCAGTGTGCGGCCGGCAGACGTTCACCCAAGCCACCAGCCAATTGCCGGCCCGCGCCCGATGCCTGACCCCGCCGCTGGCGTACACCGGCCCGCCGACCCAGCCGACGCAGGCGACGCCGACGCAGCCGCCGCAGCCGACGCCGCCGCCGTCTCCGCCGTCTCCGCCGCCGACACCGCCGACACCACCGCCGCCGTCACAGCCGCCGCCGCCGTCACAGCCGCCGTCGCCAACGCGGACGGCGGCGCGCCATGGCTGCGTCACCGTTGTGGCTGCTGATCTGCTCGAGGTGGCGGCTGTGGGGACCGCCGTCGCCGTCGCCGCAGTTGCCGCCGCCAAGGCCGCCGCCAAGGCCGCCGACACCACCGCCGCCGCCAACACCGCCGTCGCAGCCGTCGCCGACGCGGTCGGTGGCGCGCCTTGGCTGCTTGATGTCACCGGTGTGGCTGCTGGTCTGCTCGAGGTCTGGCGGTTGTGGGGACCGTCAACTGGTGGTGGTGCGTGATCGGGGCCTTCGCTGGATGCCGTGTCGGCAGTGCCTGGGTCGAGGCCGCGAGCAGGGCGGGCGAGCACCTCAAGCGGTCCGGCTGCGGTTATTGCCGCCACCGGCATTGCAAGGGCCCGGCGTACCGATCAGCCGACTTGGTCGGTCCGTATCCCGCTACGCAGCTACCGGCTGACGTGTCGGCGGCGCGCACGATTGAAATCGGCAGGCGGCTCACGGTCAACGCGGATGCGTCGGGGAAGGAGGAGGTGCTTGATGGGTGAAGGGTTCTACTCGCGTGCGCGGCTTTATGACTTGATGTTTCCGGGCGGTGGGCCTGCGGTTGAGTTCTACCGGGCGTACGCCGATCGGCTAGGCGGGCGCGTGCTGGAACTCGGGTGCGGCACCGGGCAGAAGCTGATCCCCATCGCGTCCGACGGGCATCCGTGTGTCGGCGTGGACTTCTCGTCGGAGATGCTGGCTGAGGCTCAGCGTAAGGCGGACGAGCGCGGTGCAGCGGTGGAATGGATGCAGGGCGACATGCGGGCCTTCGATCTGGGTCGCACGTTCGACTTCGTGTTCATCACGGCCAATTCCCTGTTGCATCTGCACGAGGCCGAGGACCTGGTGAGCTGCTTCCGGTCCGTACGACGACATCTGGCGCCTGGAGCGCGGTTCGTCTTCGATGTGTTCAATCCGAGCGTGCGGCTACTTGCCCAAGCCGACGGTGTACGGCGTGCCCGGGAGTCGCTGTCGTTCTTGGATCCTGACCGCGGCAACGTCGGCGTCGAGGTCGCTGAGATCTACGATGCGGCCGCGCAAGTCACCCGCGGGACGTGGTACCTCTCGACCGACTCCGAGCCCGACTTCGTCGTCGCGCCGCTCGAAATCAGGAGCATCTTCCCGCAGGAGCTGCCGCTGCTGGTGTCGCTGGGCGGCCTTCGGCTCGTCGAGCGCTTCGGCGACTGGTCCGGTGGACCATTCACGACGGATTCGCCGCTTCAACTCTGCATTTGCGAGCCCGCGTAGAAACTGCGGAGATCAGGCGCGGTTCTGGACGAACTTGAGTTGGTGGGCTTCAGGATCGCGTACCCAGGCGTAGTGCAGGCGGCCGTCCGGGGAATCGGTCGGTGGGACGACGGCGGTGGCGCCTGCGCCCAGGGCCTGGTCGTACAGGGCGTCCACGTCGTCGCACCAGAACACGATCTCTGTCGCGGGACGATCAGCCGGCTCGACGCCGAGGTCGACCAGTTCGTTGGCGACGCGCGCCGAGGTCAGGCCGATACGAATCCCGGCCGCCTCGACCTCAACCTGCGCGACTGGGCCAGAGGCGGGTGCCCGAAACATCTCCTTCAGTCCGAGACCGAGGTAGAACGTGAGGCACCTGTCCACGTCGTCGCAGAACAGGTTGACTTGGAACTGCTGGATCTGCGCCATGCCGTGACCCTAGAACCGGCTACTCCGACTTGCGGTGATGGGGGGAGAGCATGTCCTCGAGTTGTTCTTCGGTTTCGTCGGCGGCGACGAAGAGGAGCTCGTCGTTGAGTTCGAGCGTGCCTTCCGGGTCCGGGCGCAGTACGCGGCCTTCGCGGAGGATGACGACCAGGGCGGTGTCCAGCGGCCAGTCGACGTCGCCGACGCGCTGACCGATCATCGGGGAGTCTTCGGGCAGCGTCAGCTCGACCAGGTTCGCGTCGCCCTGGCGGAAGGTGAACAGCCGGACCAGGTCGCCGACCGACACCGCCTCCTCGACGAGCGCGGACATGATCCGCGGCGTGGACACCGACACGTCCACACCCCAGGCCTCGTTGAACATCCACTCGTTGCGCGGGTGGTTGACCCGGGCAACGGTCCGGGGTACGCCGAACTCGGTCTTGGCGAGCAGTGAGACGACCAGGTTGACCTTGTCGTCACCGGTGCTGGCGATCGCGACCTGGCAACGCTGCAGCGCGGCCTCCTCGAGCGAGGAGAGCTCGCAGGCGTCGGCCAGCAACCACTCGGCGCGCGGGACCGACTCGGCCTTGATCGCCCGGGGGTCCTTGTCGATCAGCAGGACCTCGTGGCCGTTCTCCAGCAGTTCGCCGGCGATCGAACGACCTACGTTGCCGGCTCCCGCGATGGCTACCCGCATCACAGCTCCTCAGGCCTCTTCAGGTTTGGTGCCGAGCTGGGCCTCGATGGCGGCGGCCTCCCGCTCCAGCATCACGACGTGGACCAGGTCACCCTCTTGGATGACTGTGTCGGCCCGGGGCAGGATGCCCTCGCCGAGCCGGGTCAGGAACGCGACCCGGGCACCGGTCGCCTTCTCGATGTCGAACGCGGGCCGGCCGATCCAGTCCGCGTGCACGTGCACCTCGGCCAGCCGGACCGTGGCCGACGGGTCGCGCCACTCCGGCTCGGAGCCCTCGGGCAGCAGCCGGCGCATCATCTGGTCGACGGTCCAGCGGACGGTGCCGACTGTGGGGATACCGAGCCGCTGGTACACCTCGGCGCGGCCCGGGTCGTAGATCCGGGCCACCACGTTGCTGATTCCGAACGTCTCGCGGGCCACCCGGGCGGCCAGGATGTTCGAGTTGTCGCCGTTCGACACGGCCGCGAACGCCTCGGCGTCCTCGATCCCGGCCTCGATCAGCACCTCGCGGTCGAAGCCCATCCCCACGATGGTCCGCCCGGTGTACGCGGGGCTCAGCCGGCGGAACGCGTCGGCCGCCTGGTCGATGATCGCGACCGTGTGGCCGCGTTTCTCCAGACCGCGGGCGAGCATCGACCCGACGCGGCCGCAGCCCATGATGACGACGTGCACTCGCTGATCACTCCCTGCCCCGTGGCGGGCGGCTGGCTCGGTTCGGCAGGGATAGACGCTACACCGACCTGAGGGTGCCTCTAACATCACCGGTGTGACTCCCGCTCTAGGCGATATCAGCAAACGGCTGCTGCTCGGACGCAAACTGCGCAGCACTCAGCTGGGTGAGACCCTGCTGCCGAAGCGCATCGCCCTGCCGGTGTTCGCGAGCGACGCGCTGTCGTCGGTCGCTTACGCCCCCGACGAGATCTTCCTGACCCTGTCGATCGCCGGACTCGCGGCGCTGACGATCTCGTGGAAGATCTCGCTCGCGGTCGCGGTGGTGCTGGTCGTCGTCGTGCTGTCGTACCGGCAGAACGTGCACGCCTACCCGTCCGGCGGCGGCGACTACGAGGTCGCCAACGTGAACCTCGGCCCGACCGCGGGCCTGACGGTGGCGAGCGCCCTGATGGTCGACTACGTCCTCACCGTCGCGGTGTCGATCTCGTCGGCCGCGCAGTACGCCGCCTCGGCGATCCCGGCACTGGAGGGGCACCAGGCGACCGCGGCCGTGATCGCGGTGCTCTTCCTGACCACGATGAACCTGCGAGGAGTGCGCGAGTCGGGGGCGGCGTTCGCGATCCCGACGTACATCTTCATGTTCACCATCCTCGGGATGGCGGCCTGGGGCTTCGGCCGGTTGCTGTTCGGGCAGCTGCCGGACGCGTCGAGCTCCGGCCTCGACATCGCGGCCGAGAACCAGTTCGCGCACGGAGCGAGCGGGATCGCGATGGCGTTCCTGATCCTGCGGGCGTTCTCGTCCGGATGCGCCGCCCTGACCGGGGTGGAGGCGATCAGCAACGGTGTACCGGCGTTCAAGAAGCCGAAGAGCCGGAACGCGGCGACCACGCTGGCGCTGCTCGGCAGCATCTCGATCGCGATGGTGGTCAGCGTCGTGACGCTGGCGAACGTGATGAAGGTCCGGTTCGCCGAGGATCCCGGGACCCAGCTGCTCCGCGACGGCGTGCCGGTCGGCGAGGGGTACCACCAGGACCCGGTGATCGGCCAGCTCGCCAAGGGCATCTTCGACCACTTCTCGCCCGGCTTCTACCTGGTCGCGGCCGCGACCGGCGTGATCCTGGTGCTGGCCGCGAACACCGCGTTCAACGGGTTCCCGGTGCTCGGTTCGATCCTGGCCCGTGACGGGTACCTGCCGCGGCAGCTGCACACCCGCGGCGACCGGCTGGCGTTCAGCAACGGCATCATCATCCTGGCCGGTTTCGCGATCGTGCTGATCGTCTCGTTCAACGCCGAGGTGACCCGGCTGATCCAGCTCTACATCGTCGGCGTGTTCGTCTCGTTCACGATCAGCCAGATCGGCATGGTCCGGCACTGGACCCGGCTGCTGCGCGACGAGCAGGACCCGGGCAAACGGGCCCGGATGATCCGGTCCCGGGTGATCAACGCGATCGGCCTGACGCTGACCGGCGTCGTGCTGGTGATCGTGCTGATCACCAAGTTCCTGCTCGGCGCCTACATCGCGATCATCGCGATGGCCTGCCTGTTCCTGCTGATGAAGGGCATCCACCGGCACTACGACACGGTCCGCCGGCAGATGGCGGCCGAGGGCGACGAGCCGCTGATGCTGCCGTCCCGGGTGCACGCGATCGTGCTGGTGTCGAAGCTGCACAAGCCGACGCTGCGGGCGCTGGCCTTCGCCAAGGCGGCCCGTCCGTACCAGCTCGAGGCTGTCACCGTCGACGTCGACCGGGACGAGGCTGACCAGCTGCAGGCCGAGTGGGAGACCCGCGGTATCCCGATCCCGCTGAAGCGGCTCGCCTCGCCGTACCGGGAGATCACCCGGCCGATCCTGCAGTACGTGCGCGACATCCGGAGGCAGTCGCCGCGGGACGTGGTGATGGTCTACATCCCCGAGTACGTCGTCGGACACTGGTGGGAGCACATCCTGCACAACCAGAGTGCTCTGCGGCTCAAGGGGCGGCTCTTGTTCACACCTGGTGTGATGGTTACGTCCGTTCCTTACCAGCTGCTTTCGTCGCAGGGGGCCGAGGAACGGCAGGACCGGGTGGAACGGGTAGCCGGCCAGGTACGGCGCGGTGCCCGCAAGGCGTCAGGAGATCGGTGACAGACGAGAACAGTCTGGTTGGGGCGGTAGTCGAGCTGGAGGTAGGGCCAGTCGCGCACGGGGGACACTGTGTCGCCCGGCACGAGGGGCAGGTGGTCTTCGTCCGGCACGCGCTGCCGGGCGAGCTGGTGCACGCCCGGATCACGGAACAGACGGCGAAGTATCTGCGGGCCGACGCAGTCCAGGTGCTCACGCCGTCCCCGCAGCGGATCGAGCCGCCGTGTCCGTACGCCGGACCGGGCCTGTGCGGCGGGTGTGACTTCCAGCACGCGAACATCGTCGAGCAGCGGCGGCTGAAGGCGACCGTCGTGTCGGACACGCTCCGGCGGATCGGTGGGATCGACCGGACCATCGTGATGGAGTCGCCCGGTGACGACGGGCTGGGGTGGCGGACACGGATGCGGTACGCCGTCGTGGACGGACGGCCCGGTATGTACGCGCACCGCTCCCACGACCTGGTCCCGATCGACAAGTGCCTGCTCGCGCACCCGGGGACGCCGGATGTGCTGAGCACACGGTGGCCGGGGGTGTCGTCGGTGCAGGCGGTGGTGTCCTCAGAGGGGAAGACCGCCGTACTGACCGACAAGGACCAGGGGGAGCGGCTGGTAGAGGTGGTGCGCGACCGGCGGTTCCTGGTGGATGCCGGTGGGTTCTGGCAGGTCCACCCGGCGGCGCCGGAGACGCTGGTGGACGCCGTACTGAGCGGACTGGAGCCTGCTGCTGGTGAGACCGCGCTCGACCTGTATTCGGGTGTCGGGCTGTTCGCGGCGTTCCTGGCCGAGGCCGGTTGTCCCGTACTGGCGATCGAGGGCGACAAGGACGCGGTCCGGAACGCTCGACGGAACCTGCACGACCTGGACGGCGTGACGCTGGAGAACGGCGACGTCGACCGGGTGCTGAACGCGGCGGCCGGCCAAGGCCTGGAGCATGCGGACCTCGTCGTCCTGGACCCGCCACGCACCGGCGCCGGGAAGGACGTCGTACGGCGGATCGCGGCGCTCGGACCGCGACGGGTGGCGTACGTCGCGTGTGACCCGGCGGCACTGGCCCGGGACCTGAAGACGTTCGGCGGCCTCGGGTACGGGATCGCCTCCCTGCGCGCCTTCGACCTCTTCGGAATGACCCACCACATCGAATGCGTAGCCATCCTCGAGCCTGTGGACAGTGAGGTGGCCAGTCACGGAGGGCTCGGGTAGCGTCTGGGGCTGGATCCAAATGCGCTTGGAGACCTGATGCCGCTCGTTGACCTGGACGACCCGGAGGAGTTGCGCGCCCGCTGGAGCGCACTCGCCGCGGTCGCGCACGCCACGGGCTTCGACCGGCGCTGGTACGCCGACGCGGACGGGTACCACCACCAGGACGAGACCGCGTCCGTGCTCCGGATGGCGCGCCTGGAGGATGGGCGGGCGGTGCTGTGGGGATTCCACACGCAGCACAGCCGGACCGCCGGCGAGGACCTGCTGGCCGGGTCGCCCGAGTGGATCGGGCAGCCGGAGGTGCGGCAGCGCCAGACGGCGGGCGAGCTCGGGTTCGTGTACGGCGCGTTCAACGGGAGTTGGGCGCGCGCGTCGTACCCGGGCGACCCGTGGCAGCCGGTCGACGACGGGTTCACGCCGATCGGGGAGTGGATCACCTCGGACGAGGCGGCCGCCGACGAGATGGTCCAGTGGGTCGCGGATTGGTCCGACTACCTGGGCAGCCTCGACGAACTCCGCCCCTACGGCGTGGAGCTGATCCGGGCCGCGGCCGGTCCGGGGATCTCGGCGGCGGAGCTCGGGGCGTTCTTCAGTCATTTCGGGATCGACCCGCGCTCACCGGTGCAGCCGGACCTGCCGGCCGGCGTCGCCGCAGGCGAGGACTTCGTTCGAAACGTTGCAGATCCGGCAAGTTTCGCCGCAGACCCTGACACGGCCGAGGTCTCGGTCGTTGAAGATCCCGTGATCGGAGATATCCCGCCAGGAGACGACGAGGAGTCGTACGTCGTCCCGCCCGGCATCAGCCCCTTCACCGGCCAGCCGATCGCCGACCCGCCACCGCCCGCGGATCCCTCGACGCCCGGCGCGTACCTTCCGGAGAACATCTCGAGTCCCGGGCTGCCGACGTCCCATGCGTACGATCCGACGCTGCCGTCGTCCGAACCGCCACGGGTTGGTGGTGGGGTGTACGAGGGCGATGACTTCTACAACAGTCTCTTCGCTGATGCTCCTGCCAGTACGACGCCTGCGGCTGATCAGGACTGGGAGACCGCGGAGCAGTCGTCCTGGGCCGACGAGGAGGCCACCAGCGCATACGACCCGTTCGCTGAGCCCGAACCAGACCCGGCCTGGACGGGCCCTGCCTGGATCAACGGTGAGTGGGTGGAGGATCCCGCCGGCTCGGCGCCCGCTGCTGCGGCAGAGGTGGCGACGGGGGACTCGCCTGTCGCGTCGAGTGCGGAGTTCGAGGACGACGACGCGCCTACTGCCGAGATCGAGGCGGTGCTGGAGCCGGCTCCGGCGCCGGCTGGCGAGGAAGACGAGCTGTCGTCCTTCACTGGGCCGTCTCCGTTCGCTCCGGCTCCTGCTTCTGGTCCCGAGCCGGAGCTGCAGGTGGCCGAGTTCGCGGGCGCGGACGAGGATGACGATCAGACCGCTGAGATCCCCGCCGTGGCAGAGGCTGAAGCTCAGGTAGAGCCTCACCCTCAACCCCAGCCTTGGCCGCAGCCACAGCCCGAACCGTGGCCCCAGCCGGAGCCCCACCCTGCCCCCTGGCCTCAGCCCACCCCACCTGCTCCAGAGCCAACCCCGCCCGCCCCCGAGCCCGAGCCGGGACCGATGCCGGAGCCTGAACCTCAGCCGACTCCCGAGCCGGAGCCGGAGCCCTGGACCGAGCCGCGCACCGTGCCGGCTGGGCTGGTGGAGTCGGTCGCGTCCGTCGACGAGGCGGCTCTTGGTGGGATGTTGGTGGCTGGGTTGGGGTTGGGAGGCGGTGGGCCTCGGCTCGTGCCGGAGCCTGGGTCGCTCGAGGAGGCGATGCGGGCCGAGGTGGAGCGGCCGCGGCCGAAGCCGGAGGAGTCGGCTGCGGTACGGGCGTTGCACGACTGGTGCCGGGCGCGGACGGCGATCGTGCCGTCGGGGTTCACGATCCAGGTGCAGGTGCTCGACCCGGGTGCGCCGTCGTACCGGTTCGACCTGGAGCCGCCGGACGTGGACGATCCGGAGTTCGCCGCCGACAAGCTCAGCGGCCTGCTCGGCGATCTCTGGCTGACCGAGGCGCAAGGTGAGCAGGGCGGCTGGCTGTTCGCGCGGATCGACGCGGCCGGGCGCACGCTGCGGATCGACCGGTGGTACGACCAGGTGCCCGACTGGTGGGACAACCCGGTCGAGGAGCGCTTCGACGTGAACGGGCTGGTCCGCAGGCTGTACAACCGCGGTGCCGAGTGGCAGCCGTCGTACCTGGAGAAGCTGTACACCAGCGCGAGATAGCGTTGGCGCCATGCTTCTCAGGATCTTCACCGAACCTCAGCAGGGCGCGTCGTACGACGACCTTCTCGCGGTCGCCCGCAAGACGGAGGAGAACGGGTTCGACGCGTTCTTCCGTTCCGACCACTACCTCGTCATGGGGGACAACGACGGCCTCCCGGGCCCGACCGACTCGTGGATCACGCTGGCCGGCCTGGCCCGTGAGACGCAGCGGATCAAGCTCGGCACGCTGGTCAGCTCCGCGACGTTCCGCAACCCCGGCGTACTGGCGATCTCGGTGGCGCAGGTCGACCAGATGAGCGGCGGCCGCGCCGAACTCGGGCTCGGCGCCGGCTGGTACGAAGCCGAGCACAAGGCGTACGGCCTCGACTTCCCCGACACCCCGGGCCGCTTCGACCTCCTCACCGAACAGCTCGAACTGATCACCGGCCTCTGGGACACCCCGGTGGGGGAGAAGTACGACTTCCAGGGCGAGCACTACCAGATCAGCGACTCGCCGGCCCTGCCGAAGCCGGTGCAGCAGCCGCACCCGCCGATCATCGTCGGCGGCGCGGGCAAGAAGCGTACGCCGGAGCTCGCCGCGAAGTACGCCGCCGAGTTCAACGCCGGCTTCCGCGGTATCGAGGTAACCGAGACCTTGTTCAAGCGCGTCCAGGCGGCCTGCACCGCGATCGGCCGTGACCCGAAGACGCTCGCGCTGTCGACCGCGCACACCGTGGTCGTCGGCAAGGACGACGCCGAGGTGAAGCAGCGGGCCGAGGCGATCGGCCGCGACGTCGAGGACCTGAAGGCGAACAGCATCGCCGGTACGCCGGCCGAGGTGGTGGACCGGCTGGGGCAGTTCGCCGCGGTGGGATCGCAGCGGCAGTACGTCCAGATCATGGATCTGCAGGACCTCGACCACCTCGACCTGATCGCGGCGGAAGTTCTTCCACAGGTTTCCTGATCGACCGGAATGTTGACTCGATGTCGTGTATCTTGATGTCGAGAGAGTTTGCGGCGCGAGGTTAGGGCGACCTGACCTCGCGGCCGGGCGTTGCCCTCGGCAGGATGGGCACAGCGGACACGGACTGGACAGAGGAGCAGGGTGATGGCGAGCGTCGACAGCTTCGGTGCCAAAGGTGCACTCGAGGTCAACGGACAGTCGTACGAGATCTTCAGGTTGGCGGGCATCGAGGGTGCGGACACGCTGCCGTACTCGCTGAAGGTCCTGCTGGAGAACCTGCTGCGCACCGAGGACGGCGTGAACATCACCGCCGAGCACATCACCAAGCTCGGCAACTGGGACCAGGACGCGGCCCCGGACACCGAGATCCAGTTCACCCCGGCCCGGGTGATCATGCAGGACTTCACCGGCGTCCCGTGCGTGGTCGACCTGGCCACGATGCGCGAGGCGGTCGCCGAGCTCGGCGGTGACCCGACCAAGATCAACCCGCTCGCTCCGGCCGAACTCGTCATCGACCACTCGGTCATCATCGACGTGTTCGGTACGCCGGACGCGTTCGAGCGCAACGTCGAGTTCGAGTACGGGCGGAACCGCGAGCGGTACCAGTTCCTGCGCTGGGGCCAGACGGCGTTCGACGAGTTCAAGGTCGTCCCGCCGGGCACCGGCATCGTGCACCAGGTGAACATCGAGCACCTGGCCCGCACCGTGATGGTCCGCAACGGCCAGGCCTACCCGGACACCTGTGTCGGCACCGACAGCCACACCACGATGGTGAACGGCCTCGGCGTGCTCGGCTGGGGCGTCGGCGGGATCGAGGCCGAGGCCGCGATGCTCGGCCAGCCGGTGTCGATGCTGATCCCGAAGGTGGTCGGCTTCAAGCTGACCGGGTCCGTCCCGGCCGGCGCGACCGCGACCGACGTCGTGCTGACGATCACCCAGATGCTGCGTAAGCACGGTGTGGTCGGCAAGTTCGTGGAGTTCTACGGCGACGGCGTCGCGGCGGTGCCGCTGGCGAACCGCGCCACGATCGGCAACATGAGCCCGGAGTTCGGCTCCACCTGCGCGATCTTCCCGATCGACGACGTCACCCTGGAGTACCTGCGCCTGACCGGGCGCGGCGACGACGAGGTGGCGCTCGTCGAGGCGTACGCCAAGGAGCAGGGCCTGTGGCACAACCCGGACGTCGAGCCGCGCTTCTCGGAGTACCTCGAGCTCGACCTGTCGACCGTCGTACCGTCGATCGCCGGCCCGAAGCGGCCGCAGGACCGGGTCGCGCTGAGCGAGGCCAAGGAAGGCTTCCGCGGCGCGCTCGTCGACTACGCGACCGAGGAGCTCGAGGTCGACCCGTCCGAGCTCGGCAGCTTCCCGGCCAGTGACGCCCCGAACGGCCACGGCAACACCAACGACGAGCCGCACGTGCCGCACGGCAGTGGCAACGGCCGCCCGTCGAAGAAGACCAAGATCAGCCTGGACGGCCAAGAGGTCGAGCTCGACCACGGCCACGTCGTGATCGCCTCCATCACCTCCTGCACCAACACCTCGAACCCGTCCGTCATGCTCGCCGCGGCGCTGCTGGCGAAGAACGCGGTCGACAAGGGCCTGGCGTCGAAGCCGTGGGTGAAGACGTCGCTCGCGCCCGGGTCGAAGGTCGTCACCGACTACTACGAGAAGGCCGGCGTCACGCCGTACCTGGAGAAGCTCGGCTTCCACCTGGTCGGCTACGGCTGTACGACGTGCATCGGCAACTCCGGCCCGCTGCCGGAGGCCGTGTCGGCCGGGGTGCAGGAAGCCGACCTCGCCGTCGTGAGTGTGCTGTCCGGCAACCGGAACTTCGAGGGCCGGATCAACCCGGACGTGAAGATGAACTACCTCGCGTCACCGCCGCTGGTGATCGCGTACGCGCTGGCCGGCACCATGGACTTCGACTTCGAGACCGATCCCCTGGGCAAGGACGCGGGAGGCAACGACGTGTTCCTGAAGGACATCTGGCCGAGCGCCGAGGAGGTCGAGCGGACGATCGCGAGCTCGATCAACAAGGAGATGTTCACCAAGGACTACGCCGACGTGTTCGCCGGTGACGAGCGCTGGCAGTCGCTGCCGACGCCCGAGGGCAAGACGTTCGCCTGGGACCCCGAGTCGACGTACGTGCGGAAGCCTCCGTACTTCGACGGTATGGCGAAGGACCCGTCGCCGGTGACCGACATCGCCGGGGCCCGGGTGCTGGCCAAGCTGGGGGACTCGGTCACCACCGACCACATCTCCCCGGCCGGTTCGATCAAGGCGGACAGCCCCGCGGGCAAGTACCTGGCCGAGCACGGTGTGGACCGCAAGGACTTCAACTCGTACGGTTCCCGCCGGGGCAACCACGAGGTGATGATCCGCGGCACGTTCGCGAACATCCGGCTGCGCAACCAGATCGCGCCGGGCACCGAGGGCGGCTTCACCCGCGACTTCACCAAGGACGACGCGCCGGTCACCACGATCTACGACGCCGCCCAGGCGTACGCCGAGCAGGGCACGCCGCTGGTGATCCTGGCCGGCAAGGAGTACGGCTCGGGCTCGTCGCGGGACTGGGCCGCGAAGGGTACGGCGCTGCTCGGCGCGAAGGCCGTCATCACCGAGTCCTTCGAGCGGATCCACCGGTCGAACCTGATCGGCATGGGCGTGCTGCCGCTGCAGTACCCGGAGGGTGAGACCGCGGAGTCCCTCGGCCTGACCGGCGAGGAGACCTTCGACATCACCGGCGTCACCGCGCTGAACGACGGCGAGATCCCGCGCACGGTGCACGTCAAGGTCACGTCGCCCGACGGTGCGGTCAAGGAGTTCGACGCGGTCGTCCGCATCGACACCCCGGGAGAGGCCGACTACTACCGCAACGGCGGCATCCTGCAGTACGTCCTCCGGTCACTGATCGCGAGCTGACCCGGCTGACCCGGCTGACACAGCCTCCAGTAACCGCGGGTCACCGGAACTGTCGGTGGCCCGCGGTTTACTGATTCCATGGCCGACCGGGAGTCACCGCGCGACGTCGTGCGGGCCGCGTGTGCGACGTACGGCGAGGATGCCGTGATCGACTGGTGCGTCGCCTTCCTGACCGGACAGATCCCGGGTGCGGCGGCGTACGGTGCCGAATTGCCGAAGCTGGTGGCGATCACCGGATCGGAGAATCCGGGTGGCTGGAAGGCGCCTGTTGATCCGGTCAACTACTACTGGATCCGGGTGTGGGCCGCCCGGGTGTTCTTGTACGTGTGGCGCGACGACGTGGTCGACGCGCTGCTGGTCGCGGCACACGATCCTGCCTGGCGGGTCCGGGAGCACGTCGCGCGGATCACCGCGCAGCGCGAGCTCGGCCAACTCGTCGACGCCCTGCTCCCGATGCTCGATCACGAGCTGCCGAGAGTTCGTACGGCGGCTGTCCGCGCGATCGGCGCCGCGGGGGAGTACGAGCACGCCGCCGCGCTCCGCGCCCTCGCCGACGATCCCGATCACACCGTCCGCGCCGCCGTCGAGCGCGCACTCGCGAACCTGGAGGACCGCCTTGACCGACCGGTCCGCTGACACCCCGCAGTCCCACCGCTTCTAGTCGGACAGCTTCTAGTCGGACAGGGCAGCGCGGAGTTTGCCGGCGTACTCCTCGGCCTCGGCGGTGTCGGCGTACTTGGTGCGTGGCCAGAAGAAGCCGCGCAGGCCGTCGCCCTTCGTGCGCGGTACGACGTGCACGTGCAGGTGCGGCACCGACTGGGACACGACGTTGTTCACGGCAACGAACGACCCCTGCGCGTCGAACGCGGTCCGGACGGCGGTCGCCACCGAGCGGGCCGCGCCGAACAGCGGGACCATCACCTCGTCGGACATCTCGACCATCGTCGGAACATGCGTCCGCGGGACGATCAACGTGTGCCCTTTGAACACCGGCCGGATGTCGAGGAACCCCACGACGTCCGGTGTGTCCAGGACGATCTGCGCCGGCGTCGTACCGGCGATGATGGAGCAGAAGAGACAGTCCGCCATAGCGTCAACCTAGCTTCTCGTCGACGAAGCACCAGCGCCACGTCTCGCCCGGCTCGAAGCTGCGCATCACGGCGTGCTTGGTCTCCGCGTTGTGCTTGCTCGCGTGCTTCATCACCGACGAGTCGCAGCACCCGACGTGACCACACCCCAGACACAGCCGCAGGTGGACCCACGAACCTCCTTCGGCCAGGCACTCCTCGCAGCCGTCCGGTGTGTTCGGCGTAACCACGACCGGTGCCTGTTCCAGGTGCTCGCACGCGCCACCTGGCGTCGTCTTCGGCTTCAGGTCCTCGGAGCGGCCGCCGACGTCGTCGTCCTCGTCGCGGTCGAGGATCGATTCCTCGATGTCGAGCGCGTTCTGGGCCCGCTGAAGCACCTCGTCGGCGACCATCCCGGCGTCGCGGACCTTCAGGATGTGGGCGCGTTCGGCCTCGAGCATCGCGATCCGCAGCCGCCGGTACGCCTCGCTCGGCGTCTCGTACTCGGTCTCCGGCCGCCCCAGCCGCTCCCACGCGGCCTGCGCCCGTGCCTCACCCCGCTGCCGCAGTACGTCGAGAACCGCGGGCGGATCCGTCGGCGCCGAGATCTCGTCGAGCTTCGCGATCGCGGCCCGATGAGCTCCTTGCAGTACGGCGGCCTCCTGCAGCGCGTCCTCCGCGGGATCCGGTCCCGGCAGACGCAGGCGATGTACCAGCCAGGGCAGCGTCGAGCCCTGGACGAGCAGGGTGCCCGCGGTAACGGCCAGTGCGATGAACACGAGGACCTGGCGGTGCGGCGTGTTCTCGGGCAGCGTGAAGACCGCGGCCAGCGTGACCACGCCGCGCATCCCGGCCCACGACACCACGATCAGCGCACTGCGCGAGACGGGTCCGGGGCGGGAGGGGCCGAGGAACCGCCGGGACAGCATCGTGGTCGGGATGATCCAGATCGGCCGCAGCAGCACGACCGCGACGAACACCGCGACCGTCGTGGCCGCGATCAGCCACGTCGGCAGCGGGCTCTCGGTGAGGTCGTCGAGGATCCACCGGGTCTGCAGCCCGATCAGCAGGAAGACCGTGTTCTCCAGCAGGAACTGGAACGTCCGCCAGTTGGTCCGCTCCGACATCCGCGACTTCGCCGACTGGATGATCGGGGCCTTGTGGCCGAGGAACAGGCCGGTGACGACGACCGCGAGTACGCCGGATGCGTGGACGTAGTGGTTCTCGGCCGCGATGTAGGCGATGAACGGCGCGGTCAGGCTGAGCGTGGTGTCCAGCACCGGATCGGTGAACCGGCGCCGGATCTTGGCCAGCACGAACGTCACGACGATGCCGACCAGCACGCCGCCGCCGGCCGCCCGCAGGAAGTCGAGGCCGACGTGCCACACGGTCGGCGTCACCAGGGCGGCACCGATCGCCGTCCGCAGGCAGACCAGCGCGGTCGCGTCGTTCATCAGGCTTTCGCCCTCGAGGATCGTGACCACGCGGCGGGGCAGGCCGACCCGTTTGGCGATCGCGGTCGCGGCGACCGCGTCCGGCGGCGCGACGACGGCGCCGATCGCGAACGCGGCCCAGAACGGCAGCGGTTCCTGGCCGATCGACTCCGCCACCCGGCCGAGCAGCCACCACGCGACGACGCCGACGCCGAGCGCGGTGAACGCGACCAGGCCGACGGACAGCAACCCGATGGACCGCCGGTGCTTGGAGAAGTCGACCAGGCTGGTCTTGATCGCGGCCGAGTACAGCAGCGGCGGCAGGAACCCGACCAGCACGACCTCGGGCTCGAGCTCGACCCGCGGGATGAACGGCAGGTACGACGCACCGACCCCGACGACGACCAGGAGCAGAGGGGCCGAGAGCCCGATCCGCCGCGCCAGCGCGGCGACCGCCGCGACGACGGCGACGAGGGCCACGACCTCGATCGCGATATGCACGGGCACAGTGTCGCAGCGCGCCGCGGTTTCCACCCAACCGTTCGCCCACGGCTGAGCATCGGATCTGGTCATCGCCCGACCTGTCCTCTAGCGTGTGCGAAGCGGGATCCGTCGATCACTTGGGGTGACTGATGCGTCGTGTGCTTTCGCTGGTCGGTGTGGTCGCTCTGCTGCTGTCCCCGGTGATACCGGCGACCGCCGCCGGCACGGTGACGAACGGATGTGTCGCGTCGGTGCCGGAGCCTGGTACGACGACGCCCGTACGGATCTGTTACTCGCTGTTCAAACCGGCCACCGCCTCGGACCGGCACACCGTGCCGCTGATCTTCCACAGCCACGGGTGGGGCGGCAGCCGGACCACCGACCCGGCCGCGTTCAAGGCCTGGCTCGACGCGGGCTTCGGCGTCCTCAGCTTCGACCAGCGCAGCTTCGGTCAGAGCACCGGCGTCGCGCACGTGATGAATCCGGACTACGAGGGCCGCGACGTGGTGAAGCTCGTCGACCTGGTCGCGGGCCTGGACTGGGTCACGAAGCAACGCCCCGGCGATCCGCTGATAGGCGCCATCGGCGGGTCGTACGGCGGTGGGTACCAGTTCGCCGGCGCCTTCACCGAGCTTCGGGACAGCGGCCGGACCCGGTTCGACGCGCTCGCTCCGGAGATCACCTGGTGGGACCTCAAGCAGAGCCTCGCGCCCCAGGAGGCCGCCCGGACGATGTGGTTGTCGATCCTGTTCGCGGGCGGCGGCACGCATCTGCCGCCCGCGGTGTCTGCCGCCTTCGTGGCGCTGATCACGACCGGCACGTGGCCGACCGGGAAGGCCGGCCGGGATCTCGACGCGTTCTTCGCGCACAACGGGCCCGCCTGGCACGTGCAACAGGGCCGCAAACTCGACCTCCCGATGCTGTTCGGCCAGGGCATCTCCGACAACCTGTTCAACCTCAACCAGGGGCTCACGAACTTCGACCGCGCACTTACCGCGCGGGCCCAGGCCAAGTCGATCTTCGTCGGGTACAACGGCGGTCACACGCTGCCGAGCGTCGTACCGCCGGGCTACGCGACCGCGGGCGACCCGTGCTCGATCGCGCTCGGATCACCCAGCTTCTCGAGCCTGTCGATCCGCTTCATGCAGCTGCAACTCCTGCACAAATCGACCGGCCTCACCGGCTTCGGCACGTACCACGTGTCGACCGCCGACGGCCGTTGCCTCACGCAACGGAGCCTGACGCCGAACAAGCGGTACCCGCTCGGCAAGATCGTCGCGCCGACAGGCGTCGGACTGCCCGTCAACCTGCCGATCGCCAAGGGCCCGATCACGATCGCCGGCACGCCCACGCTGACCGCTGACGTCTACACGGTCATCCCGCGGTCCGCGGCGTACTTCGCGCTGAGCGTCGGCAAGAACCCGCTCACCGCGAAGGTCGTGCAGAACAACACCATGCCGCTGCGCGAGAAGTACACGGCGCGCGGCGTACGGCGCACGATCGAGCTCCCCGCCATCGCCGTGGACGTCCCGGCGGGCCAGAACCTCTACCTCACGGTGGCCCCGATCGCCGACATGTACGCCGGCCAACGCGGCCCGCTCCCCGGCGTGATGATGCTCAAGAACGGCACGCTCAGAGTTCATCTAGCTCGGTAGCACGACGACAACTGTGAACCAGGCAAGGCCGGTCAGCCAGATCAGGCCGGCGCCGGCCGACCACCAACTGCGCGCCTTCACCCACCACGGCAGGGCGGCGAGCAGCAGTACGCCGCTCCACGGGGCGAGGTGCGGTAGGCCGAGGAGCAGCCGCGCCGGGAGGACGTCGTACTCGGACCACAGCAACGCGCCGAAGGAGTGCCGCGACCGCCCCCAGTCCGCGCACCTCGGTTATCTGATCTTGTCGAGGTGGGTCTTGTAGACCGTCAGGAACGGCTCGTCGGTGGAGACCGCGCCGACGAGCCAGTCGCAGGTCTGTCGTGCGGTGGCGATCACGTCGGGCGGGTAGCTGTACTTCACCTGGTGCTCGGCGAACTCGTCCTCGTCGTCGATGAACACGGTCCCGTCGCGGCGCTTGATCACGTCCAGGTCGAGATCGATCATCGTCACCACGTCCTCGGAGAATTCGACCGGCGTGGTGATGTCGGCGTAGATCTCGGTGTACCGCGGCTCGTCGTTGAAGATCGCGGTGAACCACTTGTCGCGTGGGAACAGCTGCACGTGCGCATGCTCCTGGGTCACGACCGGCTCGTCGCCACGCTGCGACACGGACCCCGCCGGTGCGCCCAGCCAGAGGCCGTACTCGTCCTCGCCCAGATACCGCATCCACTGATGCCAGTGCAGCTTCTCGTCGAACTTTCGGTACACCACCCGGACATCACGCATGACCCAAACCTATCGGCCGCCGGGTCAGCGGCGGTTGATCTGGGCGGTGATCGTGGGGTCCTTGATCGCGGTGTCGTTCGCGAGCAGGAACGCCTTGCTGAGCACCAGGCTGAGGACGGGGTCGTCGTCGAACGGAAGGAACAGCTTCTGCGCCTGGCTGTCCCGGCCGGCGACGATGCAGAGGTACTGGTCGTTCGGTGACATCAGGATGTTGCCGCTGCCCAGGTGGATGCGATGAGGCCGCAGATCGCCGCGCACCGTCAGGTAGCGGTCCTCGAACGCGCACCGGTCGGCGATGGCCAGCCGCGGGACGAGTTGTTCGAGCACCTCGCGGCGGATCTCGCCGGCCGCGGACAGTTCCCCGAAGCCGAACGTATGCCAGTACGTCTCGAAGCGGCGCTCGGCACCGCGATCGAGCCATTCCGGATCGGCGCCGATCGACGTGACCCCGACGAACAGGTCGACGTCGCGCAGCGCCTCGGTCAGAACGAGCGGCGGCACCTCGGCGAGCTCGATCGTCTCATCGGTCCGTACGTCGACGAACCGCACCTGATCGCTGGTGCAGTACGGGTAAAGGTCGGTCGCGACCGGCTCCTGGTCGTGGATCGGGTCGAAGTAGAACTCGGCGCGGATCCCGGCTGCGTCGAAGATACGCCGGGCAACGCCGTGGTCGATACCGTCGTCCCACCAAGCGACCGCGACCGGCGCCCAGCCACGCCCTTTCATCAACGCGCGGGCCTGGACCTGACCGAAGACGTGACCGGCGAACCGGTTCGAGTACACGCGGGTCTGTTCTTCGGCGGGTGTGAGCACGTAGAGCTCGCGGAACGCCTGCTTGAACGGCTGAACGACCTGCTGCTCGAGCGGGTACCGTCGCCAGGCGCGTACTTCGTCTCCGGTCGCGTGGATCGGGTGCCAGAGCCGCACCTCCGCATCCGGCGGGATCACGGCCTGCTGACCCGAACTGGTGACCAGGGTCGCGGCATCGAGTGGGACTCCGACGACGTCCGGCCCGTCCGGGGTGCTGAACACCCACACCAACGTGCGGGTCATCCGGCCGGTGATCGGATGGTCCAGATACCAGGTGCGCCAGTTGTCGAGCGGCCATCGGCGGTCCGCTGCCATTAGGCCGTCCAGGCGCACGCGTTCGCCGGCGATCGTCTTCCGGATCGCCTTGAGGTCATTGCGGAGCGCGGCGAGCGTTTCAGCATCGGTCTGCTTCACGTCCGGCGGCACCGATTTCCGGGGCGTTTGCTTCTCGTCGACGTACCGAAGGGTTGCCGTCCTTCCGTCGACCACGACCTCGGCCGATCCTCGCGTGAGCGGTGTCCGGCGCTTGCCGTCGGCGTCGAGGTCATGGGTTTCGACGGCGCGTTCGAGCAACTGGTCGCGAGTCAGTCCCTGTGCGGACGCCAGCGCGTCGATGGCCTTGCGGACCTGCCTCAGCAGCGTCCCGTGGCGAACGGACCGCTCGAGCGCGAGCAGTTCGGTGATCGACGACGCCCCGCCGATATCGGCCATCGCCTGCGCCGACGAGTTGGCGAGCCGGAGGCTTCGAGGATTGCCGAACTGGCCTCCGATCACGGTCACGGTCTTGACCGCGAGCCGCCGAAGCTGCGGCAAGAGCGTCGAGTCCCGCAGTACGCCGGCGACCGCGACAACGCCACCCAGGAAGGCCTCGTTGCCCGCGGTCACGTAGTGCGGGACGGTGTAGGTGCGACCGCTGTGGTCGTAATGCGTCTCGCTGTCGACAGCGTCCAGAGCCGCATCGAGGAGGGCTCCGACCAGAGCCGCAGGCTTGGACAACAGGCCCGTCACGCGCTCGGCCTCGGTCAGCCACTTCTTCGCGGGCTTGCCCTGGGTGGGAAACGCCGCGAGCAGATCGAGCGCCGCCGCGCGCGCTTCGGCCGGTTCGTCAGCTGTCTCGAACGCGCTGCGCAGGCGAGGGCCGATATCGTCCCCCTCGTCGATCAGATCGACGCGGAGCCCTTCTGCAGGGCCAACGAGTTTCCGCAGCCTGGTCGCCGTCGCCGCGTCCTGAACCTGCTCGGCCGCACGCGCGAGCAGTGGTTTCAAGCGTTCCTGCTCCGCGCCCGGGAGTGCGGCATACGCGTGCTCGATCTGGCGGCTCACCGCGCGGAGAGCCTCGCTGCTCCACCACGCCTCGGGCTGCTCGAGCCACCCGAGGCGCAAGGTCAGCAACCGCTCGATTCAAGCGCGCCACTTCCTCCCGGACCCGCGTCCGGACGAGGTCGCGCAGCGTGATCCTGCTCGACACCAGCTCCAGCAGAGTCGTCGTACCGACCCGCCCTGCCCCCGACACCTCGACGATCTTCACCGTGATCCCCACCGCCGCAGCATAGTCAGCCCTCCGCCGTTTCCGGGCCCGATGCGCCCTGCAACTTGATGCAACTTTGCTGTCGGGAGTGGACCGATCGCGGAATGCGACGGAGGATGGTGGGGTGCCGGCCCAGAGGTCGTCATCGTGACCGGCTCTCGTTGGTTCAGGGGGGCTCCTAGCCGACGGGAGCCGGTTACCGTGCCAGCGCGCGGATCTGTTCGAGGTACGGCTTGTACGCCGTGACGAACGGTTCTGCCGTGGTGATGACGGCGGCGAGGTGGTCGCAGGTCGCTCGAGCGGTGGCGATCACCTGGGGCGGGTAGTTGTAGCGGACCTGGTGCTCGTGGAACTCGTCCTCGTCCATCACGCGCACGGTGCCGTCGCGGAGCAGGCGGATGTCGAGGTCGAGGTCGACGGCGGTGACCGAGTCGACGCCGAACTCGGCCGGCATCGTGATGTCGCAGTAGATCGCGGTCTGGTGCGGTTCGTCGTTGAACAGAGCGCTCCACCACTGGCCGTGCGGGAACAGCCGGACCCGGTGGTGGTCGATCGTGGTCCAGCTGCCGTCGGCGCGCTGCCCGCGGGTGCCGGGGGCGGAACCGACCCAGAGGCCGTGCTCGTCCTCGCCGAGCCGGACTGCCTCGACCAGGCGATGCGGCTGCCCGTCGTACTTCCGGAACAGGGTCCTCACCATCTCCACCCGATCACCCTAAGTGAGACCCGGCACACCTCCGAACCAGGCACACCCGGCGGGCGTCTTGGAGTCTGAGATATAGACTCAAGCATTCGAGGACGACCCGCAGGAGGAGCTCGATGCGCGTGCTGGAGACGGTGGAGGGTCCGGCGGACCTCAAGAAGCTGACCGATGAACAGCTGACCGATCTGGCGACCGAGATCCGGGACGTGCTGGTCGAGACCGTGACCCGCACCGGAGGCCACCTCGGTCCGAACCTCGGCATGGTCGAGGTCACCCTGGCGATGCACCGGGTGTTCGACTCCCCGCGGGACCGGCTCCTGTTCGACATCGGCCACCAGGCGTACGTGCACAAGCTCGTCACCGGCCGGGCGCGGGACTTCGGCACGCTCCGTCAGCAGGGCGGCCTGTCCGGATACCCGAGCCGGGCCGAGTCCGAGCACGACGTGATCGAGAACTGCCACGCCTCGACCGCCTTGTCGTACGCCGACGGCCTGGCCAAGGCGTACCGGGTGCGCGGCGAGGACCGGCACGTGGTCGCGGTGATCGGCGACGGCGCGCTGACCGGCGGCATGGCCTGGGAGGCGCTGAACAACATCGCCGCCGCCAAGGACCTCAATCTCGTCATCATCGTGAACGACAACGGCCGGTCGTACAGCCCGACCGTCGGCGGTCTCGCGACCCACCTCACCAGCCTGCGGACCAACCCGCGGTACGAGAAGGTTCTCGACCTGATCAAGAAGAACCTCGGGCGGACGCCGTACGTCGGCCCGCCGATGTACGAGGTGCTGCACGGCGTCAAGAAGGGCCTGAAGGACATGCTCGCCCCGCAGGGCATGTTCGAGGACCTCGGCCTCAAGTACGTCGGTCCTGTCGACGGTCACGACCGGCAGGCGCTCGAGGACGCGCTCCGCAACGCGAAGGCGTTCGGCGGCCCGGTGATCGTGCACGCGGTGACCAAGAAGGGCTTCGGGTACGCCGCCGCCGAGCAGGACGAGGAGGACAACCTGCACCAGATCCGCCCGGTGAACAAGCCGCGCGGCTGGACGGACGTGTTCTCCGACGAGCTGATCAAGATCGGCCACCGGCGGCCGGACGTGGTGGCGATCACCGCGGCGATGCTGCACCCGACGGGGCTCGCGCCGTTCGCGGAGGAGTTCCCGGACCGGATCTTCGACGTCGGTATCGCCGAGCAGCACGCGGTGACCAGCGCCGCCGGCCTCGCGCTGGGCGGCCTGCACCCGGTCGTCGGTCTCTACTCGACGTTCCTCAACCGTGCCTTCGACCAGCTGCTGCTGGACGTCGCACTGCACAAGTGCGGTGTGACCTTCGTCCTCGACCGTGCGGGTGTCACTGGTGATGACGGCCCGACTCACAACGGCATCTACGACATGTCGCTGGCCAACCTCGTCCCGGAGCTGCGCCTCGCCGCTCCGCGGGACGGCAAGCGGGTCCAGGAGCTCCTGAACGAGGCCATCGAGGTCGACGACGCCCCGACGGTGTTGCGCTACGCGAAGGGTGAGGTGTTCCCGGACATCGAGGCGATCGACCACGTCGGGGAGATCGACGTACTCCATCGATCCGGCAAGGACGTGCTGCTGGTCGGTATCGGCGCGATGGCGGCGACCGCGATGGAGGTCGCGCAGCGCCTGCAGGCGCACGGTTTCGGTGTCACCGTGGTCGACCCGCGGTGGGTGAAGCCGGTGAACCCGCAGCTGGTCGAGCTGGCCAAGGAGTTCGAGCTGGTCGCCACGATCGAGGACAACGGCCGCGCCGGCGGCTGCGGCACGATGATCGCCCAGGCGCTGCGCGATGCCGGCGTCGCGACCCCGTTCCGCGACTTCGGCGTACCGCAGGAGTTCCTCGAGCACGCCAAGCGCGCCGTCGTACTGCAGGCGATCGGGCTCACCGGCCAAGAGGTGGCGCGGGAGATCACCGAGCAGCTCACGCGGCAGGCAGAAGCTCTGAGCGAGCCGGACACCGCCGGCGACCGCCCGGGTACGTAGCAGGGGACCGTGGCCGAGGCAGGGCGACACAGCCGCCACGCGGCCACGCGCCGGCGATCGCGCGTCTGGCCGGTCCTGCTGTCGATCGCCCTGGTGACGGTCGCGGTGGCCGGCGGTCTCGCCCTGCATCGCTCCAGCCAGACCGACGGTCGCGCTGCCGGCGCCACCACCAGCACGCCGACGGTCGACCAGGCCGCGCGATCGGCGGCCGTCGACCAGGTGCTGCGGCGCCGCTCGGAAGCAGTCCTCACCGGCAACGAGCAGGCGTTTCTCGCTGACGTCGATCCCGGCAACAAGCGGCTCGTCGCGAGCCAGCGCACCTTGTTCACGAACCTGCGGCAGTTCGGTTTCGCGAAGCTCACCTACCAGCAACTGGCCCAGCAGTACGACGACACGATCGCCCAGAAGTACGGCCCGTCGACGTACCTCGTGGCCGTCGCGATGACCTACCAGATCCGCGGCATCGACCTGGTTCCGGTCCGCGCGATGCTCGGCTACACCTTCACGCGGCGGCCCAACGGCACCTGGATGCTGGTCTCCGACTCCGACCTGGACAAGCGCCTGCCGCGCGGCTCGCATCAGGAAGCGTGGGACATGGAGCCGGTCCTCGTGCAGCGCGCTGCACGCGTTCTCGTGGTCGTCGACAAGGGTCAGGACGCCCTCGCGGACAAGCTGGTCAAGATGTCGCTCAGCGCCGTGCAGGCGGTCTCGAAGCGCTGGCCCGGCGGCTGGAACGGCTCGGGGGTGGTGATCGCGCTCGACGACAAGGTGGTCCGCGGCGCCGACTACACGCAGCCGAAGAACGCCGAGGACGCGCTCGCGATGGCGACCTGGGTGTACCGGACACTGCCCGGCGAGGTCACCGGCGAGGGACAGCGGGCCGATTCGTACGTCGTCATCAATCCCCACAACCGGAACAAGGTCGACGCCCGCACGCTGGCCCACGAGTTCACCCACGTCGCGACCGCGCCGTACGGTCCGTACGGCCCACGCTGGCTGGTCGAAGGTGCCGCGACGTACGTCGAGTTCCTGCCGATGGACGGGCAGAAGAACCTGGCGATCAAGGAGTACCGGCTGGACGTGCGGACGAAGTACCTGGCGAAGGCGAAGAGCCTGCCCGCCGACGACACGTTCTTCGACCAGGCCGACAGCTCGTACCCGTTGTCCTGGCTCGCGCTCGACTACCTGTTCACGCGGTTCGGCGGGGTCGAGGTCGGCACGCTGTACCGGGAGCTGGCCACGCTCGGCTCGACGCAGAAGGAACGCGACCGGATCATGCTCGAGCATGTCGGGATGACGGAGGCGGGACTTTTCCGCGCCCTCCAGGCCGCGGCCGCAGCGTAAAGCGGCGAGCGTCGAGTAGGGTAGCCCGGCTGCAACGATCGGGTACTCGGAGGAGAACGACCCGAAGTGAGTGCGACGACGCCCAATGAGGGGCTGCCTGCTGGGCCCCGCCGCTGGATCGGCCTGGTGCTGGCGGTTGCCCTGGTGTCGGGCGGCGTCGTCTACACCGTTGAACAACGTGAGCAGGACGCCCACGAGCGGGCCGCCGCCACGCAGACCGCGACACCGGCGCCGCCGAAGGCGACCAAGCCGTCCCGGATCGCCGCCACGGTCGCCGCCCGGCGGGTCGCGATCGACACCATCCTGATCCGCCGCGCCCAGGCGGTGCAGACCGGCAACGAGGCGCTGTTCCTGGCCGACGTCGATCCGGCGAACAAGAAGCTCCGCGCCGCGCAGAAGATCCTGTTCGCGAACCTGGTCGAGATCGGCTTCACCGAACTCGGCTACAGCCAGGCCGAGGAGCGCTTCAACCCGGCCGTCCTCAAGGCCCACGGCACTACGACGTACCTGGTCCGGGTCCTGATGCGGTACCAGATCCCGAAGGTCGACTTCACGCCGGTGACGACCGAGCTCGGCTACACGTTCGTCGCCCGCGGCGGCCACTGGCTGCTCACCGCCGACGACGAACTGGACAACGACCTCGGGCCGGGCGCGCACCGCGAGGCCTGGGACCTCGGCCGGATCGAGGTGCAGCGCGGTCCACGGGTCCTCGTCGTCGTGGAGAAGGGCGACACGACCCGCGGCCGGGCGATCGCCACCGAAGCGGCCGAGGGGCTGCACGAGGTCGCGACGTACTGGCCGTTGCACTGGACCGGCTCGGTGTTCGTGATCGCGCTCGACGAGACCGAGGTCCGCGACGCCAGGTTCGCCGACGAGGACATCGAGTCCGCGGCGAGCACCGGTACGACGTTCTCCTCGCTGCCCGGTCAGGACACCGCCGACGGTACGGTCGCCGGCGGGTACGTCGTGATCAACCCGAACGAGCGCGACCGTGTCGACGAGATCCTGCTGTCGCACGAGATCACCCACGTCGCGACCGCGGACCTCGGCGGGTACGAACCGTTGTGGCTGGCCGAAGGCGCCGCGGAGTACGTGTCCTGGCGCGGGATCGAAGCCGTCAGCGGACCGGGCGAGGTCGGCAAGTGGGAGCAGGAGGTCATCGACGACGCCGTACCGCAGCTGAGCGCGCTGCCCAGCGACGCGGGCTTCTACCAGAACTCGGCCGACGTGTACGGCGTCAGCTGGCTGGCGGTGCGCTTTCTCGTGCAGCGGATCGGACTCGGCAAGGTCGAGGAGCTGTACGAGGACATGGCGCGCAACGGCACCGATCAGGCGTCCCGCGATCGCATCCTCCTGGGTCGCACCGGGCTCACCGAAGCGACCCTCTGGACGTCACTGACAACATACCGGCCACAACGCTGAGTGGCGGTTTGACCTCGCGCTGTCAGAGGAGCAACCTCGAAGGGGTTCCGTCCACCTTGAGGAGGCGCAGATGAGTCTTGTGCGGAAGAAGACGATCGAGCAGTCGATCGCCGACACCGACGAGCCGGAGTACCAGCTGAAGAAACGCCTCACCGCGATCGACCTGACCGTCTTCGGCATCGGCGTCATCATCGGCGCCGGCATCTTCACCCTCACCGGCCGCGCCGCCAAGCTGTACGCCGGTCCCGGGATCGCACTGTCCTTCGTGCTGGCCGCCGTCTGCTGCGCGCTGGCCGCGCTGTGCTACGCCGAGTTCTCGTCCACCGTGCCGGTGTCGGGTTCGGCGTACACGTTCTCGTACTTCGCGCTCGGTGAGATCTTCGCCTGGATCATCGGCTGGGACCTGCTGCTGGAGTTGATGCTCGGGGCAAGCGTCGTGGCCCAGGGCTGGTCGACGTACGCCGCCTTGTTCCTCGACCAGATCGGGTTGGGCTGGCCGTCGTCGATCGGACCGGACAGCCACGTCAACGTGCTGGCGATCCTGCTCGTCCTGGTGCTCGCGACCCTCGCGACGATCGGCATCAAGGAGTCCCTGCGGGTCAACCTGGTGCTGGTCGCGATCAAGCTGTTCGTGGTGCTGTTCGTGATCGTCGCCGGCCTGTTCTACATCAAGGGCTCGAACCTGACGCCGTTCATCCCGCCGAGTGTCGAGACTCCGGACGCGGGCGTCACCATCACCACGCCGTTGTTCCAGGCACTGTTCGGGTTCACGCCGTCGACGTTCGGCGTGATGGGCCTGGTATCGGGCGCGTCGCTGGTGTTCTTCGCGTTCATCGGGTTCGACGTGGTCGCGACCACGGCCGAGGAAGCGAAGAACCCGCAGCGCGACCTGCCGCGCGGAATCATCGGCTCGCTGGCCATCTGCACCGTGCTCTACGTGCTGGTCTGCATCGTCATCACCGGCATGGTGAAGTACTCCGACATCAGCGGTGAGGCCGCGCTCGCGGAAGCGTTCCGGTCCGTCGGCCGCGGCGGATTCGCGACGCTGATCTCCGCGGGTGCGGTCGCCGGTCTGACCACCGTCGTACTGACCCTGATGATCGGCGCCGCGCGCGTCGTGTTCGCGATGAGCCGCGACCACCTGATGCCGCGGCAGCTCGGCAAGACGCACCCGAAGTGGGGTACGCCGTACCGCCTGACGATCGGCATCGGCGTGGTCGTCGCGATCGTGGCCGGGGTGACCCCGATCGGCAAGCTCGAGGAGATGGTGAACATCGGCACGCTGGCCGCGTTCACCCTGGTCTCGATCGCGGTACCGCTACTGCGCCGGAGCCGTCCCGACATCCAGCGCTCGTTCCGGGTGCCGGGCAACCCGGTGATCCCGATCCTGGCGGCGCTGATCTGCCTGTACCTGATGCTGAACCTGTCGCTGGAGACCTGGCTGCGGTTTGCGATCTGGATGGTGCTCGGCTTCGTCCTCTACGCCGTGTACGGCTACCGGCGCAGCCGCGTCGGGCTGGAGGAGCGCACCGGCGAGGCCCAGAAGGCCTGATCCCGTCCCCGGGGACGGTCGGCTGCGGTTAGGATCAGCCGACCGTCCGAGGGGGACACCAATGAACCACCCGAAACGCCTGTTCGCAGGCGTTGCCGCGCTGGCGCTGGTCGCGTCCGGCGCGGTTGTCGCTGTCAGGCCCTGGCACGGTGACACTGCGTCCGGCGCCGGCGTGCTCGCCGCGCGGGCAACGCCCAGTACGACGCCTGGACAGCTCACCGCTTCGCAGAAGGCCGCCCGCAAGACGGCGCTGGACGTGGTCCTGGCCCGACGATCAGCTGCCGTGCTCACGGGCGATCTGAAGGCGTTCCTGGCGCCGGTCGACCCGAAGCAGACCGAGCTCGTCGCGCGGCAGCGGACGCTGTTCACGAACCTGCGGAAGTTCGGGTTCAGCACGCTGCGGTACTTCACCGCCGACGGGTTCGATGCGGTGCCGGCCCTGGTCGACAAGTTCGGGGCGGGGGCGTTCTCGACGCGGGTGATGATGCGGTACCAGATTGCCGGGCTGGATCCGCGGCCCGTGCAGACCGACCTCGGGTACACCTTCGTGCCGCGGGCCGGCGCCTGGGTGCTCGTCGACGACACCGCGATCGACGAGCTGCTGACCGAGGCCGGCCATCGCCAGCCGTGGGACTTCGACGAGGTCCAGCTGGTCCGGCGGGGCAATGTCGTCGTGGTCGTCGACAAGCGCGAGGCGAGCCTCGGCACGAAGATCGCGAAGGCAGCGGGCAATGCCGTGACCTCGGTCCGCAAGCACTGGAAGCGCCCGTGGAACGGGGCGGTGCTGGTCGTGGCGATGCCGCTGCCGGGGGTGATGTCGACGCTCTGGACGGCCGGAAGCGGCGACGGCTGGACGATCGCGGCGAAGGCCGTGACGTTGTTCGAGGGGGAGCAGCTGGGGAAGCCGATCGGGCGCCCGATCGGCAGCCGGATCGTCGTGAACCCCGCACTCCGCAAGAAGCTCGACAAGGACCTCCTCGTCCACGAGATGACCCACGTGGCGACGTCGACGCTGGGCGTCGACGCGCCGATCTGGGCCGTCGAAGGTCTCGCCGAGTACGTCCGCTGCCGCTCGATCGAGGACGATCCGCACTGGACCGTCGACCCGTACCGCAAGCGCGTCCGAACGGCGTACCTGTCGAAGCTGACGGCGCTGCCCAGCGAGAAGGTCTTCGCCGATGACGCCGGCCGGGCCTACGGAACCAGCTGGTGGATCGTCGAGTACCTGGCCGACAAGCTGGGCGAGAAGAAGCTCGCCACCCTGTACGCCGACCTCTCGCAGCACGGCGAAACGGTCCTGACCAAGGACACCGGCCTGACCGCGGCACAGGTCGTTGCCGGAGCCAAGAAGTTCAAGGGCTGAAGGTGCTGGGGGACGGAGCGGGCTTCCGGCTCCGTACCGCCCCCCAGCGGTCTGTCAGGCGAGACTCGCCACACCCTTCGGCAAGAAGCGGCTCCCGTTGACCTTCTCCGCGATCCCGGAGCGGTCCAGGTACGGCGTGATGCCGCCGAGGTGGAACGGCCAGCCGGCGCCCAGGAGCAGGCACAGGTCGATGTCCTGCGCCTCCGCGACCACGCCCTCGTCGAGCATGATCTTGATCTCCTCGGCGAGGGCGGTCAGCACCCGGGTGCGCAGCTCGTCGGCGGTGGACGGCTTGTCGCCGACCGTCACCAGCGCCTCGACCTCCGGGTCCACGACCGGCTTGCCCTCCGGCCAGATGTAGAACGAGCTCTTGCCCGCGGCGACGACCTTCGCCAGGTTCTCCGACACCGCGAACCGGTCCGGGTACGCCCGGTTCATCGTCTCCGCGACGTGCAACGCGACCGGCAGCCCGACGAGCTGCAGCAGGACGAACGGCGGCATCGGCAACCCGAGCGCCGACAGCGCCTTGTCCGCCTCGAGGATCGGCGTACCTTCGTCCACCGCCGCGCTGACCTCACCGAGGAACCGGGTCAGCAGCCGGTTGACCACGAACGCCGGCGCGTCCTTGACGAGCACGCAGGACTTCTTCAGCGTCTTGCCGACCGCGAACGCCGTCGCGAGCGACGCGTCGTCGGTCCGGTCCGCACGAATGATCTCCAGCAGCGGCAGCACCGCGACCGGGTTGAAGAAGTGGAACCCGACGACCCGCTCCGGGTGCTCCAGGTCCGCGGCCATCTCGGTCACCGACAACGACGACGTGTTGGTGGCCAGGATCGCGTCCGGCCGGACGATCTTCTCCAGGTCGGCGAAGATCGTCTTCTTCAGCTGCAGCTCCTCGAACACGGCCTCGATCACGAAGTCGGCGTCCGCGAACACCGAGCGGTCGACCGACCCGGTGACCAGTGCCTTCAGTTGGTTTGCCTTGTCCTGGCGCAGACGGCCCTTCGCGAGCAGCTTGTCGATCTCACCGTGCACATACCCGACGCCGCGGTCCACGCGCTCCTGGTCGAGGTCCGTCAGTACGACGGGAACCTCGAGCCGCCGCGCGAACAGCAGCGCCAGCTGACCCGCCATCAGACCCGCGCCGACGACACCGACCTTCGAGACCGGCCGCGCGAGCGACTTGTCCGGCGCGCCGGCCGGGCGCTTGGCCCGCTTGTTCACCAGGTCGAAGGCGTAGAGGCCGCTGCGCAGCTCCTCGCTCATGATCAGGTCGGCGAGCGCCTCGTCCTCGGCCGCGAACCCACGGTCCCGGTCGTTGTCGCGAGCCGCCGCGATCAGGTCCAGCGCACGGTACGGCGCCGGCGCCGCGCCGCTCACCTTGACGTCGGCGAAACTCTTGCCCCGGGCAACAGCCGCGTCCCACGCGTCGCCGCGGTCGATCTCCGCCCGCTGGACCGTGATCTCACCGGTGAGGACCTTCGACGCCCAGATCAGCGACTGCTCGAGGAAGTCCGCCGACTCCAGCAGTACGTCGCCGATGCCGAGCTTCACCGCCTCCGGCCCGCTGAGCATCTTGTTCTGGTTGAGGGCGTTCTCGACGACGACCTTCACCGCGTTGTCCGCGCCGATCAGGTTCGGCAGCAGGAAGGTGCCGCCCCAGCCCGGGATCAGCCCGAGGAAGACCTCCGGCGTCGACAGCATGCCCGCGGCCACCGACACGGTCCGGTAGGTGGCGTGCAGCGTGACCTCGAGCCCGCCGCCGAGCGCGACACCGTTCACGAACGCGAACGACGGCTTGCCGCCGTCGACCAGCTTCCGCATCACGCCGTGCCCGATCTTGCCGAGCGCCAGCGCCTGCTCCCGGTCGGTCAGCTTCGGTACGCCGGTCAGGTCGGCGCCCGCGGCCAGGATGAACGGCTTGCCGGTGACACCGATCGCGACGATCTCGTCGCGGGCGAGTGCCGCGTCGACGGCTTCGTTCAGCGAACCCAGGCCCTTGGGACCGAAGGTGTTCGGCTTGGTGTGGTCGTGCCCGTTGTCCAGCGTGATGAGTGCCATCGTGCCGGCCTTGTTCGGCAGTACGACGTCCCGCGCGTGGGCGAGCGTGACAACCTCGTCCGTCGACAGCGCCGAGGCCGAGTCGATCAGATCCTGCAGACTCATGCGGCTGCACCTTCCCAGTTCGGGTTCTCCCAGATGACCGTGCCGCCCATGCCGAGGCCGACGCACATGGTGGTGAGGCCGTAGCGGACCTCGGGGCGCTGCTCGAACTGCTTGGCCAGCTGGTTCATCAGCCGGACCCCGGACGACGCCAGCGGGTGGCCGAAGGCGATCGCGCCGCCGTACGGGTTGACCCGCGGGTCGTCGTCGGCGATGCCGTAGTGCTCCAGGAACGCCAGCACCTGGACCGCGAACGCCTCGTTGACCTCGAAGGCCTGGATGTCGTCGATGGTCAGGCCGGCCAGCTTCAGCGCCTTCTCGGTCGCGGGCACCGGCCCGAAACCCATCACCTCGGGCTCGACGCCGACGAAACCGTAGGACACCAGCTTCATCTTCGGCTTCAGGCCGAGCTCCTCGGCGGCTTCGGCCGACGTGATCAGCGCGGCGGTCGCGCCGTCGTTGATACCCGCCGAGTTGCCTGCCGTGACCCGGCCGTGCGGACGGAACGGGGTTTTCAGCTTGGCCAGGTCCTCCATCGTGGTGCCCGGTCGCATCGGTTCGTCGGTGGTGGCGTAGCCCCAGCCCAGCTCGGCCGACCGCGTGGCGATCGGCACCAGGTCGGGCTGGATCAGGTCGTTCGCGTAGGCCTTCGCGGCGCGCTCCTGAGAGGCGACCGCGAACGCGTCAGCGCGCTCCTTGGTGATCGAGGGGAACCGGTCGTGCAGGTTCTCCGCGGTCGACCCCATCACCAGGGCCGACGTGTCGACCAGCTTCTCGGAGATGATCCGCGGGTTCGGGTCGACACCCTCGCCCATCGGGTGCCGGCCCATGTGCTCGACGCCGCCGGCCACAACCACGTCGTACGCGCCGAACGCGATCCCGGCGGCGGTGGTGGTGACGGCGGTCATCGCGCCGGCGCACATCCGGTCGATCGCGTAGCCGGGCGTGGTGTTCGGCAGGCCGGCCAGCAGCGCGGCGGTCCGGCCGATGGTCAGGCCCTGGTCGCCGATCTGGGTGGTGGCCGCGATCGCGACCTCGTCCACCCGTTCCGGCGGCAGACCCGGGTTCCGCCGCAGCAGCTCCCGGATGCATTTGATCACCAGGTCGTCGGCGCGCGTCTCGGCGTACTGGCCCTTGGCCTTGCCGAACGGGGTGCGAACGCCGTCGACGAACACGACATCGCGGATCTCACGGGGCACGAGGGCCCTCCTCTGGGGTCGGGAAAGCTGCTCCCGATGCTACCCGTCGGTAACAGAACCGCCAAAGCTCCCACGCCTGTGCGACCGCTCACAAAGCAGTCAACCGTGGCAATGCGGCGCGAATGGGCGCATGCTGGAGTTCAAGGTCCGCGTTTCTGGAGTTGTTCCATGAACAATCTTGATCTGTCCGTGCCGGTCCTGAGCCGGGGGAAACACCGCAGTCCGCGCAAAGGCGCCTGCTTCATGGAGTTCGCGTCCTACCTGGCCGGTGAGCCGTGGTCGGACCACCCGTCCTGCACGCATCCGCTGCTGGCCGGCGTCGCGCGTGACGTGAACGACTGCACGACGGATTCCGGCCGGTCCCGGCTGGCTCCGTTGATCCCGTCGGTGATCGGCCTGACCCCGGACGACCCGCACGTCGTACCGCGGGTCACCGCGCGCTGCATCCAGCACGCGCTGCCCGTCGTCTCGCAGGAGCGCCAGTACATCCTGGCCGTCGCCCTGCTGGTAGGGGAGAAACAGCTCGCCCTGATCGACGGCCGGGCGCCCGACGACATCCAGCCGGAGTCGCTCGCGGTGCTGGAGGCGGTCCCGTCGGCGACCAAGTGGGCGCGGTCCTTCACCGCCCGCTCGCGTCGCGCGACCCCGGACTTCGCCCGCCGTACGGCGCCTCGCGCGGTCTCCTGCGCGGTCGAGGGGATCTCGCAGGCCTGCGTACCGGATCCGGACGACCGGCTGTACCACCTCCTCCTCGACGCCATCGCCGAGACCAAGGCATGGGTGCCCGCCCCCGCCCCCGCACCCGAGCCGGTTACGCGCGAGGTCGTACGCTTCACGGTGTGACATCGGAGATACCAGTCCACGAGTGGGGATCCGCTGATTCCGAGGCACCCGGAATCCTGCTCCTGCAGGAGATCTTCGGGGTCTCCGACTACATCAAGCAACGCGCGGCGGATCTGCACGCGCTCGGGTACTACGTTGCCGCGCCGGAGATCTACTGGCGCCTGGACGACACCGACCTGGACGAGTCCTCGCCGGACCTGCTGCCGCGTGCGATGGGCATCGTTGGGCGGCTCGACTGGGACCAGGCTGTGATGGACGCGGTCGCCGTACTGGAGCAACTGAAGGCGCGGCGCAAGGGCACCGGGGTGGTCGGCTTCTGCTTCGGTGGCGGGCTCGGCTTCAACGTGGCCGCTGTGACGTCGCCGGACGTTCTGGTGAGCTACTACGGCTCCGCGTTGCCCGGTCTGCTCGAGCTCGCGCCGAAGGTGACCGCGACCAGCCTGCACCACTTCGGCAACGCCGACGCGTACCTGGACGTCGACACGGTTGTGCCCGCACTCGGGGATGTCGAGATACACCGGTACGACGGCGCGGGGCACGCGTTCGACAACCCACTGCCGATGTTCCACCACCCAGAGGCGTCCGCGCTGGCGTGGCGGCGTACCGAAAGCTTTCTCGCCCAACACCTCCCAACCTTCCAAGGACAAGCATGAGCCTGTACGACATCCCGTTGACCACCCTGTCCGGTGCCGCGACCTCGCTCGGCGAGTACAAGGGCAAGGCCGTCCTGGTCGTGAACGTGGCGTCGAAGTGTGGTCTGACGCCGCAGTACGAGGGCTTGGAGAACCTGCAGAAGAAGTACGCGTCCCGCGGCTTCACCGTGCTGGGCGCACCGTGCAACCAGTTCGGCGGCCAGGAGCCGGGCACCGCCGAGGAGATCGAGACCTTCTGCTCCACGACGTACGGCGTGACGTTCCCGATGCTCGACAAGCTCGAGGTCAACGGCGAGGGCCGCCACCCGCTGTACGCCGAGCTCACCCTCACCCCGGACGCCGACGGCGAGGCCGGCGACATCCAGTGGAACTTCGAAAAGTTCCTGATCACCCCCGAAGGCACCGTAGCCGCCCGCTTCCGCCCCCGCACCGAACCAGAATCCCCCGAGCTAGTAAAGGCAATCGAGTCCCAACTACCCGCCTGACCAGCCTGACCAGCCTCCCGCGGGGCCGTTGCACAGGAACCGGGGCCGCTGCACAGGCTATTTCCTGTGCAGCGGCCCCGGTTCCGGTGCAATCGCCCGGTTCCCGTCCAAGACCAGTGGTGCCAGCTAGTCGAGGGGCTTCTTTGCCTCGGAAGTCATTGCTGCGGTGAGGACTTCGGCGGTGAGGGCGATCTGCCACTCGCGGGCGTGGTGGTCGCGGAGGAAGGTTTCGACGACTTCGCGGCTCAGGTCCGGTGGTGGGGACCAGGCCAGGCGGCGGATCGTGTCCGGGGCGAGGAGGTTCTCGGTGGGGAGGCGGTGGGCCTCGGCGATCTCGGCGACGGCGGCGCGGGCGGCCGAGAGGCGGGCTGCGGCGTCCGGGTCGCGGTCGGCCCAGGCGCGGGCCGGCGGCGGGCCGTCGTACCTCGGGCCCTGCTTGGGGAGTTCGGAGTCGGGGAGCCTGCGGGCGTGGTCGATGGCCTCCCACCAGGTCCGCATGTGGCGGTGGGCGCCGCGGCCCTTGAAGGCGGTGAGCTTCTGCAGCGTGTCGCGGTCGGTCGGCATCGCGGACGCCGCCTCGACGATCGCCGCGTCCGGCAGCACGCGGCCGGGGGAGATGTCGGCCGACGCGGCGATCTGGTCGCGGGCCTCCCAGAGCGCCCGGACGACGGCCAGGCTGCGGCGGTTCCGGACCCGGTGCATACCCGACGTACGGCGCCACGGGTCCGGTTTCGGCTCCCGCGGGGGAGCGTCCAGGATCGCGGCGAACTCCTGCTCGGCCCAGTCCCACTTGCCTTCGCGGCGCAGCTCCTGCTCGATCGCGTTCCGCAGCTCGATCAGCATCTCGACGTCCAGGGCGGCGTACACCAGCCAGGGCGCCGGGAGCGGCCGGGTCGACCAGTCGGCCGCGGAGTGCTCCTTGCGCATCCGGTAGCCGAGTACTTCGCTCACGAGCGAGGCGAGGCCGACCTTCGGGTACCCGAGCAGGCGGCCGGCGAGTTCGGTGTCGAACACCTGCCGCGGGACCATCCCGACCTCGGCCAGGCAGGCCAGGTCCTGGTTCGCGGCGTGGATGATCCACTCGGTGTCGACGATCGCGTCACCGAGCGCGGACAGGTCGCCGAACGGGATCGGGTCGACGAGCGCGGACCCGGAGCCCTCACGGCGGAGCTGGACGAGGTACGCGCGGTGTGAGTAGCGGTAGCCGGAGGCGCGCTCGGCGTCGACAGCCACCGGACCCGTGCCGGAGCGGAACGCCTCGACGGTGTCGGTGAGCGCGGAGTCGGTGTCGATCACCTCCGACAACCCGTCCCGGAGTTCCAGCAGGGGCAGGTTCCCTTCTTGGTTCTGCGCCGTCGGGTCGTCCGGAGCGGACGACGGCTGGGTGTTGGCTGGGCTCATCGGCCCCGCTGTCCACGCCGGGTCGGCATCGCGACCACCCCCGGCGGCACCGGCGGCAGTCCGGCCGCCGTACACAGCACCTCGCCCCACGCCTCGGCGTGCCGGGTCACGTCGACCGTCCCGCCGGGGCCGGGCACGGGACTCCAGGACGCGCGGATCTCGATCTCCGCGGTCGCGTCGTCGTCGGCCATGCCGCCGAAGCTCTCCGATACCACCCTGGTGACGGTACCGCTCGGGGCCAGGAAGTCGGCACCGCGGTCCGCCAGCGCCTCCATCAGCCAGGTCCAGCCCACGCCGCCGAGCAGCGCGTCGGTCACCATCTCCGGTTCGACGGCGGCGCGCACGTATGCAACACAGCGGAAGGTCGACTGCCAGGCGTCGTTCCCGTCCGGGTCGTAGAGGATGACCAGGCGGCCGGTGGCGACATCGTCGCCGTCGACCGTCACGTCGGCGCTGACCGCCGCCGCATGCGGTGCGATCCGCTGCGGTGCGGGCATCTCCTCGACGAAAACCTCGGGCCGGAACCGGGCACCTCGTAATTGCGAGACTGCCTCGGCGAACTCCGCGGGTGGCGCGTCGACCTGCTTGCGGGCACCCATGTCGGCAGCCTACGACTGATTACTCACCGCCGCCTGCTAAGACGCGCCGGTAGCTGTGTGTATGCCGGACGCGACCGGGTCGCTGCGCCGTGATCGCAGCGTGGGATCATCGCTGTGTGCCAGTGACGCCACCCTCCACTCCGGACCGTTCCGCCTATCTGCTCGCCGCCCGGGGTGAGCCGGTGCCCCACACTCCGGTGTGGTTCATGCGGCAGGCCGGCCGAGCGCTGCCCGAGTACCGTGCCGTCCGCGAGGGCATCACGATGCTCGAGTCCTGTATGCGGCCCGACCTCGTCGTGGAGATAACGCTGCAGCCGGTCCGCCGTTACGGCGTCGACGCGGCGATCTACTACTCCGACATCGTGCTCCCGCTGAAAGCGGCCGGGTTCGGCGTCGAGATCAAGCCGGGTGTCGGTCCGGTCGTCGCGGACCCGATCCGGGACGCCGCGGGCGTCGCCACGGTGCGTCCGGTCACTCCGAGCGACGTTTCGTTCACCACGGAGTCGGTGCAGCAGTTGGTGACCGAGCTCGGCGGTACGCCGTTGATCGGGTTCGCCGGTGCCCCGTTCACGGTCGCGTCGTACCTGGTCGAGGGCGGGCCCAGCAAGGACTTCGCCAAGACCAAGGCGATGATGCACAGCAACCCGGACCTGTGGCACGCGCTGGCCGACCGGCTGGCGGACGTCGCCATCGCGTACCTGGCCGTGCAGGTCGAGGCCGGCGCGTCGGCGATCCAGCTGTTCGACTCGTGGGCCGGTGGGTTGTCGCGGCGGGACTACGAGCGGTTCGTGCTGCCGCACTCCGCGAAGGTGTTCGAGGCGCTGAAGGAGTACGGCGTACCGCGGGTGCACTTCGGCGTGAACACGGGCGAGCTGCTCGGTCTGATGAGCGCGGCCGGGGCCGATGTCGTCGGCGTCGACTGGCGTGTCCCGCTGGACGAGGCCGTACGGCGGGTTGGTCCGAAGCCGCTGCAGGGCAACCTCGACCCGGCGCTGCTGTTCACCGGGTGGGAGACGATCGAGCCGGAGATCGACCGGATCCTCGCCGAGGGCAAGGCGGCCCCCGGCCACATCTTCAACCTCGGCCACGGCGTCCCGCCGAACGCCGATCCCGAGGTGTTGCACCGGGTCGCGCAGTACGTCCAGACGAAGTCGGCCCATGTACCTGCCTGATTACGACGTCACCCTGGAGCCGCTGCGACCGGACCACGCGGACGCGGTGCTCGCGTTCGAGCAGGAGAACCGGCAGTACTTCGCCTCGTGGGTGTGGGACCGCGGCGACGAGTTCTTCACGGACTACGCGACCCGGCACGCCGCCCTGCTCGCCGAGCAGGAGGCCGGCGTCTGCCGCTTCCACGTGCTGGTCGACAACACCGGAGCCGTGGTCGGCCGGGTGAACCTGATGGACCTCGAGAACGGGTCGGCCGAGCTGGGCTACCGGATCGCCGAGAAGTGGGCCGGGAAGGGCCTCGCGAAGGCGGCTGTCCGGGCGGTCATCGAGGTCGCACGGACGGAGTACGGACTGACGGCGCTCACGGCCGGGGCCTCGAACCACAACGGCGCCTCGCAGGCGGTGCTAACGCGCACCGGATTCCGGCCGGTCGGGAGCTCCAGCACCGACCTCGGACCGGGAACCAAGTACGAGTTGAGCTTGGAGAACGTGTGAACCGGGTCGTTGTGGTCGGCGGCGGCATCAGTGGACTGGCGGCGGCGCATGCGCTCGCGACCGGGCCGAACCCGCCGCGGATCACGGTCCTCGAAGGGTCGCCGCGGCTGGGCGGGAAGCTGGCCGGAGACGCGATCGAGGGTGTGCCGGTCGACCTGGGCGCCGAGTCGGTGCTGGCGCGGCGGCCGGAGGCGGTCGAGCTGATCCGGGCCGTCGGGCTCGGGGACGACCTGGTGCATCCGGCAACGACCTCGGCCGGGCTGTGGATCGGCGACCGGATCCGCGCGATCCCGCCGACCGTGATGGGCGTCCCGGTCGATGCGGCCGCGACTGCCGACGTACTCGGGGAAGCGGCCGCCGAGCAGGTCGCGCACGAGGCCGAGTTGCCCGCGCCCGCGCTGACGGAGGATGTGGCGATCGGGCGGTTCGTCGCCGACCGCATGGGTTCCGCGGTGACCGACAAGCTGATCGACCCGCTGCTCGGCGGGGTGTACGCCGGGAAGGCCGAGGAGATCTCGCTCGCCGCCGCCGTACCCGACCTGTACGCCAAGCTGCGGACCGCGCCGAGCCTGCTCGCCGCCACGGCCGAGCTGCGCGAACTGGGCCAGAAGCGCGCCGGCCAGCCGGTCTTCGCCGGCATCGTCGGCGGCATCAACCGCCTGATCGGCGCCCTCGAGCAGGACCTGACCGCCCGCGGTGTCGAGATCCGCACCAAGCTCGCCGTACGCCGGATCTCGCGGACCGCCGACGGGTTCGAGCTGGAGGCGGGACCGGTGCCCGCACCGACGTACCTCTCGGCGGATGCGGTCGTGGTCGCCGTACCGGCTGCTCCGGCCGGACGGATGCTGGGGGAATTGGTGCCCGCGGCATCGACCGAGCTGGCGGGCATCGAGTACGCGAGCATGGCGATCGTCACGCTCGCCGTCCGGAAGCGCGACTGGCCGTCGGAGGCCGCCGGGTCCGGGTTCCTGGTGCCGTCCGTGGAGGGCCGGACGATCAAGGCGTCGACGTACTCGCACGCCAAGTGGGCGTGGTCCGCGGAGGCCGGGGGAGAGCTCGCGGTCCTGCGTGCCTCGGTCGGGCGGCTCGGTGAGGAGTACGTGCTGCAGCGGTCCGACGAGGAGCTGGTTCAGCTCGCGGTGGCAGATCTGCGCAAGGCGATCGGACTGCAGGCCGAGGTGGTCGGGTCGCTGGTGACGCGGTGGGGCGGTGGTCTTCCGCAGTACGCCGTCGGGCACCTGGATCGCGTCGACCGGGTCGAGACCGCGGTGTCCGGCGTACCCGGGCTGGCGGTGTGTGGAGCGGCGTACCGGGGTGTCGGGATCGCCGCGTGTGTGGCCTCGGGCGGCAAGGCGGCCACCCGGGTGCGGGAGCACCTGAACGCATCGGAGACAATGAAGTCGTGACTGGTAAGCCGAAAGCCCGTGAGCTCAACGACGTCATCCGCTACACACTGTGGTCGGTGTTCAAGGTCGAGACGCCGCTCGGTGACGTCGACCGGGAGGAGCTGACCGCCGAGCTCAACGATCTGATCGGGAAGCTGGCCGCCGACGACGTGGTGATCCGCGGGTTCTACGACGTCGAAGGCTTCCGGGCGGACGCCGACTTCATGATCTGGTGGCACGCGCCGACCTCGGACGCGCTGCAGGAGGCGTACCACCAGTTGCGCCGCTCACGGCTCGGGCGGCACCTGGTACCGGTCTGGTCGCAGTTCGCGCTGCACCGGCCGGCCGAGTTCAACAAGAGCCACATTCCGGCGTTCCTGGCCGACGAGGAGCCGCGCGGCTACATCTGCGTGTACCCGTTCGTCCGGTCCTACGAGTGGTACCTGCTGCCGGACGAGGAGCGCCGGTTCATGCTCGCCGAGCACGGCAAGATGGCGCGCACCTACCCGGACGTGCGGGCGAACACTGTGGCGTCGTTCGCGCTCGGTGACTACGAGTGGATCCTCGCGTTCGAGGCCGACGAGCTGCACCGGATGGTCGACCTGATGCGCGACCTGCGCGCCTCGACCGCCCGCCGGCATGTCCGCGAGGAGATCCCGTTCTACACGGGCAAGCGGACCGAGCCCGGCGATCTGATCGCCAACCTGGCCTGACCGGGGCGGAGGGGTGGGCTTGATATGACGCAGCTGCACCGCAAGGCGTTCCCGGTGCTGTACGTCGCCGACGTACGCCGGTCCGTCGCGTTCTACACGCTCCTCGGTTACGAACCGACGTACCAGTTCCCGCTGGAGGGCGACCCGCACTACGTCGGCCTGGAGCGCGGCGAGTCGTCCCTCGGCCTGTCCGACGCCAACTGGCCCGAGGCCCAGCTCGGCATCACGGTCGGTACGGCGCCGCGCTTCGAGCTGTTCGTGTACGTCGACGACGTCGAGGCGGAGGTGGAACGCTTCCGCGCGGCCGGCCACCCGGTCCTGCAGGAGCCGGCCACCATGCCCTGGGGCGAACGCCAGGCCTACCTCGCCGACCCGGAAGGCAACCCGGTCGCGCTCGCCACCCCGGTTTAGGTGCCGGGCTTCTGCAGCAGGTAGTCCTCGGCGCGCATCGAGGTCGGGGGGCGGACGTCGGACGGGATCAGCTCGCGCAGGTCCCGCTCGGTGAGCTTGTCCGGGTCGCTGGCGGACAGCCGGGTGGCCTGGTTGGAGACGGCTTCCTCGAGCACGTTCCGGATGAAACGGCCGTTACCGAAGCTGTGGCCACGCGGCGCGGGCGGGATGACGGCGCGGACCTTGTCCAGCACTTCCTCGCCGTAGATCATGCCCTTCTGCCGGGCCTGCAGCTCGAAGATCGCGACCAGCTGGTCGGTGTCGTACTCGCTGAACGACAGCAGCTTCGGGAACCGGGACTGCAGACCGGTGTTGGACTCCATGAACCGCTGCATCTCGCGGTGGTACCCGGCGACGATCACGATGCAGTCGTTGCGGTGGTCCTCCATCAGCTTCAGGATCGTCGCGACCGCTTCCAGACCGTAGTCACCCGGGGTGTTCTCCGGCGTCAGGCTGTACGCCTCGTCGATGAACAGCACGCCGCCGAGCGCCTCGCGGAACTTGGCCGCGGTCATCGGCGCGGTCGAACCGACGCCGGCGCCGACCAGGTCGGAGCGGTCGACCTCGACCACGTGACCCTTCTCCAGGACGCCGAGCTGGTGGTAGATCCGGCTGAGCAGACGGGCGATCGTGGTCTTCGCCGTACCGGGCTTGCCGACGAACACCATGTGCCGCGCACGCTCGTGACTCGGGAGCCCGAGCTCGGCCCGGCGGAGGTTCGTCTTCACCTCGGCGACCATCTTGCGGACCGCGTCCTTGACCGACTCCAGGCCGATCAGCGAGTCGAGCTCGGCCAGCGGGTTGTCGCTGTAGTCGACCGGCTTCGGCAGCGGATCGTCGAGCGTGCCGCCGTCGCCCGCCCTGTTCTGTTCGTCCTTCTTGACGTCCTTCCAGGCGGCCGACAGCGAGGCCTCCTGGTTGGCGGCTGCCTGGTTCTCGAGGGCGCTCCAGCGCTCGCGGTCGAGCATCCGGAACAGCGTGGTCAGGTCCGGCACCTCCGGCTCCGGCCAGGGCGCCCGGTTGAGCACACCGGCCAGGTGTACGCCGACCCGCGCGGCAGCGGCGCCCCAGGACCGGGCGAGCGGCGCCTGGCCGTTGCGGATCGCGCGGGACATCCACTGGTTGACGTGGCCGTGCCAGGTCTGCAGCGAGAAGGTCGGGTCGATCTCCTGGAGTGCTTTGTGAACGTCGACCGCGGAGTTGCCGAGGACGCCCGCGACGGACTTCGGGATTCCGCGCAGTCCCGTCGCCAGGATCAGCTCGGCCAGTACCTGGGCGAAGTCGCCGGCGTACTCGTCCGGGCTCAGCATCAGCATCCGGGCGTGCGTGTCCCGGACCGAGTTCAGCGAGTACCGCAGGGCGGCGGTGGGGCCGGCGAGCTCGGGGAGTACGGCGCGCTCGGAGTCCTTGAGCGCCTCGGTACGCCAGTACTTCGCGATGTCGTCGTACTCGCCGGCGACGTGCAGTTCGGTGAGCTCACGGTCGGCCAGAACGCGGTCGAACGCGGCGGTCAGGGCCGTCGCGCGCGCCGCCATCGGGGGAGCGTCGACGAACATCGCGACGACGTTGCGGGACAGCTGCAGAGCGTGCCTGCGACCGTTCTCGCGGAAGCCGCGCGCGCCGGCGATCGCCTGCAGGTGCCAGTCGGTCTGCGCGGCGTAGATCACGTGGCCGCTGCCGCCGAGGCGGGAGGACGGCCGGTAGAACTCGTGGGTCAGCTCGGTCGACAGGTCGGCGTACTCACCGTGCAGGACCGGGATCCACCCGGTCAGCAGCGGTGCCACCTGGTGGGTGTACCAGACCGCGGCGGGGGTTCCCTTGACGAAGTCCGGGAACGCCTCGGGGCGCAACGGCCGCAGCGCCTCGGGATCGTCCGCCCAGGCCTTGAGCTGCGCCCGGATGCGAGCCAGCCACGCGCCCGGCACCTCCCACGGCTCCTCCGCCGCCAGCACATCGAGAACCCGCGGACTACGGACTTCGTCAGCCACCAATTTCCTTCCCCAGACTCCACCAGCCGCCCCAGTCTAGAACCCCACCGGGCTAGCGTCGGTCAGGCGAGCGGCAGGCGCGGGTCAGGCAGGCGCGAGGGTCAGGCTGATGCTGTTGATGCAGTAGCGGAGGTCGGTGGGGGTGCCGTAGCCCTCGCCCTCGAAGACATGGCCGAGGTGGGAGCCGCAGTTGGCGCAGCGGACCTCGACGCGCTTCATGCCGAGGGCGTGGTCCTCGATGTACTCGACCCGGTCCTCGGCGAGCGGCGCGAAGAACGACGGCCAGCCGCAGTGCGAGTCGAACTTGGTCTCGCTCCGGAACAGCTCCGCGTCGCAGGCCCGGCACTTGTACACGCCGACCGTCTTGGTGTCGGTGTACTCACCGACGAACGGCCGCTCGGTGCCGGCCTGGCGCAGCACGTGGAACTCGGCGGGGGAGAGCTGCGCCTTCCACTCCGCCTCGGACTTCTGAACGGCGTATTGCTTGGTGTCATCTGTCACCACCCCAGTATCGGTCGCCCGAGCGTGAAAACCCCGCCCAGGCGACCGACGTAACACTGCGGTTAGCGCACCCAGGACGGCAACGGGGTCAGTTTCACCACCTGCGGGTCGTGGTCGGAGATCTGGTCCGGGAACTCCGCGTTCATGTGCACGACGTCGTACGCCGATGCCGGCCGCAGGTTCTGCGAGATCAGGATCTGGTCGAGGATCTGACTGTTGCCCTCGAACACGTAGCTGTACCGCTCCGGCAGCGGCAGTGTCCGCGGCAGGTCGATCAGCGCCGTCTTGCCCGAGCCGACCAGGATGTCCGCGGTCTGCGACCAGTCGAAGTCGTTCAGGTCACCGAGGACGACGACGTTCGCGCCCTTGTCCTTGGCCAGGATCTGGTCCACGAACCCGCGCACCACGGCGGCCTGCTGGTGCCGCTTCTCCGCGGTCACCTGCACCGGCGGCTGGAAGCGGCCCCACAGCGGGTTGTCGCCGCCCTTCGAGCTGAAGTGGTTCACGACCACGAACACGGTCTGCCCGTGCCACTTGAACTCGCCCGCGAGCGGCACCCGGGTGGCGGCCCAGGCCGGGTTTGCCGGGTCGATCCGGCCCGGCGACGCGCTGAGGTGCGGCCGGCCGGCGTTGTCCGTGACGATCGTGGTCGGCGTCGTCGAGGTCCCGCCGGGTGTGTCGACGAACTTCACCGCCTTGTCCGTCCGGTACAGGAACGCGACCCGGATGTTGCCGCCCGGCTCACCGCCTTCGGCGTTGTTCACCGGGTCGATCTGCTTCCAGGTGTACTGCGGCCCACCCGCCTTCACGATCGCCGCCGCCAGCAGGCCGAGCGTCTTGTCCGCGCTCGTCGTACCGGAGTTCACCGCTCCGTCGTCGTCCTGGACCTCCTCGAGACCGAGGATGTCGGGCGACGCGAGGTTGTGCACGACCGCCTGCGCCAGCCCGTCGAACTTGGCGTCGCCGTCGGACGGGTCCAGGTTCTCCACGTTGAACGTCGCCACCGACAGCTGGACCGGCGACGAGGCCTTGGTCGTCTCGCGCTTGACCCCGCCGTCGATCACGGTCGGCGTGGTGGTCGGCAACAGCTTGAAGTTGCCGAACGAGTAGTCGAGGACCCCCGTCACGGTGGTCGAATCAGGACCAGCCAGCTTGTCGCCCGTCTTCGCGTCCGGGATCGCCGTCAGTACGTCGTCCAGCAGCACCCGCTCCGGGTTGCTGTCGGTCTTCTGCAGCAGGATCCCGCCGCGGACCGTGCGCACACCCGCACCAGCCGGTACGACGGACAGCTCGCGGAACGAACTCGTCGGCCCGGTGACCTCAGGCTGGTCGATGCCCAGCCACATCCCCTCCAGCGACTCCCAGAAGTCGAGACCGTCGGTAGCCGGGTCGAACGCCGTGCTGGTCGTCTCCACGTCACCGGACGCGTCGTCCTCGATCACGGTCGACGGCGGCACGCGCCCGCCGGCTCCGACGATGGTCGGCGCAGGTACGGCGGCATTCCCGGTCACGGTGACCTTCGGGTTGGTGAGCTCGGTGGTCGTGAGGTTCGTCGTACCGCCTGAGCCGCCCGGGCGGAACTCGGCGACCGAGCCCTCGACGGTCACGGCGTCGCCCACGGAGACCGTCGGCGCGGCGCTGGTGAACACGAACAGGCCCTCGCTGGTGGCCGGGTCGGCGTCCGGCAACGGGTCCTGGAACCAGAATCCGTTGCTGCCCTTCACCGTCACCACACCGGTGACGTTCGCGACCTGCTTGCCCTCCAGCGGCGACCGGTGCGCGGCGCCCTGGATGTCGTGGATCTTCGCGTCCACCGGCGGCTCGGCCGGACCACCGGTCAGTGTGCCCGGCGACGGGTTGCCCGCCGCGAAGTCGGCACTGTTGTTGTCGGTGTCCTTCGCCGGGTCGTTCCGCGCGGCCGAGGTCGTGTTCGACAGGCCCGGCGCGGGTGCGGTCTCGGAGTCCGTGGCGGCGCCGTAGCCGACGTAGTCCTTGACGCCCGCGTCCGCGTGGCAGGTGGCGCCGCAGGCGAGCGCGGTCTGGTTGGTGACCAGCGCGACCTTGCCGCTGGCCGCGGACATCAGGATGGTCCCGGTCGCGTTGGCTGTCGGCAGCGGCTGGCCGTTCCCGGCGCCGGCGCCGGCGCCCTCCTGGACCAGGTAGGCGGCTCCGGGCGCGATGGTCCCGGTCAGCTTCGTCACCTGCCACGACGATCCGGTGGCCGAGGCGTACTGGATCGACCAGCCGCTCACGTCGACCGGGGCCGAGCTGTTGTTGGTCAGCTCCACGAAGTCGTTCTGGTACGGCGCGCCGCTGTTGCCGCCACCGCCGTACACCTCGGTAATGAGGACATCGGTGGACGCGGCGTCGGCGGGCCGAGCGATCAGCACGGCGGCGCCGGCTAGGACGAGACTCGAAGTGACCACGAGAGCGCCCAGGCGGCGCCGTGATCGGTACAGGGCAGACATTCCCGGATTCTCACACCGGTCCGCGGTCCTTCCAAGGTCCAACACGTGAACACGTCCCGAAGGCAGGGGTGATCATTCGCCGCGCAACCCCAGCAGGCGGTAGACCTCGACCGGCTCGGACTTTCCCTTCAAACTGATCGGCCCGAGGGCCTCGGTGCGCGCCTGCGGCAGCAGCGCCTTCGTCGCCGGCCCGATCGCGACGGTCCCACTCGGAGCCTTCCCCTCGATCCGCGACGCGACGTTCACGGTGTCCCCGATGACGGTATGCGTTCTCCCGCCTTCCGTCCCGAGCAGCGTCACGGACGCGATCCCGCTGTTGATCCCGACCCGGAACCGCGGCCAGTCCGAATGCGCTGCCTGTACGACGGCCGCCGCCTCCTGCAGCGCCAGGCCGGCCTCGGCCGCTCGTCGCGCATGGTCCGGCTGATCGCCGCGTTTGTTGAACGTGACCATCAAGGCGTCCCCTATGATCCGGTCGACGTCGCCGCCGTGCCGTTGGACGACCTGCGGTACGACGACCTGGAAGTACGTGTTGAGCATCGCCGTGACCTCGGACGGGTCGTGCTGCTCCGAGAACGACGTGAACCCCTGCAGGTCCGCGAACAGCACACTCAGCTCGCGCCGCCCCGACACCGTGTCCTCCTGGTACAGGTCCGCGAACCGTTCCTCGTACCACTGGATCCGAACCCCGGCGACGACCAGCACGAACGCGCTGAGCATCAGCACGTGCCACTCCCACCACGACAACGCCCAGTTCCGCGCGAACACCAGCGCGACCATCGCCTCCCCGAGCAGCACGAAGGCTGCGATCATCGACAGCAGCATCAGCGACGGCCGAGCCCACCAGGTGCGCAGGTACCTCGCGGCGGCAACGCCGTACAGGACGACCGTGGGTACGGCGAGCGCAGTGAGGATGCCGTCGGCAACTTCTGGGACAGACGTCGCGTGCAGCGGCCAGATCCGCAGTACCGAAGCCGCCGCCCACAACACCATCAGCATGAGCAGACCGCCCCGCAGCCTTCGTCCCCACGCGATACCCGAGACGGTCAGGCTCGAGAGGAACGCGAACACCGACCCCAGCGCGACGCCCACCGGAGTCGCGAGTGTGAAGCCGGCGTTCGGCGTGTCCAGCAGCACCTTCGGCGTCGCCAGCGCGTGCAGTCCCAGAAAGCCCGCCGCGGACAGGAACGCCAGCGACACGAACAGCACCCGCGCATCACCTCGCCGCAGTGCCGCGGCGCCGGTCGTGTAGGCGAGTACGGCGCTCAGCGCGGCAGTCAGCAGCACCAGCCAGAAGTGCGCTGGGTGGTGCTCCCAATGAACGTCGAGCCGTCGCTCCCGCAGCACCAACGCGAGGCCCACGAGCGGCAGGAGCAACACCAGCGCAGTCAGTCCGACCATGGCCGGCGTGTAGACGAACTTCCGCTCAGGCATCCGACCGGACCTTGAGGTGCGTGTGGATCTGCGAGACCACCACCGATCCCTCACCGACGGCCGAGGCCACCCGCTTCACTGACGCGCACCGTACGTCGCCGACCGCGAACAGCCCCGGCACAGTCGTCTCGTACGGCTGCGGGGGCCGAGCGTCCTGCCACTGCGGATCCGCTGCGGCATCCGACCCGGTCAGCACGAAGCCATGCGCATCCCGCCCCACCTCCGCCGGCAGCCAGTCGGTCCCCGGCACCGCCCCGATCATCACGAAGAGCCCGTCGGCCTGGACCGTCTCCTCGTCACCGGTCCGCCGATCCCGCAGTACGACGTACTCCAGCCGACCGTCGCCACCGCCGCCGGTCACCTCACTCGACGCCCGCACGATGACGTTGTCGGCGGCAACGATCGCGTCGATGAGGTACTGCGACATGCTCGCCGCCAGGTCCTCACCACGGATCACCAGCAGCACCCGCCGGCAGTACCGCGCCAGGTGCAGAACCGCCTGCCCGGCCGAGTTCCCACCACCGACCACGCACGCGTCCCGATCCTGCAGACCGTGCGCCTCGGACACGCTCGCGCCGTAGTACACCCCGGCACCCACCAGCTTCTCCAGCGACGGTACGTCGAGCCGCCGGTAGGACACGCCGCTCGCCAGCACGACCGCCCGCGCCGTCACCTCGCCGACCGTATCGATCGCGGCGACGAACTGATCGCCCCGTTTCTCCAGCCGCTCCACCGTCCGCATCAGCACGAAATGCGCTCCGAACACCCACGCCTGCTGGTATCCGCGTTGTGCCAGCTCCGACCCGCGAATGCCGCGCGAGAACCCGAGATAGTTGCGGATCAGCGAACTCGTCCCGGCCTGCCCGCCGATCGACTCGCGCTCCACGACCAGCGTCCGCAATCCCTCGGACGACCCGTACACGGCCGCGGCCAGCCCACCCGGTCCGGCCCCGACCACGAGCAGGTCGAACGACCGGTCTGCGTCGGGTGCCAGCGTGGTCGGGACGCCCCACGCCTCGGCGATCTCCGCGTCGGTCGGATCGTGCAGGACCGTGCCTCCGATCGCCGGCATCCACACCAGCACCCCGTCGCCGGGATCCGGCTCGCCGATGAACTCGAGTACGTCGTTCGCGAGCGCCGAACCACTGTCCCGGAACGCGCTCGGGATCCCGTTGCGGGCCAGCAGACTGCGCACGGCCTGGCCACGCACCGACGTACCGGCCGCGATCACGACCACCTCACGCAGGTTGGCGACCTCGAAGCGCGACCACTCCTGGACGAACTCAGCCACCGTGCGGTGGAACAGCTCGTCGTGCGCGATCCACGGTTTCAGCACGTAGTAGTTGATGTCGCCGACCGACATCGCGCTCAGGATCGCCGACGCCGTCGTACGCTTCGCCCAGGCCCCCCACTCGATCAGCAGTGCCCGCCGCGCGTCGGGGTGCAGCGTCCGCGACGCCGCGAGAATCTCGGCCCGTTCGTCGTCGGGCAGGGCGTGGTCGACCAGCACCACGGCGACCCGCTGCTCCCACTCGTGCGCGCGCCGTAGACAGTCGAGCGCGGCCGCCGCCGTGACCTCGCCGCGGACCCGGAAGTCCGCGCCGAAGCCGCGACCCAACTCGGTCTCGCACCGTTCCAGACGCTCCGGGTCAGCGTCGACGACGAGCAGTACCGGCCGGGCTGAACGAAGCCGCGGCCCACCCCCGGGCACCCCACCCATGTCTGTGACGGTAGGTCCGCACAAACAGCGTGGCAATGCATCAAGGGGGCCAAAACGTTTGTTCACCGGTCCTGTCCGCCCCAGTGGGACAGGACCGGTGAGCTCTCAGGTTGTCAGTTCACGTTGTCAGTTGACGCTGACAGCCGACCAGGTGGCGGCGACGGCGGCCCGCTCGGGGCTGCTGGCGCCGTACAGGTCGGTGGCCGCGTTCAGCGTGGCAGTCCGGGCCTGCGCGTACGTCGTACCGCTCGTCATGTACGTCGTCAGCGCGCGGAACCAGATCTTGCCGAGCTTGTCGTGCCCGATCCCGGTCAGCGTCGTGCCGTTGCAGGTGGACCCGTTGTGCGGCAGGCCGCCGATCGTCTTCGCACCGGTGCCCTCGGCCAGCAGGTAGGCGAAGTGGTTCGCCACGCCGGAGGAGTAGTGCACGTCGAGGTTGCCGACGCCGGAGGACCAGCAGTCGGCGGAGTTGCCGTCCTTGCTGGGCTTGTCCATGTAGCGGAGCGCCGGGCGGTCCTTCATGATCTCCTCGCCGATGTAGTAGTCACCGGGGTCGGAGGCGTTGTTGGAGTAGAACTCGACGAGCGTGCCGAAGATGTCGCTGGTCGCCTCGTTCAGGCCGCCGGACTCACCCGAGTAGGTGAGGTTCGCGGTGTGCTCGGTGACGCCGTGGGACATCTCGTGGCCGGCCACGTCGATCGAGACCAGCGGACCCGCCACGACGTTGTCGCCGTCGCCGTACGTCATCTGCTTGCCGTCCCAGAACGCGTTCACGTAGTTGGAGCCGTAGTGCACGCGGCTCGGGACGCCCTTGCCGTCGCCGAAGATCCCGTTCCGGCCGTGCACGTTCTTGTAGTAGTCGAACGTCGTCGCGGCGCCGTAGTGCGCGTCGACGGCGGCCGTGGCGCGGTCGGAGTTCACGCCGGTGCCCCAGTGGTTGTCCGCGTCGGTGAACCGGGTCGGTGCCGTGCAGCCGAAGCCGAACAGCTGGCACAGGAGCGAGTCGGTCTTGTTGTTCGCGTCGGCGGTGTAGCCCCCGCCGCGGGTCGCGTCGGTCAGCGTGAAGCCGCCGGTCGCAGTGGAGGTCTGCAGCGGCACGGTCCCGCTGTACAGGCTCTTGCCGTCACCGGTCGCGGTCTCGATGTGCTGCTCGCTGACCAGCTTCGCGCCGGTCAGGGCGTCCACCGTCGTCGTGATGCGGCTCGGCGTACCGTCGGCCTGGGTGCCGACCGCCGTGACCAGGTAGGCCAGCCGCGGCGCGCCCTTGCGGGCCTCGATCACCAGACTCGGCTTGCCGTCGGCCTTCAGGCCCTTGGCGAGTGCCTTCGTGGTAGCGGTCGCGCTGCTGACCTTCGGCGTACGGGCGACGTTCGCGCTCCTGCCCAGCGACAAGCTGGCGCCCTTGAAGGCGCCGTCCTTCGACTGGTGCACGACAACGTCGCCGCCGAGAACCGGCAGGCCACCGATCGTGCGGTCCATCCGGACGTGGCTGGCGCCGTCCTTGTCGACGATCACGTCCTTGACCACGAAAGCATCGGCCGTCGTGGCCCGCAGCGCGGTCAGGTGGCTGCTGATCGACTCCTTGGCCTTGGCGACGGCCGCGGCCGGGGTGGGGACAGGGGACGCCGTCGGCGCACCGGTTGCAGTGCCTGTTGCTGTGGTGGCGCTGGTCAGTCCGAGGGCGGTGGTGGTCGCCACTGCAGTCGCAGCGGCGAACAGGGCGGATCTGTTCATCCTCGCGCTCCTTCTCAGGTGTCCCGGGGGCCTCACGCCCCAGGAACGAGGTGCAGGAACGTTACCGCCCGGTCACCTACCGTGGCCAGAGGTCGAGAAAAGTTGCCTTTCCCGTGCGCCCAACGGAAATCCTGCGGATTTGTCCGGCCGGGGCGATACCGTCACGGCATGGCGAAGAGCACAGCGGTGATGCTCACCGTGGGGGACCGGGAGGTCCGGGTGTCCAGCCCCGATCGGGTGGCCTACGAGGCGACCGACTGGGCTCCGGAGGTCACCAAACTGCAGGTCTGCGAGTACTTCGTTGCGGTGGCTCCCGCGTTCATGCGGGCGTCGGGCGACCGCCCGGTCGCCCTGGAACGCTGGCCCGGCGGATGGCGCGAAGGGATGACGCTGTCGGTGGATGCGACCGGTCGTCAGACGGGGGACGGCTTCTACTCGAAGCGGCTCCCGAAGGGCGCTCCCGACTGGCTCGAGACCTGCCGCGTGCTGACGCCGAACGGGCGCCCGATCGACGAGCTGTGCCTGAGCGAGCCCGCCGCCGCGGTGTGGGCAGCGCAGATGGGCACGCTGACCTTCCACCCGTGGGCTGTTCGCAAGGGCGATCTGGACCGTCCCGACGAGCTGCGGATCGACCTCGATCCGCAGCCCGGCGCGACCTTCGCCGACGCCCGGCGGGTGGCCGGCGTCGCCCGTGAACTGCTCGAGGAGCTCGGCCTGCGGGGGTATCCGAAGACCAGCGGCAACCGCGGCATCCACATCTACGTGCGGATCCGGCCGGAGTGGAGCTTCGACGAGGTCCGGCACGCCGCCATCGGCCTCGGTCGCGAGCTCGAACGCCGCGACGACGGCGTGACCACCGCCTGGTGGAAGGAGCAACGCGGCGAGGCCTCGATCTTCCTGGACTTCAACCAGAACCTCCGGGACCGTACGGTGGCGGGCGCCTGGTCGCTCCGGCCGCGGCCGGGGGCGCCGGTGAGTACGCCGCTGACGTGGGAGCGGCTCGCCGAGGTCGACGATCCGCGGGCGTTCAACCTGCACACGGTTCCGGAGTACCTCGCCGACGGTGACCCGTGGGCGGACATGGACGACACGGCGTACCCGCTGGAGCCGTTGCTGCGACTGTGGGACGAACTCCCCGGCGGCGAACTGAACTTCCCGCCGGACTACCCGAAGATGCCGGGTGAGCCGCCCCGGGTCCAGCCCAGCAAAAAGGTCGCTGAGCACTGGGACGAGTTGGGCAACCGCATCATCCCGGACTGACACTTTGCAGGGCCGTCTCGTCGGATGGGTGTCAACAAGCTCATTTCGCTAGGAGAGACACCTCTTATGGACGCACGTCTGGATCTGTTCACCAACCCCGTCCTCACCAAGTTCATCAAGCACCTGAACAGCGCGGCACGGGTCGCGATGTCGGTCGGGATCCCGCCCAGCACCCTCGAGCTGATGGAGCTGCGGATCAGCCAGATCAACGGCTGCGCGGTCTGCGTCGACATGCACTCGAAGGATCTCGCGCACCACGGCGAGACCGCGGTCCGGATCAACCTCGTCGCGACGTGGCGGGAGGCCACCGTCTACACCGAGGCCGAACGCGCCGCGCTCGCGCTGGCGGAAGCCGGCACCCGGATCGCCGACGCCGCCGGCGGGGTTCCCGACGACGTGTGGCTGAACGCCACCAAGCACTACAACGAGGAGCAGCTGGGCGCCCTGGTCGCGGTCGTCGCCGGCATCAACACCTGGAACCGCCTCAACGTCATCACCCAGCAGCCCGCAGGCGACTACGTCCCCGGCCAGTGGGGCTGAGGCGGGTCAGAACGTGCGGAGGGCGCCGCCGTCGATCGGGATGATGGCGCCGGTGACGTACGACGCAGCGGGGGACAGGACGAACGCGGCGACCCGGCCGAACTCGTCGGGCGAGCCGTAACGGCGCAACGGGATGGTTTTCTCGGACGCACGCCGGGCGGCGTCGGGATCCCCCGACTTGCCGTCGAGCTCCTTGAGGCGGTCGGTCGCGATCCGGCCCGGCATCAGGCCGTTCACCCGCATCCCGTTCGGTCCGAGCTCGTCGGCGAGCGTCTTCGCCACCATCGCGAGCCCGGGCCGCAGACCGTTCGAGATCGCCAGGCCGGCGATCGGGGACTTCACCGACGACGAGAGCACGAACGCGATCGAGGTGTCCTCGGCGCCGGCTCGGGCGACGGCGCGAGCGATCCGCAACCCGCCGAGGAACACGCTGTCGAACGCCGACCGCCAGTCCTCCTCGTCGGTGTCCAGCGCGGTCCCGGCCCGCGGTCCGCCAACGCTGATCAACGCGCCGTGCAGCTCGCCCCACTTGGCGATCGCGGTCGCGGCCAGCCGCTCCGCGCTGTCCGGGTCGGCGTTGTCGACGGGAATCCCGACGACGTTCCCGCCGAGCCCTGGTAACGCGTTCAGCTCGGCCGCGGCCCGCGCGATCGACTCCTCGTTCCGGCTGGAGATCACCAGCCGGGCGCCTTCGGCGGCCAGCGCCTTGGCCGTGGCGAAGCCGAGTCCGGCACTCGCGCCGGTGACGATATAGGTGCGATCACGCAGTCCGAGGTCCACACCACCATCCTGCCCCACCGCACTGCGCGGCGCATCTCGTGCCCACGGCAGGAACCGTTGTTGCGCAAGGCAACGAGCAGGACCGGCCGTCCTCAGTCCGGCGCTCCGGCATGAGCTTCGGGTCGTTCGACGGCTTCGGGCTGCTGTTCCGCGGGCTTGCCGGTCACCTGCTGCCGGGAGAAGTAGACGAGCCCGCCGATGGCGAGCAGCGCGAAGAAGAACCACTGCAACGCGTAGAAGAAGTGCGGCCCGTCGTCGATCTCCGGACCGGGGAACGAGCCGAACGCCGGGTCGTTCGCCGGCTCCTGCTTGTCCACGGTGACGTAGCCGTCGTACAGGTTCAGCCCGAGCACCTTCGCGTAGTCCGGGCCGTTGATGAGTCGCGCCGTACCGTCGTCCGGTGTCCCGCCGTTGGTGTGGCCTCCGCGTTCGCTGCGCTGCAGGCGGCCGGTGACGGTCACCTCGCCGGCCGGTACGGCGGGGACGTGCTGCGGCATCAGCTCCGAGCTCTGCCGGGCCAGGAAGCCGCGGTCGACCAGTACCGCCTTCCCGTCCGCGAGGACGAGCGGCGTGACGATCTCGAAGCCGGGCTTGTCCTGGACGTTGCGGTACTTCAGGACGACCTGTTTCGAGGCGTCGTACCGGCCCTTGACGATGACTGTGCGCCAGGCGTGCTGGTCGCCGACGACGCCCGGCGGACCGAGAATCTGGTCGATCGGGGCGGCCGGAGCCGCCAAGTTGGTCCGGGTCACCTCGTTGCGCGCCTTACGTTCGTCGAGGCGGTGCAGCTGCCAGCGACCGAGCTGCACGCAGACGCCGGCGAGCACGAGCACGCCCAGCGCGGCGACGATCCAACGGAGGTTCAGGAGACGACCCACGTCTCGAACTTAAGCCATCCCCTGAAACCGCAGACGCGCGGCACGTACGCTGGGGGCGTGACGACGATCCAGACGGCGATGATCGAGGCCGGGACGCGAACCGGTCTGGCGGACCGCTACGGCCGGACCGCGACCGACCTGCGGGTGTCGCTCACGGACCGTTGCAACCTGCGCTGCACGTACTGCATGCCGGAAGAGGGCCTGGACTGGCTCGCGAAGCCCGAACTGCTCACCGACGACGAGATCGTCCGCCTGGTGTCGGTCGCGGTCACGCACCTGGGCGTGCACGAGATCCGCTTCACCGGCGGCGAACCGCTGCTCCGGCGCGGTCTGGTCGACATCGTCCGCCGTACGACGGAACTCGTGCCCCGCCCCGAGGTGTCGCTGACCACCAACGGGATCGGTCTCGCGCGGCAGGCTGTCGCGCTGAAGGACGCCGGCCTGGACCGGGTCAATGTGAGCCTCGACACGGTCGACCAGGAAACGTTCAAGAAACTGACCCGGCGGGACCGTCTGCAGGACGTGATCGCCGGGCTGGAGGCCGCGCACAACGCCGGTCTGACGCCGGTGAAGGTCAATGCGGTCCTCATGCGCGGCGTGAACGACTCGGATGCGCCGCAATTGCTGGAGTTCTGCCTCGAGCGCGGTTACGAACTGCGGTTCATCGAGCAGATGCCGCTGGACGCGCAGCACGGCTGGGACCGGTCGACGATGATCACCGCGGACGAGATTCTCGGCATGCTCACCGAGCGGTTCCACCTGACGCCGGACGACGCTTCGAAGCGGGGAAGTGCGCCGGCCGAGTCGTTCCTGGTCGACGGCGGACCGCAGACCGTCGGCATCATCGCGTCCGTCACGCGCCCGTTCTGCGGCGACTGCGACCGGGTCCGGCTGACCGCCGACGGGCAGGTCCGGGACTGCTTGTTCGCGCGCACCGAGTCCGACCTGCGGACCGCGCTACGGGCCGGCGCCGACGACGCCGAACTGGCCGACCGCTGGCGTCGTGCGATGCTCAACAAACTTCCGGGTCACGGCATCAACGATCCGAGCTTCCTGCAACCGTCCCGCCCGATGTCCGCGATCGGCGGTTGAGCGCATACCGGCCCAATCCGGAAATGCAGTTTTTCGCTAGCCACCCGGGCGAGCTCGTCGTCAAAACAACGTCATGCGCTGAATGGCTCGACCTCGCGCAGGAATGACCTCCGGTCGAGGAAGTCGGACAAGCTGTCCTTGTGTTCGTCACAGGCCAGCCAGGTCTTACGCCGGTCGGGAGTGTGGATCTTCGGGTTGTTCCACAGCAGCGCCCAGGTAGCAGGGTTCCCGCAGCCCCTGGCGGAGCAGGTGGTCGGCAGGGCCGGTGCAGTCGATCCGGCTTCTTCAGTCATCCGCGGGTGCCATTCCTCTGCATTCCTGATGCCTCAATAATCAATAGCCTGGGCAAAATGAAGCGACGTCGGACAGCCACGGGGGGAGCCGTCCGACGCCGCATCAAGTCCCTGAATTCCACTCATGAACTTCAAGGCACGCGGGAGATTCTGACACGGATCAGTCCAAGTTTTCCAGTCCCGGCCAAGATCACTTTTCGGTGTCGGCCGGACGGTCCTGAGAAGCGTCCCGAGACGTGTCCTGGGAAGCGTCCCGAGAAGTGTCGTGGTCGGCGGGTACGACGACCGTCGGACGGTCCCCGATCGCGGGCCGCGCGGGGGCGATGTACGGGTCGGCGGCGGGCGCCGTCACGGACCGGTGGGCGTTCGCCAGGACCACCGCGAAGTACGGCAATGCGATCGCACCGACGACGAAAAGCCAGCGCCACGGGGACGGGGTGACGACGGCGAGGACGAAACAGACGATCCGGATCGACATCATCCAGGCGTAGCGCACGATCCGGCTGTCCAGATCCTCGGACCGGCCCGGCTGCGCACTCGTCACCGAGACGACCGTCGCGTCGCTCCGCTCATGGCGTTTCGACATCTATCCTCCTCACCAATAGCAACGGTACGCCGCGCCGCGCGCTCGGGCGCAGCCGGATGGAGAGAGGTTCGTCATGACCGATCGCACCTACCGGGTCACGGAGATCGTCGGCACCTCGAAAGAGGGCCTCAACCAGGCGATCACCAACGGCATCGCCAGGGCCGGAGAGACCCTGCGGCACCTCGACTGGTTCGAGGTCAGTGAGATCCGCGGCCACATCGAGGACAACCAGATCGACCACTACCAGGTGACCATGAAGGTCGGCTTCCGCCTCGAAGACTCCTGAGAGGTCGCGCGGATAGGTGGCGCCTGCTGCGCGCCGCCCCACCTATCCGCGCGACCTCTAAGTCAGAAGCACTCCGCCCGGTGGGATAGCGTTCCTCCGTCCGACGATGTGAGGAGCGCTTGTGGGTAGGTCTGTGTTGGTGACCGGCGGCAGCCGGGGGATCGGGCTGGCGATCGCGACCGCGTTCAAGGAGGCGGGCGACCAGGTCGCTGTCACGTACAACACCAGCCCGCCGCCGGAGGGCTTCCTCGGCGTGAAGTGCGACATCACCGATCAGGCCCAGGTCGACGCGGCCTTCGACACGATCGCGGAGCAGCACGGACCGGTCGAGGTGCTGGTGGCGAACGCCGGCATCACCCGCGACACGCTGCTGCTGCGGATGTCCGACGACGACTGGGACTCGGTGATCGAGACCAACCTCACCGGCTCGTTCCGGGTCGCCCGGCGGGCGGCGAAGGGCATGCTGCGGCTGCGCAAGGGCCGGATCGTGTTCATCTCCTCGGTGGTCGGCCTGCTCGGCTCGCCGGGTCAGGTGAACTACGCGGCCAGCAAGTCCGGCCTGATCGGCATGGCGCGCTCGATCGCCCGCGAGCTGGGCGGCCGCGGCATCACCGCGAACGTGGTCGCGCCCGGCTTCGTCGAGACCGACATGACCGCGGTCCTGCCGGAGGAGACCCAGAAGCAGTATCTGAGCCAGATCCCGCTCGGCCGCTTCGGGCTTACCGAGGAGATCGCGAACGCGGTCCGGTGGCTGTCGTCGGAGGAGGCCGGCTACATCACCGGCGCGGTGATCCCGGTCGACGGCGGCATCGGCATGGGCAACTGAAAACACAGTCACTCTAGAAACACAGTCACTCTAGAAAGGGCATGCCGGTGGGCATCCTCGACGGCAAGCGGATCCTGGTCGCCGGAGTCACCCTCGACTCGTCGATCGGCTTCGCCACGGCCAAGGTGGCGCAGGAACAAGGCGCCACCGTGCTGATCTCGAACTTCGGCCGCGCGCTGAGCATCACCAAGCGGATCGCGAAACGGCTGCCGACCGAGCCTCCGGTGCTGGAGCTCGACGTCACCAACGCCGAGCACCTGGCCGCGCTGCCGGACGCTGTCCGTGAGCACGTCGACGGGCTCGACGGGGTGGTGCACTCGATCGCCTACGGCAACCCGGAGACGATCCTCGGCGGCAAGTTCCTCGAAGGACCGTGGGACGACGTGGCGCAGGCCCTCCACGTGTCGGCGTACAGCCTGAAGGCGCTGGCCGTCACCTGCGCGCCGCTGATGAGTCGTGGCGGCAGCGTCGTCGGGATGACCTTCGACGCGACCGTGGCCTGGCCCGGCTACGACTGGATGGGGGTCGCGAAGGCCGCTCTGGAGTCCACGAGCCGGTACCTGGCGCGCGACCTCGGCGCGCAGGGCATCCGCTGCAACCTGGTGTCGGCCGGTCCGCTGAAGACCCTGGCCGCGAAGGCGATCCCGGGCTTCGAGAAGTTCGAGGAGCCATGGCTGGACCGTGCCCCGCTGGGCTGGGACCCGTCCGACCTGGAGCCGACCGGGCGCACCATCGTTGCCCTGCTCAGTGACTTCTTCCCCGCGACCACCGGCGAGATCGTGCATGTCGACGGCGGCTACCACGCGATGGGAGCGTAGTGGCAACCTCGTTGGTAGAGCTCCGCGTTCTCGACGGCGCCAATCTCTACTTCAGCCGGGCCGCCATCAAGCTGACGCTGGACGTGTCGGCGATCGCGGACGCGCCCGCTCCCGCGGCGAAGGCCTATGCGCAGGCGATCGGGCTCGGTGCCACCCGGCCGGGGCGGATCGGGTCGGGGTTCCGGCAGCGGTTCGCGATCCGGGTCGTCGGTCACGTCGTACGGCGGATCGCCCGGGAGGCCGGGATCGGGCGGATCGGCGTCCGGGTCCGCCCGGAGTCCGACGTACGGCGACTCGTGGTGGCCTTCCCGTGGGCGCACGAAGGACGCGCGCGGGCGCTCGGGGCGGCGATCGTCGAGGTGCTGGACGCGTTCGGCCCTGAGCACTCTGATGATCTCAGCGAACTGATCCACACCGTGGGCGAGCGGGTGCGGGACGAGCCGCCGGGTAACCCGCCGCCGACGCTGCGGCCGAAGGTGCCGGTCGTCGCGGTGACCGGGACGAACGGCAAGACCACGACGTCGCGGATGATCGCGCACATCGGGCGCGCCGCCGGGCTGCACGTCGGCTGGTCGAGCACCGACGGCGTGTACTTCGACGGCGAACTCGTGAAGTACGGCGACTTCTCCGGGCCGAGCGGCGCCGGGCAGGTGCTGTCGCAGCCGGGCATCCAGCTCGCGGTGACCGAGACGGCCCGCGGCGGGATCCTGCGCCGCGGGATCGGCGTCGCGTACAACGACGTCTCGGTGGTCACCAACGTGTCCGCCGATCATCTCGGGCTGGGCGGGATCGACACCGTGGACCAGCTCGCCGAGGTGAAGGCGGTGATCACGCAGATCACCCGGCCGCGCGGCTGGTGCGTGGTGAACGGCGACGACCCGCGGACGTTCGCGATGCGGCTCGGCTCGCCGGCCAAGTGCTGGGTGTTCTCCCGCGACCCCGACTCGCCGTCGATCCGGACCGTGCTCGACGAGGGCGGCCGCGCGACGACCGTGCTGGACGGGTTCGTGACCGTGCTCGACACGTCCCGCGACCCGGAGCCGTTGCTCAAGGTCGCCGACGTACCGATGACGCTGTCCGGGCTGTCGCACTACAACGTCGAGAACACGCTGGCCGCGGCGTCGGCGGCGCTCGGGCTCGGGCTGCCGCGGGCGGCCGTGATCGAGGGTCTGAGCTCGTTCGCGCCGAACGAGAACAATCCCGGCCGGATGAACATGTACTCGCTGCGCGACTTCACCGTCGTCATCGACCTCGCGCACAACGAGGCCGGGCTGGAGGCGCTGCTCGAGATCATGAACGGCGTCCGGCCGGCCGGCGGACGGCTGATGCTGGCGCTCGGATCGCCGGGGGACCGGGCCGACGAGATGGTCGCGACGCTCGGTGCGATGGGCGCGCGGGCGACCGACCGGATCGCGATCGGCCACAAGAGCGACTACCTGCGGGGGCGGCCGCCGGAGGAGCTCGAAGCGGTCTTCCGCGAGGGTGCGGCGTCGGTCGGCGTGGACGACGTGCCGGCGTTCCCGACCGAACTGGAGGCGGCGCAGGCACTGGTCGCGGAGGCGCGGGCAGGCGATGTGGTGGCGGTCATGTCTCTGCAGGATCGGGCGAGTCTTGACGGCTGGTTGCGGTCCGAGGGAGCTACTGTCGACACACCGGAGACCTTGAAGAGCAAGGTCGAGAGAGCCCAGCACTAGCCCTGCCGCCGCCGTTCTGACGGCACAGTCAGGGTGGGAACGGGGTTGTGTGATGCGCTACCTGTGGTCGATTCCGGCCGCGGTGGTCGCCTGGTTCGTGGGCGGCTTCTCCGCGACGTATCTGAAGGGGCTGCCGGAGGGTACGACGTACTTCGTGCCGCCGCGGATCGATCTGGTGGTGCTCGGCGGGTTCGCCGGCGGTGTGCTGGCCGGACTGTTGATCGGGCGGATCCGGATCGCCGTACCCGTCGTGCTGATCGTTGCCGCGGGCATGTGGTGGCTGACCGGGAGTCCGCTCGGAGATCTGCTGGTCACGTTGCTGGTGGCAAGCGCTCTCGGCGGGTTCTTCGGTGCTCTGGGCGCCAGGAGTTCGGTCGTCGCGGCGTTCGCGCTGGCGCTGCCGGTGGCCTGGACGGCGCTGCGGCCGGCTGAGCAACTGGCCGACTGGCGGTGGCTGTGGCAGCTGAACGGTCTGCTCGTCGGCGCCGGGCTCGCGATCCTGCTGTACGTCGCGTGCTGGAAGCGCGGCTGGCGTTCGGTGGGGTCCTGGATCCCGTTGACCGGGTTCTATCTGGTGTGTTTCGGCATCGTCGCGTCGGTCCGGCTGGTCAGCCAGTCGACCGGGAAGCCGATGGACGCGGTCGGTGACGCGTCGACCGAGGCGTTCTTCCAGTCGTTCGAGCCGCTGCTGCGCGAATACTGGCCGTGGATGGTGGTCGGCGTCCTGCTCGCGATCCCGATGGTGGCGCTCAAGCTGCGCGCCCTCCCGCCGCCACCGCCGCCGATCGACCCGTACGCCGACAAGTCGAACGACGCCGTACTGTCCGACGACCTCGACTGGATCGACCAGGAAGAACCCCGCCGCCGCCTCCTGCCGCGGCGTCCCAGCGTGGAGTCAGCTCAGGAGTGACTGCCCGAGCCACCCGCCGGGCCGGAAGCCGGGTGGGAGGGCGAAGACGGCCGAGCCGATGGTGGTCGTCCACTCGTTGAGGGCGTCGACCGCGTCCAAGCGGGCGAGCAGCGGGAGGAACTGGCCCGCGACGTCGGCCTGGTGGCTGAGGAAGACGAGGCCGGACTCGCGGGTCGCGCCGGTGTCGTGGACGTAGTTCAGGCCCTTGCGGAAGATGCGGCGGCCGTCGTTCTCGCTGTGGTGCGCGAGGCGGGCGTGCGCGTTCTGCGCGATGACGAGCCGGCCGTCGGCGTCGCGGGCCTCGAGGTCGAGTTCGTCGTGCTCGGCGGTGCCGGTCAGCGGGGCGCCGGTGGAGAGTTTGCGGCCGACGGCGCGTTCCTGCTCGGACCGAGTGAGTTCGTCCCAGGTGTCGAGGTTCAGCCGGATCCGCCGTACGACGAGCGTCGTGCCGCCGCGGAACCAGTCCGGGCCGTCGGCGGACCACACGGTCTGGTCGAACTCCGGCGTACCGAAGGCGGGATTGCCGGTGCCGTCGACCTGCCCGAACAGGTTGCGGCCGGTGACCGGTTTGCCGTCCGGGCCGGTGCTGTCCCAGAAGCCCGTCTGGCGCCAGAGCGGGGTCGCGAACGGTTTCGCGTCCGCGATCAATCGCCGTACGGCATGCACCACGCTGACCGCGTCGTCCGCGCCGACCATCACCAGCAGGTCACCACCTGACCAGGCAGGATCCAACCTGTCGTGCTTCATCACCGGCAGGTCGTCGAGCCCGCGCGGCCGCTGCCCGGTCAGCTCGAACACCCGCAGCCCGAACCCGACCGTCACCGTCACGCTCTTGTTGGCCACTGCCAACTCGGGCGCGGTGTCTCCAGGTGCGCCCCGCCCATCGGCCAGCGCGACGAGATCGCTCGTCCAGAGCCGCATCAGCCGTCCGAGCCCCGCCCGATCGGTCCCGAGCTTGAAGCTGACCAACTCGGCCGCCGCCGGCGCGACGCGGGCGATCCCGGCTTGATGGTCGCCGTACGGCGAAATAGTCCGGGAGACGGGCGTCTCGGTGGCGCTGTTGTTGTCGAGAGCAACGACAGCGCCACCGGTGGCCGCGGCGCCTGCAGCGGCCGCACCGGCGTACCCGAAGAACTGTCGTCTGGTGGTCACTTGGTACTGGGCGTCGGGTGGTAGTGCTCTTCTTCCTCGGTGAACGCCTTGACCGGGACCTTGAGGTCGTGGCTGGTGTTGTCGGAGAACTCGAGCGTGAGCGGGACCTCGTCGCCGGGATTCAGCGGCCGCTTCAGGGACATCAGCATGATGTGGTCACCGCCGGGGGAGAGATGGGCGTGGGAGACGGCGGGGACGGTGATGCCGCCGGGCTTCTCGCGCATCACCATCTTGCCGTCCTGCATCGCCATCTCGTGCAGTTGCACCACTGCGGCGACCGGTGAAGTTGCCGAGGTCAACTTCACGTCGGTGTCACCGGGATTGGTCAGGGACAGGAACGCGGCCGTCATCGTGGTGTCCTTCGCGCCGGTCGTCGCCCGCACCCACGCGTCCTCGACCAGCACGCCTGGAGAGGTCACCGCCGCCTCCTGAGTGGCCGGCTTTTCCGTCGAACCACACGACGACACCAGGAACGTGACCACGGCCGCAGCCATCAGCAACTTCGTCTTCACGCAACGGCCAACGAGACTTGCCCTAGGCAAGTTCCCGCGGTGTCTCCTCTGTGATCTCTTCGTCGGGTTGCACGAAGTCGGGGTCACCGCCCTCGTCACCGGACCGGGCCCCAGCCTGCGCCAGGTGCGACACCGACTCGAGCTCCGCGAGTACCGACTGGTGCTGATCGACACACAGCACCACGAGATCGCCCGGGTTCGACCGCTCCAACGCGAACCGGACCGCCTCGAGCTCGTCGAGTACGACGTCCACCCGCCGGCACCGCGCGCCGCCCTCCATCGCGGCCCGTACGCCGACTTGCACCAGGCCCGCCGACTCGCCCCGCTTGCGTCCGCGCAACCGTGCGTCCTCGCGGACGATGACCACGTCGAAGTGCTGCGCCGCGACCTCGCCGAGTTCGCGGATGTCGTCGTCGCGCCGGTCGCCCGCGGTCGCGATCACACCGATCCGCGACGGCCGCCCGACCTCGGACGACGCGCTCAGGCTCTCCCCGAGCCGGTCGACGAAGTCGCCGAGCATCCGCATCGCGGGCGCGTTGTGGCAGTAGTCGACGATCACGCTGCGCCCGTCGACGTCGATCTCGTTCAGCCGGCCCGGCGACAGGTAGTACGACGTGTTGAACGTCCGCAGTCCCTGCCGGATGTCGTGCAACGGCGCACCGGCCGCGAACGCCGCCGCAGCCGCCGCCATCGCGTTCTGCACGTTCATCATGGCGCGCCCGCCGAACGTTGCCGGCAGCAAATGCGTCCACGCGAGCTGCATCGACCGGCGCCCGTGCTTCACCACGATCATGTCGCCCAGGTCCGAGCGCTCCAGCACCACGGCCCGCCCGCCGCGCCGGCAGTGCCCCTCGATGTAGTCGCGGACCTCACTGCCCGGCTCGGCCATGCTGAACCACACGACCTGCCCAGAGCACTTCCGGCGCATCTTCCGCACCAACGGGTCGTCGGCGTTCAGTACGGCGTACCCGGTCCGTGGCACCGCCTCGACCAGGACGGCCTTCACATCGGCCAGCTGCTCGAGCGTGTCGATCCCGCGCAGGCCGAGGTGATCCGGCTGCACGTTGAGGACGACGGCCACGTCGTTGCGCTCGTACCCGAGTCCCTCGCGCAGGATCCCGCCGCGTGCCACCTCGAACACCGCGAAGTCGACGCGCGGGTTCTGCAGCACCATCCGCGCGGACTTCGGGCCGGACGCGTCCTGCCGGATCACCAGCCGCTCGTCGATCACGATGCCGTCGGTCGATGTCATCCCGACCTTGCGGCCCATGCCCTTGAAGACGTGGCTGATCATCCGGGACGTGGTGGTCTTGCCGTTCGTCCCGGTGACCGCGACGATCGGGATCCGGCTGACCGCGCCGGCCGGGAACAGCATGTCCACCACCGGCTTCGCGATGTACTGCGGTTCGCCGATCGTCGGGTTGGTGTGCATCCGGAACCCGGGCGCCGCGTTCACCTCGCAGATCGCGCCGCCGGTCTCGCGCACCGGCTGGGTGATGTCCGGGCAGATGAAGTCGATCCCGGCGATGTCGAGCCCGATCATCCGGGCCGCCTCCTCGGCGATCTCGACGTTCTCCGGGTGCGCCTCCCAGGTCCGGTCGATCGAGATCCCGCCGGTGGACATGTTGCCGGTGAGCGTCAGCTTCACCATCACGTCTTCCGGCGGTACGTCGTCCAGCTCGTAGCCCTGATCGCGCACCAGTTGCCGGGCCGCGTTGTTGATCGTGATCCGGGTCAGGATCTTCTCGTGCCCGACACCGCGCCGCGGGTCGGCGTTGGTGATGTCGACGAGCTCGGCCACGGTGTGGACGCCGTCGCCGACCACGTGCGCGGGCACGCGTTCGGCGATCGCCTCCATCCGGCCGTTGATGATCAGGCACCGGTAGTCCTTGCCGGTGACGAAGTTCTCCACGATCACGGACCCGCGCCGGGACTGCTCGGCCGCGATCGGGAACGCCTCCCGGACCGCGTCCGCGTCCTGCAGGTTGAGGCAGACACCGCGGCCGTGGTTGCCGTCGAGCGGCTTGCAGACCACCGGGTAGCCGATCTTGTTGGCGATCGAGACGGCGTCCTCGACCGTGCGCACCGACTCCGACCGCGGCACCGGCAAACCGGCCGAGGCGAGCAGCCGCGTGGTGAGGTCCTTGTCGCTCGCCACGTCCACCGCGATCGACCCGGTCTCCGACGTCATGGTGGCCCGGATCCGCTTCGCGTGCACGCCCTGACCGAGCTGGACCAGGCTGGCCTTGTTGAGCCGGATCCACGGGATGTCCCGGGACACAGCCTCGTCGACGATCGCCTGCGTGGACGGGCCGAACGCGGTCCGCTCGGCCTGCTTGATGAACTTCTCCAGCTCGGTGGTGAAGTCGAACTCCGGCTGTCCATCCTTCATTTGGGGCTGGACGAGGTTGTTCACGAACCGTACGGCGAGTTCACCCGCCGCGAGCCCGACCGGTTCGTCGGCGTACGCGTAGATGATGTTGTAGACGCCCGGCGAGCCCTTGACCTGGCGCGTCTTGCCGCGGCGCATGTCGTGGCCGGCCTCCTGCTGGAGCTGCAGCGAGACGTGCTCGGTGATGTGGCCGAGCCAGGTGCCTTCGTGCAGGCGCTCGATGAACCCGCCCTTGCGGCCGCGCGAGCAGTGGTGCTGATCGAGTCTGGGGAGGTCCGCGAGCAGTCGCTCGGTGAAGCCGGGGATGGTGTTCGACGGGAAGTTCTCGAGCGAGCCGAGGTCGACCACCAGGTGGATCGCGGGGTCGTAGCTCCAGATGTTCGGGCCGCGGTAGACGCGGGTCTCGATGATCTTCAGGTCGGGGGCCGGGGTGCCGTGCGTTTCGGTCATGGGGTTCCGTTGTCTGCTCGCGTCGAGTCGGGGGAGTCGGGTTCGGCGCCGGCCGTGATCGGCTCGGTCGCCCCCGGTCTGGACTCCCCGGCCCCGATCGCGGACCTCGCGGATTTCGCCGTACGGCGTCCTGCCCGCCGCTTGCGCTCCTCGTAGTACCGCGGCGACACGCCCTCGGCGGCGATCTCCTTGGCGAGCTTGCGCAGGTCGGCCTCGGCGGCCGCCATCTCGGCGATCTCCTCCGCCGGCGGCTGCGGGCCGTACGACAGCAGCACGCGGTTCTGCAGGTCGAACGTCGCGGTCGCCGGAAGGACGTGCAGTACGACGCCGGACGCCAGGATCGGCTCGGACCGCTTGGCGTTGTGGGCGTTCGACGTGATCCGGGTGCCGTCGAAGATCGTCACCGCGCCCCGGCCGACGACCTCCAGGTGGGTGCCGCGGACGACCGCCGCGGTGTCCTCGTCGACGCCGATCCCGAGCAGGCCGGGGGACTGGGCGACGAGCGACAGCAGCCGGCCGTACCGGTTCCGCTGGGCGAAGTGCTGGTCGACGATCGCACCCTGGACCAGGCCGAGTCCGCTGGACAGCTGGCTCATCCGCTGGCGTGGGGTGGCGCCGGAGCGACCGAACGCGATCATGTGTTCGGCCAGGATGCTCGCGCCGGCCGACGTACCGCCGACGGCCGCGCCGCGCGCATGAGCGGCGGTCACCGCGCGGCCGAACGCCGCACCGGTGACGACGCCCGCCAGCTTCAGCTGGTTGCCGCCGGTCATGAAGATGCCGGTCGCGTCGTGCAGCGGAGCGATGAAGGCCGGGTCGTCGGCGTCCTCCCGGTTCTCCGGGCGGACGCCGACCACACTCTCGGCGCCGAGGGCCGCGAACAGCGCGCGGTACACGTCGACGACGTCGGGTCCGAGCGCGGACGCGGTGGGCACCACCACGATCCGCGCCTTGGACCCACCCGCCGCGTCGACGAACTCCTGCAGCACCGTCCGCTTCTTCAGCTTGTCCTCGGCACCACCGATGGCGAACAGGGCTCCCGGCCCACCCTGCAGTTCAGACATAAGCCGAATGGTAGGTGCTCACACCCGCTCCGACCGCATTCCGGCCACGACGCCCACCCCAACCCAACCCCCGCAGCACCGCCCGCCCCTCTTCGCAACCCCACCACCAACTTTGAGAAGCCACCGACCATTCTCGCCGGGGATTCATGGTTGGTGGCTTCTCAAAGTTGGGATTTGGCGCGGATGCGGGGAGCGGAGTTATCCACAGGGGGCGGTTGGGGGGCGCGCGGGTGGGGTGGGGGCGGACATGCTGGTGTGATGGATCGGTTGGGTGACGAGGTTCGTGCGCGGGTGGTGGCGCTCGTCCACAGACCGCGAAGCCGCCAGGTCCTGCTCGACGCCGGCCTGCGGGACGCCGACCTGAGACGCCTGCTGCGCGGGCAGGCGCTGTGGCACCACCACGGGCATTACGTCGACGGCCGCCTTGACGAGTACCTTGCGCGCATCGCATGTGCGCAGGCACTGCACCCGGGCTCGGTGGTGAGCCACTTCAGCGCCGTCCGCCTGGCGGGGCTACGCAACTGGACCGACGGACGGCGCCGGTCGGCTCCTCCCGCCGACGCCGCGTGGCTGACGCGGCCGCCCACGACCAAGCGCAATCAGCGCCGCCAGGACATCGTCGTACGACGTGCGGCCCTGGAGCCGGCCGATGTGTCTCGGCATCTGTGGCTGCCGGTCACCAGTACGGCGAGAACCGTCGTGGATCTCGCTCGCACCTTGCCGTTCCGCGAGGCGATCGTGACCGTCGACGACGCACTGCGCAGCGGCATCTCCGTCGGTGACCTCGCAAGTGTGATGGAGCGACAGTTCCAGTGGCCGGGAGTCCGTCGGGCGCGGAACACGATCGGCTTCGGCGATCCGAGGTCTGAGTCGGTGCTCGAGTCGATAGCCCGGGCAGTCTTCGCCCTCGCCGGCTTGCCGATGCCGATCCTGCAGGCACAGTTCTGGGACGGCGCTGCGTGGATGCCCGAACGTGTGGACTTCTGGTGGCCCCAGTTCCGGACGATCGGTGAGGCCGACGGTCTTGCGAAGTACGACAGCGAGAGCCCGGAGGAGCGGCGCCGGCAGTTGCGCCGCGGCTACCGGCGTGATCAGCGACTGAGCGATCGGGCTGTAGAGCTTGTGCACTTCGGCTGGGAGGACGTCCTCGATCCGCGCTCGGACCTGATCGCCCGCCTCCGCGCAGCCTTCGCAAGAGGTAGCTCCCGCCCCGGCGACCCACCGACCTGGCGCGCTCCAGCCCCCCACGACCCCACCCTCTGGCTCCACGCCGCCTAACCCCCCACCCCGCACCCACCGCCGCCCCGCGCCGGCGCCCGCTCCGGGACGTCGACTTTGAGAAGCCACCGACCATTCTCGGCGGCGATTCATGGTCGGTGGCTTCTCAAAGTTGAGCTTTTGGTACGGCGGGTTAGTGGGTGAAGGTGAACCAGTTGAGGTTGACGTAGTCGGCGGGTTGGCCGCTCGTGAAGGTGACGTAGACGTCGTGGGTGCCGGTGACGGACGACATGTTGGCAGGGACTGTTCGCCAGGACTGCCAGCCGCCGGTGTTGGCGATGGCGAAGGTGCCGATCGGGGCGTTGCTGCGGCTGTCCAGGCGTACTTCGACCAGTCCGCTGACGCCGGCGGCCGCGCCGGACGCCACTCGGGCGACGAACTGCGTGGCCGCGGTACTGCCGAAGTCGATGCCGCGGTAGAGCGCCCAGTCACCGTTGCCGATCTGCATCAGGTTCTGGCCGCCGCCGGTGTCGGTGGTGGTCTCCAGGCCCATGCCCGACTGCTGGCCGTACGACTCCGCCTGCAAGGTGCTGTACGCCGAGGAGCCGCCCGGCGGGGGAGTCGTCGGTGGAGTTGTCGGTGGGGTCGTTGGTGGGGTCGTCGTACTGCCCTTCGCCGTCACCGCGACGTAGTCGACGACCATCGGCTTGTCGGGGACCGTCGAGGCGCGCGGGGTCGGGCCGTTGAGGGCATCCGGGAACGCTCCGCCGATGGCGACGTTCAGCAGGATGAAGTAGCCGGCGTGCGAGGTCATGTTCGTCCACGTGTCGCCCGGCAGTTGACCTTGACTGATCGAGTGCCACTGCTGTCCGTCGACGTACCAGCGCAACTGGTTCGGCGAGATGCTGGTGTCCCACTCGAAGCGGTACGTGTGGAACGCGGACTGGCAGGTCGAGCCCGGGCAGGCGCGGCTGGCGCCGATGCCGGTCGTCTCGTTGCACGGGCCGCCGGGGTTCACGCCGCAGTGCAGGACGCCCCAGACGGAGTTGATCCCGTTGACGTTCTCCATGATGTCGAACTCACCGATCCCCGGCCAGTTCCAGTAGTTCCCGCGGTACGGCGATCCGAGCGCCCAGAACGCCGGCCAGTACCCGAGCGCGGCGTCACCGGTGACGTTCGGCATCTGGATCCGGCTCTCGATCGCCAGTACGCCGCCCGACGGCGGTTTGAAGTCGCCGCGCTGGGTCTCGATCCGGGCCGACGTCCAGTTGCCGGCCGCGTCCCGGCGCGGCGTGATCCGGAGGTTCCCGGCGCCGTCCAGGGCCACGTTGTTCGGGCTGTTCGTGTAGTTCTGGATCTCGCCAGTACCCCAGTTCCCGGGACCCCCCGGGTACCCGTGGCCGGTGTCGATGATCCAGTTGGAGCCCGACGGCAGGCTGCCGTTGGGCCCGTCGAAGTCGTCGCTCCACACCGTCGTCCAGCCGGCGGGTGGAGTCGGGACGTTGGCCTCCGCGGCCACGCCGATCGAGACGACGGCGAGCAGTGGGACGACCAGGGCGAGTGCGATGGGGCGGATACGCATGTCGACCTCCAGGGGCGGTGGATGAGGTCTATGGGAGCGCTCTCACGGGCGTTGTGTCAACAGCTCGTGACGCCGCGGCTTCAGAGCGCGGCGCGATAGACCGTCGTACTGCGGCGGACTGTCATGCCGAGGCGTTCGTACATCGCCAGGGCGCCGGTGCCGGAGTGGGTCCAGAGGGTCAGGGAATGCTTGCCTCGGCGTCCGGCTGCTTCGGCCGCGACCGCCAGTAGCGCGCGGGCCAGGCCGCGACCGCGGAAGTCGCGGCGGACGGCCACCTGCTCGACGTACCCGTCGGGTGAGTCGGGGAGGTGCAGGCTGAGCGCTACGCCGGCCACCTGGTCGCCGGCGACCGCGACCGGCGACAACTCCGGATCGAAACTGGGGCGCTCGATGGTCGTCTTGGCCCACTCTTCGTACTCGTGCCGCCGCGGCTGCCACTCGTCGAAAGCGTCCTGCACCACCTGGTGCACGGCCCGCTCATCGCCCGGCGCGAACGGCCGCACTGTCACTCCCTCGGGTACGGCAGGCGCGGTACCCGAGACCGGTCGCTCGAGCAACCAGTTCGTCGCGAGTACGTCGTACCCGCGCGACCGGAGCAACGCCGTACCGGCCTCGTCCGCGTCGTCCACTGTCTGCGCGAGCCAGTCGCTGCGGTGCTCGCGGGCACGGGCCTCCGCCCAGTCGAGCAGCTGCGTCCCGAGGCCTAGACCGACGTGCGACGGATGTACGTCGATCTGCGCGCGCCGCCCGCCGTGCACCCAGGCCCAGGCGACGAGCTGGGCGTCGGATTCGATCACCCGGGTGTCGAGGTCGAGCGTGATGAGAGGGCGTTGCAGATCGGCGGCCACCGCATCGGGGGCCGACTCCGCCTGCCCGTGCCAGCGCTGCTCCGCCGCGGCGATCAGACGGTGGATCGCGGGCGCGTCGTCAAGGGTGGCGGGCCGGGTCGTGAAGTCCATGGGCCTGATCGTGCCGCACTTCGAGCTCAGGCCGGGGTGTCGGCGTCCGCGGCTTCGACTTCCTCGCGGGTGATGCCGAGGAGGTAGAGGATCGTGTCCAGGTACGGGACGCTCAGGTGGGTGTCGGCGGCCGCACGGACGACGGGCTTGGCGTTGAAGGCGACGCCGAGGCCGGCGGCGGCCAGCATGTCGAGGTCGTTGGCCCCGTCGCCGATCGCGACCGTCTGGGACAACGGCGTACCGGACCGCTGGGCGAACTCTCGCAGCGCGGCCGCCTTGCCGGCGCGGTCGACGATCTCGCCGACGACACGGCCGGTGAGAACTCCGTCGACGATCTCCAGCTCGTTGGCCTTCGCGTAGTCGATGCCGAGCTCGGCGGCCAGCTTGTCGGTGATCTGGCTGAACCCGCCGCTGACGATCGCGAACTGGTACCCGAGCCGCTTGAGTGTCCGGACCAGCGTGCGTGCGCCGGGCGCCAGCTCGATCGCGGCGTACACCTCGTCGAGCGCCGTCGCGGGCAGTCCTTCGAGTGCCGCGACCCGGTTCCGCAGTGACTCGGCGAAGTCCAGCTCGCCGCGCATCGCCCGCTCGGTGACGGCGGCGACCTCCTCGAGCCGGCCGGCGTGGTCGGCGAGCATCTCGATGACCTCGCCCTGGATGAGCGTCGAGTCGACATCCATCACGATCAGGCGCTTGGCCCGCCGGTACAGCCCGCCGTCCTGGACGGCGATGTCGAGACCCTGCCGGACGCCTTCCTGCGCGAGTACGGTCCGCAGCGCCTCGGGGTCGGCGCCGGAGACGGCGAACTCCATCGCGGTCACCGGGTACCGCGCCATCCGGCTGATCCGGTCGATGTTGGCGCCGGTGTCGGCGATCCGTCCGGCGACCGCGGCGAGTCCGGCCGCGGACAGCGGGTGGCCGATCACGGTCACCTGGCTGCGGCCCTTGCGGCGTGGCTCGTTGTCGCCGACACCCTTCTTCACCGAGATCTCGACGTCGAGGACGGTGGCCAGCGCCTTCAGCTCTTCCTTCAGGCTCTTGTGGTCCCGCGGCGCGGACAGCAGTACGCCGAGCACCAGGCGTCCCCGGAGCACGACCTGCTCGGCGTCGATCACGTCGAGCCCGCGGGTGGCGAGCGTCGACAGTACGGCGGACGTCAGCCCCGGCCGGTCGCTGCCCGTCAACGTCACCAGCAACGTGGGCCGGTCGGCCGACGCGGTCTCAACCTCACTGAGCTCAGTCATCGCACCCCGAACGCTACCTAAGTGAGATGACCGTCCAGTGTCCGGTCCAAATCTCAGGCATGAATCGGCGGCGCGCAGGCCGCCACCAGCGCCCGCCGCGCCGCGGCGGCCAGCTCGAGCAGGGTCCGCCGCCGAGCATCGGCCTCAGCCCCGGTGACGGCCGCGCCGTCGTCGTCGAGAGCGGCGTCGGCGATCGCGAGACAACGCCTGGCCGTCGCCGCGGTCTTCACCGCGCGCGGCTCGTACCCGGGAGCCAGATCGTCCCCGCGCCCCTGGCCGATCCGCCGAATGTCGATCAGCGCGTCCGCGACCTCCGGCTTCCAGCGTGCGACATCCAGCGCGGCCAGCGATTCGGCCGCGTCGATCAGCGCCATCCGCAATCCGCGGTCCGCCTCACCCAAGTCGGCCGGCAGCGGCGAAGCGGCCGGTAGCACGGTCCACTGCACCGCAGGACCGACGTACGCCGGAACGAGTCCGAGCTCCGGCCCCGTGAGTACGACGGCCTCGCCGGTCTCGAGTGCGGCCTCGTTGAACGTCGGTGGTCCGGCCAGACCGATCGGGTCGCCCGGCACCGGGAGCGCGAGATGCGCCTGCGTCGTACCGGCGGCACGCAGCAGATTCAGTGCGACCGGCAGCGTGGCCGGCTCGGGATGCCCCGCGAGGCCCGCGACGTGGTGACCGACGTCGTCGCCGAGGATCTTCTCCGCGGCGGTGTCGGGGTCGCAGGCACCGGTCAGCATCGCATTGGTCCACACGGTGAACCGAACCGAGGCGGAGGTCGTCAGCACGCCCGCAAGTCTCTCACCACCCGACGACCGCCCGCGGACGGCGACCCCTTAGGTTTTGAGCATGACTGCAGTGGTGGAGCTGGCCGGGGTGACGATCGTCCGCGGTGACGCGCGGCTGCTCGACGGGATCGACTGGACGATCGACGAGGCCGACCGGTGGGTGGTGATCGGGCCGAACGGCGCCGGCAAGACGACGCTGCTGCAGATCCTCGCCGCCCAGCTGCACCCGACGGCCGGGGTCGCCGGACTGCTCGGTGAGGTGCTCGGCGCGGTCGACGTCTTCGAGCTGCGGCCGCGGATCGGGCTGACCAGCGCGGCGCTCGCCGACCGGTTGCCGAAGAGCGAGCGGGTGTCCGACGTCGTCATGTCGGCGTCGTACGCCGTCCTCGGCCGCTGGATCGAGGAGTACGACGAACTGGACCACGCACGCGCCACCGCGTTGCTGGCCGAGCTCGGGATCGCGCACCTGGCCGACCGTACGTTCGGCACGCTGTCCGAGGGGGAGCGCAAGCGGGTCCAGATCGCCCGCGCGCTGATGACCGACCCCGAACTGATGCTGATGGACGAGCCGGCGGCCGGTCTCGACCTGACCGGACGCGAGCAGCTCGTCCGCTCGCTCAGCTCGATCGCGACCGCGATCGGAGCGCCCGCGATGGTGCTGGTCACGCACCACGTCGAAGAGATCCCGCCCGGCTTCACCCACGCCCTGCTCCTGAAGCAGGGCCGAATCGTCGCCGCCGGCCCGATGGACGAGGCCCTGACGGCCGAAACCCTCAGCGACACCTTCGACCTGGCCCTCACCCTCAAACAAGAGGACGGCCGCTACACCGCCCGCGCCCTCTGACCCGGATCCCGCAGCCCGCTCGACGCGTCCAACATCTGCTTGAAAGCCCCAGAGGTAGATAGGCTTGGGAAATGATGGATTGGCTGCGGGACAACATGTGGGCGGCGTGGCTGACGATCGCTGCCGTCCTGGGCCTGGCTGAACTGGCCTCGCTGGACTTCACGCTGCTGATGCTGGCCGCCGGTGCGCTCACCGCGGCCGGCGTGGCGGCGATCTTCCCGGGGCTGCTGTGGCTGCAGATCGTCGTCGGTCTGGTCACCGCGGCCGCGATGCTCGCCGCGATCCGGCCGATGATCGTCCGGAAGATCCATCACGGCCAGGATCTGAAGACCGGCTCCGCCCACGTGATCGGCAAGTCCGGCCTCGTCGTCAAGGAGATTCACCCCGACGGCGGCGGCTCGATCCGGCTCGGCGGCGAGCTGTGGACGGCCCGCCCGTACGACGAGGTGTCGACGATCCCTCCGGGCACGCGCGTCGAGGTGATGTCGATCGACGGCGCGACCGCGGTCGTGTACCCGGTCGGCGACCCGCTGCACCACCAGCTGGACATGCCTGAACCGACCCAGGACCCCAAGCCGACAGACCCGCCCAAGAGCTGAGCACGGATTGCCGTGGAGTGGTCCCCTCGGCGCAGTAGTGTCGAAGGTGCAGGACGGTTGAAGTAGCTCTCCGTCCCTGAGGGTCCGTTCGAGTGGAGGGTCAAAGTGACCGCGTTCCTCATAGTCCTGGCACTGGTCGCGTTAGTGGTGATCGTGACCTTGGTCAAGTCCGTCCGGGTGGTGCAGCAGCAGACCGTCGGCATCGTCGAACGGTTCGGTAAGTTCAAGACCGGCCTGCAGCCGGGCCTGAACCTGCTGACCCCGTTCGTCGACAAGGTCCGCTACACCATCGACATGCGCGAGCAGGTGGTCGCGTTCCCGCCGCAGGGCGTCATCACCGAGGACAACCTGATGGTGTCGATCGACTCCGTCATCTACTTCCAGGTGAACGACCCGGTGCGCGCGACGTACGAGATCTCCAACTACATCCAGGCCATCGAGCAGCTCACCATGACCACGCTGCGCAACATCATCGGCGGCATGGACCTGGAGCAGACCCTGACCTCGCGTGAGGAGATCAACGAGAAGCTCCGCTACGTGCTGGACGAGGCGACCGGCAAGTGGGGCATCCGCGTGAACCGCGTCGAGCTGCGCTCGATCGACCCGCCGCCGTCGATCCAGGACTCGATGGAGAAGCAGATGCGCGCCGACCGTGACAAGCGCGCCGCGATCCTCACCGCGGAAGGTATGCGGCAGTCGGCCGTCCTGTCCGCCGAGGGCCAGAAGCAGTCCGCGATCCTCACCGCCGAGGGTGACAAGCAGTCCCGCATCCTCCGCGCCGAGGCCGAGCGGCAGGCGCGGATCCTGAAGGCGCAGGGTGAGGCGCAGGCCATCACCACGGTCTTCAACGCGATCCACGCCGGCAAGCCGGACCAGGGTCTGCTCGCGTACCAGTACCTGCAGATGCTGCCGTCGATCGCCCAGGGCGACGCGAACAAGCTGTGGATCGTGCCCAGCGAGATCGGCGACGCGCTCAAGGGTCTGGGCAGCGCGGTCGGCCAGGTGGCCGGTATCGCGCAAAAGGCTGAGGGCAACTGGGAGGCGCCGCAACTCGACAACGGCCAGGTGCCGGAGATCGACAGCGCCGCGCCGGCTGCGGTGGCCGAGGCCGACAACGCGGTCCGCGAAGCGATCGCCGCGGCCGAGTCCGCCGCCGTGAGCAGCCGCAGCCAGGCCGCGCCGAGCACCCCGTCGGTGCCGCCGCCGGCCTCGTCCCAGGAGCCGCCGGCCCAGGAACCGCCGCAACGCTGACAACCGCACGAGAGCCCTCCCGGACCGTTTCTTCGAAGGTCCTGGAGGGCTCTTGCGTGTTCAATCGTCGGACAGCTCTGCGAGGGCCTGGTCAGGTGCGTAGAGTTCTGCAGCGATGACATGGTTCGAGGCGGTGTTCGTCCTGCTGGCGGGGATGGGCGCGGGAACGATCAACGCCGTGGTGGGGTCAGGCACGCTGCTCACCTTCCCCGCGTTGCTTGCCGTCGGCATCCCTCCGGTGCTGGCGAACGTCAGCAACACGGTCGGTCTGGCCCCCGGTACGGCGGCCGGCGCGATCGGCTACCGTCGCGAACTCGAAGGACAGCGCGGCCGCCTGATCAGTCTGGTGCCGGCGTCGCTGGCCGGCGGCATCCTCGGGGGAGTGCTGCTGCTCACGCTTCCCGACTCCGCCTTCCACGCCGTCGTACCGGTCCTGATCCTGCTCGGCTGTCTGCTGGTTGCCTTCCAGCCGTGGCTGTCGAAGTGGATCAGTGCGCCGTCGCACCTGCACCGCGGGGCGTGGTGGGTGATCCCGGCCGTCTTCGCCACCGGCGTGTACGGCGGGTACTTCGGCGCCGCGCAAGGCGTGCTGCTGATGGCGATCCTCGGCCTCGGCCTGGACTCGAACCTGCAGCGGATGAACGGCCTGAAGAACGTGCTCGCGACGGTCGTGAACACCGCGTCCGCGATCTTGTTCATCGTCGTGCACGACGTCGATTGGCTCGCGGCCGGTCTGATCGCGGTCGGGTCGACCATCGGCGGCTTCGTCGGCGCCCGCTACGGCCGGAAGCTCCCGCCGATCGCACTCCGCGCGTTGATCGTCTGCATCGGCGTACTCGCCATCGTCACGATGGTGTTCTGACCTGTAGCCCGGCGAGCAAGAGGTCCAGGCCGTAGTCGAACTGTTCGTCGCCGCCCGTGGTCCGGGCCAGTTCCGGCGCGAGTTCGACGACCGACGGGAATTCCCGCGCCGACAGCGACTCCATCGAGGCGCGCAGCCGCCGCCACGCCTCGGGGTCGCGGCGTTCGGCCGCCATCTGGATCTCCCACGACGTCGAGCCGAGCACGTAGGTGAACAAGGTCGTGTGCGTCCGCGCGGCGGTCTCCGCGTCGAACCCGGCGGCCCGCAGTACGCCGAGCAGACCTTCGGCGACCCGCGCGGTCTCGTGTCCGCTCAGCGGCCGTCCGGCGAGTAGTTGCGCAAGGCAAGGGTGCTGGAGCATCAGCAGCCGCAGTGAACGGCACACCGCCCGTACCTGATCCGGCCAGGGGGCGTCCGACGGTACGGCTGGGAGTAGCCCCATCAGGTGGTCACGAACGGCGTCGTACAGATCGTCCTTGTTCCGGAAGTACGTGTAGAGCGCCATCGGGCCGACGCCGAGCTCGCCGGCGACCCCTCGCAGGCTGAACGCGTCGGTGCCGTTCGCTTCCATCAGTTCGAGCGCGGTCCGCACGATCAGGTCGGCGCTCAAAGTGTTCCGCGGTGTCCGCGCCACGTGTGACCCATCTCCCTTCGACGCTTCTAACGTACAGTGTATAGTACGGTGTATGCGAGCCATTCAGATCACCGAGTTCGGCGGACCCGAGGTCCTGAAGATCAGCGATGTCCCGGAGCCGGTCGCCGGCGACGGGCAGGTCCTGATCAAGGTCGACCGCGCGGGGATCAACTACGCCGACACCCACCAGGTCGAGAACAGCTACCTCTCCAAGACCGAGCTCCCGCTGATCCCCGGCGGCGAGGTCGTCGGGCACACCGAGGACGGCCGCCGCGTGGTCGCGCTGGTGGGTTCCGGTGGGTACGCCGAGCACGCCGTGGCGCACGCGCCGTACGCCTGGGATGTTCCCGAAGGGGTCACCGACGGCCAGGCTCTCGCTCTCGTCCTGCAGGGCACTACCGCGTGGCACCTGCTCAAGACTTCGACACACTTGCAGCCGGGGGAGTCCGTCCTGGTGCACGCCGGTGCCGGCGGGGTCGGTTCGCTCGCCGTTCAGCTCGCCAAGCTCTGGGGCGCGGGCCGCGTGATCGCGACCGCCTCCACCGAGGAGAAGCGCAAGCAGGTCCTCGAGTTGGGCGCGGATGCCGCGATCGACGGTACGCCGGAGGGTCTCAAGGACCGCATCCTCGAGGCGAACGGCGGCAAGCCCGTGGACATCGTGCTCGAGATGGTCGGCGGTCAGACGTTCGACGAGTCGTTCGCCGCCCTGGGCCGCTTCGGTCGGCTGGTCACGTTCGGTGCCGCGTCCCGGCAGGCGGCCGCGCCGATCGACTCGAGCCGGTTGATGAAGGGTTCGAAGACCATCGCCGGCTTCTGGCTGGCCGACTGCTTCGCCAACCCGCAGTTGCTCGGCGATCCGCTGACCGAGCTGTTCGACCTGACCGCGGGCGGCAAGCTCCGCCCGATCGTCGGCGGCGAGTACGCGCTGTCCGAGGTCGCCTCCGCCCATGAAGACCTGCGAGCCCGCCGGACCGTCGGCAAGCTCGTGCTGGATCCCTCACACTAGGAAGAAGTCACGATGACTGTCGCAGTAGAGAAGGTTCTGTACACCGCCCACGCCACCGCGCACGGCGGTCGCGACGGCAAGGTGGCCAGCAACGACGGCAAGCTGGACGTCGTCGTCGCGCCGCCCGCCGAGATGGGCGGCTCCGGCAACGGCACCAACCCCGAGCAGCTTTTCGCGGCCGGCTACGCCGCCTGCTTCCAGAGCGCGCTCATGGTGGTGGCCCGCCGGGCTCGAGCCGACGTGAGCGGCTCGACCGTGACCGCGGAGGTCGGCATCGGCCCGATCAACGGCGGCGCCGGCTACGGACTCGAGGTGGCGCTGGTCGTGAGCCTGCCCGGTGTGGAGCGTGCGGCCGCCGAGGACCTCGTCGCCAAGGCGCACGAGGTCTGCCCGTACTCCAACGCCACCCGCGGCAACATCAAGGTCGACCTGAAGGTCGCCTGACTCACATCCGCGCGAGGGCCTCTTCCAGGAGGCCCTCGGTGGCGGAGACCGGGGCCGCGGAGATCGTCAGCCCTTCCATGATCGCGACGTACTCGTCGACCTCTTCGAGCTTGTCCAGATAGACCGCGCTGGCCGCATGCTCGATGTAGACGATGTCCGGCAGGTCGCCGTCCGGGAACCGCAGCAGGCTGAACGCACCGCCGGCACCGGGGTATCCGACGCTGCTGAACGGCATCACCTGCAGCGTGATGTTCGGCTGCTGCGACCACTTGAGCAGGTGCTCGATCTGCGCCCGCATGACGTCCTCGCCGCCGACCGGCCGGTGCAGCACCGACTCGTCGATGACGACCCACAGCCGGGCCGGGTTCGGCCGGGTGAGGATCTGCTGCCGGGTCACCCGCAGCTCCACCCGCTGGTCGACCTCCTGATGCGGCAGGAACGACTTGCCCATCTGTACGACGGACCGCGCGTACTCCTCGGTCTGCAACAGCCCCGGGACGAACATCACCTCGTACGTCCGGATCAGCGTGGCGGCGACCTCGAGCCCGACGTAGTTCGCGAACCAGCTCGGCATCACGTCGCCGTACCGGGACCACCAGCCCGGGTTGTTCGCGGCCCGGGACAGTTCCATCAACCGGAAGCGCTCGTCCTCGTCGGCCATCCCGTACAGCTCGAGCAGGTCGCTGACGTCGCGTTCCTTGAACCCGACCCGGCCGAGTTCCATCCGGCTGACCTTCGACTCCGACGCCCGGATCTGCCAGCCCGCGTCGGCGCGGCTGATCCCGGCGGATTCACGCATCCGCCGCAACTGCCCGCCGAGCATGATGCGAAGAGCGGTCGGCCCCTCTTGACCGCCGCTCACCGTTGTCTGCTCACTCAACCTGACCCACGCCCAGCCACGCACCCATTTCAGCGGGTGATGCTACCGCCTGTCCACAGATATGGCCCGGTGAGTACTCCGGCCGGCGAGATGCTTGACGAGGAAACGAGCGTCGCGGTCCACGCCCTGGATGCTCGCGGACGCGATCGCGTACTGGAAATCGAGGCCGAGGAAGTACAGCCCCGGTACGTCCTCCGCCACGCCCCGCGTGTGCCGCGGCCGGCCGTCGTCGTCGAACACGGGCAGATCGATCCAGCCGTGGTCCGGATCCGACCCGGTCGACCACACCACGGTCCGGACGTCGTCGAGTACGTCGCCGTCCGCGGTCACCGGCTTGCCGTCACGGACCCCGACGATGCGCCCGATCCGTTCGATCCCGGCCGCGTCGAGGTGCTCGAGCTTGTTGCGGGTCAGCGGCAAGCCGCTCTTCACCGCGTTCGCGATCGCCTTGCGGCCCATCGGCGTACGGCGAGTGAGCACGTACTTGAACAGGAACATCACGACCGGCGTGAAGACCTGTCCGACGGTCGAGTCGATGTCGATCGGCACCTGCCCCGGGTGCCGTCCGGCGAGCAGTGTGCGATGCGTCTTCACGGCCTCCAGCGCGATGTCGGTGCCAGAGTTGGCCGCGCCAACGACCAGCACCGTCCCGTCCGCGAACTGCTCCGGATTCCGGTACTCCAGCGAATGCAGCTGCCGGATCGACGCATCGAGCTCGCCCGCGAACGCCGGCCACCGCGGCACACTGTGCATCCCGGCCGCCACGACAACCTGGTCCGCCCGCCAGTCGCCGGCGGTCGTCTCCACCAGGAACCCGTCGTCGTCCCGCGACAACCGAGTCACCCGTACGCCGGAGCGGACCGGCAGCTCGTGATGTACGGCGTACTGCTCGAGGTAATCGGCCATCTCGTCGCGGCTCGGGCAGTCCCGCGTGCCGATCCGCAACCCCGGGAGGCTCGCGTACCGCGGCCGGCTGAACAGCCGCAATGAGTCGTACCGCTCCCGCCAGCAGTCGCCGACCCGCTCGTGCCCGTCGAGGATGACGAAGTCCTCATCTGCTTGCCGCAGGTAGTAGCCGATCGCCAGACCGGCCTGGCCCGCCCCGATCACCGCTGTCCCAACCCTGTCCATGACCTCAAGTTAGGACTGTGCGGCACAGCAGCACATCAGCCGACCACGCCAACCTCCGAACGGCGGCTGGTCATTTCTACCCAGTCAGCCCGTGCTCGTACGCGAACGCTGTCGCCGCGGCGCGGCTGGACACGCCGAGCTTCCCGAAGATGTTGCTGACATGACGCGCGACCGTTCGCTCGCTCAGGAACAACTGCTCGGCGACGGCACGATTCGTCGCGCCGGTCGCCAGCAGACGCAGGACCTCCAGCTCGCGAGGACTGAGCCCGGCGGTCCGATCGGACTGTTCCAACGCGGCCAGCTCGACGACCGCGCCCAGCCGCTCGAACACGGCTCGCGCGCCGTCGAGCTCCATCTGTTCGGCGTCGACGTCGCCGAGTGCCCGGCAAGCCCGGCCGACCAGCACGCGAGCTCGGGCGCCTTCGTACGGCATCTCGAGCCGCTGCCACAGTGTCCACGCCCGTCGCAGGCACGGGATCGCTCCCTGCGGATCGCCGCACGCGATCCGCACCGCGCCTTCGGAGTACGTCGCCAGCGCCTGCAGGTACGGCGAATCCGCGCGGGCCAGCTCGTTCAGTTCGGAAGCAGCCTTGCGTGCGGTCTCCCGGTCGTCGCACTCGATCGCCAGCTCGACCCGTGCGGCGAGCAGCATCGGGCGGTTCGGTGTGAATGTTTCCTCGGCCAGCGCTCGTTCAAGGCCTGCGCAGGCGACGTCGAGCCGGCCTTGGGCGGCCCGCAGCCGGGCGAGGCCGGGCTGCACGTCCATCCCGTCGGCCGCCGCCGTGAGGTACGCACGTTCGGCGGCCTCGTAGCGTCCGCGTTGACGTTCGACCTCCGCGAGCCGGTACCAGGCGGTTCCGACCATGCCCGCCGACAGCCGGTGACACGCGTCCTCGGCTGCATCGGCTGCATCGGACCAGGCACCGCGTAACTGCAGGATCTGTGCGCGGTGCACCAGGCACGCCCCGCGGTACGGGACGAGGCCGGGCTGCTCGTCGCACCAGCCCGTCAGCGCCTGCGTCCACTCCTGTGCGCGGCGGATGTCGTACTGGGCCATACAGAACGCGATCACCGAGCAGTACGCCATACCGGCGACCTCAGGGCCGACGCGGCTCGCGGTCACATGCACCATCGCCTCGTCCAGTGCCTTGAGGGCCTCGGCGCCGCGGCCGAGCATCGCGAGGCAGTTGCCGCGGCCGAGCGCCCCGAGCACGATCGCGTCCGGCTCGGTGGCCCACCCTATGTTCTGCTCGAACAGCGGGAGCGCCTCGGCGGCGTTGCCCGAGTTCATCAGCAACGCAGCATCGGCCATCGCGACCAGTCCGGCGAGCTGCGGTACGCCGTCGGGCACGAGTCGACCGATCCGCGCCTGCCAGCCCGCCGCCCGCCCGAGCTCGCCCCGCTGCTGCAGGTGGAACCCGAGCCAGAAGCCGGTCCGGATCGCGGCGATCACATCGCCGCGCGCGAGGTGTTCCTCGTAGGCCCGCTCGCGGTACGCCGCGACCTCGTCGTCGTGACCGAGGACGAACGCGGCGACCGCGAGCCGGTCGAGGTCCGCGGGCGGTAGCGGAGCATGCCGGTCGGCCGCCGTCAGTTCGGCGTACTCGGCAGGCCAGTCGTGCTGCTCCATCCACCGCCACCCCTGTCAGTGCTGGGCGAGATCCAGCACCGTTGCGGTCGGCAACTTCGCCAGCTCGGTGCCTTCGATGAGGATCTTCGAGCCGCGGATCCCGCTGCCGATCACCACGGACCCGGCCCGGACGACCGCTTCGTCGACCAGCACCGGCCAGTCGGCGGGCAGCCCGATCGGCGTGATCCCGCCGTACTCCATGCCGGTCGAGCCGACCGCGTCGTCCTGCGCGGCGAAGGAGATCTTCCGGACGCCGAGGTGCTTGCGGACCACGCCGTTCACGTCGGCGCGGTCGGTGGCCAGCACCAGCACCGCGGCGTACGACGCCTCGCCGCCGCGCTTGCCGAGCACGACCACACAGTTCGCCGAGGCGGCCATCGGTACGTCGTACTCCGCGCAGAAGGCCGCGGTGTCGGCGAGCTCCGGGTCGATCCCGGCCGCGTACGCCGGCAGCTCACCGAGCGCGTCCCGCACCGGCGCCGCGAGCAACTCAGGCACCTCGCGAGCCGGCTTCCACTCGAGCTTCCCCATCACGGGTCCCGTCACTGCTGGGGCTCCTTGACCAGGTCGGCGTACTCGGTGTGCTCTTCCAGGAAGGATTGGTAGAACGGGCAGGCCGGCTTCACCCGGAGCCCGAGTGCGCGGGCGTCGTCGAGGGACTTGGTGGCGATGGTTCCGGCCACGCCGCGGCCGCGGAACTCCGGCAGCGTCTCGGCGTGCAGGAAGCTGATCACGCCCGGATGCAGGCGGTAGTCGACGAAGCCCATCAGGTTGCCCTCGGCGTCGTGCGCCTCGTACCGGCTGCGGTCCTTGGCGTCGACGACCTCGATCTCGTTCTCCATGTCCGCAACTTTAGGCCCTGTCACCCAGGGTTTGGAGATCGTCACTGCCGGGGTACCGGCCCCAATGGCTTTCGACAACCACGGGCCGGGAGGAGCAAGGATGAGCAGCGAGCACGCGTTGGAGCACGGCAAGGCGATACCGAGTCTCGTGCCGGCCCGGATGGACCGGCTCCCCTGGACCAGGTTCCATTGGATGATCGTCGTCGGTCTGGGCGTCTCCTGGATCCTGGACGGCCTGGAGATCCAGCTCGTCTCCCTGGTCGGGAACGTGCTGAAGGAACCCGAGACCCTGCACCTGACCACCTCCGAGGTCGGTCTGATGGCGTCGATCTATCTGGCCGGTGAGGTGGTCGGCGCGCTGCTGTTCGGCCGGCTGACCGACCGGCTCGGCCGGCGCAGCCTGTTCATCGTCACCCTCCTGGTCTACCTGATCGCCTCCGGCGCGGCCGGCCTGTCCTGGAACCTCGGCTCGCTGCTCTTCTTCCGCTTCGTCGCCGGGATGGGCATCGGCGGCGAGTACGCCGCGATCAACTCCGCGATCGACGAGCTGATCCCGTCGAGGTACCGGGGCCGCGTCGACATCGGCGTCAACGGCACCTACTGGGGCGGCGCGCTGATCGGCTCCGCGGTCGGCCTGGTCTTCCTGAACACCGACATCATCCCGGTCGAGTGGGGCTGGCGGCTGTGCTTCCTGATCGGCCCGGTGATGGGCCTGATCATCATCTACCTGCGCCGGCACATCCCGGAGAGCCCGCGCTGGCTGATGACCCACGGGCGGGTCGAGGAGGCCGAGCGGACCGTCGACGACATCGAGGCGACGGTACGACGGCAGGGCGGCGAACTGCGCGAGGTCCGCGACGACGAGGCGATCGAGCTGGTCGACTACCCGCCGGTGACGTATCGCGAGATCGCCCGCGTGATGCTCCGCGACTACCGCAGCCGCTCGTTCCTCGGCTTCTCGATGATGGTCACCCAGGCGTTCCTCTACAACGCCATCTTCTTCACCTACGCGCTGGTGCTGAAGTCGTACTTCGGTCTGAACGACTCCAGCGTCGCGCTGTACTTCTTCCCGTTCGCGATCGGCAACCTGGCCGGTCCGCTGCTGCTCGGGCACCTCTTCGACACCGTCGGCCGCCGGAAGATGATTCTCGGCACGTACACGTTGTCGGCCGTGGTCCTGTTCGTCACCGCGTTGCTGTTCAACGCCGGCGCACTGAACGCCGCGTCGCTGACCGGGTTGTGGTGCGTGGTGTTCTTCTTCGCGTCGGCCGGCGCGTCGTCGGCGTACCTGACGGTCAGCGAGATCTTCCCGATCGAGCTGCGCGGACAGGCGATCTCGTTCTTCTTCGCGATCTCGCAGCTGACCGGCGGCGTGATCGCGCCGTTCCTGTTCGCGTCGCTGATCGGCGAGGGCGACCACCCGGCGCGCGGACCGCTCACCGTGGGCTACATCGTCGGAGCCGCGGTGATGTTGATCGGTGGCCTGATCGCGTGGTTCTTCGGCGTCGATGCGGAAGGTAAGTCGCTGGAGAACATCGCCACGCCGCTGTCGTCGACCGGCAGCACGCGCTTCCAGGGAGCAACCCCACGAGTGCCGACGACCGAGAGGCGCCGGGAACAGGAACCCTAAGATTGCGGCGTGGGCTCTCTGCTGATCGCCGGTACGACATCTGATGCGGGCAAGACGACCGTTGTGACCGGGTTGTGCCGGTGGCTGGCGCGGCAGGGTGTTCGGGTGGCGCCGTACAAGGCGCAGAACATGTCGAACAACTCGATGGTCTGCGCGGACGGCACCGAGATCGGTCGCGCGCAGTGGATCCAGGCCGTCGCCGCCGGCGCCGAGCCCGAGGCCGCGATGAACCCGGTGCTGCTCAAACCGGGCAGCGACCGGCGCAGCCACGTCGTCCTGATGGGCGAGCCGTGGGGTGAGCTGTCCGCCCGCGGTTTCCTGACCGAGCGCGCGGAGCTGGCGAAGGCGGCGTTCGCGGCGTACGACGATCTCGCGTCGAGGTACGACGTGGTGATCAGCGAGGGCGCGGGCAGCCCGACCGAGATCAACCTGCGGCAGTCCGACTACGTGAACCTGGGCCTCGCGCAGCACACCAAGGCCCCGGTCGTCGTGGTCGGCGACATCGACCGCGGGGGAGTGTTCGCGTCGATGTTCGGGACCGTCGCGCTGCTGGACGCCGCCGACCAGGCGCTGATCAGCGGGTTCCTGGTGAACAAGTTCCGCGGCGACGTCTCGCTGCTGGCGCCGGGGATCGACATGCTCGCCTCCGTCACCGGCCGCCCGACGTACGGCGTCCTGCCGTGGCTGCCCGAGCTGTGGCTGGACTCCGAGGACGCGCTCGACATCCCGGTACGACGTACTTCGCCGGGCGACCTGTTGACGATCGCGGTGGTGCGGTTCCCGCGGATCAGTAACTTCACCGACCTCGACGCGCTGGCGGTGGAGCCGACGAACAGTGTGTTCTTCACTACGAGCCCGGGGGAGATCCGCGACGCCGACCTGGTCGTCCTGCCGGGCTCGCGGGCGACCAGCGCCGACCTGGAATGGCTGCGATCCCTCGGTCTCGCCGACGCCGTGGCGGCACGGGTTGCGGCCGGCCGTCCGGTGCTCGGCATCTGCGGCGGTTACCAGATGCTCGGCGCGACCATCTCCGACCCGCACGGGGTCGAGTCGGGCGGCTCGCAGACCGGTCTCGAGCTGTTGCCGGTAGCAACCACCTTTGCCCGGGAGAAGACGCTGGCCCGGCCGGCGCGAACGGCGTACGAGATCCATCATGGTGTCGTCGACGTGATCGGTGACGCGTCGGAGTTCCCGGGTGGTTGCCGGGCGGGGAACACGTGGGGCACGATCTGGCACGGCCTGCTCGACGACGACGCCGCGCGGCACGCGTTCCTCACCGAGATCGCCGCGCTCACCGGCAAGCCCGCGCCGGACGGCTCGGTCTCGTTCGCAGGCCTGCGCGAACAGCGACTGGACCGCCTCGCCGACATGATCGACGAGTACGCCGACACCGCCGCGCTCATGCACTTGATCGAGCACGGCGCACCACCCGTCCCGTTCATCCCCCCAGGAGCGCCGTGAAATCCCACCTCCAGCAGTATCTCCAGGACACCCGCGCGCTGATGCTCGCCAAGCTCGACGGGATCAGCGAGTACGACCGGCGCCGTCCGCTCGTGCCGTCCGGGACCAATCTGCTGGGTCTGGTCAAACACCTGATCGGGATCGAGCAGGTGTACCTCGGCACGAGTGTCGGTCGCCCACCGGAGAAGCCGCTGCCCTGGAACGAGGACGGTTCGGTCTGGGGCGGTGCCGACATGTGGGCACTGCCGGTCGAGTCGACGGAGTACATCACCGGCCTCTACCGCGAGGCCTGCGCGCACAGCGACCGCTCCATCGCCGAGCTCGACCTGGACCACCCGGCGGAGGTGCCGCACTGGCCCGAAGGCCACCGCGGTACGACGTTCGGCGCGCTGCTGGTCCGCGTCGTCGACGAAACCGCGCATCACGCCGGTCACGCAGACATCGTCCGCGAACTGATCGACGGCCAGGGCGGCAAGGACGCCGACCAGCTCGACGAGGCCGCCTGGACGGACTTCTACACCGAGATCCAGCGAGCCGCGGACACGTTCCGGGATGGATGATTTCGAGCGGCTGCGGGGGCGGTTGTTCGGGATCGCGTACCGGATGACCGGTACGGCGACGGACGCCGAGGAGATCCTGCAGGACGCGTGGCTGCGTTGGCAGGATGCCGACCGGGCGACGGTGCGTGATCCGAACGCGTACCTGGCGAAGATCGTCACGAACCTGTCCATCAAGCAGCTGACCTCGGCGCGAGCGCGGCGGGAGCTGTACGTCGGTCAGTGGCTGCCGGAACCCGTGCTGACCGGGTCGGGGTTCGACGAGCTGGGTCCGTTAGAGGTTGTCTCCGAGCGGGAGTCGGTGTCGTTCGCGCTGTTGCTCCTGCTCGAACGGCTGACACCGGCCGAGCGAGCGGTGTACGTGCTGCACGAGGCGTTCGCGTACGGGTATCGCGAGGTTGCGGAGCTGATCGGGACGTCGGAGGCGAACGCGCGGCAGTTGGCGTCACGGGCGGGGAAGAAGCTCAGCGCCGAGGGACCGCGTCAGCAGCCGGTCGACAATGCGGGCTGGCGGAAGCTGGTCGAGCGGTTCATCGCCGCCGCGCGGCTGGGGGAGATCGAGGAGCTCGAGAAGCTGCTGGCCGAGGACGTCGTGTCGCGGGCAGACAGCGGCGGCAAGGTGTCCGCCGCGCGCAACGTGCTCGTCGGCCGGGACCGGGTCGCGCGCTACGTGTCCGGGGCCCTGCAGCGTTTCGGCGGCGGTATCGAGGCCCACCTGGCGGAGGCGAACGGCGGCCCCGCCCTGCTGGCCGTCGGGCCTGGCGGGATCGTGGCGATCTGCTTCATCGGCGTCGGACCGGACGGCGTCACCGACCTGCAGTTCGTGATGAACCCGGACAAGCTGACCTTCGCCGTCGCCCAGTTGTCACACATCGAAGGGCTACCGGATCTGACCTGGTGACGGAAAGGACACCAGCAAATGACTGTACTCATGCCACGCCTCCGGCGCGGCGGGTCATGGGGCTGTAACTCCGGCCCTTCCCTCGTCGCTCCAGTCGCTTCGCTCCCTCCGCTCCTCAGTCCAGGACGGGAGGCCCCATGACCGGGATTCTTGTCACCGGTGGAACCGGCACCCTGGGCCGGCCGACTGTGGCTCGACTGGGCGCCGCTGACCATCAGGTCCGGGTGTTGAGCCGGAAGCCCGGACCCGACCGGGTCGTCGGCGACCTGACGACCGGCAAGGGACTGGCCGCCGCGATCGACGGGTCGGAGGTGGTCGTGCATCTGGCCACAAGCCAGGGCCGCCGGGACATCGAGCAGGCTCGCAACCTGCTCAAAGCCGCCATGGGTGTGCAGCACCTCGTGGTGATGTCGATCGCCGGCATCGACCGCATTCCGCTCGCGTACTACCGGTACAAGCTCGAGGTCGAGCGTCTCGTCGCCGAGTCCGGCGTGCCGTACACGATCCTGCGGGCGACCCAGTTCCACAACCTGGTCGATCGAATCCTGAGCGCCCAGCGTTTCCTGCCGATGGTGCTCGCCCCGGCCGTCACACTGCAGCCGATCGCGGTCGAGGACGTCGCGGTCCGGCTCGCCGAGCTCGTCGACCAGCCTCCGGTGAACGGTCGCGCCCCGGACATCGGCGGTCCGGAACGCCGGGCTGTTCCCGAACTGGCCCGGATGTGGAAGCAGGCGCGATCCTCTCGCCGGCCGGTGCTGCCGCTGCGGCTGGGCGGCAAGATCTTCCGGGCGTACGCCGACGGTGCCGCGATGGTGGACGGCCCGGCGTACGGGCGGATCACGTTCGCGGACTACCTCCGATGAGGGGCTATGTCCGCGCGGTGCTGATCATCTTCGCAGCGTTCGAGCTGGTTCTGGGCGTGTGGCTGACGTTTGCCCCGAAGACGTTCTACGACCACGTGCCCACGGTCGACTGGACCCCGCCGTACAGCGACCATCTCTTCCACGACTTCGGCGGCGCGTCGCTCGGCCTGGGGATCGTCCTGACCGCCGCCGCGATTCGCCTGGACCGCTACCTGGCGGCAGTGGCGCTGCTGGCGTATCTCGCGTTCTCGCTGCCGCACATGATCTTCCACCTCGCCCATCTCGAACACGGCGAGCCTGGCTGGTCGGTCGTACTCGCGGCCGGCGTGATCCTGATGGTGGTGCTGCCGCTGATCGCGTTGGTGGGGACTCGCAAGTTGACTTGACGACTGTGACAGTAGGACTGTCACAATAGTGCCTATGGGTCCACTCGAGGGCGTGAAGGTGGTCGAGCTGGCCGGCCTCGGTCCGGCGCCGTTCGCGTGCATGATGCTCGCCGAGCTGGGCGCCGACGTGCTGCGGATCGATCGCCCCGGTGGCGGCGTGTCGATGGGCCCGCCGGAGCTGGATCTCGTCAACCGCGGCCGTCGGAGCGCGGCCTTGGATCTCAAGCAGCCCGCCGCCGTGGACGTCGTACGGCGGCTGGTCGCGCAGGCCGACGTACTGGTCGAAGGATTCCGGCCCGGGGTGACCGAGCGGCTCGGGCTCGGCCCGGCGGACTGTCACGCGATCAATCCGCGGCTCGTGTACGGGCGGATGACCGGGTGGGGACAGGACGGTCCGCTCGCGCAGGCGGCCGGCCACGACATCGACTACCTCGCGCTGTCCGGCGCTCTGCATCTGATCGGGCGCGCCGACGGACCTCCGCAGGTGCCGGCGAACCTGCTCGGTGACTTCGCGGGCGGCTCGCTGTACCTCGTGATCGGCGTCCTCGCCGCCCTGAACGAGGCGCAGCGCAGCGGTCAGGGACAGGTCGTGGACGCGGCGATCGTGGACGGATCGGCGCACCTGACCACGATCCTGCTCGGGGCGCTCGCCGCCGGGTCGTGGCGGCAGGAGCGCGGGACGAACCTGCTGGACACCGGTGCGCCGTTCTACGACGTGTACGAGACCGCCGACGGAAAGCATGTCGCGGTCGGGGCGCTCGAGCCGCAGTTCTACGCCGAGCTGATCGGCAAACTCGGGCTGGACGCGCCCGACCGCAACGATCCGTCGCAGTGGCCGGAGCTGCGGAAAGTGCTGGCCGAGGCGTTCCGGCAGCGAACCCAGGCGGAATGGACGGAGCTGTTCGACGGCTCGGACGCCTGCGTCGCGCCGGTGCTGCCACTCGCCGGCGACCACCCGCACCTCGTTGCCCGAGGCACGTTCGTGGACCACCACGGCGTCCGGCAGGCGGCACCGGCACCGCGCTTCGATCGTACGCCGACCCGCCTGGACCGACCGCCCGCGCGACCGGGGGAGCACACCCGGGAAGCGCTGGCCGACTGGGGAATCACCGACATCGACACGTTGCTGGAGTCCGGCGCCGCCGTGCAGAACTGAGAGGAACCGCCCGTGGAACGTCAGCTGTTCGACGCCGATCACGACGCCTTCCGGGAGGCCGTCCGGTCGTTCTGCGACAAGGAGATCGTCCCGCACCACGACAGCTGGGAGGACGCCGGGATCGTCCCGCGGGAGCTCTGGACCGCGGCCGGCGCGGCGGGCCTGCTCGGCTTCATGATGCCGGAGCAGTACGGCGGGGGCGGCGTTCGTGACTTCCGCTTCAACACCGTGCTGATCGAGGAGCTGACCCGGGTTCGCGCCAGCGGGGTCGGCTTCACCATCCACACCGACATCAATTCGGCGTACCTGCTGGACTACGCGACCGACGAGCAGAAGGCGCGCTGGCTGCCTGCGTTCTGTTCCGGGGAGACGATCACCGCGATCGCGATGACCGAGCCCGGCGCCGGCAGCGACCTCCAGGGCATCCGGACCACCGCGCGGCGCGACGGCGACCATTACGTGCTGAACGGGCAGAAAACGTTCATTTCCAACGGGATTCTCGCCGATCTGGTGATCGTCGTGGCCAAGACCGACCCGGATGCCGGCGCGCAGGGGATCTCGCTGATCGTGGTCGAGCGGGGGATGCCTGGCTTCGAGCGCGGGCGGAACCTGGACAAGATCGGGCTGAAGGCGCAGGACACCGCAGAGCTGTTCTTCGACGATGTCCGGGTTCCCGTGGACAACCTGCTCGGCGAAGAGGGCAAGGGTTTCGTCTACCTGATGGAGAAGCTGCCGCAGGAGCGGTTGACGATCGCGGTGGTCGCGGCCGCCGCCTGCGAGAACATGCTCGAGGACACGCTGGCTTATGTGAAGAACCGCAAGGCGTTCGGCCGGCCGATCGGGTCGTTCCAGAACAGTCGATTCGTACTCGCGGAGCTCGCCACCGAGACCCAGATCGCCCGGGTGTTCGTCGACCGCTGCATCCAGGAACTCAACGCCGGCACGCTGAGCGTGGCCGAGGCCGCGATGGCGAAGTGGTGGACGACCGAGCTGCAGAAGAAGGTCGTCGACCGGTGCCTGCAGTTGCACGGCGGCTATGGCTTCATGACCGAGTACCCGATCGCGAAGGCCTACCTGGACACCCGTATCCAGACCATCTACGGCGGCACCACGGAGATCATGAAGGAGATCATCGGGCGAACGATGGGAGTCTAGACGCAGGGGAACCGTCGCACGGTGCGCACGCGGGTGGCGCCGTCACGACGGGTCCTGCGCCTGATCACCAGCCAGACGGTATGAGCGTCCTGTGCTGGGTCTCACCGTGTGTCGTGCGCAACCCCTCCGGCGGCGCGACACACCTGGCGCCGAGGTCTTGGGCATGCCCGAACAGGCTCGATCACCCTAACCCGTAAGTCATTAAGGCGCCACGGCCTGTGCCAACTACTCCGGCGACGGGGATGGGGTGAGATCCAGCCTGGCCTGGACGACGTCGTCGGCGACATCGGTCAGGCGACGGTTGTTGGCCCGGGCGTACGAACGCATCAAGGCGAAGGCCTCGTCGACATCCAGGTCGAGGCTGTGGCTGAGGAATCCCTTGGCCTGCTCGATCAGGATCCGGCTGTTCAGAGCGGTCTGGAGCTGCTCGGTGACGATCTCCTGGCGGGCCAGCGCGCGTTGGTGCACGATGCCGATCGTGGCCGCGTCGGCCAGCGCCTGCCCCAGGGTGATGGTGTCGGCATCCAGTTCCCCGGTGGTCCTGCTGAACAGATTCACCGCCCCGAGGACTGTGTCGCGCAAGCGCATCGGCAGCGCCTGCACCGAGAGGTAGCCGCCGCTGACAGCGGCCGCGGTGAAGCGGGGCCAGCGCCCTCGAGCGGTCCGCAGGTCCGGATGCTGCACCGAGTGCCCGGTGCTGAACGCGTCGAAACACGGGCCCTCGAGGTTCTGCAGCTGGTTCAGCTCGACCAGCCGGGCCTGTTCGGTGGAGGCCGCGACCAGGTTCAGCGCACCGTGATGATCGGCGAGGAGAATGCCACAGGCCGATACCCCCAGCAGCTCGCTGCATCGCGCGGCGAGCCGGTCCAAGAACTCGATGACGTCGAAGTCGTCGACAAGCGTGTCCGACAGTTCGATGAACACCTCGCGCACTCTGCGGTCGGATGCACTCATCAGTTCTCCTCCTCTTCCTTCTCGGCCGTTCCGGGGTCATTCAGCTGCGGCTTCGGCGGTGGATCGCCCCCTGGGGGCTCATCACCGTCGAGGTGCAGGCGATCGGCCATCACGTCGATGGCGATCTTGTACAACGGCAAACCACTGCTGTAGGCGTAGGCGCGAAGCCGGACCAGCGCGTCGGTGACACTGATGCGATGCTGGGAGGCGAGCCTGCCCGCAGCCTGGTGGACCTCGGCCCGGCGAGCGGTGAACGCAGCGTGGATCACCTGATCCAGGTCCGCGCTGACACCCTGGCGGTTGTCGAGGGCGAGCACGAAGAGCGCATCGGCGAACACCAACGCCTCCTCCAGTTGCTCGCGCTGCAGTGGTCCCGGCTCTCGCCGGTAAACGGTCAGTACGCCGACCCTCGCGGCGCCGGCGGCGACCGGGAACGCGAAGACGCCGCACATACCCCGTTGGACACCAGCCGCGGCGAACGCCGGCCATCGCCGGCCGGCCGCGACCCCTCCGAGGTCCGACTCGAGCACCGGTGCGGTGCTGGCGGAAGCATCACCGCTCGGCCCCTCACCGAGCGCGAACTGCAGCTCGTCCAGTTCACCGATCTCCGGACCCGTGGCCAGCACCGGCTCGAGCAGCCCGCCGTCGCGCGTCATCGCGAGCCCCGCGCCGGCCGCGGACAGCGCCTGTGCGCAGGCGGATACGGCGTGCGCCAGCGATGGGGGCGCGCCGTCCGAAACGGCTCTGATCGCCCCCCACACCCTCGCGCTACGGTCGTGATCCACCCAATCCGCCCATAATCGAACCGCCGGTGGGCGGAACCTCCACCCTAGCGGGATCGTCGAGATGTTGTTCATAGCGCGCGCCACCGAGAGACTCTGTGCGGCCACGCCATGTCCGGGCCCCCGGGTCCGCCTGTCCAGCCGCCTGATCATGACCGGTACCCGATGCGGCGATCCTCATCCGTGGTTCGGAGTCTAGTCGCGTGTCCGGCCCGCTGCTCTCCCCGCGCGCGGGGAGAGCGTGATTGACTTCGTCCAGGAGCCGAGGGAGGTCGTTATGGGCATCGTGTCGCCAGGATTCACCGGCCGGCGCGGGGGTGGGAAGGATCTGCCCCCGGGGCAGTACCTGACGCACGAGTTCCCGGTGCTGTCGGCGGGGCCGACCCCGCACATCCTGACCGATCACTGGGAGTTCACGGTCACCACGGAGACCGGCGAGAAGTACAAGTGGGACTGGGCGGCCCTGATGGCGCTGCCGTCGGAAGAGATCACCAAGGACATCCACTGTGTGACACGGTGGTCCAAACTGCAGACGGCCTGGAAGGGCGTGTCGCTCGACACGCTGCTCGCAGACGTCGAGACCGGCGCGGACTTCGCGATGGCGCACAGCTACGGCGGCTACACCACGAACGTGCCGCTCGACGACCTGCTCGACGGGCAGTCCTGGATCGCCTACGAGTACGACGGTGAGCCCCTGGACCCCGAGCACGGCGGGCCTGCGCGGCTGCTCGTTCCGCACCTGTACTTCTGGAAGAGCGCCAAATGGGTCCGGGGCCTGGTGCTGTCCGACACCGAGGACCTCGGCTTCTGGGAAACCGCCGGCTATCACGAGTACGGAGACCCATGGAAAGAACAGCGATACGCCGGCGACTGACCGCGCGCATGTCTTGGCAGATCGCCACGGTGACCGACGTACGGCGGGAGACCGGGACGGCTCGCACGATCGTGCTCGACGTACCGGACTGGCCGGGGCATCTGGCCGGGCAGCATCTCGACGTACGGCTGACCGCGGAGGACGGGTACCGGGCGTCGCGGTCGTATTCGATCGCGTCGGCCTGGGACGATTCGCACGCCTCGACGATCGAGTTGACCGTGGAACAGGTGCCTGGCGGTGAGGTGTCGCCGTACCTCGTCGACGTGCTGAAGGTCGGGGATCCGTTGGAGATCCGGGGACCGGTCGGCGGGTGGTTCGTGTGGACTCCCGAGCAGGAAGGGCCGGTGCAGCTGATCGGCGGGGGATCGGGCGTCGTCCCGTTGCGGGCGATGCTGCAGGCTCATGCGGTCGCCGGCACGACGCCGGCGCGGTTGCTGTACTCCGTGCGGCGCCCGGAGTCGGTGATCTACGTGGGCGATCTGAAGGAGCTCGCCGCGTCGGGCGATGTCGACGTACGGCTCGTGTACACGCGGGAGGCGCCGGCCGGGGAGCCTCGGGTGGGGCGGATCGACGCGGAGCTGATCGAGCAGTACGCGTTCAAGCCCGAGGACGGCGCGACGACGTACGTGTGCGGGCCGACGCCGTTCGTCGAAACAGTGGCGAACCTGCTGGTCGCGGCCGGGCACGATCCGGCCCGCGTCAGAACCGAACGCTTCGGCCCGACAGGAGGACCTCGATGAGCAACTACTTGGACGGCAACGCGGCCGCGGGGGCCTTGAGTGAACTGTTCGCGGTCGACCTCACGGCAGCCGTTGCCCAGTGCAACGGCTGCGGCAACACCACCGTCTTCGCCGAGTCCCGCGTGTACGTCGACGCCCCCGGCACAGTCGCCCGCTGCGCCGGCTGCGACACAGTCCTGCTCCGCGTCGTAACCACCCCCACCAACACCTACCTGGACCTCCGAGGCCTCACCTACCTCCGCATCCCCAACTCATAGGACCCCGCGTGTGTGAACACCCTCTGGTGCCAACACATACGCAATAACCTGTCCAACCATCCCGCCACACCGGCCCACCCCCAACCCCACCCTCCCCGCCCAACACCGCCTCCCGCCCAACGCCACCTCCCCTCCACACCACCGGGGCGTGAACGCGGGCTGTTGTGGGGGTGCCCCGGCGTGGTGGGGGCAGTGAACAGGTAATTGCAGGTGCAGTGCCCCGACAACCTGTGCAACGCCTCGTGATGTGGTGGGGACGGGCGGCGCGTGGGCGGAGGGCTGGGGATGGGCGTGTGTCTGGGCGAACGGAGCCTGTTGTTGGGGGTGCGCCGGCGTGGTGGGGGCGGTGAACAGGTAATTGCAGGTGCAGCGTCCCGAGAACCTGTGCAACGCCCCGCGATGCGGCGGACGCGGGCGAGGGGCGGGGATCAGCGGGGGTGGGTTAGCGGGGTTTTTGTTGGGTTCGGCGGATGGTGTCTCGTTGGGTTTCGCCTACGGCTCGTTCGTAGGCGAGGACCAGGCCTTGGATGGTGACTGGTTTGAAGCGTTCCACCAGTTGCTGGATGTGTTCCGGGGGGCCGCCGGAGTCGCGGTAGTGGGGCCAGACCTTGGTGCGGAACACCTCGGTGAGTTCCTCGGCGATCGCGCGGCCGTGCTCGGTGAAGATCCGGCCGGCGTCGAGCACCGCCTCGACCGGGAGATCCAGGTCGAGCAGTTCGACGCCGAGGCTCAGATGGGCGGTCGCGACCTGGAACACGTCCTCGTCCGGCGTCGGTTCGACCACCCCGAGCGCCACCAGCATCTCGATGTCGTCGTCGTTCAGCTCCCGGCCGGTACGCCGTACCAGTGCCGCGCGATCAAGCGTTTCCGGGAGATCGCGCATCCACGGCGTCAGCAGCGTCCGGTGCAGCGCGATGTCCTGCGGTGTCGCATCGGCGGGGATCCGGTCCAGGTAGCCCTCGATCGCCTGCAGCGTGAACCCGTGCGCCTGCAGCTCTCGCACCAGGTCGAGCCGCGCGATGTGCTCCGGCCCGTAGTACCCGACCCGGCCGCGCCGGATCGGCGGCGGAATCAGCCCCCGCCCTGCATAGAACCGTAACGTCCGCACTGTCATCCCGACCCGAGTCGACAATTCGTCGACCGTCAGGGTCGCGTCCCCCGCCACTTCCGACATGGCGGAGATCATAACGAGTCCCCCTTGACCACCGTGACAGCACGACTGTCACAATCGGCCGTATGACCGAAGCCTTCCTGTACGACGCGATTCGGACACCGCGCGGCAAGGGCAAGCCGACCGGTGCGCTGCACGAGGTCAAGCCGATCCAGCTGATCACCGGACTGCTGCAGGAGCTGCGGACCCGGCATCCCGAGCTGGATCCGGCCGCCGTCGACGACGTGGTGCTCGGGGTCGTGACGCCGATCGGCGACCAGGGCATGGACATCGCACGGACCGCCGTACTGATGGCCGGCTATCCCGAGACGACCGGTGGTGTCCAGTTGAACCGCTTCTGCGCCTCGGGTCTCGAGGCGGTCAACCAGGCAGCGCAGCGGGTGCGGTCCGGGTGGGAGGACTTCATCCTGGCCGGCGGCGTCGAGTCGATGTCGCGCGTGAAGATGGGCTCCGACGGCGGCGCCTGGGCGATGGACCCGGAGACCGCCCTCGAGACCGGCTTCATCCCGCAGGGCATCAGCGCGGACCTGATCGCGACCATCGACGGTTTCTCCCGGACCGACGTCGACGCGTACGCCGCCGAGTCGCACGCGCGGGCCGCGAAGGCGTGGGCGAACGGGTACTTCGCGCGTTCCGTCGTGCCGGTGGTGGATCGCAACGGCCTGCGGATCCTCGACCACGACCAGCTCGTCCGGCCCGGGACGTCCGTCGAGACGCTGGCCGGGCTGCCGTTGTCGTTCGCGGCGATCGGGGAGCACGGCGGGTTCGACTCGGTCGCGCTGGAGAAGTACCTGACCGTCGAGCGGATCTCGCATGTGCACCACGCGGGCAACTCGTCGGGGATCGTCGACGGTGCGGCCCTGGTTGCTGTCGGCAACGAGAAGGCCGGCGAGGCGCTCGGCCGGGCGCCCCGCGGCCGGGTGGTCGCGACCGGCGTCAGCGGCGCGGATCCGACGATCATGCTGACCGGCCCGGCGCCGGCCGCCCGCAAGGCGCTGGCCAGGGCCGGGCTCGAGGTCGACGACATCGACCTGTTCGAGATGAACGAGGCGTTCGCGGCCGCGGTCATGCATTTCATGAAGGATCTCGGCGTACCGCACGAGAAGGTGAACGTGAACGGCGGCGCGATCGCCCTCGGCCATCCGCTGGGCGCCACCGGCGCGATGCTGATCGGAACCCTGCTGGACGAGCTGGAGCGCCGCGAGCTCCGCTACGGACTGGCCACCTTGTGCGTCGGCGGCGGCATGGGCGTCGCGACCATCATCGAAAGGCTCCCAGCGTGAACAGCATGATCGAGTGGAAGAATGACGCCGGCGTCGTCACGCTGACGCTCAACGATCCGTCGGCCTCGGCCAACACGATGAACGACGCGTACGTCGAGGCAATGGGCCGGACTGTAGAACGCCTGGTCGCCGAGAAGGCCCTGATCAAGGGCGTGATCGTGACGTCGGCGAAGTCGACGTTCTTTGCCGGCGGCAACTTGCAGCAGCTGTCGCAGATCCAGCCGTCGGACGCCGCGCAGGTGTTCGAGACGATCGAGGAGGTCAAGCGGCAGCTCAGGACCCTGGAGACGTTGGGTGTCCCGGTCGTTGCCGCGATCAACGGATCCGCCCTCGGTGGCGGGCTCGAGATCGCGCTCGCCTGCCACCACCGGATCGTTGCCGACGACAACCGGATCGAGCTCGGGGTACCTGAGGTGACGCTCGGCCTGCTGCCCGGCGGCGGGGGAGTGACCCGCACGGTCCGGATGCTCGGGCTGCAGGACGCGCTGATGAAGGTGCTGCTGCAGGGCCAGCGGATGAAGCCGGCGCACGCGTTGAGCGTCGGGATCGTCGACGAGGTCGTGCCGGCTGGGGACCTGCTCGACGCGGCCCGCCGGTGGATCGCGGCGTACGACGGCGATGCCAAGCAGCCCTGGGACCGCGATGGGTACAAGCTCCCGGGTGGTACGCCGTCCTCGCCGAAGCTGGCCGCCTTCTTGCCCGCCTTCCCGGCGAACCTGCGCAAGCAGCTCAAGGGCGCGCCGTACCCGGCGCCGCGGGCGATCATGAGCGCCGCGGTCGAGGGCAGCCAGGTCGACTTCGAGACCGCCTCCCGGATCGAGTCGCGATACTTCGTCTCGCTGGCGACCGGGCAGATCGCGAAGAACATGATCCAGGCGTTCTTCTTCGACCTGCAGTCGATCAACGCGGGCGGGTCGCGGCCCGCCGGCGTACCGAGGTATTCCGCGCGCAAGGTCGGTGTGCTCGGCGCGGGGATGATGGGCGCGGGGATCGCCTATGTGTGCGCGAAGGCCGGTCTCGAGGTTGTGCTCAAAGATGTTTCTTTGGAGGCGGCTGCGCGCGGAAAAGAGTATTCCGAGAAGCTGCTGGCGAAACAGGTCGCAAAGGGAAGGACTTCGGCCGAACAGGTCGCGGAGTTTCTCGGCCGGATCACGCCGACCGGCGACCCGAACGACCTGGCCGGCTGCGACCTGGTGATCGAGGCCGTGTTCGAGGACGGCGGGCTCAAGCAGAAGGTGTTCGCGGAGATCGCCGACGTGGTCGAGCCGGACGCGCTGCTCTGCTCGAACACCTCCACGCTGCCGATCACCGCGCTCGCCGACGGCGTCGACCGGCCGGACGCCAACATGGTTCAACGCTTCATTGGCATGCACTTCTTCTCGCCGGTCGACCGGATGCCGCTGGTCGAACTGATCGTGGGGGAGAAGACCTCGGACCGGGCGATCGCGCAGGCGTACGACGTCGTACGGCAGATCAAGAAGACGCCGATCGTGGTCAACGACAGCCGTGGTTTCTTCACATCGCGGGTGTTCGGGACGCTCGTCATGGAAGGCGCCGCGATGGTCGCCGAGGGGGTCGACCCGGTGATGATCGAGCGCGCCGCGACCCAGGCCGGGTTCCCGGCGCCGCCGCTGGCGATGCTGGACGAGGTGACGCTGACGCTGCCGCAGAAGATCCGGGACGCGGCGCGGGCCGCGGGTGACAGTGCGGGCGCGTTCGACGACCACCCTGGGATGGCGGTGACCGACCGGCTCGTCAACGAGTTCGGCCGGCGCGGCAAGGCGGCCGGTGCGGGGTTCTACGACTACCCGGCCGACGGCCCGAAGCAGCTGTGGCCCGGGTTGCGGGAGCACTTCGGTGCCGGTTTCGGTGCCGATTTCGATGCCGGCGTCCCGCTCGTCGATCTGCAGGAGCGGATGCTGTTCGCGATGGCGCTCGAGACGGTGAAGTGCCTGGACGAGGGCGTCTTGCGCTCGGTGCCGGACGCCAACATCGGGTCGATCTTCGGCATCGGATTCCCGCCGCTGCACGGCGGCGCATTGCAGTACGTGAACGCCTATGGTGTGCAGAGGTTCGCAGAGCGTGCACGCGAGTTGGCAGCGACGTACGGCGCCCGCTTCGAGCCGCTCGCACTGCTGGACCGGAAGGCGGCGGCGGGCGAGATCTTCGGCTGATCACGGGCCGATACCAACTCAAGCAAATTCCACACATTCGAACAAATAACAGCGCGCCCGGTCTTGCGCCGGGCGCGCTTTTGAGCCATTGTGCTGCCACTTCTACAACGATTGACTTGCAGTACCGTGTGCCAGAACTCGGAGATGCTTAACACCGTTAAGTACCTCGGAACCGTGCGTCCCCTGCGACGTTCCCTCTCGGGAAGGTGGAATTCATGCCTGCTCATGTTCCGAACGCCGGACTTTCCCGGCGCGACCTGCTCAAGCGGACCGGCGGCCTGGCCGCCCTCGCCGCATTCACCGCGGCCTGTGGTGGCAACACCGGCCGACCGTCGTCCGGAGGGGGAAGCGGCGGCTCGAAGCCGAACCTGTCGCAGTGGTATCACCAGTACGGCGAGACCGGGACCCAGCAGGCGGCGCTGAAGTACGCCAAGGCGTACCCCGACGCGAACGTCGCAGTGCAGTGGACGCCGGGTGACTACGACGCCAAGCTCGCGTCCGGCCTGCTGTCCAGCAAGGGCCCGGACGTCTTCGAGGGCCACTTCAACATCAGCATGGTGAAGAGCAACCAGGTGGTGGCGCTGGACGACATCATGGCCGACGTCAAGGACGACTTCCAGCCTGGCGACCTGGCCACGAACACCCTGGACGGCAAGATCTACGGGATCCGGATGATCATCGACCCGCAGGTCATCTACTACAAGAAGAGCCTGCTGGACAAGGCCGGGATCAAGCCGCCGGAGACGATCGACGACCTGATCTCCGCAGCAAAGGAACTCACCACGAACAAGGTGAAGGGCATCTACGTCGGCAACGACGGCGGCAACGTCATGGGCGGTCCGGCGCTGTACTCGTCCGGCGGGGAGTTCCTGACCAAGGACAACAAGCCCGGTTTCACCGGCGATCGCGCGGCCCAGGCCTTCGGCAAACTGCACGAGCTGTACGCCAGCAAGAGCATCCTGCTCGGTGCGCCCACGGACTGGTGGGACCCGACCGCGATCAACCAGGGCCTGGTCGCGATGCAGTGGATCGGGATGTGGGCGGTGCCGGGCATGCAGAAGGCGCTCGGTGACGACATCGGCGTGATCCCGTTCCCGAAACTCGACGCGCAGGCCAAGCCGGCCGTGTACTCCGGCGGCTGGACGCAGTTCGTGTCGGCCAAGAGCGCGAACGTCGAGGCGGCGAAGAAGTACGTCAAGTGGCTGTGGATCGACAAGTCCGAGTACCAGGAGGACTGGTCGCTGAACTACGGCTTCCACATCCCGCCGCGCAAGAGCCTCGCGGCCAAGGCCTCCAAGCTGCAGAGCGGCGTCGCCGCCGACACGGTCAAGCTGACCCAGGACTACGGCTACACCGACAACCCGGCCTGGACGCCGAAGATGGGTACGGCGTTCACCGACCTGCTCACCAACGTCATCAAGAAGGGAGCTGACCCAGCTGCCGAGATTGCCAAGGCCGAGAAGACCGTCAACGGCGAGCTGACGCGGTTGTTCGGATGAGCGCTCCGGCCAAGACGTCCGCGAGCCCCGCCGCCACTGAGGAGCGGCAGGGAACGCGGCGTCGACGTCACAAGGGCATCGCCGGGAACACCTTGTGGTTCTGGGTGTTCGTCGGGCCGTTCGTGCTCGGACTGCTGTTCTTCTCCTACCTGCCGATCCTGTGGAGCCTGATCCTCAGCTTCTTCGAGGCGTACAACACCGCGACACCGTCGAACTTCGTCGGGCTGCGCAACTACGTCGACATGCTCACCGACCACAACTTCCTGTCCAGCCTGGGCACGTTCACGATCTTCGCGGTGTTCATCGTGCCGCTGACGTTCGTGCTCTCGCTGGCGCTGGCGTTGCTGGTCAACCAGGTGAAGATCGCGCGGGCGTTCTTCCGGTCGGTGTTCTTCCTGCCGACCGCGTGCTCGTACGTCGTCGCGTCGCTGATCTGGAAGCTGTCGATCTTCAACGGTGTCCGGTTCGGTCTCGCGAACACGGTGCTCAGCTGGTTCGGCGTCGAGAACATCGCCTGGCTGTCGACGGTCGACCCGCCGTGGTACTGGCTCCCGCTGGTGACGGTGCGGTTGTGGCTGCAACTCGGGTTCTACATGATCCTGTTCATCGCGGGGCTGCAGCGGATCTCGCCGACGTTGTACGAGGCGGCGTACGTCGACGGGGCGAAGCCCGGGTGGCAGGTCTTCCGGTACATCACGTTGCCGCAGTTGCGGGCGACGTCGGTCGCCGTACTGATCCTGAACCTGATCGCGGCGTACCAGGCGTTCGACGAGTTCTACAACCTGCTCGGGCCCGGCGTGAACTACGCCCGGCCCCCGCTGGTCTACCTCTACAGCATCTCGCTCGGTTCGATCCAGGACCTCGGCCACGGCTCGGCAGGTGCCCTGATCCTTGCCACGATCATCATGATCGTGACATTGCTGCAGAGCCGGATCCTCGGCTTCGGAAAGGCGGGCGACTGATGGCTGTCTCCGAGCGTACGACGGGAACGCCGCAGCCGATCGGCTTCAGCAAGAGCCGGATGGGGCGCGTCGGGACGGCGCTGCGGTGGATCGCGTTGTTCATCGCGGTCGTGCTGTTCCTGCTGCCGTTCTATCTGATCCTGCGCAACGCACTGTCCGCCGAGGCCGACATCACTTCGCCGGACTGGACCCTGTTCCCGTCGCATCTGCAGTGGGGCAACCTCGGCGAGCTGTTCCGCGACACCGAGGTGCCGATCGCGCGAGCTCTCTACAACTCCGCTGTGGTCGGGATCCTGGGCACGGCGGGACAGTTGCTGCTGGCATCGATGGCGGGGTACGGGCTGGCCCGCATTCCCTATCGGCACGCGGACAAGATCTTCTACGCGATCGTCGCGACGCTGATGATCCCGGGTGCGGTGACGTTCATCCCGTCGTTCATCGTGGTGTCGTCGCTCGGGTGGGTGTCCTCGCTGCGCGGCCTGATCATTCCGACCTTGTTCAGCGGGTTCGCGGCATTTCTTTTCCGGCAGTATTTCCTCGGATTTCCGCGGGAGCTCGAGGAGGCCGCGCGGGTCGACGGCGCCGGGTACTTCGGGGTGTTCTGGCGGATCGTCGTACCGAACTCCCTGCCGTTCTTCGCGGCCCTCGCGGCGATCACGTTCATCGGCAACTGGAACTCGTTCCTGTGGCCGCTCGTGATCGGCCAGGACTCGTCGTCGTGGACGATCCAGGTGGCGATGTCGACGTTCGTCACCGCCCAGACCATCAACATCCACGAACTGTTCATGGCGGTGGCCGTCTCGATCCTCCCGCTGGTCCTGATCTTCGCCTTCCTCCAGCGCTACCTGATCCAAGGCGTCACCCAGTCCGGCATCAAGGACTGACCCGAACCGGCGGGGAGTCCACCAGGCTCCCCGCCACCTGGAGTGTCAGTCGGGTTGGCGGTCGGCTAGTTTCAGGTAGATGACGCCGGTGATGATGACGGCCAGCCAGAGGGTTTTGGTGGGGGTGAGGGATTCGTCGAAGAAGACCGGGCCCAGGAGGGCGGCGCCGGCTGAGCCGAGGCCTGCCCAGGTGGCGTAGCCGATGCTGACCTCGATGGTGCGTAGGGCCTGGCTGAGGGCCCAGAGGGTGAGCAGGAAGAACACGCCGGCCGCGACGGACCACTGCCAGACGGTGAAGGCGTGACTGCCGCCGACCGAGAGCGCGTAGCCGACCTCGAAGGTGCCGGCGAGCAGCAGCGTGAACCACGCGGTGCGGGACGACTGAGGCTTGGCGTTCATGCGATCACGATCCGTTCGAGAGTTGGAGCCCGACGACGCCGCCGATGACCAGGGCGATACCGATGGCCTTGTGCCAGGTCAGTTTCTGGCCGAAGAGGAGCGCGCCGAGCAGGGTGATGCCGACTCCTGCGAGCGAGGTCCACAGCGCGTAGCCGACGCCGACGTCGAACGTGAGGAGGGCGCGGCTGAGGAAGTACGTGCCGAGTCCGCCGGTGACGAGGGTCGCGGCGGTCCAGCCGCGGTGTTCGAAGCCTTGCGCCTTGCCGGCGGAGATCGCCACGGCGATCTCGAACACGACGGCGATCGCGAGGTAGAGCCAGTGCATGAAAGTTCCCTCCAGGAATAGTGCGACCGCTTGAGGGTGGAACTTCACACTGGTGTCAAGTGCAAGACTGGGCGCATGAGGATCGGAGAGCTCGCCGCGGCCACCGGCGTGAGCACACGCTCCTTGCGGTACTACGAGGAGCAGGACCTGATCCGCTCGAGTCGCACCCCGGGCGGGTGGCGCGACTTCGACGAGTCGATGGTCGAGCGGGTTGTGATGATCCAGCACCTGTTCGCGGCCGGGCTCGGCAGTGCCGTCATCGGTGAGCTGTTGCCGTGCCTCGACGCGCCAACCGAAGAGCGCACCGGCGTACTGGAGGTGCTGCTCGCCCAGGAGGTGCAGCGCCTCGAGGCGAAACGCCGCGAGATCGACCGCGAACTCGACGTACTCCAAGCGCTACGCCAAGAAACCGTCGTGCCCCGCTAAGAGGCCGCCTTCCCGGAGCTCTTACGGATGCGTGTCCGTGATCCCGATGACTTCGTCGAGGCGGTCCAGGGCGGCCTGCAGGTCGTCGACCTTGGCCTGGATGCGTTCGCGCTCGGCGCGCAGCATGGCTCGCTGCTCGGCGTCGGTGTGCCCGGATTCCCAGCAGGGCAGGAGCTCCGCGATCCTCTGGCTGGTCAGGCCGGCGGCGTACATCTGCTGGAAGAAGCGCACCAGGGTGACGGCATCCTGCCGGTAGAGGCGCTGGCCCGACGGGCTGCGTTCCGGTGTGAGCAGCCCCTGCTGCTCGTAGTAGCGCACGGCGCGGACCGAGACGCCGGCGCTCCGCGCCACCTCGCCGATGCGGAGCACCCGCTCGGTCGGCGTCTCCGTGACGGTCATGGTGACTCCTCTCACATCGGTTCCGACGGCCAGCACTTGCCTCTGACGTCAACGTCAGGTTTTAGCGTACCGGGCATGGACATCAACAACTCAGTTGCCCTTGTCACCGGAGCCAACCGCGGCCTGGGTCGCGCCTTCGCCCAGCGTCTCCTCGATCGGGGCGCGCGCAAGGTCTACGCCACGGCTCGCCGTCCGGAGAGTGTGGACCTGCCCGGCGTGGAGGTGCTGGCCCTCGACGTCACCGACCCCGCGTCCGTGCGGGCAGCGGCCGCCGCAGCTCCCGACGTCTCGCTGCTTGTCAACAACGCGGGCATTCAGACGGGCACCGACCTCGTGACCGGTTCCCTGGACACGATCCGGCTCGAGTTGGAGACCAATATGCTCGGCCCCCTGGGGCTGATCCGGGAGCTGGCGCCGACCCTCGCCAGGAACGGCGGGGGTGCGATCGTGAACGTCCTGTCCGCGATGTCATGGTTCGGGACCGCCGGCGGCCACGCCTACCACTTGAGCAAGGGCGCCGCGTGGGCCATGACCAACAGCGTCCGCCTCGAGCTCGCCGAGCAGGACACCATCGTGACGGGCGTGCACCTCGGCCTGGCAGACACCGACATGGCGGCCGGCTGGCCCGTGGACAAGATCGCGCCGTCGGACCTGGCCGACGCTGCGCTCGACGGTGTCGAGGCGGGCGCCGCCGAGGTCCTCGCCGACCAGTGGAGCAGGGACGTCAAATCCCGGCTGTCGCTGTCGCCCGAAGAGTTCAACGCCGCGATGGACCGCGCCCTGGCAACGCTGACGACCGCCTGACCTGTCGCTTTCCGGAACATAACCGTCGGCGGATTCAACTGGTGGCAGTTATGTTCCGGAAAGCCCAGAAGAGCGTGTGCCCACCCGACCCTTCAGGGACGAAGGATTCGGCGTCTATGGTGAAGCCGGCCGCCGTGAGCCAGCTGCGGTACGTCGCTGCGTCGGTGTGGCTCCACCACATGGGAGCGCCACCGCCCAGCCAGTTGTCGTCGGTGCCGGTCCACGCGGTGTGGCCCGTCGTACAGAGAAAGCACCCACCGGGCCGCAGCCACGTGGCGATCCGCGCGAGGAGTTGCTGCTGTTCGTCCAGCGGCAGGTGGATCAGTGCGTAGAGCGAGACAACGGCATCGAACGACTCGGGTGGGAACTCGAGCGACATGGCGTCGGCGTTGACGAATTCGGCCTGCGGTACGAGTTCGCGGGCGCGGCTGATCTGGACCTCGCTGATGTCCACGCCCATCACGTGGTGCCCGGCGGCCGTGACTGCGCGTGCCACGGGTACGCCGCTGCCGCATCCCACGTCGAGCACCCGGCTGGTGGTCCCGAGCCGCGCGATCAGCTCGTCGATCCAGGACCGGTACTTCGAGTTGGCGCCGGTGGCGTCGTCGTACCGGCGCGAGAGCACGTCGTACCCACGCCGTACGACCTGCTTCGGATCCTCCACGCCACGGACGCTAGCCCGTTGAGCGCAGCGCGGCGAGTTGATTCTCGCGGCCGGCGCGGTGATCCAGCACGGACGGGCGGCGGTCGGCTGATTGAGCCAGGGTCTGAGCACGGACGCCAGGGGAGAGGTGGTCGACGTAGACGGTGCCGCCGAGGTGTTGGGTTTCGTGGATCAGGCAGCGGGCGAAGTAGCCGGTGGAGTCGAGCGTGAACGGGCGGCCGTTGACGTCGTACGCGTGCAGCGTCGCGCGGGCGGGGCGGTCGAGCGGCGCGTTGGCGCCGGGCACGGACAGGCAGCCTTCGGTGCCGCGCTGGGTGCCGACCAGGGCAGGCGCGGTCTCGATCCGCGGGTTGAACGCGTGCCCGATGTGGCGATCGCCCTTCCCCCGCCTCGAGGAGTAGTTGCGTCGGTCGGGGGAACCTTCTCGGGGGTTGCCGCGTCAGCGGGGAAGATGCCATTCGCAGCAGGCACAAGTTCGCGCCTGGCCCCCCGAGTGTGGAGCTTCCATGACCGACCGCCCAGCGGAGCCGGATCCCCGCCCCGCCGTACCCCGAGCACCCGCCCCCGGGTATGGGCAGCAGCCCACCTCCGGCTCTCCCCAATCAGGTGCCGCCCAGCACCCGTGGCAGACCACCGCCTATCCGCAACAGCCCGCTCCGCCCGCGGGCCACGGGTACCCGCAGCATCTCTGGCCGGAGCACGCGCAGCAGCCTGTTGCCGCCGTGCCGTCCGGAGTCGATCGGCCGATGGGCTCGGCCGTGCCGGGCGTCCTCGCGCTGTTGGTCGGACTGGCCGGGCTGGTCGCGCCATTCCTGCCGTTCTCGAACCTCATCGACCGGTTCCCGGTCCGCCAGTACCTGGCCTTCCCGTTCGCCCTACCGGCCCTGGCTCTCGCGGTCGCAGGGCTCGCCGGCAACCGCCGCGGAAAGCCAGCGGCAGCTATCGGGCTCATCCTCGCGCTTCTCGCCCTGGGCGTCGGCGCGATCATGGTCTACAACTACGACTTCCGAAGCTGACTGCACGGTCCCGAGATCGTCAGGCAGTGCCCCTCGGGCAGGACCAGGGTGAACGTACGGCGGGACCACGGTGTGTCCTCGGGCGGCGTCGACCCCGACCAGACTGGCTGCGAGGGGGCTGTCTGCAACATGCCGGGTGCTCCTCGAAATCAAGTCAGGCGGTGGCGTGTTTTCTGGCTACGGTCGGGTTATGCGGATTGTTACGCGGGAGCAGGCCATTGCCTACCGGCTGCGGGTCAACAATCTGGTTGATCGTCTGCCGCCGGGCTCGCACGAGAGGGCGGCGTACGTCGGGTTGCAGGACACTGCGCCGCGGGACGCGTTGCTCGGGTTGCATGCGCGGATGGCGGGGTGTTCGCCGGCGGACTGGGAGGACCCGTCGCTGATCCAGACGTACAGTCCGCGGGCGGCGGTGTACGTGTTGCCGCTGCGGGACTTCGGGGTGTTCACGCTGGGGCGGATGCCGCTGGATTCGCGGCGGATCGACGTACTCGCGGAAAACGTGTGCCGGACGCTGGCTGGGCAGGAGCGACGGGGGGCCGGGATCCACGGGCTGCGTGAGGCGTGTGCGAGTGGGCGGATCGCGGTGCGGTGGGACACCAAGTCGTTGTGGGCACGTGAGGTGCCGCGACCGGACATCGACGTGGCCGACGCGCGGCTGGAGCTCTGCCGGCGGCACGCTCATTGCTTCGGGCCCACAACGCCAAAGGTTTTCACGTGGTGGTCGGGGATGTCGCCGGCCGATGCGCGCGCGGTCTGGGATGCGATCGCCGATGAGTTGGTCGAGGTCGATTTCGACGGCGTACCCGGCTGGGTACTTCGGGACGACGCGGACCGTCTGTGGTCCGCGGAACCGCCGCGTGGGCTGCGGTTGCTGGCGGCACCGGACCTGCGGCTGTTCGGCCGCGACCGCGACGGCCGGTTCATCGCGCCCGGTCTGCGGACCCTCACGGCGGCGGCCGATTCCTTCCATCCCAACGGTTTGCTGATCGACGGGCGGATTGTCGGTGCGTGGGGCCGGAAAGGAGGCCACGTCGACGTGGTGCTGTCGGAGAAGCTCAGTCAGGAGCAGTACGGCGACCTGTGCGCGGAGGTGGCGACCCTGCCGGTTCGAGATCCGCGGCTCTCAGTCCGCTGACTCGAGCGGCTTGCGGTCGCTGTGGAAGGTGGCGCGTAGAAGGTTGACGTCGACTTCGGGGAGGTGGAGTTCGACGAGGTCGAAGGTCTCCTCGATGAGGTCGTGCAGGGTCTGCGCGCCCTCAGGGGCGGGGCGGTCGAAGACGGCGCGGATGCGGGCGGCGAGGGATGGTGGCGCCAGGGGGAGGTCGAGCGCGTCGAGGCGTTTGAAGGCGAGCACGTGACCGCTGTACCGGCCGTTGAGCGCATACAGGACGTTGAGCAGTTGGTTGGTCATGCGCACGAACTCGCGCGCGACCAGCAGCGGGTTGTCGCGCTCGAAGAACATCCGCCAGCGCCAGAACTTCTCGATGTTCCCGTTGTGCCGTACGACGGCGAGCGCCAGGTCACGTGGGTACGTCGCTACGCGCTCCTGCCAGCGTGCGACGAGCTCCGCCCGCGGCCCCATCACCTCGCGTCCGTCGATGATCCCCTGAGCCAACTGCATGACCTGGCCATTGGGTTTGCCCGTGAGCAGCTCGTCCAAGGCGCTCTCGACCGTCTGCGTCAAAGTGTGCGCAACCTCGACCATGAGTCCGCCCAAGGACAGCTGGTCGTCCCACGGCGGACCGTCGATGTTCACCAACCGCACCTCGGCTGCCCCCGCCACCGCGAGACGCTCAGCACTCGTCGGCGGCCGTCGCCAGAACACGCCGACCTCGACATCCGACCAGCGATCCGCGTCGCCACGGGCAGTCGAGCCACCCAGCATCACCGCGTCGACGCCGTCCACAGCGGCGTACCAGTCGAGAACGGGCCGCACCATCTGCCGTCGCCAGCGTGCCGCCTCGGTCACCATCACCGCAGTAGATCACGGGGGCGGCCGACGGATCGGGGACAATCGGCACATGCCAGTTCCCACCTGCCCCTGCGGACAAGACCTGCCGTACGACGACTGCTGCGGCCGCCTGCACCGCGGCGAAGCGACGGCCACCACGGCAGAGCAGCTGATGCGGTCCAGGTACGCCGCCTTCGTGATGCACGATGCGGCGTACCTGCGCCGGACCTGGTCCCTCACCACCCGCCCGGCCACCATCGACTTCACCCCAGACCAGAAATGGACCGGTCTCGAAATCGTCGGCACCACCGGCGGCAGCCCGTTCCACAGCGAAGGCACCGTCGAGTTCCACGCCCACTACACCCGCAACGGCCGCCCCGGCATCCAATCCGAAAACAGCACCTTCACCCGCGAAGCCGGCGAATGGGTGTACGTCGCAGCTCTGTGAGGCTCGCAGCCGGAGCGCAGCGGGGTATACGTTTGGCACCGGCGGGGTGACAATGACCCCGTGCGGTGCTGGGGGCGGTGCCGCGAGGGGGAGCAATGGGGATTGTTCACGCGTGGCGCGGTGCGAAGCTCGTAGCAGCCACCGGGGTGCTCGTCATGTGTGCGGGCTGCGTCATCAACGCGCCCACCGCGTCACCGACCAGCGCACCGCCGCCGACAGCACCTGCGCCGACAGCACCTGGGCCGACAACACCCGTGGCGACCAGCAGCTCACCAGTGCGTCCGCCGGTCAGCACCCCACCCAGCGCATCGACTCCGGCCAGGTTGACCGGGCCAGGGACGTACACGTTCTCGTACCAAGGGGCGGTGGGCACGATTCAAGTGCCTGCGAACATCATGGACCCGCGATTGGAGCGGTACGGCGACTATCGCCGACTGGCGAAGGCGCGACCGATCACGTACCTGATCGCACAGGTCGACAACAGGTCCGACGACACGATCACCATGTACGAGGTCGTTGTGGTGACAGCCGACGGGCAGCAGATCGAGGCGACGTCCATCAGCGATTACGTCGACATCTGGCGCGATGCGTTCGCGGGTGAGGGCAGCGATGTGACGAAGTACAACCTCGGTATCGAGCTGTCGAACTCGAGCAACTTCTATCTGCATCCGGGCGCGAAGGGGACAGCGATCCTCGGTGCCAAGGAGCCGATCAAGACCGTCAAGCGGGTCTTTGTGTACCCCGCGGGCGCCTTCGACCGGGTCGAAGCTCGGAGGACCAGCTAGGGCGGGTGGGGAGCCGGCTCGGTGGAGGCGACTCCCCTCGGAGCTACTCCGGGATCTGGTAGGTCGGGGTGAGGATGGCTCGGGCGAGGGTGTGGAAGGCTAGGTTGAAGCCGACTACCGCGGGGGAGGCGTCGGAGTCGACGTCCAGGGCTTCTACGTCGATGGCGTGGACGACGAAGTAGTAGCGGTGGGTCTGGTCGCCTGCGGGTGGGGCGGCGCCGCCGAAGGACTTGGTGCCGAAGTCGTTGCGGACGTGGAAGGCGCCGTTGTCGAGGCGTTCGGTGGTGCCGGCACCGGTGGGGAGCTCGGTGACGGTGGCCGGGAGGTTGACCAGGACCCAGTGCCAGAAGCCGGAGACGATCGGGGCGTCCGGGTCGTAGCAGGTCACGACGAACGCCTTCGTCTCCGCCGGGAACCCGGACCAGCTGAGCTGCGGCGACGTGTTGCCGCCCGCGAACGCGTGGTCGTCGGACAGCGGCTCGCCGTCGGCGACGTCGGTGCTGGTGACGGTGAACGAACCGACCTCCGGGAGGAGTTTGTACGGGTCCGGTGCGACGGGACGATCGAGCGACATCTGTGAGCCCTCCGGGATCTCGCGGGATGTGGTGATTCCGACATTACTGTCCACATCCCGTCGGTCCGTCCCAGGGCACACACTCGGGGATGCGAAGATCGGAGCGGTACGACGGGTCCGTCGGCCGGACCGGTGGACGGGAACGGATGGAGGACGCGATGGACGGCGCGCTGGAGGAGTACCTGGAGCGGATTGCTCCGGCGGATTCCGGAGCGATGCGAGCGGCCGAGGAGCGGCATGCGCAGCTGACGAAGCCGGCCGGGTCGCTCGGTGTGCTCGAGGAGCTGTCCGTGAAGGTGGTCGGGATGACCGGAACGCAGGCAGTACCGGCCCCGGCCGTGGTGTCGGTGTTCGCGGCCGATCACGGCGTCCATGCGCAGAACGTGTCCCCGTGGCCGCAGGAAGTGACTGCCGCGATGCTGGCGAACTTCGCCGGCGGCGGCGCGGCCGTGAACGCGTTCGCGAAGAACAACGGCGTAGATGTCCGCGTCGTCGACGTCGGCGTCGCCACCCCGGTCGAGCAGCTGGACATAGTGCACGCGAAGGTCCGCCCGGGCACGCGTGACCTCTCGCAGACCGACGCGCTGACCGACGACGAGGCACGGGCAGCGATCGCGGTCGGATTCGACCTGGCTGACCAGCTGGTCCGAGACGGGTACCGCTGCCTCCTGACCGGCGACATGGGCATCGCCAACACCACCGCTTCGGCAGCGCTGATCGCGACCTTCACGGGCGCGACCGCAGATGCCGTCACGGGTCGCGGGACGGGCATCGACGACGCGGCGCTCGCCCACAAGACGGGCGTCGTACGGGGTGCTCTCGCGCTCCACGCCGTACCGCCCACCGAGCCGTTGAAGGCTTTGCAGGCGTACGGCGGTCTGGAGCATGCTGCTCTCGCCGGGTACATCCTCGGCGCAGCGGCCAACAAGGTCCCGGTGATCCTGGACGGCGTGATCGCCGGGGCGGCCGCGCTCGTGGCGCAGGCGTTCCACCCGGCCGCCATCGACTACTGCGTCGCCGGCCACCGGTCCGCCGAGCCCGGGCACGCGGTTGCGCTCAAGCAGCTCGGCCTGCAGCCGCTGGTCGACCTGGACCTGCGGCTCGGCGAGGGGACCGGCGCGGTGCTCGCGTACCCGATCCTGACCTGCGCGGTCCGTGCGCTCGCCGAGATGGCCACGTTCGAGGACGCGGGGATTTCTTCGTGACAAACCAGTACCTGTCCGGTCTCGTCCTCGAAGGACGGCGCGTGGTCGTCGTCGGCGGCGGCGGTGTCGCCCAGCGACGGTTGCCGCGGCTGATCGAATCCGGGGCGCAGATCGACCTCATCTCGCCGTCGATCACGCCGACGATCGAGGGGCTGCTCGGCAACCCGTCGCTGACCTGGATCGAGCGCGGGTACGCCGCCGGTGACCTCGACGGGGCCTGGTACGTCGTAGTCGCGACGGACGATGCCGCGGTCAACGATCAGGTGTCGGCGGAGGCGGAGGAACGGCGGATCTTCTGCGTGCGATCCGACGACCGGTCCCGCGCCACCGCGTGGACGCCGGCGTCCGGGCAGCACGACAACGTGACGATCGGCGTCCTCGGCGGTGGCGATCACCGCCGGTCGGCCGCCGTACGCGACGCGATTCTCGAAGGGTTGCGGACCGGTGAGCTGGCGGCGCGGGACGCGGACCGGCGGCCCGGGGTGTACCTGGTCGGTGGGGGACCGGGCGACCCGGATCTGATCACCGTGCGCGGGCGGCGGTTGCTGGCCGAGGCGGATGTGGTGGTCGCGGATCGGCTGGCGCCGCAGCAGTTGCTGGACGAGCTGCATCCTGACGTCGAGCTGTTCGACGCGGCGAAGTTGCCGCGGGGGCGGGCCGCGCAGCAGGAGGAGATCAACCGGATCCTGGTGGAGCACGGCCAGCAGGGGAAGGTCGTCGTACGGCTCAAGGGTGGGGATCCGTACGTGTTCGGGCGCGGGTTCGAGGAGGCGCTGGCATGCGCGGCGGCCGGGGTCCCGTGGACCGTGGTGCCGGGGATCACGAGCTCGATCTCGGTGCCGGCGGTGTCCGGGATCCCGGTGACGCATCGCGGGGTCACGCACGAGTTCACGGTGGTTTCGGGGCACATTCCGCCGTCGCATCCGGATTCGCTGGTGAACTGGGACGCGTTGGCGCAGTTGCACGGGACGCTGGTCTTGCTGATGGCGGTGGAGAACCTGCCGGCGATCGCGTCCCGCTTGATCGAGGGTGGTCGCCCGGCGAAGACGCCGGCGGCGGCGATCGCGGACGGCACGCTTCCCGGGCAGCGGATGGTCACGTCGGACCTCGCCGGGATCGCGCAGGCGATGGCGGACGAGGGCGTCGGCGCACCGGCGATCGTTGTCATCGGCAACGTGGTGGAGGTAGCTGCCCGGTCGACCGCGGGGGAAGGCGTGGGAGACGGCTCGGGATCGGGCGTGGAGTCGGCGTGACGCTGGTGCCGGTCGGGGACGCCGGCGACGCCAGGCTTTCCGATTACGTTCGGTTGCGGGAGGTCAGTCTTCGGCGGCTCCTCGAAGAAGAGCATGGGCTGTTCATCGCCGAGGGGGACAAGGTGATTCGCCGGGCGGCGGACGCCGGGTACGAGCCGCGGTCGTTCCTGCTGGCACCGCGGTGGCTCGACTCGTTGCAGGACGTGCTCGAGAAATGGCCGGACAAGCCGGTGTACGTCGTCTCGGAGGAGCTGGCCGAGCAGGTCACCGGGTTCCACGTGCACCGCGGCGCGCTGGCGTCGTACAAGCGTCTGCCCGCCGTACCGCTGCCGGACCTGCTGACGGACGACGTACGGCGGATCGCGATCTTCGACGAGATCGTTGACCACACCAACGTCGGAGCCGGGTTCCGCGCCGCGGCCGCGCTCGGCGTCGGCCTGGTCCTGGTGACGCCGACGTGCGCCGACCCGCTGTACCGGCGCTCGATCAAGGTGTCGATGGGGACCGTCTTCCAGGTCCCGTGGACCCGCCTGCAGAGCTGGCCCGGCGACCTGCGGCACCTGCAGGACCGCGGGTACGTCGCCGCCGCGATGGCGCTCGCCGACGACTCGATCACGCTCGACGAGCTCGCGGACCGCAAGGACGACAAGCTCGCGCTGATCTTCGGCACCGAAGGCCACGGCCTCAAACCGCACGTCCTCGAACAAGCAGACCTCACCGTACGCATCCCGATGGCCGGCGGTGTCGACTCCCTCAACGTGGCATCCTCAGCAGCAGTAGCGTTCTACGCCACCCGCTGAGGGTGACGAAGTAGTCTGAGCGGCATGCGAGCGGTGGACGACCTCGGCGCCTTCCTGCGTGCTGAGCGGGCTCGGGTGGAGCCGGGTGCGGTGGGGCTGCCGGCCGGTCGGGACCGGCGGGTCGCGGGACTGCGGCGCGAGGAGGTCGCCGTGCTGGCTGTGGTCAGCGCCGACTACTACACGCGGCTCGAGCAGGGCCGCGAGCGGAACCCGTCAGCGCAGGTGCTCAACGGGATCGCGCACGCGCTCCGGCTGGACGCGGATGCGCGCGCCCACCTGTTCAGGCTCGCCGGGTTGAGCCCGACGCCACGACTCGGTGCTGCCCGGGATCAGGTCCATCCGGCGTTGCTGCAGTTGCTCGACAACTTCCCTACGGCGGCGGCCTACGTGCTGAACCCGGCGTACGAGATCCTCGCGGCGAACCGGATCGCCGAGGCGCTGCTGGCGCCGTTCGGGATGACGAACATGCTGCGGATGATGTTCGAGCATCCCCAGGCACACGCGATCTTCGGCGACTGGGAGACGGTGGTACGGCGAGCCGTGTACGCCGTCCGCTTCAACGCCGGGACGTATCCGGACGACCCCGAGATCAAGGCCCTGGTGAGCGATCTGCTGCCGCGGGACGAATTCCGGGTGATCTGGGAGGACCAGACGGCGCGAGGCCTGAGCCGCGCCTACAAGATCTTCCACCACCCGACGGCCGGCCGGATCGAGCTGATCTATCAGACGTTCGACGTCCGCGCCGCGCCCGGCCTGCAACTGCTCGTGGGTACGGCGGAACCCGGCAGCGCCGGCGCCGAAGCGCTGTCCGGCCTGGCTCCGGCCTGAACTTCCTGGGTGCAGCGCACCCAGGAAAGCGCGGCCTTCTGCGCGGTGGCGGCCGGTCCGACGCTGTCTGTATGACAAACCTCCAGTACTCCACGTACGTCGCTCCCTCCAAGCCGGCCGTGTCGGACGACCTCCCGCCGGGCGAGCTCCGTCGGATGTGGTCGCCGACCGCGGCCACGCTGATCTACGGCGAGCGCGATGCCGTCCTGGTCGATCCGTTGATGACCGTGGCCGAGGGCGAGGATCTGGCCGGCTGGATCGCCGCCACCGGCAAGACGCTGACCACCATCTTCGTCACCCACGGTCACGGCGACCACTTCTTCGGCGCCGCGCCGGTGCTCGACCGGTTCCCGGAGGCCCGGATGATCGCGACACCGTCCGTCGTCGAGGGGATGAAGCTGAATCTCACCCCGGCCTGGCTGGACGGCTTCTGGCGGACCAGATTCCCCGGGCAGTTGCCGGGCCGGCTGATCGTCGCCGACCCGCTGGAGGGTGACCGCTTCACGCTGGAGGGCGAGGAGTTGATCGCCGTCGAGCTGGGGCACACCGACACGGACGGCACCTCCGCGCTGCATGTCCCGTCGATCGGGCTGCTGGTCGCCGGTGACGCCGTGTACGACGACATCCACCTGTACCTTGCCGAATCGGTTGCCGGAGGCATCGACAACTGGCTGGCGGCCCTCGACGTACTGGAGGGTCTCCGGCCGACCGCGGTCGTGTCAGGGCACCGGCAGGCGGACGCCTCGGACGACCCGCGGTACATCGAGGAGACCCGCCAGTACCTGAAGCTCTTCGCGGAGGCGGAGAAGCAAACAGATAGCGCGGTGGAGCTCTACGAGGCGATCCTTGCCGCGTACCCGGACCGACTGAACCGAGGCGTGCTCTGGAACTCGGTGCACGCCCTGAAAAGCAGTCGACACGGATGATGTGATGTGGGCATGCCGAAGGTAGTTCTCGTCACCGGAATGCAGGCCGCGGGGAAGTCGACGATCGCGCCGCTGCTAGCGGCCCGGATGGGGCCGCCGGCCGCGACGCTCGACGGGGACGTGTTCTACCGCGGCGTGGTCGCAGGCGCCGAGGTCATGACGCCGGATCCGTCGGCGGAGGCGGTGCGGCAGCTGGAACTCCGGTACGACGCCAGCGCCTTGGTCGCACAGCACTACGCCGACGCCGGTTTCGACTTCGTCTGCAGCGACATCGTCCTGGGCGACCATGTCGAGCGCTGGTTCTCCCGGCTGCACGACGTCGACCCGTACCTCGTCGTTCTCGTCCCGTCGGTCGAGTCGATCGTCGAGCGGGAGATCGGCCGCGGAGGCGCCCACTCGTACCGCGACTGGGGCCCCTCGCTCGAGGACGGCGTACGTGCCCTGCAGGCCGGCCTCGACGAGATCCCGCGCCGAGGCCTGTGGCTCGACACCACCGGTCAGACGGCGGCGGAAACCGTCGAGGCGATCGACCTGGAGAAGGCCCGCTGGTAGGTCAGGTCGCGGGGGTGTCCTCGTGCTCGTCCTCGTGCTCGACCATCGGGGTGACGGGCCAGTCGGCCGGGTAGTCGGGAGCGAATTCCTCGGCCTCCGCGAACAGGCGCTTCTTGTACTTGCGGGACAGACGGTCGCCGAACACCATGCCCTGCGTGTGGTCGGTCTCGTGCTGCAAGCAGCGGGCCAGCAGGCCGTCGCCCTCGAAGCTGACCGGCTTGCCGTGCTGGTCGACGCCGGTGACCTTGGCGAAGTCGGGGCGGGCGCACTTGGTGAACGCGCCGGGCAGCGACAGGCAGCCCTCGTCGCCCTCGTCCAGGTTGCGGTCCTTGCCCTCCGGAAGCTCCAGCACCGGGTTGCAGACGACGCCCTGGACGCGCTTGCCCTCCTTGTCGGGGCAGTCGAACACGAACAGCTGCAGGTCCACGCCGACCTGGTTCGCGGCCAGGCCGACGCCTTCGGCCGCGTTCATCGTGGCGACCATGTCTGCGACGAGCGTCTGCAGTTCGTCCCCGAAGTCGGTGACAGGCTGATTGACCCGGTGCATGACGTCCTCGCCCCACCGCGTGATAGGCCGCACCGAACCGTTCCCAGGCAACGTAGACATGCCCAAAATCCTATCTGGCGCCCTCCGCCACGTGTTTGAGCACCCACCAACTGAATCCGCCGGTTAGTGGGTGCTCAAACGTGAGCGGTGCTACTTGGCGTTGACCTCGTCGCGCCAGTTGACCCAGGCGCGGAGCAGGCCGAGGTCGTAGTCGGGGCCGGAGGAGTGGATCGTGAACAGGCGCGTGCCGACGTCGAGGAGCGACTTGCCGACCTGCTCGGGGGTCTTGTCGCCGACGGCGACCGAGCGCTCGATCTCGCCGGGGTCGCGACCGATCGTCGCGCAGTGCTCGTCCAGTACGGCGTGCTTGTGCGCGATCGTCTCGGCGTCGCCGAACCCGTGCCAGATGTTCGCGTGCTTGGCGACGAGCTTCAGCGTCTTCTTCTCACCGCCGCCGCCGATCAGCACCGGGATGTCCCGGGTCGGCTTCGGGTTGAGCTTCTCCCAGCGCTGCTCGATCCGCGGCAGCGCCTCGCCGAGGGCGTCCAGCCGGCCGCCCGCCGTACCGAACTCGTAGCCGTACTCGTCGTAGTCCTTCTCGAACCAGCCCGAGCCGATGCCGAAGATCAGCCGGCCGTCGCTGATGTGGTCGACCGTCCGCGCCATGTCGGCGAGCAGGTCGGGGTTGCGGTAGGAGTTGCAGGTGACCAGGGCGCCGAACTCGACCCGCTCCGTCGCCTCGGCCCAGGCGGCCAGCATGGTCCAGCACTCGAAGTGCAGACCCTCCGGCTCACCGCTGAGCGGGTAGAAGTGGTCCCAGTTGAAAACAACGTCGACGCCGATCTCTTCGGCCGCCGCGACGGTCCGCCGGATGTCGGCGTACTGGGCGTGCTGGGGCTGGACCTGCAGACCGATCCGGACGGGAAACGCGCCGTACGGACGGTCGGTGGAATCGGAAGCTGTCATACCCGGAATCCTATCCCGCTTTGCGGAGGATCCTCCGGATAGGTCACTGGGTGAAGCACGCCGCCAAGTGGCCGAGCATCGTGGTGACGCCGGGTTCGATCGCGGCGTGCTGCTCGTCGGACAGCCCGACGCTGCGGTAGTCGAGTCGTGTCCGGCCGTCGGCGAGCGCGGTCAGGTCGACGGTGATCTCCTCGGCGGGCTGGTCGAAGTGCAGGTCCAGGTGGTGCGGGAGGTCCAGCTCGCCGAAGCGGAGCGTGAACGGGACCTCGGTGCCGTCCGCGGCGACGAACACGGCCGAGATCAGGCCGCCGGGGCGGACGTCGATCGTGACCCGGTCGGACGGGGTGCGGAAACCTTCGGCGACGAACCAGGCGGCGAACAGCTCGGGCTCGGTGAACGCCTGGACCACGTCGGTGGGTGGGGCGTCGACGATCTGCTGCAGGGTGAACACGGCTGGGGCCTCCATCGGGATCGGGCTGACCCCAGCACTGTCCCGCGAGGCGTTTACGGTTTGTTTTCGGTCGGGAGCTGGTCGGCGTACACGGCGGCCCAGTCGCCGAGGGCACGGATCGGGACCAGGAGATCCTTGCCGGCGACGGTCAGCGAGTACTCGACCCGCGGCGGCGCTTCGGCGTACCGGGTGCGTTCGACGAGACCGTTGTGCTCGAGGCGGCGGAGCGTCTCGGTGAGCACCTTCTGGCTGATGCCGCCGATCTGCTTGCGGAGCTCGCCGGGACGCGCAGGGCCGTCGGCCAGCGAGTACAGCACCACCATCGGCCAGCGTCCGCTGATCAGGTCGGCGGCGACGCGTGCCTGGCAGTCGGCGAAGAATCTCAGCTCCACGCATCCATTGTGCGCCGGTCGTTGGACACCTGGAGGTGCGCATCGAACTGTCTACGGTCGGCACCATGCGAATAGGAACATTGGGCAACGGGTTGATGGCGGAGGCGCTGGCCTCGCAATGGGTCAAGGCGGGCCATGACGTGATGGTCGGCGGCCGCGATCCGGGGCGAGCCGCGGAGGTCGCGCAGCGGATCGGTGCTGCGGCCGGGGCGTTGCAGGAGGCAGCGGCGTACGGCGAGGTCGTATTGCTGGCCGTACCTGCCGACGTGGCGGTGGCGGTTGCCGGCATGGTGCCGGCCGGTACGCCGTTGATCGACTGCACGAATGCGCTGGATCACCGGGACTTCACGCTGGCGCAGCCCGCCACGGCCGAGGCGATCAGCCGGGCCGTGCCGGGGGTGCAGGTCGTGAAGGCGTTCAACCTGGCGGCCGACGCGGTGTGGCGGAATCCGCCCGCCGGCCTGGGAGTGCCGATCTGTGGCGACGGCGGGGTGGAGCAGGTCGCGGAGCTGGTGCGGGATCTGGGATGTACGCCGGTGCCCGCCGGCGGACTGCGGCGGGCGAGGTTGCTGGAGGCAACGGCTGCACTGGCGATCGGGATCTGGGTCAGCGGGGGAGACGTCCGCGAAATGTTCCCACCACTAGCCGCCGCGTTCGGCGCGGTTCTCCCCGGCTAGCCGCAGGCTCCAGACGGGGAACAGAAGATAGGTCCCTGCCCAGCTCAGGCCGGCCACGAACGTCCAGGCCGGGGCGTTGTCCATGTCGTCGAGACCTATCAGGATCCCCGGTACGCCGACCAGCCCGAGCAGCATCACAGCCCCGGTCACCACGCCTGATCGGCGCAGCCCGGTCGGTCCGTGCGGGCTGACAGCCAGCAGCCAGAGTCCGATGAGCGCGAAGCCGAAGCTGGACCACAGTCCGGCGAGGTAGAAGCCGGTCATGTCGGCAACCACCAGCACGGTGCCCACGACCGTCAGCGCTGCCCCGACCGCTGCAACGCCAAGCAGCAGGAGCCGATATGCGGGCGGCTGGAGGAGCCAGGCGAGGGCCAGGCTCAGCACGCCGAAGGCAGCGTTTCCCAGATCCTTGATGAATCCGAAGGGGCCGCCGACGGCGTAGAAGGCGATCAGGCAGGCACAGGTGGTGAGACCCACGATGCCGTGGGTTGTCGCCACCACCGGGAGACCAGCCTCAGCGTTCACCCTTGGATGATCGCGCAAACAGCTGGTTCAGGTCAGCCTGTGGGATCTGGTCGGCGGCGAAGGTGATCGTGCCCTTCGTCGCCAGCTCTTCCGCGCTGCGGCGGATGAAGCCGAGTGCCGCCCGGGCGATGCTGCCGCCGAGACTGATCCGGACGACGCCGGCCGCCTGTAGATCGGCGACTGTCAGCGTGGAGGTGCCCAGACCGATGACGACGTTCAGCGGCCCGTCGACCTCGGCGACGAGGGTGCGGATCGTGTCGAGGTCGTTGACGCCCGGGACGTACAGGCAGTCCGCTCCGGCCGCGCGGAAGCGGTTCGCCCGGTCGATCGAGTCGCTCAGCGAGGTCGGCGTACGCAGCAACTGTCCGTCGGTCCGTGCGGTCAGCACGAACTCGTCCCCGGCCGCCTCGCGAGCGGCCACGATCCGCTCGACCGCGAGCTCGATGTCGTACAGCTTCCGCCCGTCGTAGTCCTCGATGTTCCCGCCGGCGAGCCCGGCGTCGCGGGCCAACCCGATCGTCTCCGCGACTTGTGACGGCTCAGCGCCGTACCCGTCCTCGAGATCCCCGTTCACCGGTACGGCGCTCGGTGCCGCGATCTCCCGCACTCGCTCGAACATCTGCTCCCGCGACACCGCGGGAGCCCCGTCCGGCAGCGTGTGATCGCCCTTCGCCAGCGAGAACGCGATCCCCGCACTGGTCGTCGCGATCGCCGGGAACCCAGCCGCCGCCAGAATCACCGCCGACCCGGCATCCCACGCATTCGGCATGACGAACTGCCCGGCATGCAACTCACGAAACGTCATGCCCCGACTCTGCCAGCGAAACAGTTCGGCGCGGCCCGCACCGTCGCACAGGAACGGGTGGCTGAGCACCGGGTACTTCGTCTGTTGGGACGGATGTGTGGGTCGGTGCGGCCGGGCGGGGTGAGGTTCGGGCGGCTGTGCTGCGGATCCTGTGCAGGTCGTTCCTGGCGGACCGCGGCGGCCCGCGAGCGCTCAGCCGGTTGACGGGAGAACAGACACCTTCCAGGTACTGCGAACAGGCAATATCAGGTGCACACACACCAGAACCTGTCGCACGGCCCCACAGTTCACCCACACGTCGGCCGCACTACTCGATGCGGGATGCTGCGGCTTCGTCTAGGAGCCAGAGTGTGCGGTTGCGGCCCTTGGGGGCCGAGGCGGGGAGGGTGCTGCTTTCCTTCAGGGCCCCGGCCACCGCGGCGGCCTTGTCCTCACCGGAGACGACGAACCAGACCTCGCGGGAGCGGTTCAGGGCCGGGACCGTGAGCGAGATGCGGGTCGGCGGCGGCTTGGGGGAGTCGTGCACCGCGACCGCCGCCACGTCGGTGACGGCGACCTGCGGGTAGCCCGGGAACAACGACGCCACGTGCCCGTCCGGCCCGACACCCAGCATCAGTACGTCGAACGCCGGTACCGCGCGACGCTTGTCGTCGCTCAACGCCGAGATGGCCGCAGCGAGTTCGCTGGCGTACGCCTCGGCGGCTGCCTCAGGCGACTGCCCGGTATCGGCGGGCATCGGGTGCACGCGTGCCGGGTCGACGTCCACATGGGCGAGGAGGGCGTCGCGAGCCTGGGTCTCGTTGCGCTCGGGGTCACCGGGCGGCAGGAACCGCTCGTCGCCCCACCAGAACTCGACACGCTGCCAGTCGATGCTCGCCGCGGCCGGGGATTCGGCGACGGAGCGGTACACCGCGGACGCGACCCGGCCTCCGGTCAGGACCACCTGCGCGACGCGGCCGTTGCTCTGGGCATCGACCAGCGCGGTGATGAAACGTGCCGCCACAGCGTGCGCCAACGCCGTGGCATCGCGGTGGATCAACAGTTCCGGGTCGACCACCCGGCTGGGAGCCGATGCATCGGTCATGAGCGTCCCACCGCCTTCTTACCCGCAGCCTTCTTGGCTGCCGTCTTCTTCGCCGCGGACTTCTTAGCAGCCGTCTTCTTCGCCGGGGCTGCCTTCTCGGCCGGGGCCGCCTTCTTCGCGGCCGGCTTCTTGGCGGCCACGACCTCCTGGCCGGCCGCGGTCACCTTGGCCGCCGTGGACTTGCGCGCCGTCTCCGCGACCTTCTTCGCGTCGGCCGGCATCGCGTCCCGCTCGACCATGCAGGCCAGCGTCTTCGCGTACACGTCGTCCGGATCGAGCCGCCGCAGCTCCTCGCTCAGCAGCTCGGAGGTCGTACGCCGCTTCAACGCCACCGGCCGATCCGGCTGGCCCGGCACGCTGAACGTCGCGACCGCACCGTCCGGCCGGGTCAACGCGATCTGCCCGGACGGCGTGAACAGCCGTACGGCGGTCACACCCGGACCTCGCGAATTCCGCTGCTCGACCGGCACCTTCAGCCGCGACTGCAACCACGCGGCCATCAGATCCGCACTGGGGTTCCCGCGAGCGGCCGCGACCTCGGCCCCGGTCACCTTCGTCGGATACTGGTCCAGCGCGGCCGCCATCAACGCACGCCACGGCGTCAACCGTGTCCACGCGAAGTCCGTGTCACCAGGCGCGTACCCCTCGGCCCGCGCGCTGTAGTCGACCGACGCCCGCCGTGTGGCAGCCGCGTCGGTCACCCGGCGCCGACCCAGCCGACCCAGCGGATCCTCGGCGGGCACGCGCGGCCCGCCGCCCGGCCACCAGACGATGACGGGGGAGTCGGGCAGCAACAGCGGCGTGATCACGGACTCCGGCACCTTCGCCAGTTCACCGTGCAGCCGCAGCAGCACCGCCTCACCCGGAATGCCTTCGCCGACCCGCACCTCGGCGTCCAGTCCGGACGCGCCGCGCCCCGGCCGCAGGATCGCGACCAGGACCCGGGACGGGTGTTCGCGACCGGCCTCGTTCGCGGCCTTCATCGCGTCGTGGTGCGACGCCTCGTCGACGACCACCACGATGGTGCCGACCATGCCCATCGCCGGCGAACCCGCGTTCCGCCGGGCTTTCAGCAGCGCCGACGCGATCTCGCTCGACGTGGTGTCGGTCAGGTCGATGATCATGGCCGCCTCCAGGCACGTCCGTCGCGGGCGAGCATCTCGTGGGCCGAGTCCGGGCCCCAGTCACCGGACGCGTACTGCTCCGGCTTCCCGTGCCGCGCCCAGTAGTCGAGCACCGGGTCGAGGATCTTCCAGCCCAGTTCGACCTCGGTGTGCTGCGGGAACAGCGGCGGATCACCGAGCAGTACGTCGAGGATCAGCCGCTCGTAGGCCTCGGGGGAGGACTCCGTGAACGACCCGCCGTACGCGAAGTCCATGTTCACGTCGCGGATCTCCATCGACGTACCGGGCACCTTCGCGCCGAAGCGCACCGTGATGCCCTCGTCCGGCTGGATCCGCAGCACCAGGGCGTTCTGCCCGAGCTCTTCGGTCTCGGTCTTGTTGAACGGCAGGTGCGGCGCGCGCTTGAACATCACCGCGACCTCGGTGACGCGCCGGCCGAGCCGCTTGCCGGTGCGCAGGTAGAACGGGACACCGGCCCAGCGCCGGGTGTCGACGTCGACCCGCAGCGCAGCGAACGTCTCCGTCGCCGACGACTCCGGAATGCCGTCCTCCTGCAGGTAGCCCTTCACCTTCGAGCCACCGGCCCAGCCCGCCGCGTACTGCCCACGCGCACTGTGCAGGTCGAGCCGCTCCGGCAGCTGCACGGCGTTCAGCACCTTCTTCTTCTCCTGGCGCAGCGACCAGGCGTCGAAGCTGACCGGTTCCTCCATCGCGACCAGCGCGAGCAACTGGAGCAGGTGGTTCTGGATCACGTCGCGGGCGGCGCCGATGCCGTCGTAGTACCCGGCGCGACCGCCGATGCCGATGTCCTCGGCCATCGTGATCTGCACGTGGTCGACGTAGTTGCTGTTCCAGATCGGCTCGAACATCGCGTTCGCGAACCGCAGCGCGAGGATGTTCTGGACCGTCTCCTTGCCCAGGTAGTGGTCGATCCGGAAGACCGCCTCGGGCGGGAACACCGACTCGACCACCTGGTTCAGCTCGCGGGCGCTCTTCAGGTCGTGACCGAACGGCTTCTCGATCACGACGCGGCGCCACGAGCCCGGCGTCTCGTCGGTCAGGCCGTGCTCGGACAGCTGCCGGACGACCTCCGGGAACAGGCCCGGCGGGATCGACAGGTAGAACGCGTGGTTGCCGCCGGTCCCGCGGGTGACGTCGAGCTCGTCGACCGTCTCCCGGAGCCGCTTGAACGCCTCGTCGTCGGTCAGGTCGCCCGGCACGAACCGGAAGCCCTCGGCGAGCTGCTGCCAGACCTCCTCGCGGAACGGCGTCCGCGCGTGCTCCTTCACCGAGTCGTGCACGATCTGGGCGAAGTCCTGGTTGGTGTAGTCACGACGGGCGAACCCGACCAGGGCGAAACCCGGGGGCAGCAGCCCCCGGTTCGCCAGGTCGTAGACCGCCGGCATCAGCTTCTTGCGGGCCAGGTCGCCGGTGACGCCGAAGATCACCAGGCCGCACGGCCCCGCGATTCTCGGCAGCCGCCGATCCTGCGGATCGCGCAGCGGGTTCACCGGACCTGTCGGCTCTTCGCCGAGCTCAGCGGTCATGGCCGCTTTCCTCCGTGTGTCGTGTTACTTGAACAGGGACAAAAGCTGCTGTACGCCGGACGCCACGTCCGTCAGGTGCAGCCGCAGCACCGGACGGCCGCGCTCCGCGATGACGCCCGCGTCACCGGCCGCTTGTGCCGAGATCAGCGTGCCGAACGTGAACGGCCGGTCCGGGATCTCCACATCGGTCGGGTGTGCACCAGTGACCTGCAGGAACACGCCCTCCGGGTGACCGCCCTTGTGGTACTGGCCGGTCGAGTGCAGGAACCGCGGGCCCCAGCCGAAGGTCACCGGCCGGTCCGTCTTGGCCGCCAGCGCCGGCCGGATCGCGATCAGGTCGGCGTCCCGCTCGGAGTCCAGGTACGCCATCACGGCGACGTAGCCCTTCGGCTCGAGCTTGCCCAGCAGCGCGTCGACCGCGCCTTGCAGCGAGTCCACGCCGTCGAGCAAGCCCTCGGTGGCGCGGACCTCCACGGCGCCGTCGGTGAACGCGGCCGCTTCCGGCTCCGGCTGCGCGTCGAGCAGACCACGCGCCGCCTTCTTCGCACTCTCCACGTCCGGCTGGTCGAACGGGTTGATGCCGAGCAGGTAGCCCGCTACCGCCGTCGCCACCTCCCACAGCAGGAACTGACCGCCGAGCGAACCGGACGTCAGTGCCGTCGGCACGCCGCTGGTCGCCTTCTCCGCCAGCAGAGCGTTGGTGAGATCGGCAGCCTCGCTACGCAGCTCCGGGGCGGTCACCTCGACCGCGACCGGGAGTACGCCGGTGCCGTTCTTGCCGGTGCTCTCCGCGATCAGCTGCTCGGCCCAGTCCGGGAACCCGACGATGTCGGAACCGTCGGCTGTGATGATCGCCTTGTCCCGGCCCGCGCTGGCCGCGAGCACCGCGCCCAGCCACAGCGCCGGGTTGTCGGTGGAGTCGGCCTGCAACGCCGGTGCCGCCTCCGCCGCCTGGTCGAGCAGTTCGGCGATGTCGGCGCCGGCCAGGCCGGACGGCACCAGGCCGAACGCCGTCAGCGCGCTGTACCGTCCGCCGACGTTCGGGTCCGCGAGGAACGTCTTGCGGTAGCCCTCGTCAGCCGACAGCTTCTCGAACGGCGAACCCGGGTCCGTCACGACGACGATCCGCGAGGCCGCGTCGATACCCGCGTCGGTGAACGCCTTGGCGAAGGTACGGCGGTGGCTGTCGGTCTCGACCGTCCCGCCGGACTTGCTGGACACCACGATCACGGTCTTCGACAGGTCACCGTCCAGCGCGCGCTTGACCACGCTCGGGTCGGTCGAGTCGAGGACGACGAGCTCCACGCCCGCCGTCCGGGTGATGACCTCCGGAGCCAGCGACGAGCCGCCCATGCCGGACAGCACGATCCGGTCCAGGCCCTCGGACCGCAGGTCGGCCTGCAGCGCCTCGATCTCGGCCAGCAGCGGCCGCGAGGTGTCGTGCAGGTCGACCCAGCCGAGCCGGATCGAGGCCTCGGACTCGGCGTCCGGGCCCCAGATCGTCGCGTCCTTCGCGGCGATCCGGGACGCAATCTTCTCCGCGACCAGCTTGTCGACGACCTCGGCCCAGTCGCCGTTCTGCGTGGTTACCTTCGGAGTGTTCACTTGGCCGCCGCCTTGAGGGCCGTCGCGACGGTCTCCTGCAGCTCCGACCAGGAGGCGTCGAACTTGGAGACGCCCTCGTCCTCGAGCAGCTGCACGACCTCGTCGTACGAGATGCCCAGCTTCTCCAGGTCGTCGATCACCTTGCGGTCGGCCGCGTAGTCGCCGCGGACCGTGTCGCCGGTGATCTCGCTGTGCTCCTCGACCGCCTTCATGGTTGCCTCCGGCATCGTGTTCACGACGCCGCGGGTGACCAGGTTGTCGACGTACAGGGTGGGGGAGTACGACGGGTCCTTGGTGCCGGTCGACGCCCACAGCGGACGCTGCGGCTTGGCGCCGGCGGTCTCGAGCTCACGCCAGCGGTCGGACGCGAAGATCTCCTCGTACGCCTGGAACGCGAGCCGGGCGTTGGCGATCGCGGCCTTGCCCTTCAGCGCCTTGGCCTCGGCGGTGCCGATCGAGTCCAGCCGCTTGTCGATCTCGGTGTCCACCCGGCTGACGAAGAACGACGCGACGCTGGCCATCTTGGTAACGTCGTGGCCGTTCTCGACGGCCTGCTCCAGACCGGTCAGGAACGCGTCCGCGACGGCCTTGTAGCGCTCCAGCGAGAAGATCAGCGTCACGTTCACGCTGATCCCGGCGGCCAGCGTCTGGGTGATCGCCGGCAGGCCCGCCTTGGTGGCCGGGATCTTGATGAACACGTTCTCCCGGCCGACGATGTCCCACAGCTGCTTGGCCTGCTCGACGGTCTTCGCGGTGTCGTGCGCCAGCGTCGGCTCGACCTCGATCGACACCCGGCCGTCCTGGCCCTCGGAGTCGTCGTACGCCGGCTTGAACACGTCGGCGGCGTCCCGGACGTCGCTCGTCGTGATCACCCGGATGGCCTCGTCGACGGACACGCCCTCGGCGGCCAGCCGGCCGATCGTCTCGGCGTACGCGTCGGCGTCCGAGATGGCCTTGGCGAAGATGGTCGGGTTCGTGGTCACGCCGACCACGTGCTTGTCCTCGATCAGCGCCTGCAGGCTGCCGCTGGTCAGGCGCTGACGGGACAGGTCGTCCAGCCAGATGGAGACACCCGCGTCGGCGAGTGCTTTCAAGCGATCGTTCATGGTTCCGATGCCTTCTTCCCAAATCTTCTGTTGTCAGGTGTCTCAGTTGGCCTGTCCGGTGCCGCTGGCGTCGGCCGGTCCGACCGGCCCGGCGGCGGCGCGGCCCGGGGGCACACCCGGCCCGCTGATCTGCGCAGCGGCGGCGATGCTGTCCTTCGCGGCCTGCACGACCGCCTCGGTGGTGATGCCGAACTCGTCGTACAGCGTCTGGTACGCGGCGGACGCGCCGTAGTGCTCCAGGCTCACCGAGCGGCCGGCGTCGCCGACGATGTCGTGCCAGCTCTGCGCGATCCCGGCCTCGACCGAGACCCGGGCCCGCACGTCGGCCGGGATGACCGACTCGCGGTAGGCGTCGTCCTGCTCGTCGAACCACTCGCGGGAAACCATCGACACCACGCGGGCGTTGACGCCCTCGTCGGCCAGGACCTTGCGGGCCTCGACCGCGATCTGCAGCTCGGAGCCGGTGCCGATCAGCACCACGTCCGGCGTGCCCTCAGCGTCATCTGCGTCGAGCAGCACGTAACCGCCCTTGTGCACGTTCTCGGTGGTGGCGAAGCCGTCGGTGCCGCGCGGGAACGTCGGCACGTTCTGCCGGGTCAGCGCCAGGCCGGCCGGGCGGTCGGTGTGCTCGAGGATGGTCGCCCACGCGGCCGCCGTCTCGTTCGCGTCACCGGGCCGTACGACGTCCAGGCCCGGGATCGCCCGCAGCGCCGAGAGGTGCTCGATCGGCTGGTGCGTCGGACCGTCCTCGCCGAGGCCGATCGAGTCGTGCGTCCACACGTACGTCACCGGCAGCTGCATCAGCGCGGCCAGCCGGACGGACGGACGCATGTAGTCGGAGAAGACCAGGAACGTACCGCCGTACGGGCGGGTCAGGCCGTGCAGCGCGATGCCGTTCAGCACCGAGCCCATGGCGTGCTCGCGGATCCCGAAGTGCAGGACCCGGCCGTACTCGTCGCCGGAGAACTCCTTGGTGGAGAACTCCGCCGGGATGAAGGACGGCTGGCCCTTCGGGGTGGTGTTGTTCGAGCCGGCCAGGTCGGCCGAGCCGCCCCACAGCTCGGGGAGCTCCGGCGCGAGCTTGGTCAGCACGTCACCGGAGGCGGCGCGGGTCGCGACCCCCTTGGGGTCGGCGTCCCAGCTCGGCAGGGCGTCCTTCCAGCCGGCCGGCAGCTCACGCTTGGAGAGCCGGTCCAGAAGCGCCGCCCGCTCCGGGTTCGCGGCCTTCCACTGGTCGAACTTCGCGGTCCACTCGGCCTCCAGGGCCTTGCCGCGGTCTACCGCCCGGCGGGTGTGCGCGATCACGTCGTCGGCGACCTGGAACGACTGCTCCGGATCCCAGCCGAGCACCTTCTTGGTCGCGGCGACCTCGTCGGCGCCGAGCGCCGAGCCGTGGATCTTGCCGGTGTTCTGCTTGTTCGGGGCCGGCCAGCCGATGATCGTGTGCAGCCGGATGAAGCTCGGCTTGTCGGTCACGGCCCGGGCCGCCTCCAGCGCGTCGTACAGCGCCTGGACGTCCTCCTCGTAACCGGTCCCGCCGAGCGTCCAGTCGACGTCCTGGACGTGCCAGCCGTACGCCGCGTAGCGGGCGGCCACGTCCTCGGACAGCGCGACGTCGGTGTTGTCCTCGATCGAGATCTTGTTCGCGTCGTAGATGATCGTCAGGTTGCCGAGCTTCTGGTGCCCGGCCAGCGACGACGCCTCGGAGGAGACGCCTTCCTCGATGTCACCGTCGGAGGCGATCACGTAGATCTGGTGGTCGAACAGGCTCTCGCCCTTCGGCGCGTCCGGGTCGAGCAGGCCGCGCTCGCGGCGGGCCGCCATCGCCATACCGACCGCGTTGCCGATGCCCTGGCCGAGCGGGCCGGTGGTGGTCTCGACGCCGGTGGTGTGCCGGTACTCGGGGTGGCCCGGGGTCTTGCTGCCCCAGGTCCGCAGCGACTTCAGGTCGTCCAGCTCGAGGCCGAAGCCGGCCAGGTAGAGCTGGATGTACAGGGTCAGGCTGGAGTGTCCCGCGGACAGCACGAACCGGTCCCGGCCGGCCCAGTGGGCGTCCGCCGGGTTGTGCCGCATCACCTTCTGGAACAACAGGTACGCCGCCGGTGCGAGGCTCATCGCGGTACCCGGATGTCCGTTGCCGACCTTCTCGACCGCATCCATCGCGAGCACCCGTACGGTGTCGACCGCGCGCTGGTCCAGTTCGGTCCATTCAAGCTTTGGGCTGGTCTTCTCCGTCACGCCGGCGGCGCTCCTCTCGATGGTGACCTTCTAGGTGTCTCAGGCAGAGCCTACTGTGACGCGGCCTGTCGGCTGCACATTGCTCCAAGGCTTGTCAACCAGCTGGTAACTGGTGCTGTTCCCGGACGTCTCCGACATCACACCCGGCCGATCGGAGGGGGGTGCGAGAACCCTCCTACGGGGCGTCGTAGACTGCTGAATCGTCAGCGCCGCTCATCCGGCGTCAACCCACTCTGTTCGAGGTGTTCGTGACGGCCGTCGACCCGCGTCCTGCCGCGACGACGTCGTACCCGACGCCGCTGCCGGACGCTTCCGCTGTATCAGTTGCAACGGTGAGTCCGTCGGTGCGCGACGTGGTGAAGGCGTACGTCGGTCTGACCAAGCCGCGCATCATCGAGCTGCTGCTGGTCACCACCGTGCCGGTGATGTTCCTGGCCGCCGGTGGCGTGCCCGGTCTCGGGGTGGTCGTGGCCACGCTGATCGGCGGCGTGCTGGCCTCCGGCAGCGCGAACACGATCAACTGCGTCCTCGACCGCGACATCGACGAGCAGATGCGCCGGACCCGCCGCCGCCCGCTGCCGCGGCATGCGGTCAGCCCGCGTTCGGCGACGATCTTCGGCGTCGTCCTCGGCGTGCTCGCCACCCTCGAGCTCGGCTTCTTCGTGAACTGGCTGTCGTCCGGCCTGGCCCTGGCCGCGAACCTGTTCTACGTCTTCGGCTACACGATGGTGCTCAAGCGCCGGACCGTGCAGAACATCGTCTGGGGCGGGATCGCGGGCTGCTTCCCGACCCTGATCGGCTGGACCGCGGTCACCGGCAAGCTGGCCTGGACGCCGGTCGTGCTGTTCCTGGTCGTCTTCTTCTGGACGCCGCCGCACACCTGGTCGCTCGCGATGCGGTACCGCGAGGACTACGCGTCGGTCGACGTGCCGATGCTCCCCGTGGTCGCCACACCGGTCGCCACCGCGCGGCAGATCATGGCGTACTCCGTGGTCATGGTGCTCACGTCGCTGGCGCTCTGGCCGATCGGCGACACCGGCTTCGTGTACCCGCTGGCCGCGATCGTGCTCGGTTTCGTGTTCCTCCGCGAGGCGCGCCGGTTGTTGCTCCGGGCCCACACCGGCGCAGACGGCGCCGCCCTGCGGCCGATGCGGCTGTTCCACTTCTCGAACATCTACCTCGCGCTGCTGTTCATCGCCGCGGCGATCGATCCGCTCCTGCACTGAAGGCTGCACTGAAAGCTGCACTGAAAGCTGCACTGAAGGTTGTACTGAGCGTCGCGGATCGGACGCCGGGAGCTTTCCCGTTGACCTGATCGTGATCTGGTGTTGCCATAGGGGTCTGTCTGTGGAGGGGGTTCCACGCCTGGGGAGACACAGATGGCAGGGGGAAGTACATGGGGGTACGAACACGCATCGCCGCGCTCGCGGCACTCGCGCTGGCCGGTTCGGTCCTGGTTGCCGGGCAGGCGGAGGCCGGTGGCAACCATCACTCGAGTTTGAAGCCGGTGGCAACGGGCCTGGACGGGCCGCGCGGCGTCTCGACGTACAAGAACAAGGTCATCTACAGCGTCACCGACGGCTCGGTTTATGCGACCGACGGCCACAGGACCTGGAAGCTCGGCCAGGTTCCGGGAGGATTCGCACCGGCGATCGACACGAACAAGTGGGGTACGACGTACGCCCTGACCGGCGGTGGCGGTCCGGAAGGCGACACCCCACCGGGCGGCGCGACGTTGTTCCGGTTGCGGCCGGGCAAGTCACCGGTCGTGGTTGCCGACATCGCGAAGTACCAGGCGCATGACCCGGACCCGTACAACCAGGCCGACTCGCCGACCGAGTCCAACCCGTTCGGCGTCGCGGCTTTGAGCGACGGCACCGTCCTGGTGTCCGATGCCGCGAACAACGACCTGCTCCGGGTCTGGCCGAACGGCCACATCAAGACCGTCGCCCGGCTGAAGCCACGCACGGTCAAGGTGCCGGCAGGTCTGCCCGCCAAGGACCCGGAGGGCAACCCGCTGCCGCCGGCCGGTACGCCGATCCTCGCCGAAGCCGTGGCCACCTCGGTGACGGTGGGATCCGACGGCTACTGGTACGTCGGCGAGCTCCGGGGCTTCCCGGCCACGCCGGGGACGTCCGAGATCTGGCGGATCAGGCCCGGCTCGGTGGGCGCGGTGTGTGACCCGCTGAAGCCGAACAAGGGGACCTGCAAGCGGTATGCCGACGGCTACACGTCGATCGTCGATCTGGCCGGCGGTCCGCGCGGTCAGCTGGCTGTGGTCCAGCTCGACAACGCGAGTTGGCTGCAGTTCGAGCTCGGCGGTTCGACGATCGGTGGCCTGTTCCTGCAGTACCCGGGCAGGGGGCACCGCGCGGGGTACAAGCGGGAGCTCGTTCGCGGGCAATTGCACCTGCCCGGCGGCACGGCCTTCAACCGGTGGGGCCAGTTGTTCGTCGCCGGACCGGTCTTCGGCCCTGGCGCGGTCTACCGAGTGAAGTACTGATCTGCTGAGTGGTCTGCTGAGTGGTCTGCTGAGTGACGCGCGGGGCGCCCGCCAGGTGGCGGGTGCCCCGCGTCGATCAGGTCAGGAGCCGATCGAGGCCCAGAAGGCGCACTGGTGTTCCTTGGCCAGGTCGGCCGAGGTGATTCTTGCGGGGGCGAGCGACTGGACGTGCTCCTTGTTCTGGAACGGCTGCCAGCGTGGCTGACCCGGACCGTTCGGGTTCCCGGTGCGTGCGAACTGCGTCCAGTAGCTCATCATCGTCGCGGAGAGTTCTTTCTGCCCGGGAGTGCTCGGGCCCGGGAGTTGCTCGTCGGCGAAGAGGTACTGCAGTTCAGCGCCGTGGAACGCGCCGGTCGGGAAGTTGGGTTTCGGAAGCGTGGTGAACCACGGAGCGGTCTCGTCGGCGAACTCGTACGCGTACAGCGGTGTCCGCGCGGCGAGTGCGCGATCTCGGTCGAGGACCGGGCAGCCCCACGCCCAGTCGGAGACCACGGTCGACAAAGCCTCGCCGGCCGAATGGAACTGTTCGACGGGATAGCGGGCCAGGACCCGTTCCGCGTCCGACTTGTCGAACAGCGTGTGGACTTCCGCGCTGTAGCTGGCGGGCGTGGTCACCTGACCGGTTGCTGTTTCGATGGCCGCGGTGAACAGGCGATGCTCGTCCCGCGTGGTCCCCTGGATGATCGGTACGTGGTTGAAGCGGCCGGTTGCGAAGGCGCGATCCGGGCTGAGCGGCAGCACGCCACCGCCAACTGTGGGTCCTGAACCGACCCCGTCGTCAGACCACTTGGTCAGCTCCTCCGGGCGCTTGTCTCGCAGACAGGCCGCAGCCGCTTCTGGTTTGGGGCAGCCGATCTTGGCCGCGACCTCGAGGCCGTGCTGCTCGCGCTCGGAGCGGGGCAGCGGAAACCAGGTCGGCGGTCCGGGCGACCACTTTCGTCCGGTGCATTCGGCGCTCTGCAGGATCGCCTTCTGGAACAGTCCTGCCGATCCTGGGGCGACCAGATGGGAACAGACGCTGGTGCCGCCGGCGGACTCACCGAAGATCGTGACATTGTCCGGATCGCCGCCGAACGCCGCCGCGTTGCGCCGGACCCACCGCAACGCGGCCTGCTGATCCTCGAGGCCGAAGTTCCCCGAGAGGTGCCGAGCGCCGCCGTGGTCCAGCGCCGGATGGGCGAGGAAGCCGAAGATGCCCAGCCGGTAGTTGGGGCTCACCACGACGACCTGGCCGCTGTTCGCCAACTGCTGCGCGTCGTACAGGCTGCCGGCGCCGCTGATGAAGCCGTTGCCGTGGATCCACACCATCACCGGCAGCTTGTGTGCGTCGCGGTCGCGTGGCGTGGCGACGTTGAGGTAGAGACAGTCCTCGGTCGTGCTGGCCTCGTCGATCAGCCCTTTGGCCTGGGCGCAGCGATTCCCGGGTTTGGTGGCGTCCCGGATGCCACGCCAGGACACGGCGGGTCGCGGCGATGCCCAGCGGAGCTGGCCGGTCGGCGGTGCGGCGTACGGAATTCCTTGGAAAAGCCGGGCCTCCGACGTGAGCGTGCCGCGTGCGGCCCCGGCATCCGTCGAGACCACGGTGTCTGCGGGAGCTTCCGGCGTACCACGGCTGCTCGTCGCGGCATCGGCCGCGCCTCCACAGGCTGCGGCGGAGCTCGAGAGCAACGCCGCGGTCAGCAGCACTCCGAGCCGGCGAGAAAGGCCGAACCGCGGTCGTCGTTCCTGGTGTCTCATGTCGCGCTCGCAATCCCGGACGAATTCGTGTGTGGGTCTCACTAATATAAAGTGTAAGGTACACACGAAGTCAAACGAGGAGCTGACCTGATGCCGTTGACCGACGATGCGCACCTGCCGCCGGGGCTGGTGCTGGCGTGGGGCCACCCCGCCAAGTCGAACAAGCTCGGCCGGAAGCCGACGCAGAGCGTCGAGCAGATCGTCGACGCGGCCCTGGAGCTCGCCGATGCCGAGGGGTTCGCCGCGTTGTCGATGCCCAAGATCGCCCAGCGGCTCGGGCTGACCGCCAACGCGATCTACAGGTATGTCAGGTCTCGCGACGAGCTGCTGGTCCTGCTCGGTGACGCGGCCTGGGGTCCGGCGCCGGACGGGGTCGCCGACGCGCGGGACTGGCGCGCCGCGGCGACCGTCTGGACGCAGGCGATGGTCGATCGGTGCGACGTCCACCCGTGGCTCTGTGATCTGCCCATCCGCGGGGCGCCGATGACGCCGAACCTGCTCGGCTGGGCAGAGGCGATCCTGAAGGTGCTGACCGGTGCCGGGCTGAGTCCCGCCGAAAGCCTGTCGTGCGCGTTGCTGCTGGACGGTTATGCCCGGCGGATCGCCAATGCGCGTCGCGATGTGCGGGACAGCAGCGCGAGCTCCGTCGACCCGGCAGCGGTGTCACAGTTCCTGGAGCCTCGGCTGCACGAACTCGGATACTCGGTCCTCGCCGCCCTGATGACCGGCGACCAGTACACCGACGAGATCCACGACGCCGACGTGACCTTCGGCCTCGACCGAATCCTGGACGGCATCGACGTACTGATCACCCAGCAGCGGTCGGGCGTTGGTCAGGTGGCGGGGGTTCCGCGTTCGCCGTAGACGGCTGTGACGAGGGCGATCAGTAGGCCGGCCAGGAACATGTGGACGAGGACGACGCCCCACGGCAGGCCGGTGAAGTACTGCGTGAAGCCGACGGCGCCCTGCAGGAGCTCGACGGCGAGCAACCAGGCGGCGAGCTTGCGCAGCGTCCGTGACGTCGCGGTCACGCGGGTCGCGATCACCAGCGCGATCGAGATGCCGAGCAGGCCGAAGACGACGTCGGCGTGCAGTTGGGCGACCAGCTCGGGGTCGAAACCGTTGCGGCCGGTCTCCGGATCGCCCGAGTGCGGCCCGGCCCCGGTAACAATGGTGCCGAGGGCAACGGTCAGCCAGACCGCCACCACCGAGGCGGTGGCGAGCGCGCGGACCACCGGGGGAGTGTGCGGGTACGGGCTGGTGCGCGAGCGGCGCATCATCGAGACCGTCAGCGTGATGATGACCGGCGAGACCAGGAAGTGCGCCGAGACGATCCACGGGTTCAGGCCGGTGAGCACGCTGATGCCGCCGATCACCCCTTGCAGCGGGACCCCGAGCGCGGCCGCGGTCGCCAGCCGGCGCAGGTCCCGCCGGATCGGGCGGTAGCGCATGACGACCAGCCAGGTGAGGATCGCGACGATCGCGACGACGAACCCGAGCATCCGGTTGGTGAACTCGATCGCGCCGTGGATGCCGAGGGCGGCGTGCGGGACGTAGGAGTCGTCGGTGCAGGACGGCCAGGTCGGGCAGCCGAGCCCGGAGCCGGTCAGCCGGACCAGTCCGCCGGTGACCACGATGCCGATGTTCACGACCACCGACGCCCAGCCCCAGCGCCGGACGGCGTCCAGGCTCGGCTCGGGAACCAGTCGCCAGAATCCGCTGACTGGCTCAGTCTCTTGGGGCGGGGTCTCGGTCGTCATCACCGGCACACTCTAAAGGTCAGTCCCAGCGGAAGGTGCGGGACACCAGGTACCCCAGCACCCCCGCCCAGAGTGCCAGCGAGAGCGCCGCCGCCCACGGAATCACCCCTTCGACAGTGGAATTCGCGATCCCGTTGGCCAGCGCGGCACTCGGCAGCAGCCGTACGACGCCCTGCATGCCAGTCGGGTACTCGTCGACGGGCGTCATGATCGCGCCGCCCACGAGCAGTAGCAGGTACAGCAGGTTCGCCGCGGCCAGCGTCGCCTCGGCCCGGAGTACGCCGGCCATCAGCAGACCCAGTGACGCGAAGGCCGCCGTACCGCACAGAACCGTGAGGACGACGCCGAAGACGGCCTCGAACCCGCCGATCGGCTTCCACCCGAGCGCGAACCCGGTGCCGATCAGAACGACCAGCTGGATGACCTCGACGATCAGGACCGCGCCGATCTTGCCCGCGAGCAGGCCGGTGCGGGACAGCGGTGAGGCGCCCAGTCGCTTGATGACGCCGTACCGGCGCTCGAAGCCGGTCGCGATCGCCAGCGAGGTGAACGACGAGGACAGGATCGCGAGCGCGAGCACGCGGGGGACCGCTTCGTCGATCGGCCGGCCGCTGCCGAGCGGCAGCCGCTCGCCGAGGCCGGTCCCGCCGAGGAGGAGCAGCAGGCCGAGCGGAATCACCAGGGCGAGCAGCAGTTGCTCGCCGTTGCGGACGAGCAGCTTGAACTCCATCCGGGTGTGCGCGAGCACCTTGCGCGGCCAGGGCGCGCTGCCCGGCCGCGGGGCGTACGTCGCGGCGCTGCTCATGGTGTCTCCCGCTTCGGCGCGGTCAGTTCGAGGAACACGTCCTCGAGGGACTTGGTGTGGTGTTCGGTGAGGGAGTCGGGGGTGCCGGAGGCGATCACCTTGCCGGCCGACACCACGTGCACCTGGTCGGACAGTTGCTCGGCCTCGTCCATCGCGTGCGTCGTCAGCACGACTGTCACGCCGTCGTCGCGCAGGTCGCGGATCAGCTGCCAGATCTCGCGGCGGCCGTGCGGGTCCAGGCCGGTGGTCGGCTCGTCCAGGAACGCGATCTCCGGCCGTCCTACGATCGCCAGCGCGAACGACAACCGCTGCTTCTGCCCACCCGAGAGCCGGCGGTACGGCGTGCGCCCGCAGCTGCCCAGGTCGAGGCGCTCCACCAGGGCGGGCACGTCGAGCGGGTGAGTGTGCAGCGTGGCGACGTACCTCAGCATCTCGACCGCGCGGACACCCGACCAGGCGCCGCCCTCCTGGAGCATCACGCCGATCTTCGGCATCAGCTCGTCGTGGTCGGCGAGCGGGTCCAGGCCGAGGACGCGCACGCTGCCCGAGTCCGGGCGCCGGAAGCCTTCACATGTCTCCACGGTCGTGGTCTTGCCGGCGCCGTTCGGGCCGAGCACGGCCGTGACGGTGCCGGCGGCTACGGTGAGACTGAGACCGTCGACCGCGGTCTTCTCGCCGTACCGCACGACGAGGTTGTCGATCTCCACCGCGACTGGCACAAACGGCAGCATAGAGAACGGCCCGGAGTGACCTCGCTCACGGTCGGGTCCCGGGTCCCGCGTGAGCGCCCGAACCGGTAAGGCGACCCTTATTTGAAGGGTCCGGGGAATTACGCGACACTGATGTTGTGAAAACTCCTGCGACCGACCGAGCCGTGCCTCACGGCGCTGCCGGCGCGCGGGACGAGTCCACCAGGGACAGGGTCGCACGCTCGATCCTGACCAACGGCCCGTCCAGCGCCGCGGTGCTGGCGGAACGGCTTGAACTCACCCCGGCGGCGGTTCGTCGGCACCTGGACCACCTGCTCGACGAGGGCCTGGTGGAATCGCGCGAGGAGCGCGTCTACGGCCCCCGCGGCCGCGGCCGCCCGGCGAAGGTGTTCGTGCTGACCGACGCCGGTCGGCACGCCTTCCACCAGGCGTACGACGACCTCGCGGCGACCGCGCTGCGGTTCATCGCCGAGGCCGGCGGTGACGACGCCGTGGCGGAGTTCGCCCGGCGCCGGGTCTCCGAGGTGGAGGAGCGCTACCGGGAGCTGCTCGCGCAGGCTCCCGAGAGCAAGAAGACGGAGGTGCTTGCCCAGGCCCTGACGGCCGACGGGTACGCCGCCTCCACGGCGGAGGCGGGCCACGGAGCCCAGCTCTGCCAGCACCACTGCCCGGTCGCGCACGTGGCCGCGCAGTTCCCCCAGCTGTGCGAGGCCGAGACCGAGGTGTTCTCGAGACTCCTCGGCAAGCACGTGCAGCGACTGGCCACCATCGCCCACGGCGACGGTGTCTGTACGACGCATATCCCGGGCGCCAGCCCGGTTCCCCCTGTATCCGACGGCGAAGCTGCGAGGACTACACGATGACGCAAACCGCTCACCCCGAACTGGAAGGCCTCGGCAACTACCAGTACGGCTGGGCCGACTCCGACGCCGCCGGTGCGGTCGCTCAGCGCGGCCTCAGCACCGACGTGGTGCGGGGTATCTCCGCGCTGAAGAACGAGCCGGAGTGGATGCTCGACCTGCGGCTGAAGGGCCTGAAGCTCTTCGACCGCAAGCCGATGCCGTCGTGGGGCGCCGACCTGTCGGGGATCGACTTCGACAACATCAAGTACTTCGTCCGGTCGACCGAGAAGCAGGCCACCTCCTGGGAGGACCTGCCGCCGGACATCAAGAACACCTACGACAAGCTCGGTATCCCGGAGGCGGAGAAGCAGCGCCTGGTCGCCGGCGTCGCCGCGCAGTACGAGTCCGAGGTCGTCTACCACCAGATCCGTGAGGACCTGGAGGCGCAGGGTGTCATCTTCCTGGACACCGACACCGGCCTGAAGGAGCACCCGGAGCTCTTCAAGGAGTACTTCGGCTCCGTCATCCCGGTCGGCGACAACAAGTTCGCCTCGCTGAACACCGCGGTCTGGTCCGGCGGCTCGTTCATCTACGTCCCCAAGGGCGTCAAGGTGGACATCCCGCTGCAGGCGTACTTCCGGATCAACACCGAGAACATGGGCCAGTTCGAGCGGACCCTGATCATCGTCGACGAGGACGCCTACGTGCACTACGTCGAGGGCTGCACCGCGCCGATCTACAAGTCCGACTCGCTGCACTCCGCGGTCGTCGAGATCATCGTCAAGAAGGGCGCCCGCTGCCGCTACACGACGATCCAGAACTGGTCGAACAACGTCTACAACCTGGTCACCAAGCGCGCCACCTGCGAAGAGGGCGCGACCATGGAGTGGATCGACGGCAACATCGGCTCCAAGGTGACGATGAAGTACCCGGCCGTGTACCTGATGGGCGAGCACGCCAAGGGCGAGACCCTGTCGGTCGCGTTCGCGGGCGAGGGCCAGCACCAGGACGCCGGCTCCAAGATGGTGCACAACGCGCCGTACACCTCCAGCTCGATCGTCTCGAAGTCGGTGGCCCGCGGTGGCGGCCGGACGTCGTACCGCGGTCTGGTCGAGGTGGCGCCGGGCTCGCACCACAGCAAGTCCACGGTGCGCTGTGACGCGCTGCTGGTCGACACCATCAGCCGTTCGGACACCTACCCGTACGTCGACGTCCGCGAGGACGACGTGGCGATGGGGCACGAGGCGACCGTGTCCAAGGTCAGCGACGACCAGCTCTTCTACCTGATGAGCCGGGGCATGGCCGAGGACGAGGCGATGGCGATGATCGTCCGCGGCTTCATCGAGCCGATCGCCCGCGAGCTCCCGATGGAGTACGCGCTGGAACTGAACCGTTTGATCGAGCTGCAGATGGAAGGGGCCGTCGGCTGATGTCCGCCGCTGAAACGCTGGTTGCCACCGGCAACCGGGCACACTCCCACGGGCCGGGGTCCCCGGTCCCGCTCCAGGCGCGCAGCGAGCGGCCGACGTCGTACGACGTGGCCGACTTCGCGGTGCCGAACGGGCGCGAGGAGGAGTGGCGCTTCACCCCGGTCAAGCAGCTCAAGGCCCTGTTCGACGACGCGGCCGGCACCGAGACCCCGAAGATCGACGCTTCCGGTCCGGAGGGCGTCGTCTTCGAGACCGTCGCGGCGGACTCGCTGAAGGTCGGCAAGCCGCAGGACCGGTCCGCGGCCGTCGCCTGGAACCACGCGGGCGAGGCGTTCGCGGTGCGGATCCCGGTCGAGGCCGAGCTGACCGAGCCGGTGCACGTGAACGTCGCGAGCCTCGGCGCCCGCGGCTTCAGCCACCTGATCGTCGAGGCCGGCCGGCACAGCCGCGCGATCGTGATCATCGATCACACCGGCGCGGGCGAGCTGGGCAGCAACGTCGAGATCGTCACCGGCGACGGCTCCGAGCTCCGCGTGGTCAGCATCCAGCAGGGTGACCACGAGTCCATCCACCTGGCCCAGCACGACGCGCTGGTCGGGCGGGACGCGAAGCTCCACCACGTGGTCGTGACCCTGGGCGGCAAGGTCGTCCGGGTCGCCACCAACGTCCGGTACGCCGGACCCGGCGGCGACGCGGAACTCCTCGGGGTGTACTTCGCCGAAGGCGGTCAGCACCACGAGAACCGGCTCTTCGTCGACCACGAGGCCACCAACTGCAAGAGCAACGTGCTCTACAAGGGCGCACTCGCCGGTGACCACGCCCGCTCGGTGTGGATCGGCGACGTGCTGATCCGCGCCGCGGCCGAGGGTACCGACACCTTCGAGCTGAACCGGAACCTGGTGCTCACCGACGGCGCCCGCGCCGACTCGGTGCCGAACCTGGAGATCGAGACCGGCGAGATCGAGGGCGCCGGCCACGCGTCCGCGACCGGCCGCTTCGACGACGAGCAGCTGTTCTACCTGCAGGCTCGCGGTATCCCCGAGGACGCGGCGCGGCGGCTGGTGGTGTCCGGCTTCTTCAACGACATCATCGGCAAGATCGGCGTACCTGAGGTCACCGAGCACCTGCACGACGTGATCGAGCAGAAGCTGGCGCGGGCCGCGGAGTTGAGCGCGTCGGCCAAGGCGGTCGTCGGGCAGTGAGAGTGACACGATGAGCGACACGTTCGAGCGCGCCTGCGCCGCCGCCGACGTCCCCGACGAGGGTGTGATCCCGGTCGAGGTCGGCGGTGTGGAGGTCGCGGTCGTGAAGAGCGAAGGACAGTACTTCGCGGTGCGGGACGAGTGCTCGCACGCGCAGATCCAGCTGTCCGAGGGCGATGTCGGCGAGTGCGAGATCGAGTGCTGGCTGCACGGGTCCCGCTTCGACCTGCGCACCGGCGAGCCGACCAGCCTGCCGGCCTACGACCCGGTGCCGATCTACCCGGTCCGCCTCGACGGCGACGACGTACTCGTCGACGTGAAGAACCCCTTGAACCAAGCATCCCTGTAAACGACGGAGATAGAAGAAACCTCATGGCGACACTCGAGATCCGCGACCTGCACGTGTCGGTCGACACCGAGAACGGCCCGAAGGAGATCCTGCGCGGCGTCGACCTGACCATCGCCGGCGGTCAGACGCACGCGATCATGGGCCCGAACGGCTCCGGCAAGTCGACGCTGGCGTACTCGATCGCCGGGCACCCGAAGTACAACATCACCAGCGGCACGGTGACCCTGGACGGCGAGGACGTGCTGGACATGGCCGTCGACGAGCGCGCCCGGGCCGGCCTGTTCCTGGCGATGCAGTACCCGGTCGAGGTGCCGGGGGTGTCGGTGGCGAACTTCCTGCGGACGGCGAAGACCGCGATCGACGGCGAGGCGCCGAAGCTGCGCACCTGGGTCAAGGACGTGAACAAGGCGCTGTCCGACCTGGACATGGACCCCACCTTCGGTCAGCGCAACGTCAACGAGGGCTTCTCCGGCGGTGAGAAGAAGCGCCACGAGATCGTCCAGCTGGAGCTGCTGAACCCGAAGATCGCGATCCTCGACGAGACCGACTCCGGCCTCGACATCGACGCGCTGAAGATCGTCTCCGAGGGCGTCAACCGGTTCGCGTCCCAGGGTGACAAGGGCGTCCTGCTGATCACCCACTACACGCGGATCCTGCGCTACATCAAGCCGGACTTCGTACACGTCTTCGTCGACGGCCGCGTCGCCGAGGAGGGCGGCCCGGAGCTGGCCGAGGAGCTGGAAGCCAACGGCTACGAGCGCTTCCTGAAGGCGAGCACGAAGGCATGACCACCACCCGGACCTTCAGCAGCCCGCTGGACCTGCAGTCGGTCCGGGCGGACTTCCCGATCCTGTCCCGTGAACTCGCGGGCGGGTTCCCGCTGGTCTACCTGGACTCGGCGAACTCCTCGCAGAAGCCGCGCCAGGTCGTGCAGGCGATCGAGGACCACTACCTCCAGCACAACGCGAACGTCGCGCGGGCCATGCATCAGCTCGGTGCCGAGGCGACGGCGGCGTACGAGGGCGGCCGGGACAAGGTGGCCGCGTTCATCGGCGCCCCGAACCGGGACGAGATCGTCTTCACCAAGAACGCCTCCGAGGCGCTCAACCTGGCCGCGCACACGCTCGGCGCGGCGCTGAAGCCGGGCGATGTCGTGGTGGTCTCCGAGATGGAGCACCACAGCAACATCGTCCCGTGGCAGCTGGCGTGCGAGCGGACCGGCGCGACACTCAAGTGGTTCGGCGTGACCGAGGACGGGCGGCTGGACCTCAGCAACATCGAGGAGCTGCTGACCGAGAACACCAAGGTCGTCGCCCTCACCTGGGTGTCGAACGCGCTCGGCACGATCAACCCGATCACCGAGATCGCGACCAAGGCGCACGCGGTCGGCGCGACCGTGGTGGTGGACGCGTCGCAGGCGGTCCCGCAGTTCCCGGTCGATGTGTCCACGCTGGGCGCGGACATCCTGGTCTTCACCGGTCACAAGGTCGTCGGCCCGACCGGCATCGGCGTGCTCTGGGGCCGGTACGAGCTGCTCGCCGAGCTGCCGCCGTTCCTCGGCGGCGGCGAGATGATCGAGGTCGTCCGGATGACCGGCTCGACCTACGCAGCCCCGCCGGCCCGGTTCGAGGCCGGTACGCCGCCGATCGCGCAGGCGGTCGGGCTCGGTGCGGCCGTCGACTACCTGTCCGGGATCGGGATGGACAAGATCGCCGCGCACGAGCACGCGATCGTCGAGTACGCGCTCGAGGGGCTGAAGACGGTTCCCGGCCTGACGCTGCTCGGCCCGACCGACGCGACGGATCACGGCGGCGCGATCAGCTTCGCGCTGGACGGCGTCCACCCGCACGACGTGTCGACCGTGCTGGACACCCGGGGGATCGCGGTCCGCGCCGGGCACCACTGCGCGCGGCCCGTGCACGAGCGGTTCGGAATGCAATCGTCGACCAGAGCGTCTTTCTACCTGTACACGACTCCCGAGGAGATCGACGCGCTCGTCGACGGGCTCGGGTTCGTCCGATCGTTCTTCAAGGTGGACTGATAATGCAGCTCGACAGCCTCTACCAGGAGATCATCCTGGACCACTACCGGAGCCCGCATCACGCGGGTCTCGCGGACCCGTACGACGTGGAGGTGCACCACGTGAACCCGTCCTGCGGGGACGAGGTCACGCTCCGGGTCGAGCTCGACGGCGACACCGTCAAGGGCGTCACGCACGACAGCGTCGGCTGCTCCATCAGCCAGGCGGCCACGTCGGTGATGTCGGACCTGGTGATCGGCAAGCCGGTGGCCGAGGGCATGGCGACGTACGAGAAGTTCCTCGAACTGATGCAGGGCCGGGGGAATGTCGAACCGGACGAAGAGGTTCTGGAGGACGGGGTCGCGTTCGCGGGCGTCGCGCAGTTCCCGGCGCGGGTGAAGTGCGCACTGCTGGGCTGGTCGGCGTGGCGCGATGCCACGGCGCAGGCGCTGGCAACACAGGGCGCAGCCAACGAAGGAGTGAAGAATGCCTGACCAGACCGACGAGAAGATCGAGCTGCCCGAGGTCGACCTCGAGGCTGCTCAGGCGGGCACGACGCCGCCCAAGGTCGAGGACGTCACCGAGGCACTCAAAGACGTCGTCGACCCCGAACTCGGCATCAACGTGGTCGACCTCGGCCTGATCTACGGCATCACCGTCGACGACACCAGTACGGCGATCATCGACATGACGCTGACGTCCGCGGCCTGTCCGCTGACCGACGTGATCGAGGACCAGACCCGGATGGCGCTCGACGGCCTGGTGAACGACTTCCGGATCAACTGGGTCTGGATGCCGCCGTGGGGCCCGGAGAAGATCACCGACGACGGCCGCGACCAGCTGCGCGCGCTGGGTTTCAACGTCTGAGTGTTTCCGCAGTGCAGAGCCCGGGTCAGGTGGCCCGGGCTCCCGCGTGTGCTCAGAACGGCGGCGGTCCGACGATCTGGATGGCACCGGTCTTCTCGGCGGCGTCCCGGACCCGGTCGAAGTCGACCGGGATCGGCCGGCTTCCGTCGGGCGCCGGCTCGCTGGCGAGCCGGTAGAACGCCTCGTCGGTGCCCGGCGTCTGGATCGTCAGGAACCTGGTCGTCGGGGAGACGACCCTGAAGGCGTGCGGCACGCCGCGGGGAATCACCGCGACTCCACCCGTGGAGAGGTTGCGCTTCTTCCCGTCGAGGTCGAGCTGGATCTCTCCGTCGAGGAGGTAGAAGGTCTCGTCCGACGCGGGGTGGATGTGCAGCGGTGTCACCTTGCCCTGCTCGCCGACGAACTCGAAGAGCAGGAACGCGCCTGCGGTCTCCGCCGAGGTCGCCAGCCAGGTGTGCAGACCGCCGCCGCTGAACCACCGCCGCTCGCCCTCACCGTGATCGCGGACCGTCGCAGCCAGTGTGGTCATGTGGAACACCCTCCCGTTCGTGGGACTGGAGTCCCATTACGAACGTACGGTACCGTGTATGCCATGTCAACGGCGTACGAGCAGTCCGGCCGGACCCGGCAGAAGCAGCGCACGCGCAACGACCTGATCGCCGCTGCTCGTGAGTTGATCACCCAGGGCGGGTCGGCCCCGACGGTTGAGGAGGCCGCCGCGGCCGCGTCGATCTCGCGGACGACGGCGTACCGGTACTTCCGCAGTCAGGCGGAGCTGCTTGCTGCCGCCCATCCGGAGGTCGAGCTGCCCTCCTTGTTGCCGGCCGGCAGCGGTGACGACCCCGAGACCCGGCTCCTCGCGGTCGTGGCGGCGTTCGTCGAAATTCTGCTGGAGTTCGAGCCGCAGCAGCGCACGATGCTTCGGCTGTCGCTCGAGCCGTCCTCGCAGCCGGATCAGCTGCCGCTGCGGCAGGGGCGCGCGATCGGCTGGTTCGAGGATGCGCTTGCCCCGGCCCGGGACAGGTTGTCCGAGACCGCCGTCCACCGGCTCGCCATCGCCGTGCGTAGCGCTGTCGGTATCGAGGCGCTGGTCTGGCTCGTCGACGTGGCCGGACTGAGCCGCGACGAGGCCGCGGACGTGATGCTGTCGTCAGCACGCGCGATCGTGCGTGCCGCATTGGCCGAGGGAGCTGACGCATGACGCGCACCGTTCATGTCGCGCCGGAGCGGTTGGACAGGTGGCTGACCGGCTTCGGCGAACGGCACGGTGAGGTCGTGTACGACGTGACGCCGACGAGCGTGACGTTGTCGGCCGAGGACGGCGAGTCCGCAGTCATCACTGTGCCGTTCGAGCCCCTCGCGGAGTTGTCCCGCACGGGGCTCGTCGCGCATGTGCTCACCGAACGACGGCTCGGCGTGCTGCTCGTCCGGCGCGGTGGCTACGGCGCGGGTGTGTTTGCCGGCGGCAAGCTTGTCGACTCGAAGGTCGGGTCGCGGCACGTGCAGGGGACGACCAAGGCGGGTGGCTGGTCGCAGCAGCGGTACGCGCGCCGGCGGGACAACCAGGCGCGCGAGGCGTTCGCCGCGGCCACCGAGGTCGCGGTGCGGATCCTGGCGCCGGCGAAGCTCGACGTACTGGTGTGCGGGGGAGACCGGCGGGCCGTCGACACGGTGCTCGACGATCCGCGGCTGAAGGAGTTGACCGGGCTGGTGCGGCCGCCGTTCCTCGGCGTACCGGATCCGAAGCAGAAGGTTCTCGAGCAGGCCGGTGCCGACGCCCGGGCGATCCGGATCGACGTGGACCAGCCCGTGCCTTAGGACCTGTCCTAAGCGGGCCCGTGCAGCGCGCGGAAGTCGGCCAGCGTGCCGGTGTAGTACTCCAGGTCGTCCTCCAGCCGGGCGCGGCTGACCAGGTACGGGTCGCGTGCCTTGGCGTCGGCGCCGAAGCTCGTCCAGATCTCCGAATCGGGGACCGTGTCGCCGCCGTTGTCACCTTCCGGCAGGGACTTCATCGCCTCCCGGATCGCCTCGGCGGCGAGTTCCCAGCCGAGCTCGACGTAGTGCCGCTCCTGGCCCGGTTGGCCGTCGTACGCCAGGTCGGCCGCGATCGTCCGGTCGGCGTACAGATGCGCGACTACCGCCCACTCCGCCGCGTCGACCAGCTGTGACTTGCCCAGTCCCCAGTGGGCGCCGAGCCGGGTGGCCGAGCGCTGGGACGAGTACGGGATGGTGATCTCGCCGATCGGCGACAGGTAGGTCCAGGCGTCCGGGCCCTCGATGATGTTCTCGCCCAGCTCGAAGTCAGGAGCCGGGACCGAGGTCAGGCCCGGTTCCGGCCCGGCCTGCGCGGTTTCCAGCGCGACGTAGATCTCGGCCTCCGCCAGGGTCCTTGCGATCGGCATCGGTTAGCTCGCTCCTGTCTCGCTGATTTCACCGGCCAGTTCGGCGTACGCGTCACGCGTCACGAGTAACCGGTCCAGCCGGAAGCGCCCGGGCTCGGCGGCGCGTACCGCCTGTCCTTGCGGTGTCCAGAACTCGTCGTCCGGTACGGCGTCCGCGCCGGCCGGGACGAACTTGATCACCTCGACGACGGCGGCCTGCGCGATGGCCAGCACCCTACCGGCCTCGACGGGATCCGTGGGGACCGCCGACGCGGCGGTGTCGGCGACGTCCATCCACTGGCCCGCGTCGATGATCTCGGACGGCTCCGGACCGCCGAACGTCGGCCAGCCGCGCGCCGGCGTCTCTTGCGCCGGCAGCCCGAACAGGTACTCGCGTTCGGCGGAACAGCCGGGGCAGATCGCGGCGTAGCTGGACGCCAGGTCACCGTCGACCTGGACCAGGGCCTGTTCCCAGGGCGCGTCGACCGACCCGCAGTCCGGACACGGATGCAGCTCCAGGTACAGCTGCGCCTCGTCCCAGGTCCGCGCCACCGCGAATGCCATCAAGCCCCTCTCGTCCACCACGTTCTCGAGTTTCCATGATCGGCTCACGACCCGGACAGCGACGGCCCGTGGCCGGTTGGTGCAATCGTCCGTCCGGCAACTGAGGTACGCGCACCTTGGTTGGAGGCAGTCGGTAGCGTTCCCGCGGCCGTCGTGTAGTCGAGAGCCTTGAGCACGTCCCGCGGCACGTTCGCCTTCTCCAGCTCGCCGGCCACCTTCGCGCTGAAGCTGCCGTCCGGGGACGACGTGTTGTACAGCTCCCGCAGGTCGACCCGGCCCTCGGCCATCAGTGCGAGGTTCGGATGCAGCGTCGCGAACGCCGACGCGAAACCGCCGTCGCGGTCGCCGAGCATGGTTCCGTTCGGCAGGGCCTGGTACTTCCGCTCGGTGCCGTCGGCCTCCTGGACCAGTAGCACGATCGGCCTGCGCTCGGCCTTCGCGCGCTCGAGGGCGTTCAGCAGCGGCCGGTACGGCTGGAAGACGGCGCCGGACTTGCCCTGCCCGTACTCGGTCGCGGTGATGTCCGGCGGCCCGAGTTCCTCCGGCACCGCCTGCAGCCGCGCGTTCGCCAGTACGGCGTCCAGCGACGCGCCGGTCTCCATCTGCCGGAGTCCTTCGATGTACTGGTGCCGGAGCATCCGGACGAACATCTCGCCGCGGGCCAGGTCCGGCAGGTTGACGGACTTCTTCACGACCGGCTCGCCGCGGCCGTTGTCGGTGGTCGTCCGGACCGTGGCGTCGTACACCACCGGGATCCGGACCGTGACCATCTGGCCCTCGACGAACCGGCTGGTCTCCAGCCGGGTGCCGTTGGCGTCCGAGGACTGCTCCTTGACCTGCTCGCCGATCGAGCCGCTGACGGAGACCAGCCCGCCGTCGACGCCGCCGGACGCGGTGACCGGGGTCAGGCGGTTGCTGCTGCTGGACGAGCGGTACACCTCTTGCCGGCGCCAGACCCGGCCGGCCTGGCCTTCGAGCGACGGCCCGTGGAGTTCCCAGCCCACCGCGGTCGCGTTGATCGCGACGCTCACCGTCGTCCGCCCGTTGCCCGGCCGCGCCATCGGCTGCAGCGCGATGCCCTCGCCGAGCAACCGGCCGGCCTTGGCCTTCAGCGCGCTCGGCTTGAGATTCGACCTGATCAGATGCCGGTACTCCGCCGTACCCCGCCGGCCGAGGACGCCCGGCTGCTCGAGATAGGCGGTCAGGTTCTCGGCCAGTTCGTTGCGCCGGCCGGCGCCCTTCGCGTGCAGCGCCGCCCGGATCGCGACAGCGCCCTCCGGGAGCCGGATCGGGCGGTGCTCGGCACGTTCCTCCAGCTCCGGCTGTGTCTCGATCCGCGGGCCGTCCATCAGGTCGCCGCGGGGGATCCATTGGACGATGTCCGCGCGGAGCTCGCGAGGTTCGGACACGCTGGTGACGTCGTCCGGGTCGATCCGGCCGAGCTTCCAGCGGGCACTGGCCATCGCGGCCGCACCCGCGTTCCGGACCCGGACGACCCGGGCCGTGAACACCACCTTCTGGTGCGTCTTGACCGGGTCGAAATGGCCCAGCCGGTCGATCGTGATGTTGTGCTCGCCGCTCCCGCCCGTCTGGGACTTGGTCAGGTCCGTGGCGACCCCGGCGGAACCGTCACCGAGAGCGGTGGGGCCTTTGCCGTCGACACCCGCGGAGACGGTCACGTTGTGGCCGGCCGACCGATCGAGCAGCTTGAAGTCGTAGTTCTGGTCGATGCTGCCGGCTTCCTCCTTCGGGATCTCGGGCTCGCCTTCGGGAGTGGTCGGGACGTCCTCGATGGTGCGCTCGCCCTCGTACCGGGCGTGCACCTGGACGAACAGGACGTCGGGCCGTGCCTGTCCCTGGATCGGCACCTCGATCGGAACCTCGAAGCCGTCCGCGCCGAGCATGTCCTCGAGGTGGCCGTGGAAGTTCCCGGGCTTCAGGTCGACGTTCAAGGCGCTCTGGAGCACGCGGCTGGCATCCCGCAGACCGGGAGCGAGTTCGTCCACCTGCGGCTCGACCAGGGTCCGCAGGTCGACCTGGTTCGTGGTGCCTTCGACGGTGAGCGACTCGATCTTGGCCGCACCCTGGCTCTCGTCGTACGCCGCGGACGTGCTCATCACGCGCCGCCGGGCAGCCATCGCCTCGACGCCCTTGGTGGTCGCATCGAGCTCCGCCTCGGCGGTCGTCGCCGCCGCGGGGCGGAACCGGGTATTCGCCTGCAGCTTGGCCGCCAGATTCTCGGCCGTGTGCTCAGCGGCCAGACCGGTGGTGACGCCGGCCTTTTCCCGCTGGTAGCGGCGCAGGAAGCCGGCCGCGACGCGGTGACTGATCGGCAGCCTGTCGTTCAGGTACCGCTCGGCGGCGTCGGACACCGCCCAGAGCGGCAGGTCGAGCTTCCCGGCGGCGTACAGGTCCAGCGCTCGCCGCTCGGCCATCGCCTTCTGGGCCAATGCGTCCGGCAGCGCGACGGACTTGATCACCTGACCGTTGTGGATGATGTCCGCGGTCATCTTGTGGCGCTCGATGAACTCGTGGTGCGTGCCCGGGTTGACCAGCAGCCGCTCGTCGCCGGAGGTCTCGCTCGTCGTGGTGGACTGCGACCGGCCGCCGACGCGTCCGACCGACAGGTTCCCGGCGCGGGTGGTGCCGTCGGCCTCTACCAGTCCGCCCCCGGCCTCCCCGGTGACGCCGCCGGACGCCGACGTACCGGACGTGGAGCCGACATCGGTCATCGTGAAGTTGATGTCGACGGAGTTCTCCTGGCTCATCGCGACATGCGTGAGGCTGACCGCCTCGCCGCGGATCACGATCTCGTACTCCTCCGGCAGGATCGTCCCGTCCGCGAGTGCATGCGCCGGACTGCCCGGGGCCCGGACCACCATGAACGGCAGTTGGTAGCTGCCGTTCATCCACTCGCGGTTCGCGATCAGGCTGGTCGGCGACAGCGCCTCGTGCAGCGCGGGCAGCGCGGTGGAGTCGGATCGGATCGCCGGAATCTCCTGGCACAGCACGTCGGCCGGGTTACCCGCATCGATCGCGACCGGGAACGCCTGCTCGACGGCCTGGTGGTGCGGCGGCTTCGGGTTCTTCTCGTACACCGGAGTGTCGGCACGGGTCATCGAGCTGTCGTACGCGATCTCGATGCTGCCGTGGACGTCGGCGATCGGTTCGGCGTCGCCGTGGTCGGTGATCTCGGCGAACGTGATCTCGACCTGCTCCTTGATCACGTCGGTGGGTTCGGTGCTCTCGTTGATCGTGACCGGCTGGACCCGTCGCCCGGCCGTCCAGCTCAACGACCGGCCGAGCGCGTTCCGGCTGAACTTCACGCCGACCTTGGCCATCCAGCCGCGGATGCCTTCGGCCGGGGCGTGGGAGCCGCCGGCCCCGGCGGACAGCGGCACCGAGCGGGACCGGCCGGACGTCCGGCCGGTCGCCTGCGAGGAGATCGCGAGCATGACGGCGTTCTCGTTCGTGCGCGTCCCGAGGCCCTCGACCTTGAACTGCTTGGTCGCCTCGTCGTACTCCTGCGTGACCGACAGCCGGAACGGCCGCCAGCGCGGCGTACCGAGGGCGCCCTGGTCCTCGAGCATCACGATCAGGCCGCCCTGGCAGGCCTGGTTGATCCCGGCCTCGATCCGCGGCGCGCTGAGGTGCTGGACGACGCGTTCGTAGTTGGCCAGCTGCATCGCCGTCGCCGGCTCGCCGGGCCGGGGGACCAGGCCCATCGTGCTCAGCTGCGTCAGCGCTTGGTTCCGGGCCTGCTCGGCGCCCTTGAGATTTTGCGCCAGACCCTTGCCCACGCCACGCAACTGGTTCTCGCCACGGCCCATCCACGGAGGCGCTGTCTGCGGACCGGTCGCCGGCTCGGCGTCTCCCCGCAGCAGAACGTGCCCGTGCTTGTCCACCTTGACGGTGCCGTCGTCTTCCCGCAGTACGGCGTTCTTGTCCGCCCGGCCGCCCGCGCGGAGCAGGTCGTTCTCCGCGACCCGCAGGAGCGCACTGCAGTTACCGGTCTCGACGATCGGTGCGGCCTTGGGATCGCCGACCTTGCGGAGCGTGGCGCGCACCCGGAGACCGACCAGCACGCCCTGCGTCGGCCCCTGGTTGCGATGGATGGCCGGGGTGATCGTGGTCATGCTGACGCTCTGGCCGCCCGACCGGGACACGTTGCGTCCTGCTGACGCGTTCGGTGACAGGTTCACGCCGGAACCGGCGACGTTGTTGAGCGCGGTCGCCGCGGCCACCGGGTTCACGTGGGAGGGCTTGCCCGGGAACGAGACCGACCCCGTGCCGGTGACAGAGGCCGTGTAGGTCTGGCTCGCGTTGACGCCCGCGAAGTCGACCAGGACCTCTTCCTGCCACATCTCCGAGCTGGACTCACCGACGAGCCGGGCGTCGGCCCAGATCGGCTCTACCTCCCAGGTGAGGTCGTACTCCGTCTCGCCGCCGGTGGGGATCCGCCGGGTGACGCCGCCGGGCTGACCGAACTCGCGCAGCAGGCGGTACGAGTCGTTGACCATCAGGCCGGCGATGTGGTTGTACGAGACGCGGTCCAGGTCGCCGTACTGCTGCTGTGCCCTGCGGACCAGGCGATCGGTGACGTCGTGCAGCCCGGTGATGCTGGTGACCGTGTGCCGCGGGAACTCGCCGGTGACCTCCTGCCCGTGGCCGATCTCTGCCAGCGAAACGGTCTCGGCCGGCGGCTTCACCGTGTACGCGCTGGAGACCCAGGTCTGCCGGCGGCCGGCATCGACCGTCTCGACCGCCGACCAGGGCTCGGTGGGGGAGGCCCGCACCTCGATCTGCCACTTACCGGACCACTCGTAGAGGATCGACTCACCACGGTTGGCGTCGACCCAGCCGGACTGGTAGTGGGCCGTCGCCCCGCTGCTTTCGGCGAGCGAGCGCCCGCGCGCCACCTCGACCTTTGGCGAGACGAGCTGCGCGGCGGCGTGGACCGGCGTACCGGGGGCGGCGAGCGCCATGAGCGCCCCGATGTTCACGCCGACGTTGACGTTCGTCGAGTGGGTGTCGGTCGTGCCGATGCTCGTGCCGCCCTCGCCGAGCGAGCCCGACATCTGCTCGGCCATCCTGAAGTCGATGTCGTCGCGCTCGGTGATGTCGTCCGGGATCAGGCGCAGCCGCACCTGACGCACCGACGACACGTCCGTTGTGGCGTCGGTGTCGACGTTGAACACGATGCCGTCGCCGGACAGCAGCCGCCGGTACTCGGCCGCGGGGTCCGGGAGCGGACCGCGGGTCGACAGCTGTTCGTTGAACTTCGCGCCCAGGACCCGGTTGATCTCGGCGACCGGCAGGTTGAGCTGGTCGCCTTCCGGCACACCGGTCATCAGCAGTTCCTTGACCGGCATCGCCTGGCCGAGGCTGCGTTCGTACACCGCCACCTGCTGCTTCGCGGCAGCGGCCAGATCGGCGATCCGGCTCGGAGAGCCGTCCCCGTCGATCTCGGCGAGGAGCGTCTGGTACCCGGCCAGGGCCTGCCGGGCGTCGGCGGCGGCCTGCTCGTAGGCACCGGCGATCTCGCTGTGCCGACCGGCCTTGTTCCGCGCGGTCTTCGCCGCGACGCGCAGCTTGCGCGCCCGCTCGGGGGCGCCGCGGTCGCGTTGCCTGTCCTCGGCGCCGGCGTCAGCGTCGGCCTTCTCGGCCGCGTCGGTTGCGTCCTGGGAGCTGTTCCGCTTGTTCGACGCCTTCTTGTCCAGGTCCGCGACCGCCGTTTGGAGGGTCTCGATCTGGGTGACGACCTGACCGCGCAGGTGCGCAGGCGTGTGCCGGGCGGGCTTCGCCGCGGTCTCGGCGCGCGCGGCGGCCCGGCCTGCGGCGGTCGCCTCGGGGGTGGCGACTGCTCCGGCGGTCCAGGGGAGTGCGGGCTCGGATCCGCCGTGCCGGCGGATGGTCCGGGCCAGGCCTTCCAGGTCGCGCTCGAGGTCGGCGAGGCTGCGCGGCCCGCTCGGGTGCCCGTTCGCGAGCGTCTCGGCGCGCGCCTCGTGCCAGTCCACGAGAAGGCTCTGGAACGCGGCGTGGTCCGCGTGCAGCCGCCGGTCACGGCGGTCGTGGCTGAACACGGACCTCAACTTGCCGAGGACACCGCGGGACCGGCCGGCCTCCGCGGCGGCGATCTCCTGCGACATCAGCGTCAGCTGGTGCGTCCAGACAAAGCGGAGCTGCTCGTCGCTGAGTCCCGGCGGAATCCGCAGGACGTGCGGGTCGTTCGCCGTACCGGACCGAATGATGCCCTGCCCCAGCGCGCCCAGGGTGGTGTCGCCGATCTCGACGCGGAGCTGCTGCGATACGGCGGAGCCCGTCATCCGCAGGTGGGCCTGACGCGCGTCGGGGTCGACGTCCGGCCGGTCGGTCACCGCGGCGGTCAGGGCCTGGCGATCCATCGCGGCGAGCAGGTTCAGCGCGTGCAGATCGGTCAGCGCGCCCTGCGAGGCCGGACGCTTGCCGACCCTCAACCCGGTGCCGCGGATCTGTGAGGTAAAGACACGCCGACCTTCGGCTCTGCGGTGCCTGCTGCCGACCTGTGCGCGGTGGCGGCCGCGCCGCGGTGCGGGCGGCGTACCCAGGCCCAGAAGTTCGGCGTCGCGGTTGATCGCGGCTGAGGCGGCCACGAGCGCCGAAGTCGCGAGGGCGTTCGGCGGCGCTGTCAGCCGGCTGAGGCGGGCCGCCGCGTCGGGGTCGTCCGGCGCCGCGCCGCTGAGGGCGACCCGGAGCATCGCATCGGCCTCGGTACGACGGGATTGATCCAGCCCCGGCACCCGGAGGTACCGGTCGAGGGCGTCGACCGCGCCGCGCGCGGGCAACTCACCGCGGGCCCGGCCCACTTCGGTCCCGATCAGGCTGACGGCCTCGGCCAGCAGACGGTCGTCGCCGACCCGGTCCGCGGCCCGGCGTGCGAGGAACTCCTCGATCGCGCGCATCACGCGCGCAGCGAGCATGTCGTCGGCCGTGGTCAGCCGGACCCGGCCGTCACGCAGCGGCACCGCCGAGGGGTGCAGGATCCCGAGTGCGTTTCCGGCCGCCCAGCGCGCGCGAGCCGTCGGATCCGTGGCGGACAACGTCGGTGTGGTCAGCCGAATCACCCCTCCCGTTAAGTGCCCGGGTGATCACCAGTTGTCACCCGGACCCTCTGGTCCGGAATTTAGCAAACAATCGGTTACTTGCCAGCAACTCGATTCACCCGAACCGTTAACGATTTACGCCCGGCAGCCCGCCTAGGATCAAGTCCATGTGGGAGAAGTTCGGTGACTCCGAGTGGAACATCCCCCAGGCGCGGAGCACGGTCGCCCAGTTGCGGCACCATGCCGGGGACGGCCGGGAGTACGACGGCATCGAACTGTTCCTCGCGCTCTGCGAGTACCTCGACCTGCTGCACGGCAAGCACGGGTTCGACTACTTCTTCACCGGCGCCGAGCAGGCAGCACTGGCCGCCGCGGTCCAGGAGGCGCGCGGCCCGCAGATCGAGCCGGACCCGCGGTCGGAGCGGCTCGTGCAGCCGGTCAACGCCGCCGTCACGCTGGTCGAAGGGCGGGACCTCGTGACCTGGCTGGAGGGACAGCCCGATTGGCAGCGGCAGATCGGGCTGTGCCTGCGTGCGATGTATGCCTATCTAGACCAGTTGTACGGCGGGCCGGGCACGTTCAACCAGCTGCTCAAGCCTGCCGAGCTGGAGCGGGTCGCAGCGCGGTAACGGGAACGGCCTCCTGGCACGGATGGCACCTCGCTGCCATTACGGTATGCGGGTGAGTCTCTCGTCCTCCACGCGTAACTCTTCCCAAGGCGCCCGGGCAGCCGGCCGATCGACGGGCGGCGGTTCGACCCGCCTCCCGAGCGGCCGGGAACGCCGTCCTGCCCTGGCCGCGCTCGCGGTCATCCTGATCCTGCTCGGCGCCGCCGGATCGGCGCTGATCGCGCTGAACAGCGGCAACCGCTCCGACTTCGTGGCGATCTCGGTCGACGCGCTGCCACCGGGCAGCAAGCTCGAAGCCAAGGACCTCTCCCGGGGTGACTTGGCCGGTGCCACCGGCGGCCTGATTCCGTGGTCGGAAGCGGAGAAGTACATCGGCCGCTACACGAAGACCTGGCTGTACAAGGACCAGTACGTCACGCCGGAGAACCTCACCAAGAAGGACGAGCAGCCGATCCCGGCCGGCGGTGCCCTGGTCGGTGTCAGCCTGGAGGCCGGGCGCGCGCCGTCGGACGGGCTCGAGGTCGGCGACATCGTCAAGGTCATCCGCGTGCCGTCCGCCAACGCGGAGGGCGCCGCGGTCCCGTTGGTCAGCGCTGCTGAGGTGACGTCGACCGCCGGTGCGATCACGGACAGCAAGACCAGCTCGAACAGCACACTCAACGTGACGATCCTGATCCCGGCCGACGACATCACCACGGTTGCGGCAGCGGCCGCGTCCAAGACCCTGGTACTGGTGAAGCTGGCGCCGGGCACCAAGCCGGACGTCGCACGCAACGGGGCCAACTGATGGCACTGGTGGCGCTGGCGAGCGCCAAGGGCTCGCCCGGGGTGACCACGGCAAGTCTGGTCATCGGTGCGCTCTGGCCGCGGCAGGTGCTACTGGCCGAGTGCGACCCCGCCGGCAGTGACGTGGCGATCCGGATGACCGGACCGGGTGGAGCCGCCCTCAATTCCGATCGCGGCCTGGTCAGTCTCGCGGCCGCCAGCCGGAAAGGACTGGGCGACGAGGTCATCCTCGCGCACAGCCAGCAGCTCGACGGTGGTCTCGACGTACTGCTCGGTGTGCGCTCGCCGGAGCAGGTCGGTGGCATGGGCGGTCTGTGGCACCCGCTCGGCATCTCGTTCAACCAGATGCAGCACGGCGACGTACTGGCAGACTGCGGGCGGATCGGTGCGTCGTCGCCGCAGCTGCCGGTCATCCAGTCCGCACGTCTTGTCGTGCTGGTGTGTACGGCGACAGGCTCGTCGGTGGCGCACCTACGGGAGCGGTTGTCGACGCTGGTGCACCATGTAGACGCGCAGCTCGGCGTGGTCGTCGTGGCCGACCCGAAGCAGCGGGACGGGGTGAAGCAGGTCTGGTCCGTGCTGGACGCCATGTCGCTGCCGGTGCGGCACCGTTGGCACCTCGCGTACGACCCGGCCGGTGCGGCGTTCTTCGACGGGCGTGGTCACGGCCGGCTCGACAAAACCCAGCTGATCCGGTCCGCGAGCGCCATCACCGCGGAGATGGCGGCGCTGGTCGCCGCCCCGCCGCCGCAGGACTTCGACATGGCCAACGCGGCCTTCCCGCCTGGTGATTATCGATGAGCGCGGACCAGGAACTCGTCCGGAAGCTGCGGGTGCAGGTCGCCGAGCGGCTGAACGAGCAGCGGCGCCGCGACCAGGTGAACGGCGTACCTCCGATGAGCGCCGAGGACGAGCGGGAGTACGCGCGGTCGCTGATCGTGCAGGTGCTCGAGGACCACGCGCGGTACGAGCTGGCCGAGGGCCGGACGCCGCCGACGCCGGACGACGACGCGCAGATCGCCGGCGCGATCCACTCCGCGCTGTTCGGGGTCGGCCGGCTGCAGCCGCTGATCGACGACCCCGAGGTCGAGAACATCGACATCAACGGTTGCGACCAGGTCTTCGTGCAGTACGGCGACGGTCGCGAGGAGACCCCGGGGCCGGTCGCCGAGAGCGACGAGGAACTGGTCGAGCTGATCCAGGTGCTGGCGGCGCACGCCGGCCTGACCAGCCGCCCGTTCGACTCGGCGAACCCGCAACTCGACCTGCGGCTGCCCGACGGGTCCCGGCTGTCCGCGGTGATGGGCGTGACGGCGCGTCCCGCTGTGTCGATCCGGCGGGCCCGCCTCGGCAAGGTGTTCCTCAAGGACCTGGTCGCCAACGGAACCATCTCCGACGACGTCGGCTCGTTCCTGCGGGCGGCCGTCGCGGCCCGCAAGAACATCATGATCGCCGGCGCCACGAACTCCGGGAAAACGACGCTGCTGCGGGCACTGGCCAACGAGATCCAGCCGCACGAGCGGCTGATCACCGTCGAGCGCTCACTCGAGCTCGGCCTCGGCGAGTTCAAGGACCTGCACCCGAACGTGGTCGCGTTCGAGGAACGGCTGCCGAACTCCGAAGGCGTCGGTGAGGTCAGCATGGCCGACCTGGTCCGGCGTTCGCTGCGGATGAACCCGAGCCGGGTCATCGTCGGTGAGGTGCTCGGCGACGAGATCGTCACGATGCTGAACGCGATGAGCCAGGGCAACGACGGCTCGCTGTCCACGATCCACTCGAACAGCTCGATGGAGGTGTTCAACCGGATCAGCACGTATGCGATCCAGGCCCGCGAGCGGTTGCCGATGGACGCCACCCAGATGCTGATCGCCGGCGCGCTGGACTTCGTCGTGTTCGTCCGCAAGCACAACGACTACTCCCGCGGCGGCGGCCTCACCCGGTACGTCGAGAGCATCCGGGAGGTCACCGGATGGGACGGCCGGGTGCTGTCCGGTGAGGTGTTCGCACCGGGACCGGACGGCCACGCCGCGGCGCACGCGCCGATCGCGTGCATGGACGAACTCGAGCACTTCGGGTACCAGCCGCTCGTGCACGGAACGTGGGCGTGACGCCGTGAGCGAGCGGAGCGAGGTCACCATCAAGCACAGTACGCCTCGTGTCTCGTCGGCGCCCGGAGCGAAGCGAGGACGTCGATGAGCAACAGGACTCTGGGAGCGCTGCTGTGCGGGGCGTTGGTCGGCGGCGCGGTGATGCTACTGATCGTCGCGATCCGCGGCACCGAGCCGAAGGACGAGACGCCGTCGCTGTTCCGCCACCGCAGCGTCGAGGCCCGCAAGAACATGGTCCGGCTGGGCGCCGCCTTCGCGGTCGGCCTGCTCGTGCTGGTGGTGACGCGCTGGCTGGTGCTCGCGGTCGCCCTCGGCCTGCTCGCTGCCATGGCGGACCGCTTCTTCGGCGGCACCGGTGAGGAACGCCGGGCGATCGACCGCCTGGACGCACTGGCCACCTGGACCGAGGCGTTGCGCGACACGATCGCCGGCGCGGTCGGCCTGGAGCAGGCGATCCCGGCCACCGCGGTGAACGCGGCGCCCGCGATCAAGCCCAGCCTGAACCTGCTGGTCGACCGGTTGCGGATCCGCGAGCCGTTGCCGTCGGCCCTGATGCGGTTCGCCGACGACCTGGACGACCCGTCGGCGGACCTGATCGTCGCGGCGCTGGTGCTGAACGCGCGGCTGCGCGGTCCCGGTCTGCGCGAGGTGCTCAGTGCACTGGCCGACTCGGCCCGCGAGGAACTCGACGTACGCCGGAAGGTCGCGGCGGAACGTCGTTCGACCCGGCGCAGTGTCCAGGTGGTGGTCGCGATCACGCTGATCATGGCGGCCGGTCTGGTGTTGTTCAACTCGGCGTACATGGCGCCGTACACGAGCTTCATCGGACAGGTCGTGCTGGCCGTGGTGATCGGGCTCTACGCGCTCGGGCTGCTGTGGCTGCGGCGGCTGGCGAAGATCGAGGTGCCGGACCGGTTCCTGATCGGCGTCGCGGACGAGCGCCGGCTGCCGCGGTCGGGCGACGAGCGGATGGAGACGGTGAGCGGATGACCTGGGCCTTCATTACCGGCGGCATCGCCGGACTCGGTGTGTACTTCCTGGTCCGGATGTTCATCAAGCCGCGGGCCAACGTGCTGTCCACGATCGCGCGGATCGACGCGGGCCGCGGCGGCTACCTCGGCGGCGCCACCGCCAGCGCCGCCGGCGAGCGGGTGCTGGGCGGTGTCGACCGGGCCCGGGAGACCCTCGGCCGCCGGCTCGAGGCGGAGGCGAACGCGCGCGGCTGGGCGTTCGGCAAGCTCCGCCGCGATCTCGCGGTGATGAACCGGCCGTTCGCCGCGATGCTCGCCACCAAGGCGTTCTTCGCGCTCGGCGCGATGGTCTTCATCCCGATCGTGCTGTTCCTGTTCTCCGCGATCGGCATCACGGCGCCGGGCGCGGCCCCGGCGATCGTCACGCTGGCGTTCATGGCGCTGGCGTTCTTCCTGCCCGACCTCGCGTTGCGCCAGGAGGCGGAGAAGCGGCGGCGCGACTTCCGGCACGTGGTCGGCAGCTTCCTGGACCTGGTCGCGATGAACCTCGCGGGCGGCCGCGGTCTGCCCGAGGCGCTGATGACGGCCTCGACGATCGGCGAGCACTGGGCGATGGCCCGGATCCGGCAGGCGCTGGCCAACGCGCGGCTGATCGGCATCACGCCGTGGGACGCGATGGCCCGGCTCGGCGAAGACCTCGGCGTCGAGGAACTGCGGGACCTGGCGTCGGCGCTCGCACTGGCCGGTGACGAGGGCGCGAAGATCCGTTCGTCGCTGCTGGCCCGAGCCGCGTCGCTGCGGCGCAAGGAACTGGCCGACGTGGAAGGCAAGGCGGGCGAGCGGTCCCAGTCGATGCTCGTCGCGCAGCTCGTGATGATCTCGGCGTTCTTCCTGTTCCTGGCCTTCCCGGCCGGTGTGGCGATCCTCGGAAGTTAGGCCGAACAGTGATCGGACAAGGGATGAGGGCATGGGATCCGTCGGGCGGCGTCGCCCGTCGAACACGGCATACTGAGGCCTGCTTCGGCCTCACGATCTGGAAGGCATGTGGATGATCTCGGAGTTGATGTTCTGGCGGGCCATGGCCGGCTATGCGGTCGCGCGTGCGCAGGCTCAGCGGGCCCGCGCACGGCAGGGGAACACCGAGCTGGGCGCCTCCGCACTCGAATGGGCGATCATCTCGGGGATCCTGGTCGTCGCCGCGCTGGCGATCGGCGTGGTGGTGAAGCGCGTGATCGCCAAGCACACCGCGGATATCGAGAAGGAATGACGGCAGAGCCATGCGGCTGGGGAGGAAACGAGGTCGGCGGAGACGGTCGGAGCGGGGTGTCAGCACACTCGAGCTGTCCATCCTGGCACCGGCGATCATCGCGCTGATCTTCGTGTCCATCCAGACCGCCTTGTGGCTGTACGGGCGTTCCGTCGCGCTGAACGCGGCGCAGGAGGGCGTGTCCAAGTTGCGGCTGGTGCAGCCGCCGGTCTACACCCCGGCGGTGGGGGAGAAGGTGCGGGCGGACGTCGAGTCGTATGCCCAGCAGCTCGGCGGTACGACGCTGCAGAACGCCAAGGTCCCGTTCCCGGCGTACAACGACCCGGAAGGCGTGGTCTCGTTCACGGTCACCGGCAAAACCGTTTCGCTGGTTCCCGGCCTGGAGCTGAAGGTGACCCGGACCGCCACCGGCCGCATCGAACAGTTCGAAGCCGACAAGTGAGCGAGCAGATGACACGCAGACCGTGGTCTCGCGGGCGGCACCGCCGTACCCGCGAGCGCGGCACGATGGCGTTGGAGATGGTGATCCTCGCGCCCGTGCTGCTGGCGCTGTTCATGTTCCTGCTGGCCTGTGGACGGTACTTCCAGACGTCGTCGTTGCTGGAGAGCGCGGCCCGTGACGGCGCCCGCGGCGCCAGCCAGGCGCGGTCGCTGCAGGCTGCGCAGGCTCGCGTCGACGAGGCAGTGAACACGACGATGAGCCAGGCAGTGGCTTCCTGCAAGGAGTCGGCGGCGGGCTCGATCACCACCGGGTTCGTGGCCGGTTCGCCGTTGTCGGTCGAGGTCAGCTGCACGATCAACTACCGCGATCTCGGCCTGCTCGGTCTGGGCGGCGACACCAAGATCACCAAGCGGTTCACGTCCTCGCTCGATCCGTACCGGGGGGTGCGCGGTGACGGCTCCTGATGGGTCTGGCTCGCGGTTTGTCGAGTTCTTCCGGATCGATGCGCGACGCAACCATCGGCGGTTCGGCCGCGGCGCACTGAGCCCCGCGGTCGCGATCCTCGCGGTGATGATCTTCACCCTGGCCGGCCTGGTGATCGACGGCGGCCGGCAGTTGGGCGCCCGGTCGCGTGCGGTCGGCTACGCACAGGAGGCCGCGCGCGTCGGCGCCGCGGCCATCCAGCTCAACGTCGCCGAGGCCAAGATCGACACCGCCAAGGCGGCGGCCGCGATCACGGAGTTCTGCGGCCAGGTGCGGTCGAACGACCCGGCGGTCACGGGGTGCGGGCCGACGACGCTGACCGACAAAGAGGTCGACATCAAGGTCGAGATCGCGAACAAGACGACGTTCCTCGGCCTGATCGGCAAGCAGTCGCTGAAGGCCAGCGGGACCGGCCAGGCGCACGCCGAACAGGGCGTCGAGAAGGCGGACGACAGCCCGACCATCCCGCCCATCGTCGTGAACCCGACGACCGACGGCCCCGGTGCGACGATCGACACCCCGCGCCCGCCGACCATCGACCTGCCGTGCCCGACCTGGACCCTCGGCTCGCCGACCCCGATCTGGACCCTGTCGCCGTTCCCGTTCCCGGCCACCTGCTCCCCGAACGTGACGCCGACCCCAACACCGTCCGAGACACCGTCCGAGACCCCGCCGACCGGCGAACCGTCAGGCCCCACGAGCAGCGCGCCGTCGAGCGGGCGCTAGAACCCGGAGGATTCTGTCCGTGCGTAGGTTTGCCCTCCCGGCCGTTGCGGTGGTTGGTGTCCTGCTGTTGAGTGCCTGCAGCAAGGACTCCGACGACGGCGGCCGCCCGGTCCCGGTCGGCGGCGACTCTGGTACGACGACGTCCAGCACACCGTCCACCGCACCGTCCACCGCACCGTCGTCGGAGCCGACCACGACCACCGCGCCGGCCACCACCGCGAAGCCCACCGCACCGACCGCAAAACAAGTCATCGTCCAGCCGGGGAACTTCGCGTCCAACCCCGCCGTCCAAGGCCTCGTGACCAGCTACCCGCTCTACTTCCAGGCCCTGGTGTCCAAAGACGACACAATCCTGAAGAAGCGGTTCCCGTCGTTCTTCTACGCCGACGTGTCGGAGGAGATCGTGGATGCCAAGCGCAACGGCTGGGTGATGAAGCCGCCCGGGAGCGTGGTCGTAGTCGGTGCGAAGGCCACGCCGGACGACACCGTCGCTGTGCAGATCTGCCGCTCGCAGAGGACGCAGTACTGGGACCCGAGGACCCGGAACTGGACTGTCGTCGCGCCCAAGGGGTCGCCCGAGGTGATCGAGATGATCCAGACCGGGGTCGGCTGGTTGCCGTACCGCATCGTGACCAGCAAGGGCGTGAACTGCGCAGCGGTACGCTATCCGGCCTAGTCCGGAAGGGAGATTTTGAGGTTGCGAAGTGGTGACGGGGTACTGGGTACCGGGCATGATGCCCCTGGTCGAAGATAATCTGCGGGAAGACGAGTCCTGGGGAGTGAGGATGCACAACAGAGTGGGCCGCGCACTGCTCGCCCTGAGCGCCGTACTCGCACTACTCATGGCCGGACCGGCCACGACAGCCGCCGCAGAGACCATCCAGACCGGCAGGTCCGTCTGCAGTATGTACGTCAACTCCACTGGCTTCGGCGCGTACTGCAGCAACGGCTCGGCCTACCTGGGACCTAGCACCGGAGAGCCGCCGCCCACCTGGCGCCAGCGGCTGAACGGCCGCCCGTTCGTGCCGTGCCGTGATTTCGACATCCCCAAGGGCATCCGGCTCCCGCAGGCGCCGGAGGGCAAGAAGTGGGTTCTCCGCGTCACGATCACCGACTACAACCTCGACACCTACGACGGCGGCGATGCGGCCCACCTGGAGCGCGCCTACGTGCCGGTGAGCCCGGCCGAGGAAGCGCAGTGCCCGTTCCCGCCGTACATGCAACCCTTCTGGCACGAATTCCGGAGCAGCTACCCGCCGCCTGCGTTGGTGGTCAAGCCGACCTTTACGCCCCGCGTCAACATTCCCGCCTACTTCTCACTGACCACGGACAGCTCACGCGTGGTGGCGGATCCGGGGAACCCGGGGGCGTACAGCGGGTACATCGACCCGAGGCACAACCTGACGATGCGCGCGCTGGTCGTGGAGATGATCGTCGATCCCGGTGACGGGACCAAACCGTTCAAGTGCCGGATGGGCGTCACGCCGTTGGACGACCCGGACGGCTACGACGAGACGAAGGACCCGAACGACCAGCTCAACCCGTGCAAGCACATCTACAAGAAGTCGAGTGCGAGCCAGCCGGACGGCATGTATACCGTGAAGCTGACGATCACCTGGGAGGTCTCGTACTGGGTCGGTAAGGGCGAGGGCGGCTGGAACCCGATCGGTCAGGCGAACGTGACTGCCGTTCAGCGGTTGCCGGTGCAGGAAGTCGAGGCCATTGGTGGCTGATGGTGGGGGTATGGAGGAGCGATGGTAAGGACGAATGAGCCTGCGCGGGCGGCTCGGTTGCCGCAGCGGCGGCAGGGGAGTCCGGGCGCGGATCGGCTGAAGGGCTTCGTCGCGCTGCTCGCGATCCTGGCGATCGTCGGCGGCGTGCCGTACGTGCTGCTGCGGTTCTTCGGTACGCCGTGGCCGGACAAGACGCCCACCAAGAGCATGCTGTTCAGCGAGCTGAGCGTCGAGACGGTGCTCGGGATCATCGCGTTCTTCATCTGGGTCGCCTGGCTGCACTTCGTCGTCTGCCTGATCGCGGAGGCGGTCGCGGAGGTCCGCGGGCACGGTCTTTCGCCACGCGTTCCGCTCGGCGGCGGTTCCCAGGTCCTGGCCCGCCGGCTGATCGGCACGGTCGTGCTGATCGCCGCGGGCGCCGGTGTCAGCCTGCCGGTCGCGAGTGCGGTCACCACGAGCGGCCCGGCCGCCCCGACGTCCGTGAGCGTGCGGCACGGCAACGAGCAGTCCTCCACGTCGCAGTTCCGCCAGACCGAGGCAGCCAGCACGGTGCTCAGCGGCAGCCACGGGAAGACGAGTGTCGGCGTACGGACGAACCACGACCACAAGGGTCAGGTCGTGAAGTACACCGAGGTCCGTCCGCCGCAGGGCCGGAACTACGACTGCCTGTGGGACATCGCGGAGCGGTATCTCGGTGAGGGTCGCCGGTACAAGGAGATCTACGACCTCAACAAGAACAAGCTGCAGCCCGACGGCCGCCGGCTGACCAACCCGGACCTCATCCTGCCGGGCTGGCAGGTCCGGCTGCCTGCTGACGCCAAGGGCCCGGGCGTGCACACGGTCCGGGTGAGCATCGGCGACCACACGACCACCAAGCCCACCACCAAGACAACGGTCAGCACGAAGACGACCACCGAGACCAGGACCACGGCCAAGCCGAAGACCACGGTCGAGAACAAGACCGAGACCCGGACGACGCCCGAGTCGAAGCCGGTCGGTCCGGGCCGCTACTCGGAGCAGGGCATCGAGAAGCCTTCGTCGGTCGTCATCGGCAGCGCGAAGAACGACCCGGGCGCGAAGAACGTCAAGCCGGGGCAGCCGAACGTCACCGTCGAGCCGCACGCTCCGGGGACCGGTCACGAGCACGGCGAGCCGGCCGGCGGCGGCACCCAGGTGCCGGAGGCGACTCCGGTCGCGGCCGACGACGGCGGCATCAGCCTGAAGGACGCCGGGATCTTCGGCTTCGGGGCGACGCTGCTCGCGGCCGGTCTGGCGCTGGCGCTGAAGCGGCGCCGCGGCTGGGCGCAGGGTCCAGGCCCGAAGGCCGCCGGTCACCGGCAGACCGAGATCGGGCTGCGGCTGGCGTCGGACGTTCCGACCGCGCAGTTCGTGGACAACTCGCTGCGCAAGCTGGGCGCCGACATGACGCAACTGCAGCGGCCGATGCCGAAGGTGGTCGCCGCGCTGGTGACCGACCGGTCGCTGACGCTGGTGCTCGACCCGTACGGCGTACACCCCGAGCCGCCCGGTCCGTGGCAGGCGATTGCCGAGGGCACCCGGTGGACACTGCGCCGCGGATACGGCCCGAGCGGTGAGGTCGACGCGCCGGCGCCGTACCCGACGCTGGTCACGGTCGGCCAGAACGCGGACGGTGCGACGGTGCTGATCGACCTCGACACCGCGAACGGGATCGTCGCGTTCGGCGGCGTGAACAACGCCTCCCGCGACGTGGTCGGTTCGCTCGCGGTCGAGCTGGCGACGAACCTGTGGTCCGAGGGCGCGCACATCAGCATGGTCGGGTTCGGCGACGACCTGTCGTCGCTCGCGCCGACGCGGCTGAGCTACTGGATCCGTCTCGACGACGCGATGGCCGAGGTCGTCCGCCGTAGCGAGGCGCAACTGCAGGCCTGCCAGCGCCGGAACGCAGGTTCGGTGGCCGAGGCCCGGATGACGCATCCGGACGCGGCGCTGTGGGGCTCGGAGATCATCTTCGTGTCGTCGCCGCCGTCGTCGGAGGAGCAGGACCAGCTGAACCGGCTGGCCGCGGACACCAAGCGCAGCATCTCGGTGGTCGTGGTCGGCGACGTGTTGAACTCGCCGTGGCGGTTCGTCGTGGACGAGAAGAACCAGGCCGTCTGCCGGCTGCTCGGGCTCGAGGTGGACGCGCACAGCGTCAACCCGGAGCAGTTCGCCGACCTGGTCGCGCTGTTCGACGCGGCCGAGTCGGACGCCCGCGACAAGCGCCGCTCTGAGCAGGACATGCCGGCGTACGAGTTCTCCACCATGGACCTGAGCCAGCCGGCGCCGGTCGAGGTCGACCTGCTCGGCCCGGTCGAGGTGGACGCCCGCGGGGTCATCGACGACGGCCGGATCACGCTCTCGACGGAGATCATCGCGTTCCTGGCCAGCCAGGACTACGGCGTACACCCGAACGTCCTCGCCGGGGCGATCTGGCCGCGCGGCATCAGCGAGGAGCTGCGCGACGCGGCGCTGGAGCACACCCGGCGGTGGGTCGGCGTGGACGCCATGTACGCCGACGAGTCGGGCCGCTGGATGCTGAACCGCAGCGTCGTCCGGGTCGACTGGGACGTGTTCCGCACGCTCGCGAAGCAGGCGACGATGGTCGACGACCCGCGAGGCCCGCTGTCGACGGCGCTCAGCCTGGTGCACGGACCGGCCTGGTCGAACCTGCCCGGCGGCCGCTACTCGTGGCTCGCCGCGTCCGGGATCGAGCGGCGGATGGCGGAGGCCGTCGTCGACGCCGCGCTGCGGCTCGCCGAGTCGTCCCTCAGCCACAACGACGGCAACACGGCGCGGACGGCGCTTCAGACCGGCCTGAGCTTCTCGCCGGCCTCGGAGGAACTCTGGCGGGCCACCCTCCGCCTGGCTGCCCACTTCGGCACCACCGCGGACGTCACCAACGTGGCCGGCCAGATGTACGCCGCCCTCACCAAACACGGCGGCCCGCGCGGCCCCGAGGCGGAAACCGACGCCCTCGTCGACGAACTCCTCCCCGGCTACCACCGCCCCGCCCAGGTCGCCTGACGAACAACAGAACCGCGGTACGCCCCTGCTCGGTCAGTAGCTGAAGGTTGTCGCGCCCTCGTCGCCGATCCATTGCCACATCGGGATGGTGCCCTGGATCTCGGCTCCGGGGATCAGATTCTCCTTGTCGAGTTTCTTGGCGTCGAAGCAGATGGGGCACACGTAGTAGCGGCCGCCGGCTGCCTCGTACCGCTTCATCAGATCGGGCAGGGGCGGGCAGCCGTCGCAGGCGACGCCGACCGCGACGCCGTGGACAGCGAGGCGCACGGCTTCTTTGGTCATGAACATGAGCGTGGCCCGGCCGGACTCGGCGGCGCCGACGGCGACCAAGAACGCCACCGTGGCCTTCTCCGCGTCCTCGAGCCCTGTGGTCAAGCTGATCACTGCCTTCGCGGTCATGGAATTGCCCCTTTCTCCGTGGAGCGGCGATGTCTTTCCACGCCTCGGGGACGACGCTACGGAGCGCTGAGGGCGGTGTCGTCGGGGGTTCTCCCTACGGATCGAGCGGTTCGAAACTGTCGAGGAGCCCGTTCTTCATGGCGAACAACGTGATCGTCGAGCGGGTGGAGGCTCCGGTCTTGGCGTAGATCCGCTCGATGTGGGTTTCCGCTGTCTTCGAGGTGATGTGGAGGCCCTCGGCGACTCGCCGGGTGGATGCACCGCGGGCGATGAGCTGGAGCACCTCGATCTCACGGGGGGTGAGCCCGGCTGGTCCGGCACGCCGCCTGCCCTGGCGCTGTCCGGCTGCTGCGAGCACAGAATCGACGGCGTCCACGTCGAGTCTGCCTGCCCGAACCTCGGCGTGAAGTTCGGCTGCGGCCTGCTTCGCAGTCATCGCCGGACGGTACGAGCGTGGCTCGGTCATGGCACGGTAGGCGCAGGCCGCGGCGAGCAGCCGTCCGGTGACCGGGATGGCGGGGCCGGACAGGCCCCGGTGGTACCCCGAGCCGTCGCATCGCTCCTGGGCCAGTGACGCGACGGCGCCGATCCGGGCGAGTGCCGGCGGGCGGCTGAGCATCCGCTCGGTGTAGTAGGTGTGCATCCGCAGGCGCTCGGACTCCGACGGCGACAGGGCCCCTGGCTTGTCGAGGATCGTCGCTGGTATCCCGTGCAGGCCGATGTCGTGCAGCAGCCCGGCGCGGCGCAGGGCCACGACTGCCGGCCGTGCGAGACCGATGTCGGCCGCCGCTCGGGCGGCGAGCTCAGCGACCGCACGCGAGTGACCGGCTCGCGATGGCGATCGGAGGTCGGTGAAGTCCGCCATGGCTTCGAGCGCAGTGTCGAGCTCACGTTCGGTCAGGCGTGTCTGCAGGCCGGGTTCATGGGTAAGGACGAGGTTCCAGTCGGGCTCGATTGCGGTGTCACCGAGCACCTCAGGAGCCACCGCGCAGAAGGCGTCGACGATCGTCGGGTCGAAATGCGTGCCGCGCCGGGCGCGGGCAACTGCAACGGCGGCGTCGACTCCTTCGGCGCGGTGGAACACCTCAACGGTGTCGGCGAGGTGGAACAGGCGCATCGAGAACGCGATCGCGTCGCCACAGACATCGTTGGGAACACCCTGGCCGTCCCACCGCGTGAACATCTGCTGCAACGGGCCGCAGACATCTGCGCCGAGGCCGAGACGCTCAGCCATCTGCGCCGTCGTCAGGCAGTGCGACATCAGGCCCCGCTGAATTCCCTTGCCCCCGGTGACCACAAGATTGGCGGACAGCCGGAGCCGTTGGAGTGCCGGGCTGCCGGTCCCGACGTGGCGAAGCATGAACCCCAAGAGGGGCAACCCGGCGAAATCAACCTGGTAGCTGTCGCTTCGGAAGGCGATGTCGTCCCCGAACCACGTGGCGACCTCGGGCGTATCCGCCACGCACCCGACCCAGGCGAGCGTCGCGACGTAGTACAGCGCCGCGCGTTCCTCCGGCTCGACGTCGAGATGATCGCCCAGACGCGCCGCGATGGCCCACGACCGGAGCACATGCTCCATCGGCTGACCCATTCCCAGGTCAGTCGCCAGCGAGAACGCAGCCAGCAGCTCCGTCAGCCGGAGGCCCGAGTCCCTTTCACCCGCTTCCACGGTCACAGAGTACGAGCCGTGCGCTCGCAGCTGCTGCTTTCGCTGATTTGTCAGGTGAACACCCGACGGCCACGGTGTCGATCCGCCCTACCGTCGGCAGCACGACCATCAACCTGGAGGACCCCATGTCTGACACCCGCACGAAGGTCGACACCCGAACGCCGGAAGGCAACCCGCCGGCCCGGTGGTCGGTCGGCGGCATCTTCCTCGAGACGCTCGCCATTCGCGACTACGAGAGAATGGCCACCACGCTGGGGCCGACCGTTCGCTTCCGAGCGCTGCTGCCTCCCGGTCCAACCCACTGCGAGGGACCAGAGAGGGTCACCGACACGTTCAAATCATGGTTCGGCGGCGCCGACGACTTCGAGCTCGTGGACGCCACCGTGGGCGAGATCGGCGGACGGCTCCACCTCTCGTGGCGCATTCGCCTGCGCCCCGCGCCCTTCGGCATCGGCGAGAACTGGCACGTCATCGAACAACACGGGTACGCGGACGCGACCGACTCGATCGAGACACTCGACCTCCTGTGCTCCGGCTTCCGCCCCGACCGTGCGCCGGACCATACCGCGGCCTGACCAGCCTCGGCGCGGATTTCGGCTCTTGTTAATGATGTGTGGGTGGTTGATGTGCCGGGGCGGGTGGTGAACGGCTGGGTGTGCATTCTCGACAGGACGTGTCGAGTGGCTGGGTAGTGCACCTGAGCGTGATTGTGGTCGTGCGTACGGTGTCTCGCCGGTGCTCTACCTGTTGAGCTGACCACGACCCCCGCGGCAGACCCCTGGCTGCTGTCGCTTCCCAAACCGGTTTGGGGAGCGTTTCGTCCGGGACAGGGGAGACCAGCCCCCGGAAACGGCAGGTGCACACCGGCACCTGGGCCACCTTCGCTCGAGGGGCGCCGGATCAGCTCCATCCAACCCACACATGCATCAAGACAGCCGGGGTCATCAGCTCGCGTGCAGGGTTGTCCCCTCGTGTATCAGTAGAAAACCCCCAACCCGAGAGGACAACCCGTCGTCTGCCGACGGGTGGGGTGGCCGACCGGCGGGGCGGCCGACCGGCGGGGCGACGGCGGGGAGTGGGGACAGGCGCTGGTGACTGGGGACAGGCAATAGCGGGTGCCGACCCACCAGGACCTGTCGCACGAGCCCGGAGCGGGATGATCACCACCGGACAGGAGAGCTGGATATTCAGAGAGAGTCGGCGGACCAGGTGTCGCACGCCGTCATGTCGCCGGAGTCCATGCCGGCTTTGAACCACTTCATGCGTTGTTCGGCGGTGCCGTGGCTGAAGCTTTCGGGGGTGACCTGGCCCTGGGTCTTCGACTGGATGCGGTCGTCGCCGACCGAGGCGGCGGCGTCGAGGCCGCGGGCGATGTCGTCCTCGGTGAGCTCGGTGATGAGCGGTTGGCCGCTCGAGTTCGGGACCGTGGTCGCGTGGTTGGTCCAGATCCCGGCGAGACAGTCGGCCTGGAGCTCGGAGCGGACCGAGTCGGATGCCGGGCCGTTACGGGTCTTGATCCGGTCGAGGATGCCGTACAGGTTCTGGATGTGGTGGCCGTACTCGTGCGCCACGACGTACGCCTCGGCGAACTCGCCGCCGCGGGCGCCCAGGTCGTTCTGCAGCGTCTCGAAGAACCCGATGTCCAGGTACACCCGCTTGTCCGGCGGGCAGTAGAACGGGCCGACCGCACTGGTCGCCGGGCCGCAGCCGGTGTTCACCGAGCCGTCGAAGACCCGCAGCGGCGCGCGGGTGTACTTCTTGCCGCGCCGGGGGAGCTCCGCGGCCCAGAAGCTCTCGATCGAGTTCTGGTAGAACACGAACCGGCAGTCCGAGTTCGACTGCAGGTCGGTGCCCTTCTTGCAGGAGCCCAGGTTGCCGGCTGCCGTGTTCTGCGTGACCGGTTCGTCGCTGCCACCTCCGCCTGGCAGGCCGCCGGTCAGCAGCAGGATAACGACGAGCAGGATGATGCCGCCGATGCCGCCGCCGACCGGGATCATCCCGCCGGGGAGGCCGCTGCGGCCGCCGCCACCACTACCGCGGGTGTCCTCGACGCCGCTGGTGTCGAGATCCGCATCCGGATTGAATTTCACGCCACCTACACTAGTCCTGAGAGCGGGGATTCCGGCGTGCCACGACACCGCCCTGCCGCCCAGAGCTCAGCCCCGTATCCCAGCGTAAGGACGCCTGCAACCCCCGATGATCACCGTTTCCAATCTCGAGGTTCGCGTCGGTGCCCGTCAGTTACTCGCGCCCGCCTCGTTCCGGGTCGGCCCCGGCGACAAGGTCGGGCTGGTCGGCCGCAACGGCGCCGGCAAGACGACGCTGACCAAGATCCTCGCCGGTGAAGGGCTGCCCGCGAGCGGTTCGGTGACGTCGTCGGGCGAGATCGGCTACCTGCCGCAGGACCCGCGCACCGGCGATCTCGACGTACTGGCCCGGGACCGGATCCTGTCCGCGCGCGGCCTGGACGACGTCGTACGGCGGTTGCGCTCCGCCGAGAAGTCGATGGCGAGTGCGGACGAGAAGACCCGCGCCAAGGGCATGCGGCGCTACGAGCGGGCCGAGGCGGAGCTGCACGCCGCCGGCGGGTACGCCGCCGAGTCCGAGGCGGCCCGGATCGCCGCCAACCTCGGCCTCCCGGACCGCGTTCTCGGCCAGCCGCTGTCGACGCTGTCGGGTGGTCAGCGCCGCCGGGTCGAACTGGCCCGGATCCTGTTCGCGCAGGCCGAGACGCTGCTGCTCGACGAGCCGACCAACCACCTGGACGCCGACTCGATCATCTGGCTGCGCGACTTCCTCAAGTCGTACGCCGGTGGCGTGATCATGATCAGCCACGACGTGAACCTGCTGCAGGACACCGTCACCCGAGTCTTCCACCTGGACGCGAACCGGGCCGAGATCGACGTCTACAACGTCGGCTGGAAGGCGTACCTGCTCCAGCGGGAGACCGACGAGCGGCGCCGCAAGCGGGAGCGGGCGAATGCGGAGAAGAAGGCGACCCAGCTGGTCGACCAGGCGAACAAGATGCGCGCCAAGGCGACCAAGGCGGCCGCGGCCCAGCAGATGCTGCGCCGGGCCGAGCGGTTGATGTCCTCGCTCGAGGACGAGCGCAAGCAGGACCGCGTCGCGAAGATCTCCTTCCCGACGCCGGCGCCGTGCGGCAAGACACCGCTGATGGCGCGGGAGCTGTCGAAGTCGTACGGCTCGCTGGAGATCTTCACCGACGTCGACCTGGCGATCGACAAGGGCTCGCGGGTCGTCGTCCTCGGCCTGAACGGCGCCGGCAAGACCACGCTGCTGCGGATCCTCGGCGGGATCGAGAAGGCCGACACCGGCGAGGTGATCGACGGCCACGGCCTCAAGCTCGGGTACTACGCCCAGGAGCACGAGACCCTGGACGTGAACCGGACGGTCCTGGAGAACATGAAGACCGCCGCCCCGGACCTGAACGAGACGCAGGCGCGCAGCGTGCTCGGCTCGTTCCTGTTCACCGGCGACGACGCGGACAAGCCCGCCAAGGTGCTGTCCGGCGGCGAGAAGACCCGTCTCGCCCTCGCCACGCTGGTCGTGTCGGCGGCGAACGTCCTGCTCCTCGACGAGCCGACCAACAACCTGGACCCGGCGTCCCGCGCCGAGGTGCTGAACGCGATCCGCTCGTACACGGGCGCGATCGTCCTGGTCACCCACGACGAGGGCGCCGTCGAGGCCCTCGAGCCCGAGCGTGTCGTCCTGCTGCCCGACGGCGTCGAGGACCTCTGGACCAATGAGTACGCCGACCTGATCTCGCTCGCCTGATTACTTCCGAGTAATATCCGGGCCATGACGGATCTCGGACTGCGGTTGACGGTGGACGGACCGGTCGCGCGTGTGGTGCTCGACCGTCCGGAGGTGCGCAACGCCCAGACGCCCGCGATGTGGAGTGCGCTGGCCGATTTCGGTACGGCGCTGCCGTCCGACGTCCGCGTGGTGGTCGTGTCGGGGGAGGGGCCGTCGTTCTCGGCCGGTCTGGACCGCCGGCTGATCATGGGCGAGAACGATCTGGGCCAGGAGCCGCTGCTCAGCCTCGGCGCCAAGCCGACCGACGAGGTCCTGGAGCTGATCGCGAAGTTCCAGACCGGGTTCTCCTGGCTGCGGCGGCCCGAGATCGTCAGCATCGCCGCGGTGCAAGGCCATGCGGTCGGCGCGGGTTTCCAGCTGGCTTTGGCCTGTGACCTGCGGGTCGTCACGCCCGACGCCCGCTTCAGCATGCGCGAGCCGTCACTCGGGCTGGTCCCGGACCTCGGCGGTACGAAGCCGCTCGTCGAGCTGGTCGGGTACTCGCGGGCGCTGGAGATCTGCGCGACGAGCCGCTGGGTCGAGGCCGCGGAGGCGAAGGAGCTCGGCCTCGCGAACATCGTCGTACCGGCTGACGAACTGGAGGCGACGGTCAAGGACCTGGCCGACGCGTTGCTCGGCCCGCTGCCCGGCGCGATCCGCGAGACCAAGGCATTGCTCCTCGGTGCCGCGGACCGCACGTACGAAGACCAGCTCAGGGCCGAGCGCGAGGCCCAGGACCGCCGCCTGAAGGAACTCCTGGCCGCTCTCGGTCAGGGGTGACAGTACTCTGTCGAGCCGTCGCCAGGTGTCTTCGGACGCTACAGCCAGCCCCGTCGTGCGGCCTCAGCTCCTGCCTGGAAGCGCGTCTGCACGCCCAAGAGCGTCAGTAGCTCGCAGACACGACGGCTGTAGCTGCGGGCCGAGATGCCCAGGTAGCGGGCGGCAATGTTGTCCGGTTGCCCCGACGCGAGCGCGGGCAGCACGGCCTTGAGGTGCGGCGGCAGACCGGCTGCGTCCGCGTCAGGCTCCGTGCCGGCCCGCCACAGCTCACGATGGATCCCGACGAGTCTGGCGGCCAGGGCTGGGTCGTGCATGATCTGGAAGCCGTCGGCCAGCACCGTGGAGTCGAGAGCGCGGACCACGACCCGCCGGTCCAGAACCGACAACTTGACCGGGATCTTGGGCACGACCCGGGCCTTGCCGCCGGCCCGATAGACGATGGCGCCGAGCTCGCGATCAGCCAGTAGCCCGGCTCGCGACGTCACCTGCCGGACGGCCACGCCCCTGTCCAGGGCGTCCCGCAGAGTGGCCGGACCGCGCCGCTGAATGGAGTCCGGTACGCCGCGGGCGATGAGATATGCGGTGTCATCGAGGCTCAGAATCTCGTGCCGAGCCTGCGCACGGAGCCGACTGATGACGTCCCACAAGGAGTTTCGAGAGCCCTTCACCAGTCTGGGGGACGGCGCGAGACCGGCACGCGTGCGGTGTGCTGATCGGTCGAAGGCCTCGGTGAGCGCAGCAACCAGCGCGTCGGTTGAAGTATCTGCCTCTTCACGTGCGCGCATCACAGGCCATGATGCCCGGCCGGGTGCGGTGGGGGCCACTCATGGCGAGTTCTCGCCAGCGGCAGACCGCTGAGCCGTCCACCGGCAGGATCGGGTCGTCACCGAATCTCCTACCAGAGAGAACTTCAATCATGCGCAAACTGAGCCTGATCATGGCGACGCTGATGGGGGTCGTCGGCCTGGCGTACGGCGTGGGCGGCCCGGCGCAAGCAGCCGGAACGAAGGATCCCTTCGCGGACCAGGCGCGGACTGCGGGGCTGTCCGCGGCGCAGGCCCGCAGTCTGCAGAACGACGTCGATCGCGAGATCGCGGCAACGGGCGGCAGACAAGTCGCTGCCAACAAGGTCGAGTGGGACGGCGGCGGGACGGTACTGCCGCTTCCCGGTGAGGCCCGGGTCCGCGATCTGACGGCGGCCGGGGACACCTACTACCGGTGTCCCTACCTGAGCCTTTGTACCTTTACCGGCAAGGGGTACGGCGGCACGATGCACTACATGTCGGCCTGCCGGGAGTACGCGATCCCGTACATTTTCGCTTCCTGGATCAACAACCAGTCCAGCGGCCTGCACGCGGTGTTCCGGGATGAAGATCACAGGACGATCTACACCACGCCCGCACCCCTGAGCCACTCCGCTGACTCCCCGTATGTGGGCGTCTACGCCAATTTCGCCAAGCCCTGCTACAACTGACCCGCGGCGGACGCCGGCACGGATCGGCTGGGCGCCGGACCGGGATCGTCAGATCCCGCTGACTTGTCCGGCGCCCAGCCGATCGACCGTGGGGCTTGAGGTGCTAGGGCCAGTTGCTGATCACCACGTCGTTCGGGGATGGGTCGCCCTTGCCGGTTTCGACGTACTTCTTGAGGCTGAGCAGGAAGCTGGCCCACTTGGTGCTGCAGTGGTGCATGAACTCGACCGGCTCCTTCCAGCCCTCGTGCTTGAAGAGCACGATCGCCCACTCGTCGGTCTGCGAGAGGTCGAAGCGGATGTGGGTGCCGATCCACTCCGGGGGACCGTCGACGACCTCCCAGCGGACGAGCTCGCCGGGCTTCGTCTCCAGGACCTTCATGTCGAAGCCCTCGCCGCCCGCGGCCGCGAAGCGGAACTGGATCACCCCGTCGGGGTCGCCGGTCGTGTCCTCGGTCCACCAACCGGCCAGACCGTCGATCGTGGTGAGTGCGGCGTACACGTCCTCCGGGGACGCAATGATGCCTACGCGGTGCAAGATGTCGCTCATGGAAGTTTCCTCTCGTGTTTTTCGATCGCCTCGGCGATGCGGGTGATGCGTTGCAGCCGCCGGTCCCAGGCGCTGGTGACGTCGGTCAGCTGGTTGATCGCGTGGGCGAGGCGGTCCTCGTCCACGGTGTAGCGGCGTTCCCGTCCGGACGGCGTGGAGTGCACCAGCCCGGCGCGGTCGAGTACGCCGAGGTGCTTCGCGACTGCCTGCCGGGTGACGGGCAGTTGGTCGCTGAGACTGGTCGCCGTACCGCCGCCGCCCGCGAGCAGCAGGTCGAGCATCCGCCGCCGGGTCGGGTCACCGATCGCCGACCAGAGCTCGTCGTCGATCACGGCCGCTGCGCCTGCCGCTCGGCGTACGGCGCGAGCCGGGGGAGGAAGTAGTCCCACCCGGTGGTGTGGTCCTCGAGCATCTCGTCCGGCTTGGAAGCCTCGTCGTACCCGGTCTCGGCGAACCGGAGCAGGGTGCCGCTGCCGGCCGGGATCAGGTCGAAGGTGACCAGCAGCGAGTTCTCCGGTGTGACGGGCTCGTCGTCGTACGCCCAGCGGAAGGAGAAGCGCCGCGGCGGGTCGGCCTCCACGACCGTGAGCGGCACGATCTTGGTCTCGTCGGTACGCCGGAACGTGACGGTGCCGGTCGCGCCGGGGGCCACGTCGAGGTCGGCGTCGTCCGGCCACCACTCGCGCAGGTGCTCCGGCGAGCTGATCACCTCGTAGACCACCTCTGGGCTAGCCTCCACCCGGATCTCCCGCTCGATGCTCCTGGTCATCGCTTCCGTCCTTTCGCAACCCTTGGTTGCATGTGACTCTAGACCAGGTCTCGCCGATGTGCAACCAAAAGTTGCGGGAAGCGCGGACTCACTCCAGGTGTTATGAAGGTTCACCACAGAAAGGGAGCCGGATGTCGGGAATGATGCGCCCAGGGATGGGCGCGATGGGCTGGCGGCGCCAGGACTCGTCGGTCCTCGAGCAGAAGCTCGCCAAGGGGACGCTGCGGCGGATCGTCCGGTTCGCGAGGCCGTTCCGCTGGCACATCACGGCGTTCCTGGTGCTGGTGATCGTCTCGGCGGTGCTGGTGATCGCGTCGCCGCTGCTGTTCAAGAAGATCGTCGACGACGGGATCTCGAAGGGGAATGCCGGCCTGGTGACCGCGCTGGCCCTGGTGGTCGCGTTGCTCGCGGTCGTGGAGGCGGCGCTCGGCCTGGTGCAGCGCTGGTTCTCGGCGCGGATCGGTGAAGGGCTGATCTTCGACCTGCGGACCAAGGTGTTCGCGCACGTGCAGCGGATGCCGGTCGCGTTCTTCACCCGGACCCAGACCGGTGCGCTGGTCTCGCGGCTCAACAACGACGTGATCGGCGCCCAGCAGGCCTTCACCTCGACGCTGTCCGGTGTCGTCTCGAACGTCATCAGCCTGATTCTGGTCGTCGGCGCGATGCTCGCGCTGAGTTGGCAGTTGACCGTGGTCGCGATCCTGATGCTGCCGGTCTTCCTGATTCCCGCGCGGGTCCTCGGCCGCCGCCTGGCCGCGATGACGCGGGAGCAGATGAACCTGAACGCCGAGATGTCCACCTCGATGACCGAGCGCTTCAGCGTCGGGGGAGCGCTCCTGGTCACGCTGTTCGGCCAGCCGCACCTCGAGAACGCCGACTTCGGCGAGCGGGCGGGTCGGGTCCGCGACCTGGGCATCCGGATCGCGATGCTCGGCCGCGTGTTCTTCACCGCGCTGACCTTGGTCGCCGCGCTGGCAACAGCCTTGGTGTACGGCGTGGGCGGCAACCTGGCCGTCCGCCAGACGTTGACCATCGGCACGCTGCTCGCGCTCGTCGCCCTGCTCGGCCGGCTGTACGGTCCGCTGACCGCGCTCTCCAACGTCCGCGTCGACGTGATGACGGCGCTGGTGTCGTTCGAGCGGGTCTTCGAGGTGCTCGACCTCGAACCGATGATCCAGGACGCCCCGGACGCGGCGGATCTGCCGGCCGACGCGGCGAGTGTCGAGTTCGAGCATGTCGCGTTCTCGTACCCGACGGCCGAGCAGGTCTCGCTGGCCAGCCTCGAGTCCGTCGCGGTCCTGGACAAGCGCGTCTCGGCGCAGGTGCTGGAGGACGTGAGTTTCGTCGTACGGCCCGGGCAGATGGTTGCGCTGGTCGGCCCGTCCGGGGCCGGCAAGACGACCATCACGAACCTGGTCGCCCGGCTGTACGACGTGACCGGGGGAGCGGTGCGCGTCGGCGGTCAGGACGTCCGCGACGTGACCCTGCAGTCCCTGCACGACACGATCGGGTACGTCACGCAGGACGCGCACATGTTCCACGACACGATCCGTGCGAACCTCGGCTACGCGAAGCCCGACGCGACCGAGGACGAGATGGTCGCCGCGCTGCGAGCCGCGCAGATCTGGGAGTTGGTGTCAGCGCTGCCGGACGGGCTGGACACGGTGGTCGGCGATCGCGGTCACCGGCTGTCGGGTGGTGAGCGGCAACGACTCGCGATTGCCCGGTTGTTGCTGAAGGCCCCGAAGATCGTCGTACTGGACGAGGCGACGGCGCATCTCGACTCGGAGTCCGAGGTCGCCGTCCAGCGGGCGCTGGACACCGCGCTGGAAGGCCGTACATCGCTGGTGATCGCGCACCGGCTGTCGACGGTGCGGAACGCGGACCTGATCCTGGTGGTTGATCACGGCAACATCGTCGACCGCGGCACGCACGAGCAACTGCTCGCGGCCGGGGGCGAGTACGCTGATCTGTACCACACGCAGTTCAACGAGTCCGGTACAGCGGCAGGTGTCTGATGATCAAACTGGGTCTCGTCCTCGCAGCCGGGTACGCCGGCTTCAAGGTCGCGTACCACTCCGAGGATGGCCGTCACTACGGCCGGACGGGTGAGCGCGCGATCCGCACCACGCTGTCGCTACTCATCGCCAGCCTGGCCGCCGGCGTCACGTACGCGGCTATGCTCCACCACTAAGCCGTGCGGAGTCCGACCGAGTCGTGCCGCCAGAACGCCTCCGCATAGACGAGGGTGCCCGTCATCCATGGTTCATGCGCCGGGAACCGGATGACCTGGAAGGCGCCGTCCGGGATCCGCAGGGACGGCTTTCGGAAACCTAAGCCGCCGGCCGGCTCGAAGCCAAGCCGTGAGTAGAAACCCGGATCTCCCTCCAGAAAGACGAGCGGTACATCCCGCTCGGCGAGGACCTCCAAACCGCGCCGGACCAGGGCCGAGCCGATGCCGCGTCGATGGAACTCGGGCAGCACGCCCAAGGGACTGAGGACCTGGACATCGACGAGCCGACGCTCCGCATCGAGAAGACTGCGGGTGAACATGACGTGGCCGACCACCTGCCCGTCATGCTCGGCGACCAGCGAGAGGCCGCCCTCAGGTGCGATCGTGTCCCGCAGCGTGTCGGCCAGGTCGGCCACCACAGGCCCGTGGTCACCGAACGCCTGCAGGTGAACATCCCGCACGGCCTGTCGGTCGCTCCGACGTTCTTCGCGAAGATCCATGCCCGGAGGGTAGAGCGGGTCCGAGTGGCTCGCACCCGGTTTTGGCGATCGGTACTACTTGGCCGCGGCCGGCTTCGAGTCGTACTCCAGCAGGTGGAGCACCGGTACGCCGAGGTGCCGGCGGGCCGAGTTGGTCCAGTCGAGGTGGAAGAACTCCGCCACGATGTGCGGCCGCGTCAGGATGATGACCTCCTGGCCGTGGACGTGCTGCACGGTTGCGACCAGTGCGTCGATCGGCCGGTCGTGCGTGATGCCACCTTCGGCGAGCTGTCCGAGATCGCGCAGCCGCTGGACGCTTCGCCCGCTGCAACCCTTGGCCTCGGTGTCGATCGCCTTCTGGGCCTCGGCGAGGTCCTGCCGCTGACCGGCCAGGCCCGGTCCGTAGAGGTCCGCGGTTCCGAGGGCGCTGATCGAGGCCTCGACGCCGGCCTCCGCGTTGTGGCAGGGCACCAGCACGTGGTACCTGACCGGATCGGGCATGTCCTGGTGGAGTTCGACGACGCGCTTCGCGTCGGGCTCGGACAGTTCCTGTTCGACGAGCAGTACGACGTCGTACATCGTGCCACCTCCGTGCTTACCAGTCGGTATGCCCCCATGATGCCTCTTCAGCGGCGCGAAGTATTCAACTGGATCGTTCCAGTCTCCGCCGTCCGTACGTGCGGAGCGCCCGCAGCAGGTCCACCTCGCGGAACGCCGGCCAGTAGAGGTCGCAGAACTCGATGTCCGAGCGGGTCGCCTGCCAGAGCAGGAAGTCCGACATCCGCAGCTCGCCGCTGGTCCGGATGACCAGATCCGGGTCAGGCAGGCCGGGCACGTACAGGTGCCGGCCGATCTCTTCCTCGGTCAGCCTGTCCGCGACCTCATCCAGCGAGCGCCCTTCCGCCGCCGCGTCGTCGAGCACGGACCGTACGGCGTCGACCACCTCGAGCCGGCCCGAATACCCGATCGCGAGCGTCAGATCACCGGCGTCGCGCTCGCGGCTCAACTCGACTGCTTCCTTCAGCGCGCGAGCCGTCGAATCAGGCAACAGGTCCAGCTGGCCCGCGACGTGCAGCCGCCAGCGGTGGTCACGGCGTACGTGGTCGGCCAGCACGCTCTCGACCAGCTCCATGAGGTAGTCGACCTGGGCTGCGTCGCGCTTGGCCAGGTTGCTCGGTGAAGCCACCCAGGCTGTGACGCAGCGGATCCCGGCGTCCGAGCACCACTGCAGGAACAGCTCGAGGTGTTCGGCGCCGAAGCGGTGACCGATGCGGACGTCGTCGTACCCCGCGGCGCGGGCCCAACGACGGTTGCCGTCCATCGCGATCGCGACGTGTCGCGGCGTCGGCAATCCGGTGAGCTGGCGCTGGAGCAGGCGCGTGTAGAGCCTGTAGAGCCTGTAGAGCATCAGCGTTGGGCGCTCGACAGTACGTCGGCCAGGTCGAACTTGATCGGCTCCTCCAACTGCTCGTACGTGCAGGATTCGGGAGTGCGGTCCGGACGCCAGCGGACGAACTGCGCGGTGTGCCGGAAGCGGATGCCTTCCATGTGGTCGTAGCGGACCTCGACGACCAGTTCGGGGCGCAGAGGGATGAAGGACAGGTCCTTGCCTGCCTGCCACCGGCTGCCCTCGGCGTTGCGCGGCGTACGGACGCCTTCCTCCTGCTTCGCCCACGCCCACGGGTGCTCGTCGAAGGTGGTGACGAGGGGCTGCATCTCCTCGAACAGCTCCTTGCGGCGCTCCATCGGGAAGGCGCCGATCACGCCGACGCTCGCCAGCGTGCCGTCGTCGTTGTACAGCCCGAGCAGCAGCGAGCCGATCCGGTCCGGGCCGCTCTTGTGCAGGCGGTAGCCCGCCACCACGCAGTCCGCCGTACGCTCCGGCTTGATCTTGAACATCACCCGCTTGTCCGGCTGGTACGTCCCGGCCAAAGGTTTGGCGATCAGCCCGTCGAGGCCGGCGCCCTCGAACTGCTGGAACCATTGCGCGGCCGTGTCGTGGTCGGCGGTCGCGGGGGTGACGTGGATCGGCGCCTTCACGTGTGCGAGCGCGTCGATCAGCGCCGTACGGCGTTCGCTGAACGGGCGCTCGGTGTAGTCGTCGTCACCGAGCGCCAGCAGGTCGAACGCGACGAACCGGGCCGGGGTCTTCTCGGACAGCATGTTCACGCGGCTCGCGGCCGGGTGGATCCGCTGCTGCAGGACCTCGAAATCGAGCCGGTCGCCGGACTCTCCGATCACGATGATCTCGCCGTCGATCGCGCAGCGCTCCGGAAGATTCGCCTTCACCGCCTCGACCAGCTCGGGGAAGTACCGCGTCATCGGCTTCTCGTTCCGGCTGCCGATCTCCACCTCGTCGCCGTCGCGGAAGATGATCGACCGGAACCCGTCCCACTTCGGCTCGTAGGACAGGTCCCCGCGCGGGATCTCCTTGACCGGTTTGGCGAGCATCGGCTTGACCGGTGGCATCACAGGCAGTCGCATCCCGTCATTGTGTCCCACGGCGCGGACAGTCACCAGGAACCTCCTGTCACGGTCCCGTGGTGGACAGTGAACCGGACCGCCACGGACAATGCCCCCATGAGTACGGTCGGGGTGGAGTGGGCGCGTCCGTCGGACGCCGAACGCGACCGTGCGCTGGCGATCCTTCGCGACGGCGCCGGCTCGGGGCGGTTGTCGCACGACACCTTCATCCGCCGGATGAACTTCGTACTCCGCGCCCAGAGCCGCGGCGAACTCGCTGACGCGATCCGTGACCTCCCGCGGGATGAATCCCGCCGTATCCGTTGGATGCGCGATGTCTGGTCCAGACTTCCGCGGCTGCGGGCGACCGGAGCCGGGGGCCGGACAGCTCAGGGTGGCTTTCTAGCGCGGTTCGACCCCTTCTTCGAACGTCTGGGCAGCTTGCCCGGGCCGACGGTCAAGCGGAGCACTCCGGTCGCGCCGCCGCCGGGTCTTGCGCTGCCGGCTCCGGGCTCACCGACCGTCCGGATCGGGCGCGGTCCGGGCGCGACCCTCCGGATGGCCGACGAGTCGGTGTCTCGGTGCCACGCCGAGCTCCGGTACGTCGACGACGGGTGGATGGTCCGCGACCTCGGTTCACTGAACGGCACCGAGGTCAACGGCCTCCGAATCACCACCCCGGTCCGCGTCCGCCCCGGCGACCACATCCGCTTCGGCGCGGTCGCCTATCTACTCACCTGGACCGATCAGCCCTAGCTGTCGCCTCCATCCCGCGGGTAGAGGTCGGTTCAGCTCGTAGTTGCATCTGGTACCGAGGTACGGGTTTACCGTCGATGCATGGACGACCATTGGGTTCCGGTTGCTTGCAGACTGCCGACCGCTGAGCAGCCGCTGCGGCTGGCCGAGTTCGACCAACTGTTCGCCGACCATCTCCGCAGCGCCGACCGTGTCGGCCCGCACACGCTGGATCTTGTGCTCTCCAGTGAGTCCCGCGCGACGGTCATCGAGCTGACCGCGCGCGAGACCGAGTGCTGCTCCTTCTTCGACTTCACGATCACCGAGGCCCCCCGCAATCAGGTTCGGGTCCGCGTGGACGTGCCGCCCGCGTACGCCGCCGTACTCGACGGGTTGAGCGAACGGCTGCCGCGGTGAGACCTGCGGAAGTCGCCGCCGCGGCCGGCGTGAACCTCCAGACGCTGCGGTACTACGAACGCCGCGGACTGCTCGACGAGCCGGTCCGAAGCCTCGGCGGGCACCGGTTGTACCCGACCGAGGCCGTCACCACGTTGCGAGTGATCAAAGCGGCGCAGCGGCTCGGATTCACCCTCGCCGAGATCTCCGAGCTGCTCGACGCTGCGAGGCATCGGCACGCGGTCGGCGAGGGAGCCGGGCTCCAGGCGCGCGCACGCGAGAAGCTGGCCGACGTGGAAGCCAAGATCGCCGACCTGACCGTCATCGCGGAGAGGCTCCGCGCCGGCATTGCCGCCGGCTGCGACGATCTCGAGACCTGCGCCGGCAACCCCGACTGCCCGCTGCCCTTTTCGGAGATCGCTCAGTGACCGTGCTGAAGTCCGTCGTACTGTTCCTGCTGGCGGCTCTCGCCGAGATCGGGGGAGCCTGGCTCATCTGGCAAGGCTGGCGCGAGAACCGCGGCCTCCTGTGGATCGCCGGCGGAATAGTTGCCCTCGGCGCCTACGGCTTCGTCGCCACCTTCCAGCCCGACCCCCACTTCGGCCGAATCCTCGCCGCCTACGGCGGAATCTTCGTCGCCGGCTCCCTCACCTGGGGCGTCGTGGTGGACCGCTTCAAACCCGACCGGTACGACCTCATCGGCGCCACCATCTGCCTCCTCGGTGTCCTCATCATCATGTACGCCCCCCGCACCCCCTGACTCCCACCCGAAGGTGAGACGTCATGGGGTTGATGTGGTGCTGCACTTCACGGGTGGCTGAGGGACGTTGGGGAGGGTTTCGTCCCGGATGGGGCAGGAAACCCTCCCCAACCCGGGGCTTAGGGGATGAGGACGACCTTTCCGGTGGTGGCTCGGGTTTCGAGGGCTTGGTGGGCGGCGGCTGCCTCGGAGAGGGGGAATGGGGTGGTGAGCGCCTTCCAGCGGCCGGACATCGTTTCTTCCAGGGCGGCTGCTTCGAGGGCTCGGAGGTGGCGGGTGAGTTTGGCGCCGATGGCCCAGCCGACCGTGAGTCCGCGGGCCATCAGGTCCTCGTGGGTGAATTCGATGGGGCCGCCGCCCGACCAGCCGAACATGAGGGCGCGGCCGCCGACGCCGAGCAGGTCGAACGCCTGCTGACCGTTGGGGCCGCCGACCCCGTCGAAGAGCAGCGTGATTTCCCGGTCGCCCAACTCGGCCTTCAGTTGCGCAGTCCACTCCGGGTCGCGGTAGTCGATCGCGTACTGCGCACCGAGCGAGCGGACCGTCTCGACCTTGGCAGGACCGCCCGCCAGCCCGATGGCGATCGCGCCGGCGTTGCGCGCCGACTGGATCAGAAAGCTGCCGATCCCGCCCGCCGCTGAGGTGATCAGTACGACGTCGTCCGCGGTGAGATGCGCCTGCCGCAGGATGCCGGCCGCCGTACGCCCGGTGCCGATCGCGGCGACTGCCTGGGCGGCGTCGACATGATCGGGAAGTTCGTACAGCGACTCGGCCTTCGCCACCGCGCGTTCGGCGTACCCGCCTGGCACCATGCCCAGATGGACCACGACGCGCTTGCCGATCCACGTCGGGTCGACGTCCGGTCCGGCCGCGCTGACCCGGCCCGCGACCTCGCGCCCCGGGATCGTCGGCAGTTCCGGGACGGGGATCGGGCTGCCGCCGGTGGCGCCCGCACGGATCATCGTGTCGACGAGATGGACGCCCGCGGCCTCGACCTCGACCAGCACCGTGCCGCGGTCGGGGGCAGGGTCCGGGACCTCCTCGTACACCAGGTTCTCCGCCGGACCGAATGCGTGCAGTCTGATTGCTTTCACGCCGCTCACGCTAGGACCTCAACCATGATTGAGGTCAACCTCTGCCACTTCCTTACGTTGTGTACTAAAGTGCCGCCCGAGGGAGGGTGACGTGGCGAAGATGCTCAGAGGTGCGACCGCGCAGGAGACGCACAGCGCGATCCTCGACCTGATCCGTTCCAGCGGCACGGTGACCCGCGTCGACCTCGCCGACCGCTCCGGCCTGACCGGCGCGTCGATCTCCCGGGTGGTCAAGCGGTTGCTCGCCGACGGCCTGATCATCGAGACCGGGTACGGCGACCCGACCGGCGGCAAACGCGCCACGCTGCTGCAGTTCAACCCCCGCGCGCGGCACGCGGTCGGTATCGCGGTCGACACCCCGAGTACGACGTACGTCGTCACCGACATGAGCGGCCGGGTGATCGAGCAGTTGTCGTCGCGGGGGATCGGGAAGGATGCGCCGGCGACCGCCGTCAAGCGGATCACGGCCGAGCTCGAGGACCTGATCGTGAAGGCGGAGATCGAGCCGTCGACGCTGGTCGGGGTCGGCGTCGCACTGGCCGGCCGGCAGGGCCGCGGCGGGACGCGGCTGCTGCGGACGGACTCGGCGAAGTACGCGTGGGAGCCGTTCGCGGTGCGGGACACGCTGAAGGAGGCCATCGACCACCCGATCGTGGTGGAGAACGACTCGACCTGCGCCGCGATCGGCGAGTTCTGGGCGGGGAAGATCCCGTCGGTGAACGACTTCGCGACCGTCTACCTGGCGGCCGGCTTCGGGCTCGGCCTGGTGACCAACGGCGATGTGTACCGCGGCTCGTCGTCGAACGTCGGCGAGATCGGCCACATGGTGCTCGACGTCAACGGGCCGATGTGCTGGTGCGGCGGGCAAGGGTGCCTGGAGAGCCTCGCTGCTCCGGCGGCGGTGGTCGCGCGCGCCGAACAGGACGCGACGCTGGTCGACGAACTCGGTCTGCGCGGCCGTCAGACGTCCGTACGGGCGGACTTCGCCAAGATCGCGCGCCTGGCCGCCAGCGGCGATCCGCGGTGCGTGGAGCTGATCGAGGAGTCCGCGACGTACCTCGCGAAGGCGTTGCTCTCGATCACCAACCTTCTGGATCTGGACCAGATCATCCTCGCCGGCCCCGGTTTCAGCGAGGCCGGCGACATCTACATGCGCATCGCGTCGCAGGAACTCAACCGGCTGTCCTTCGTCCGCGCGATGCATCCGACCCGCGTGGAGCTCTCCAAGCTCGGGCCGAGCGCGGCGGCGCTGGGCGCCGCCTCACTCGTCCTGCACAGCCAACTCACTCCCCATCATAACGCGCGCTCGTGAGGAAGTTCTGCAGCCAGCGGCCGCTCTTCTTCACGATGCGCGTCTGCGTCGCGTAGTCGACGTACACGATGCCGAAGCGGCGGCTGTACCCCCAGGCCCACTCGAAGTTGTCGAGCAGCGACCAGGCGAAGTACCCCTTCAGCGGGACGCCCTCGGTGACCAGCTCCTGGCAGACGGCGACGTGCTGCTGCAGATAGTCGAGCCGCTCGTCGTCCTCGACCGTCCCGTCCGCAGTCACGAAGTCCGGGTACGCCGAACCGTTCTCCGTCACGTACAACGGCAGCTCGGGCGCGAGCTTGTTGATCGTGACCAGGATGTCGCGCAGACCGGTCGCCTGGATCGGCCAGCCCATCTGCGTCTTGGGGAGACCGGTGTCGACGGCAACGACGTTCTCGCTGCCGGGTTGGGTGGACGCGACCGGCGACGAGATCGGCCCGTCCGGTGCCGCCACCGTGGTCGGGCAGTAGTAGTTGACGCCCATGAAGTCGAGTGGAGCCCCGATCAGCGGCAGGTCGGCCTCCTGGGCCTCGAACCACTCCGACATCCCGGTGTCTTCCAGGACGTCCGCCGGGTACTGCCCGGACAGCAACGGCTCCAGGAACAAACGGTTCCGCAGGCCGTCGATCCGGCGCGCGGCGTCGCGGTCGGCGGGGGAGTCGGAGGCGGCGTGGATCGGCGCCGGGTTGAGCGCGATGCCGTAGGTCCCGCCCTCGGACCGGATCGCGTCGAGCGCCAGACCGTGTCCGAGCAGCAGGTGGTGCACCGCCTTCAGCGCATCGGCGCCTTCGGTCCGGCCCGGCGCGTGCTCACCGTTGCCGTACCCGAGGAACGCCGAGCACCACGGCTCGTTCAGCGTCATCCAGTGCTTGACCACGTCCGACAGTGCGTCGTGGGTGACGGCGGCGTAGTCGCGGAAACGCTCGGCGGTGTCGCGCACCAGCCAGCCGCCGGCGTCCTCGAGCGGCTGGGGCAGGTCCCAGTGATACAGCGTCGCGTACGGCGTGACGCCGTTCTCCAGGCACGTCTCGGCGAGCCGCCGGTAGAAGTCGAGCCCGGCCTGGTTCGTCGTACCCGAGCCGGCCGGCACGATCCGCGGCCAGGCGATCGAGAACCGGTACGCGTTCAGCCCGAGGTCCGCCAGCAGCCGGACGTCGTCGGCGAACCGGACGTAGTGCTCAACGGCCACGTCGCCGGTGGTGCCGTCCGCGATCCGTCCCGGAGTGCGGGCGAACGTGTCCCAGATACTCGGGCCGCGGCCGTCCGCGGAGACCGCACCCTCGACCTGGTACGACGCGGTCGCCGCGCCCCAGGTGAACCCGCTCGGGAAGCCGTTGGTCACGTCGTCTCCTTCTCGACCCAGTACTGCTTGTCGGGAAGCAGGCTACCTAACCGGTTAAGCAGTTCCTCCGGCAGGTCCGCATCCCGGGCAGCGAGGAGCGCGTCGACGCGGGCCGGCTTGGTGATGCCGACGACCGTCCCGGCGATGTCCGGGTCGTCGATCGAGTGCCGGAGCGCGGCCGTCGCGAGGTCGATGCCGTAGTCGCGGCATGCCTTGTCCATCTCCGCCACGGCCTGCAGGACCGCGGCCGGCGCCTCGCGGTAGGCGTACTTCGTCGCGCCGGCCGGGTTCGCGAGGATCCCGCCGCCGTAGACCGCCGCGTTCACCACCGCGATGCCCTCCGCGCGGGCCCGCTGGAAGATGCCGCCGGCCGAGTGGTCGACCAGGCTCCAGCGGTTGTGCACGAGCAGTACTTCGAACCCGCCGAGATCGAGGTACCGGGACAGCTCGCGGGTGTCGCCGCCCGCCAGGCCGACATGCCCGATCTCCCCGTCGGCTCGCAGTTGCATGAGGGTGTCGACGGCGTCGCGCATCGACTCGAAGTCGTGGGCTTCGGGGTCGTGCAGGTGGACCAGCGGCAGCTCGTCCAGCCCGAGCCGCTCCTTGCTCTCGGCAACGCTAGCCCGGACGCGCGCGCCGGAGTAGTCGCCGTCCTTCGCGTCGACCTTCGTCGCGACCAGGAATCCTTCGGGCAGTCCGCCGTACTCCCGGATCGCCTGGCCGATCCGGGTCTCGCTGGAGCCGTCGCCGTACCCGTTGGAGGTGTCGATCCAGGTGAGAGGGCTGTCGAACACGCGCAGTACCAGGTCGACCGCTTCCTGGGGCGTGACGTCGTACCCGAAGACGGCGGGCATGCCGGCGATCCCGCTGCCGCCGGCGCAGACGGCGGAGACGGTCAGGCCTGTCGAGCCGAGCGGGCGGAGCCAGTTTTCAGTCATGCGCCGGAGCCTACGGCGTACGCGAACCCGTCGGGGTCGACATAGACCTTCGTCTCATCGGGCGCGACCAGCACCGGCAGATCCGGTACGTCGTCGCCCGCGAGTTCGGCGTACGCGAATCCGGCGACGTCGAGCTGTGGGTCGCGGGACGTCTTGGGGACGTCGTAGGTGAAGACCTCGAGGACGGTGTCGCCGCCCTTGAGGTAGCCGATGTGGAACCCGCGGCTGTCGTGCGGCTGCTTGATGGTTCCGATGAAGTCGAAGCCGTGGTGCTCGTGGTAGTGCGCGGCCGTGGCGTCGCGGTCCTCGATGGTGATCGCGATGTGGTCGAACCGCGGGCGTGGCGGTACGCCGAGTGCCCGTTCCCGCGCCACCCCGTCGGCGTCCATGATCTCGGCGTACTGCAGATCGCCCTGGATCATCTCGAGCAGCGTGCCGTCCGGGTCGTAGAAGAAGCAGATCCGGACCTCGCCCTCGGCGTCGAGCGGGTCCAGCTTGAACTCGACCCCGCCGGTCTTCAGCGCCTCCGCCCGCTCGTCCAGACGATCGACCTTGAAGCCGAGGTGCCGGAAACCCTTCTGCAGGTCGTCCGGGGACCAGGTGCTCTGCTCCCGGCCGTTGCCTACGGCCCGTAACTCGACGGTCGCGGTCACCGCGTCGAGTACGGCGCGTTCCGGCGAGACCTCTCCGACCACCTCGAGCTCGAGAAACCTCGTGTAGTACTCGACGGAGCGCTCGACATCGACGCAGTTGACCACGACGTTCTTGATCGGCATCCGACCTCCTCTAGTTCTTGACGGCGCCGAGCGTCATCCCGGCGACGAACTGCCGCTGCATCCGGACGTAGACGATCACGACCGGTACGACGGACAACGTGAGGCCGGCGGTGAGGGCCGGCCAGTTCGTGGAGTACTGACCCATCAACGTGAACAGCACGGGCTGCAGCGGGAGCGAGTCGGTGTTCCGCAGCACGGTGTTGGCGATCAGGAACTCGTTCCAGGTGGACAGGAACTGGAAGATCACCACGGTCGCGATCGCGGGTTTCGTGAGCGGCAGGATCACCCGCCGGAAGATCGTCAGCTCACTGCCGCCGTCGACCCGCGCGGCCTCGATCAGCTCGTCGGGCAACGTCTGGAAGAACGCCCGCATCAGGAACATCGCGAACGGCGCCGATCCGGAGATGTACAGCACCAGCAGACCGACTTGACTGTCCAGCAGCCCGAACGACTTGAGCTCGAGGTAGAGCGGGACGATCAGCGCTGTCGACGGCATCATCAAAGTGGTCAGCAGCAGCACGAACAACGTGTTCCGAAACGGGAAATCCAGTTTCGCGAATGCGTACCCGCTGAGCGTCGCGAAGACCAGCACCCCGATCACGGTCACCGACGTGATCCACACGCTGTTCCAGAAGTGCAAGGGAAACTCGATCGATGTCCAGGCCTCGTGGTACGCCGCACCGGTGAACTTCCGCGGGATGATCGGGCCGTTGAAAATCGTGTTCTGCTCCCGCAGCGAGGTGAGCAGCATCCACCCGAACGGAAATGCCATCAGGACACAGAACGGAAACAGTACGAACGTCGCGAACGACTTTCCGAAAGCCGATTTCCTCATCGGTCCGCCCTCCGGGTCAGCCAGAGCTGCGCGATCACCGCGAGGGTGCAGAGCACCATCGTCACCACGCTGAACGCGCTGGCGTAGCCCAGTTGCGGGATCGAGCCGGACGTCGTACCGAAGGCCAGCGAGTAGAGATAGGTCCCGAGGACTTCGCTGCCGTGGTTCGGCCCGCCGCCCGTCATCACGAAGATCACGTCGAACGCCTTGAACCCGTTGAGCAACCCGAGGCTGACGATCAGACCGGTCACGATCCGCAGACTCGGGACCGTGATGTGGCGGAACTGCTGGACCGTGTTCGCCCCGTCCATGGCCGCGGCCTCGTAGAGGTTGGGGTCGATGCTCTGCAGACCGGCGAAGTAGATCAGCATGGTGAACCCGAGGCCGCCCCAGACCGTGACCACGATGATCGCGGGCAGCACGGTCTTGTGGTCGGCCAGCCACGGGTGCTGCAGGCTCTCCAGACCGATTGCCCCGAGCAACCGGTTGAGCGTGCCGATGTTCGGGTCGTAGATCAGCTTCCACAGCACCGCCGACACGACGAAGGACACGATCCCGGGAATGAACAGGATCGTCCGGACGACGACACCGACCTTCGGCCAGATCACGTTCACCAGCACCGCCGTGACCAGGCCGAGGAACGTCAGGATCGCCGTCGTCACCCCGGTCAGCACCAGCGTGACGATCAACGCCCGGCGCGCCACCGGGTCGTGCAGCATCCGGCTGTAGTTGTCGAAGTTCACGAACCGCGGCGCCCCGAACCCGCCCCACGAGGTCAGGCTCAGGTAGGCCGTGTAGAGGATCGGCCACAGCACGAACGCCAGGAACAGCGCGAACGTCGGCAGCACGAACAGGTACCCGGCGACCCGTTGCGACTTCCGCAGCGGTGAACCGAAGCGGTACGTCGTACGCTCGCCGGACCGCCGTACGACGTCCTCCCGCGACAGGGCCGTCGCCATCCGATCAGCCGCCCTTGGCGTTCTGCACCGCCTGCTGCATCGCCTTCGCGACTGCCGCCGGCTCGCCGCTGCCGTCGAAGATCTTCGCGAGCGGATCGCCGGCCGCCACCGATCCGGGCCCGAACGGGATGTGCGGGCAGCCGTCGCCGTCGAGCAGCCAGGACGTCATCTGCTTCATGATCGGCAACTCGATCCGGGCCGCTGCGCTCTTCGTGGCCGGCATCGAGTTCGAGTCGTTCATGGTGGGGGAGTACTGCTCGGCCGAGTACATGAACTTCAGGAACTCCAGCGCGGCGTCCTTGTTCTTGCTGGTCGCCGACACCGCCCACCCGGCGCCGGCCTGGTTCGCCGTCCAGTGCCGCTTGCCGGGCGCGATCGCCGGCGTCTTCATCACCTTGTACAACTTGTTGAACGCCGGCGACGCGTCCTTGGTCAGCCCCTGCGGCGTCCAGCTGCCGTTGAACAGCATCGCGGACTTGCCGGTGTAGAAGATCTGCGGCGCCTGGTCGCCGCTGGTGCCGGTCGTCCCGGGCTGGAACACACCCGCCTTGACGATCTTCTGCTGCAGCTCGATCGCCTGGACCACCTTCGGGTCCTCGTACGTCGCACCGTCCTTGAGCTGGTCGAGCTTCAGGTAGTACGTCGGGTCGTCGGCGACCTGCGTGATCAGCGGCAGGAAGAAGTCCAGCGAGCTGGTCGTCGGATTGCAGCTCAGCGCCACCGGGTGCTTGCCGGTCCGGCGGATCTTCGCCGCCGCCGCGATCAGGTCGTCCCAGGTCTCGATCTCGTCCTCGCCGACGCCGGCCGCCTTGAGCAGATCGGGGTTGTAGAACAGCCCGAACGTCTGCGCCATCCAGCCGACGGCGTACTGCTTGCCGTCCAGCGTGTACTCCTGGTTGGCCGAGTCGAAGAAGTCCTTCAGGAAGTCGTCGCCGAGCTCCTGCTTCAGGTCGGCCGACACCCCTCCGGTGCCGTAGGTCAGCGCCCGCGTGTGCGGCGCGAAGATCTCCGGTACGTCGCCGCCCGCGACCGCCGCCTGCAACGCGGGCAGGTACTGGTCCGGGGTACCGAAGATCCGGTTCTCGATCTTGATGTTGCTGTGCGCGGCCTCGAACGCGCTGATCAGCTTCGGGAACTGATCCTCCTGGTCGTTGTACCAGGACCACATCCGGACCACGGCCTTCCCGCCGCTTGTGGTGCCGCCCCCGCTGTCACTGCCCCCGCAGGCGGCCAGCGCCGGGCCGAGGCCGAGCGCACCCACCGCACCTTTCAGAACCGTCCGCCGCCGCACGTGCCGTTCGCCCATCGGAGACTCCTCGTTGTTGGCCTCCACAACTTCCTAACTGAAAGTAAGAAAGTGGTCAAGGCCACAGCCCCGACTTTGTGCACGAGATCCGCGCGTCCGGGCGTGCGGCGCACGGACTGGGTGCACAAAGTGGGAGATTAGGGTTGGGCGCATGGTCGTGGGGTTGAGTGGGCGGTGGCCGGAGGTGACGCCGGATCGGCTGTTGTCCGAGTGCGTGCCGCCGCCGCGGTTCGCCGAGGTCCGGTTCGGCACGTACCGCCCGGACCCGGACGAGCCGTCGCAGGCGGAGGCGCTGGCGGTGCTGTCCGCGCGGGCCGAGAAACTGGCCGAGCCGCGCCCGGCGCCGTCGCTGTGGTCGCGACTACGCGGGCGGACCGAGTCCCCGGACAAACCAGGCATCTACCTCGACGGCGGGTTCGGCGTCGGCAAGACGCACCTGCTCGCGTCCTTGTGGCACGAGTCCTCGGGTCCGAAGATGTACTGCACGTTCGTCGAGCTCACCAACCTGGTCGGCGCCCTCGGGCTGCGGACGGCGGTCGAGGCGCTGTCGTCGTATCGGCTGATCTGCATCGACGAGTTCGAGCTGGACGATCCCGGCGACACGATGCTGATCTCGCGCCTACTCGGTCAGCTGGTCGAGGCCGGCGTCGAGTTCGCGGCGACCTCGAACACGCTGCCCGACAAGCTCGGCGAGGGCCGCTTCCAGGCGGTCGACTTCCTCCGCGAGATCCAGGGGCTCGCCGCGCGTTTCGACGTACGGCGGGTGGACGGGCCCGATTATCGGCACCGGGGGCTCCCGGTGGCGCCGGACCCGTGGCCCGACGAGAAGGTCGAGCAAGAGGCCGCTGTGCGGGCGAACGCGTCGTGCGACCACTTCGTCGACCTGCACCGGCACCTGGCCGAGCTGCATCCGAGCAAGTACGGCGCCCTGCTCGACGGGATCGAGACGGTGGCGATCACCGACGTACGGCCGCTGACCGACGAGAACGTGGCGTTGCGGATGGTGGTGCTCGCGGACCGGATGTACGACCGCAACCTGCCGCTCCTCGCGAGCGGCGTACCGCTCGACCAGCTGTTCTCGGCCGAGATGCTGAAGGGCGGCTACCGCAAGAAGTACCTCCGGGCCCTGTCGCGCTTGATCGCGTTGGCCCGCGCCGCTGGGATCGATGAGGCAGGATGACCTAATGGCGAAGCAGAAGAAGGGTCAGAAGGCCGTCGGCGGGGGACTGCGGGAGCAGCTGCGGGTGCCGGCCGGCGAGGTGGACCTGACGAAGTACGACACGCGTGCGACGACGGGGTTCAGCGGGACCAAGGACGACGGCAAGCTCGCGCTGGAGAACCTCGGCGCCGAGGTCTCGGACTGGCAGGAGCGGCTGTTCGCAGAGGGCCGGACCGGTGGCCAGCGGAGCATTCTGCTGGTGCTGCAGGGGATGGACACCTCCGGCAAGGGCGGGGTGATCCGGCACGGTGCGGGGCTGATGGACCCGCAGGGCCTGAAGATCACGTCGTTCAAGGCGCCGACGCCGGCCGAGAAGCGCCGCGGGTTCCTGTGGCGGATCCGGCAGGCGGTGCCGGGGCACGGGATGGTCGGGATCTTCGACCGGTCGCACTACGAGGACGTGTTGATCGCCCGGGTGCGCGAGCTGGTCACGCCGAACGTGTGGACCCGGCGGTACGACCAGATCAACGAGTTCGAGGCCGAGCTGACCGCGAGCGGCGTGACGATGGTGAAGTGCTACCTGCACATCTCGGCCGACGAGCAGCGGGCCCGGCTCGAGGCGCGACTGGACGATCCGACCAAGCACTGGAAGTACAACCCGGGGGACGTCGACGAGCGGCAGTTGTGGCCGGACTACATGGAGGCGTACCACGCCGCTCTCGAGCGCTGCAACACGCCCGACGCGCCCTGGTACGTGATCCCGAGCGACCGCAAGTGGTACCGCAACTGGGCCGTCACCACGATCCTCCTCGAGACGCTCAAGGACCTGAATCCGCAGTGGCCCGCGGCCGACTTCGACGTGGAGAACGAGAGGAAGCGCCTGGCCGCAACCTGACAGTATTCGTCGGCGCGGGCTGGGAGCCGGTCGGCGGGTTCCTGTCGGTACTGCGCGTGATCGCGCTCGTATCGCGTGTTCTGCTGGTGATCGCGCTCGTCCCGCGACTGCGCAAGGTCTTCGGGCTGTTCGAGCGCGGCTTCCTGCTGAGCACCAACCTGTGGTTCCTGACCGTCGGGATCTGTCTGCTCGTCGAAGCTGCGTGAGATCAGCTGTCCGGGTCGATGTCGTGCCGCCGGAGCAGGTCGCGGAGGGCGGCGACCTGCTCGTGCAGGCGCTCGTTCTCCTCGAGGACGGCGTTGAGCTCGGCGAGCAGGTGATGCCGGCGGCCGTACGTCGTCCACGTGTTGGCGGGATCCTCGGCGAGCATGCCCGCAACGAGATCCTCCGTGCGCCGGCGCCAGTTCATGTGCTTCTCGAGCTTCCGGCGTACCTCGTCGGTGCTCTCGGCGAGCTTGGTGATGATCTGTCCGCCGACCCCGTCGCCGTCCTGGAGTACGCCGAGGAGCAGGTGCTCCGGGCCGACCTGCTCCGCGCCACGGGCCCGCGCCTCGCCCCATGCGAACTCGAACGTGCTCTTCGCGCGCGGCGTGAACGGGATCGTCCCGGCGGCCGCACCGCTCCGGCCGCGGCCGATGATCTCGACGACCAGATCCCGCACCGCCGGAGCAGTGATGCCGAGGTCGGCGAGCACGCGGGACGCGACGCCTTGGCCGAGGGTGATCAGCCCGAGCAGTAGATGCTCGGTGCCGACGTACACGTGGTCGAGGCCGCGCGCCTCCTCCTGCGCGAGCACGATGACGTGCCGCGCCGGCTCGCTGAACTGTTCGTACATGGGATCTCCCCTCCACCAGTCCTGCACGAGATCGAAGGTCAGCGCCTCCTCGTCGAGAACCAGCTCGACCCGAAGGCGTTCCTGCAGGTCCTCGGCCGTCACCGGGTGATGCTCGAGCCGGCTCCGGATGAAGGCGGCGGCCTCTGGGTGCCCGGCGTCACCGGAGGCGATCCGATCGAGCAGGTCGTCCACGTCGCCCACCGGCTCGAGTTGCAGCTCGGCCCGGTTGAGCGTGACGAACTGCAGCACGACCGCGACCGCCACCACCCGGTTCGCCCCACCGAACGGACGCGCGCGGACCAGACCAGCCAGCAGCACCCCAGCCGATTCGGCGAGGCCGCCCGTCAGCCGTACGCCGTCCAGCACGCGATCGATCGCGTCGAGGTTCGACCGGCGTACGACGTCGTCGGAGTCGCACCGCAGCACGCGCGCGGCGATCGCGAGGACGTCGTACCGACCGAGATAGCGCATCAGTCGTCTCCACGCAGCCGGCGCAACGACTCCTCGTGCCGCGCGAGGTTCTGCTCGAGCAACTCGCTGAACTGGGCGTCCTGCCGGCGCTGATCCACCAACGCCGCGATCGCCTCCCGCGCCACGTCCGACACCGAACGCCCCTCCACCGACGCCACAGTCTGCAACCGCTCAGCCAGCACCGGGTCAAGCCGCAGCAAGATGTTCTTGGTCCCGTCCTTCGCCATGATATCAAGATATCACGCTATACGGAGTTGGGTCGGACGTGTGCCACTCACCAAGCCCCGGCAGACAGCACGACCCCGGGCTGAGCACGCTCAGCCCGGGGTCGGGTGTGGGGTTTGGCGAGTGGTGCAGGTCCGCCCTCAGGCCGAGTGCACCAGCATCGGGCGGGCGATGACTGGGCGGGGGGCCGGCTCGAGGGTGAGGAGGTCGAGGCCGGCTACGCCGTAGCGGAGGAGGACCAGGCGGGCTACCTCTGCGCTGACGCCGAGGGGAGCGGAGACCGCGACCGCGCCGGCGCGGCGGGACGTGGTTTCGGCTCGGTCGGGGAGTACGCCGGGGGCGAGGAAGAGGGAGCCGACCGCGACGTGGCGGCGACCCTCCAGGCGCCACTGGAGCACGGCCTCGGCCGGCGACGGCGAGGCGGCGCAGACGAAGGCGGCGGTCACCGGGAGCCGGTGACGCTGGCCCCACAGCCGCGCGAGGCGGGTGACGCTCGCGTTCGCGTGCGAGTCGCTCGAGCCGGCCGCCGCGAGTACCAGCGCGTCCAGCTCACGCACCCGGCCGCCCTTGAGCTCGGCGCGCATCCGGCGGTCGAGGACGTCGAGCAGCGTGTCGTCGTACCCGAGCACGTCGGACGCGATGATCCGCAGGCTCGGGAACCTGCTGCGCGCCTCGTCGAGGACGGCCGGTACGTCGATCCGCGCGTGGTAGGCGGCCGACAGCAGCAGCGGCAGGACGACGACCTCTTCGACGCCTTCGGCGGCGAGCTTGCCGATCACCTGGTACGGCGTGGGCGGGCAGTGGTCGAGGAAGGAGGCTTCGATCCGCAGGTCGTCACGCATCTCGCGCAGGCACTTGACGAGCGAGTGGACGGTGGCGGCCGAACGCGGATCGCGGCTGCCGTGGGCGAGGATCACGAGCGCTGGAGCAGTCACAGCAGTTCCCCTTCTTCGTCGTCGATCATTCCGGCCGCGAGCGTCCACCCGTCGTGGGCGTCGATGAGCAGGAAGGAACCGGTGATGGCGTTGCTGGAGTACGGGTCGGCGGCCAGCGGTGCGGCGATCTTGAGTTGCACCTTGCCGATGTCGTTCAGGGCGAGCTCGGCGGCGTCGATGACTCCGAGCGTGTCGAGATCCAGCGCGCCGGTGATCTTGGTGACGATCGCCTGCGCAGTGGTGGTGGTGTGCTTGATCAGCACCCGGGCCCCGACGGTCAGTGGCCGGTCGGCCAGCCAGCTGATGGTGGCCGCCAGTTCCCGGCGGGTGCCGGGGGAGTGCTCGGCGGCGACGATCACCGAGCCGCGGGCGACGTCGATGTCGTCGGCGAGCCGGACCGTGACGGCTTCGCCGGCGATCGCCGACGGCCGTTCGACGACCGCGGTCGACGTGGCGGTGACGACCGGCCGGTCGATGCCGGCGATCGACGTACGGCGTCCCGCGGGCAGCACGATCACCGGGTCGCCGACCGTGACGGTGCCGGAGGCAACGGTTCCGGTGTAGCCGCGGTAGTCGCGGTACTCGTCGGTCTGCGGGCGGATCACGTACTGGACCGGGAACCGTAGCGGTTGGTTGGAGGTGTCGGTGCGTCCGTTCGCGTTCTCCAGGACCTCGAGCAGCGTCGGCCCGTCGTACCAGGCGGTGTCGGCGGAGTGTTCGACGACGTTGTCGCCGACGAGCGCCGAGACCGGGATCGCCTTCAGGTCGGCGATACCGAGCTGGTCGGCGACCTCGCCGACGTCCTTGGCGATCTTGGTGAACACGGCCTCGTCGTAGCCGACCAGGTCGATCTTGTTCACCGCGAGTACGACGTGCGGCACCCGGAGCAGACCGGCCACGGCCAGGTGCCGCCGGGTCTGCTCGAGGACGCCGTGCCGGGCGTCGACCAGGATGATGACCACGTCCGCGGTCGAGGCGCCGGTGACGGTGTTCCGGGTGTACTGCACGTGCCCGGGGCAGTCGGCCAGGATGAACGAGCGCTTGTCGGTGGCGAAGTACCGGTAGGCGACGTCGATCGTGATGCCCTGCTCACGTTCGGCGCGCAGGCCGTCGGTGAGCAGGGCGAAGTCGAAGTCGCCGCCGCGGGCTTCGGAGACCGTCTTCACGTGCGCGATCTGGTCGGCGAGGATCGCCTTGCAGTCGTGCAGCAGCCGCCCGACCAGCGTCGACTTGCCGTCGTCCACCGATCCGGCCGTCGCCAGTCGCAACAGGGTGCTCATCAGAAGTACCCCTCTCGTTTACGGTCTTCCATCGCGGCCTCGCTGGCGCGGTCGTCGGCGCGGGTGGCGCCGCGCTCGGTGATCTCGCTGGCCGCGACCTCGATGACGACCTCGGCCGCGGATGTCGCGACGCTGGCGACGGCGCCGGTGCAGGACATGTCGCCGACGGTCCGGTACCGGACCACACGCTTGGCGACGGTTTCACCCGAACGCGGCTGCGAGTAGGGGCCGACAGCAAGCAACATGCCGTCGCGCTCGAACACGTCCCGCTCGTGGGCGTAGTAGATCGACGGCAGCGGGATCTGCTCGCGCTCGATGTAGTTCCACACGTCGAGCTCGGTCCAGTTGGACAGCGGGAACACCCGCACGTGCTCACCCGGCCGGTGCCGCCCGTTGTACAGCGACCACAGCTCCGGGCGCTGGTTGCGCGGGTCCCACTGACCGAACTCGTCGCGCAGGCTGAAGATCCGCTCCTTCGCCCGCGCCCGCTCCTCGTCACGCCGGCCGCCGCCGAAGACGGCGTCGAACCGGTGCGCGTTGATTGCATCGAGCAACGGAACGGTCTGCAGCTGGTTCCGAGTGCCGTCCGTACGCTCGCGCAGCCGCCCGTCGGCGATGTAGTCCTCGACCTTGGCGACCTCGAGCCGCAGCCCGAGCTGCTCGACGACGGCGTCGCGATAGGCCAGTACTTCGGGGAAGTTGTGGCCGGTGTCGACGTGCAGCAACGTGAACGGCACCGCGGCCGGCGCGAACGCCTTCCGCGCCAGGTGCAGCATCACGATCGAGTCCTTGCCGCCGGAGAACAGGATCACCGGCCGCTCGAACTCCGCCGCCACCTCACGGAACACGAAGATCGATTCGCTTTCCAGAGCATCGAGCTCTGTCACCACCGCGGTCACGTGTGCAACCCGCATTCGACCTTGCCGGTGCCCGCCCAGCGGCCGCTGCGCGGGTCCTCACCGGGCGCGACCCGCTGCGTGCACGGCTCGCAACCGATCGACGGGTAGCCGTCGTACTGCAGGAGGTTCACGAGTACGCCGTTGTCCTGGATGTAGCTGTCCAGGTCCTCCTGGGTCCACGGCGCGATTGGGTTGAGCTTCACCATGTCGCGCTTCTCGTCGTACTCGACGACCGGCGTGTTCGCGCGGGTCGGCGCCTCCTCGCGGCGGATGCCGGTGACCCAGGCCTTGTAGCCGGACAGGTACCGGTTCAGCGGCTCGACCTTGCGGAGCGCGCAGCACTTGTTCGGGTCGCGGTCGTGCAGCTTCTCGCCGTACTCCGCGTCCTGCTCGGCCACGGTCTGCTTCGGCAGCGCGTTGATGAGGTTGATCGGCAGCGTCGCCGCGACCGCGTCCCGGGTCCCGATCGTCTCGGCGAAGTGGTAGCCGGTGTCGAGGAACAGTACGTCGACCCCGGGCGCTGCCTGCGCCGCGAGATGGGGGAGTGCGCCGTCGGCCATCGAGGCGGTCACGACCAGCTCGTCACCGAAGGTTTCCCGCGCCCATGCGAGGACCTCCACGGGTGACGCGTCGGCCAGCCGTTCGTTCGCCTCCTCGGCGAGCGTCTTCAGATCCGTACTCATTCCACCGTCACCCGCAGTCCGATCATCTTCAGCTGGAACACCCGTGCACACGGCCGGCACTCCCACGCGCCATGGCCTTCTTCGGAAGGACGAAGGTCCTCGTCCCCGCAGTAGGGGCAATAGAGAGGTGCCGCACGTTCGCTCACTGAAGTGCCTCCTCGTCCGCTCGGGTGACCCACTGGGCGAAGCGCTCGCCCTCGTTGCGCTCCTTCAGGTAGTTCTGGGTGACTCGCTCCACGTAGTCGGTGAGGTCGTCCGCGGTGACCTTGTGGCCGCGGAGCTTCCGGCCGAAGCCGGCGTCCAGGCCGAGCCCGCCGCCGAGGTGCACCTGGTAGCCCGGCACCTGCTTGCCGTCGGCACCCATCACCAGCTGGCCCTTGAGGCCGATGTCGGCGGTCTGGATCCGGGCGCAGGAGTTCGGGCAGCCGTTCAGGTTCACGGTGATCGGCACGTCGAGCTCGGGGATCCGCTCCTCGAGCTCCTCGATCAGCCGCGCGGCCTTCGCCTTGGTCTCGACGATCGCCAGCTTGCAGAACTCGATGCCGGTGCAGGCCATCGTGTTGCGCCGCCAGCCGCTCGGGTTCGCCTGGAACCCGAGCTTGTTCAGTTCGGCGACGAGCGAGTCGACCTGCGACTCCTCGACGTCCAGCACGAGCAGCTTCTGCTGCGGGGTGGTGCGGATCCGGTTCGACCCGTGCTGGGCCACCACGTCGGCGACCTGTGCAAGCGACGTACCGGAAACGCGGCCGACCACCGGCGCGACGCCGACGAAGTACTTGCCGTCGTTCTGCTTGTGCACCCCGACGTGGTCGCCCTGAACGGCAGGCACCTCGGGCGCCGGGCCGTCGATCAGCTTCCGGTTGAGATACTTGGTCTCGAGCACCTCGCGGAACTTCTCCACACCCCAGTCCGCGAGCAGGAACTTCAGCCGGGCGCGGTTCCGCAGCCGGCGGTAGCCGTAGTCGCGGAAGATGCTGGTGACCCCCCACCAGGCCTCCGCGACCTCCTCGCGCGGGATCCAGGTGCCGAGCCGCTGGGCGAGCATCGGGTTCGTCGACAGGCCGCCGCCGACCCACAGGTCGAAGCCCGGGCCGTGCTCGGGGTGCACGACACCGACGAACGCGATGTCGTTGACCTCCGGTACGACGTCGTGCGACGGGTGCCCGGTGAGCGCGGTCTTGAACTTCCGCGGCAGGTTGGAGAACTCGTCCGAGCCGATGTACTTCGAGACGATCTCGTCGATGGCCGGCGTCGGGTCGATGATCTCGTCCGCCGCGATGCCCGCGACCGGGCTCGCGATGACGACCCGCGGTACGTCGCCGCACGCCTCGGTGGTGTAGAGCCCGACCGACTCGAGCCGCTCCCAGATGCTCGGCACGTCCTCGATCCGGATCCAGTGCAGCTGGATGTTCTGCCGGTCGGTGATGTCCGCGGTGTCGCGGGCGTACGTCGTGGAGATCTCGGCGATCACCCGCAGCTGCTCGGTGGTCAGCTGGCCGCCCTCGATCCGGACCCGCAGCATGAAGTAGCGGTCGTCCAGCTCCTCCGGCTCCAGCGTCGCGGTCTTGCCGCCGTCGATCCCGGGCTTGCGCTGCGTGTACAGACCCCACCAGCGGAAGCGCCCGCGCAGGTCGGCCGGGTCGATCGAGTCGAAGCCGCGGTGCGCGTAGACGTTCTCGATCCGCGCCCGGACGTTCAGGCCGTCGTCGTTCTTCTTGTTCTCTTCGTTCTTGTTCAGCGGCTCGCGGTATCCGAGCGCCCACTGGCCTTCGCCCTTGCCCTTCCGGGGCCGGGCGGGTTTGCGGGCGGGGGAGGTGACGCCGGCAGTCATCCGGGGCGTGTCCTTGTCCTCGTGACAGGTGCTCACCGAGGGCGGCAGGATCGAAGCGTCGTCGGTTCGATGCGTTCCGCGCGGTGCGCACCCAGCGGTGATCGGGGGTGATCAGGGGGCCGTCATTGGCCCGGGCAGGGTGGCTGTCAGAACATCGAAGGACAACAGATGGCACTGCGCATCCGCCCGAGGTCGACATGAAGCCGACCTACGAGGTGGGTGGTGAACGCAGCGAGCATGTCCACAAGCGTCAGCGCGAACCGCTGACAAATCAACTCCCATTCCTACATCCTGAGATCCAATCTCACGATGTGGCTATGTCTACCAGTCTGATGGAGATTGATTCCGGCGTCGAACGCGTCGTACAAGAACTCTTGTGCAAGAGTTCTTGTGGAAGCTACGGTGCTCTGCATGACGCCTCCGAACCGCCGGACCGTGACACCGTCCGTACTCGCTGCCATGCACCATCCGTTGCGCCGCCGGCTGCTCGACCTGATCCACATCGACGGGCCCGCGACCGCATCGCGGCTGGCCGAGTCCACCGGAGAACTTGTCGGCAATGTCAGCCATCACCTGAAGGTTCTCGCGTCCGCGGGCGTGATCGTCGAAGCTCCGGAGCTGGCCAAGAACCGCCGCGAGCGGTGGTGGAAGCTCGGCGACACCTCGGAGTACTCGTGGTCGATCGCGGACGCGAAGGGCGACCCGGCGGCCGAGTTGGTCGCGGCCACCGCCGAGGACGCGAACCTCGCCCATCACGTCGGCAAGGTGCGGCAGTGGTTCGACATACGGTACGAGTTCGAGGAGCCCTGGGTGCGGGCGGCGTACGCCACCGAGAGATGGCTCACATTGACGCCCGCTCAGCTCACTGAGCTGAGCGGGCGGATCGAGGACCTGGTCCGCTCGTACTCCGACCAGCCGGCGGAGGGTCCGGACGCGCACCGCGTCTTCTTCTTCGCGCACGCCGTTCCGGCACGCCCGTGAGCACCGAGGTCTTCCCGCCGCTCCGGAGAGACCGTCGGGTGCAGGGATGGATCGCGTCGGCCGCGGTGTCGCAGGCCGGCGACATGGCCTGGTACGTCGGACTCGCCTGGAGTGCCGCACAGGTCACGAGCCCGGCCGGCGCGGGTCTGGTGATGGGCATCGGCGCGCTGCCGAAGGCGCTCATCCTGCTGTACGGCGGGGCGCTCGCGGACCGTTTCGACGGCCGGCGGACGATGATCCTCGCCAATCTCGCGCGGATCGTTGTACTCACGGTCGCCGCGGCGGCGGTGGCTCTCTGGGGACTTTCGCTAGCACTGCTAGCGACGGTCGCGGTCGTGTTCGGCGCGGTCGACGCGCTGTACACGCCGGCCTCCGGAACGCTGCCGCGGCGGATGGTCCGCTCGGAAGACCTGGTGAAGCTGTCGGCCGGGAGCCAGTTGGCGCAGCGGCTCGCGGTCTTCGCAGGCGCCCCGCTCGGCGGGCTGCTGGTCGCACACGGCGGCCTGATCACCGTGATGATCGTCGACGCGACGTCGTTCGTGGTGATCGCGGTGGCGCTGGCGTTCCTGGTGAAACCACGGCTCCCGCAGCCCGTCTCCACGGGCCACTCGATCCGCGCCGACCTGCGGGACGGGTTCGCGTACCTCAAGCGCGACGTCCGGGCGCGGACGCTGGTGATCGCGTTCTCGGGGCTGAACCTGTTTGTCGGCCCGATCCTCGCCGTCGGGCTGGTGCAACGTACCCACTCGGCCGGTTGGGGGTCGGCGTGGTACGGCTGGTTCGAGGCGTGCTCCGGGGTCGCGGCCGCGGTGGGGGCGCTGGTCGCGATGCGGTGGAAGCCGGCCGACCTGGCGCGGTCCGGTCTGCTGGTGCTGGTGGTCCAGGCGGCCGGTTGCGCGATGATCGGGCTGATGCCGAAGCTCGGTGTCTTCGTCGCGATGGCGATGATCGGCTGTACGGCGGGGATCGCGTCGGCGCAGCTGTCCGCGGCTTTCCAGCAGACCGTCGACCCGACGTACCTGGGCCGCAGCTTCAGCATCGTCAACCTGTCCGACGAGGCAATGATGCCGCTCGCAATGGTCGGCTTCGGCGCACTGATCAGCCTGTCGAGCATCCCCATCGCCTGCGCCCTGGTAGCCACCCTGTTCGCAACCCTGGTCCTGTGGGCAGCCGCCCGCGTCAACCGCTGACCCAACGCCGAGCCGGCGCAAGTCCAGTACACGACGGGTGCTCTTGTGACACATGTGAGGGCGGTCAGGCTGCTCAGACGCCGCCCGGCCCCGCCGGCGCTTCACGCCGGGGGTTATCCCTTCGTGTGCAGGGTTCTCCGCTCATGTATCAGTAGAGAACCCCCGACGCGAGGGGTCAACCCGTCGTCTGCTCACTGCAGGGGCAGGACGACCCGGCGGGGCGACGGTTGGCGGGGCGGCGGTCGGGGGTGGGAACAGGCGCTGGTGACAGGGGACAGGCAATACCTCGTGCCCACCCACCACGAGGTGTCGCACGACCCCGGGGAGAACTCTGCACGCGACGGGTTGTCCGGCTGGGCGCGAGGTCGGGACAGCCGGCGGCATCAGTTGCGATTGGTGTGCAGATGGACAGGTAGTGCACTGTTGAGACGGTGTACGCGCGGTCGCGATCGCGCTCAGGTGCACTAGCTGGCGGCCGGACACCTCCTGTCCGTGTGTACGTCGGCGCGTCCTGCGAACGTGCTGACGTAAACTCCGGCGGGTGTTGAGCTGGGAGGGCGTCCGGGAATTCACCGTCGGGTCGGTCGAGCTGCCGGCTACTCCGAAGCGGAAGAAGATCGGGTGGGGGCCGAAGGCGATCAGGGTTCCGCAGGGCGGGAAGTTCGATCGGGTGCTCGCGGCTTGTGCGTACGTCGGGCCGGAACGCTCGCTGTACCTCGATGCGGAGCTCACGCAACTGCTCTGCTCGGTGGTCCCGTCGGGGGAGAACTCTTGGAGCGTTCAAGACGCCGGCGCGGTGACGGTCGGGACCATCACCCGGATCCCCTCTGGTCGGCCGTTGCTCCGTCCGAACTGGCGCATCGAGCAACCCGGCCAGGTCGACGTGATCGGGCGGACCGAGTGGTTGAGCGGCGACGCGAAACAACTTGCCGAGAAAGCTGCGGGGCGGCTGTTCACCGGGGTGTTGGACGCGCTTACGAGCTTCGGTGCGGAGGGCGGCGATCAGCCGACCAAGGAGCGCGTGTTGGAGTGGCGAGCCGGAGACGACGTCGTCATGTTGTCCGAGGCAACCAAGTCGATCAAGATCAAGGCGGAGTGGCTGGACCGCCGCCTCGCCTTCGCCTACAGCCTGATCGCCGAATGACCACCGCCGCACCACACAACGCCCGCCACAACCCCGACGCCCCGCCCTGCGCCCGCACGACGCGGGTTGTCCGTGGCGCCGGCGATGTTGCTGGCGAGTATGTCGGCCGGGGGTTGGTCGGGTCCGCTGCGTCGGTGGTGCTGCGATGCTGGTGCCGCGTGCTGGTTGGGTGCGGTGGTGCTGCGGTGCTGGTGCCGCGTGGTGGTTGGGTGGGGTGCTGCGGTGGTGGGGCGGGGCTGGTGGATGTGTTGGGTCGGTGGTGCTGCGGTGATGTTGGGTGATGTTGGGGTGAGGGAATGACGGTGGCGGGGGCGGGGTGGGGGTCGGCTCGGGGGATTGCGGAGGGGGTGCGGGCTGGGGCGGTCAGCGCGGTGGATGTGGTTGACGTGGCGATGGACGCTGCTCGGCGGCTCGACCCGGTGCTGCATTTTCTCGACGAGCTTGATGTCGATGGGGCGCGTCGGGCGGCTGAGCGGTTGGAGCCGACGGGGCCGTTGGCCGGCGTACCGTTTCTGATCAAGGCGCGTACGCCGCCTGAGTCGCCGATCCTGACCCGGCTGATCGCCGCCGGCGCCATCCCGATCGGATGGGCGACGCGGGCGCGGCCGGGTGCGGTGTCGCTGACGTTCGGGTGGAACGGGCGCGAGTACACGCGGAACCCGTGGGACCTGGAGCGATCACCTGGTGGGTCGACCGCCGGTGGTGCGGCGGCGGTCGCGGCAGGCGTCGTACCGCTCGCGACCGGTGGTGACAGCGGCGGGTCGCTGCGGATCCCGGCGTCGTTCTGCGGGATCGTCGGGTTCAAGGGCACGTACGGTCGCATCCCGCGGCCGGGCGGACGCGCACTCGGCGGACTGACCACGGCCGGCGTGATCGGCGCGGACCTCGACGACGTCATCCTCGCCACCAGCATCGCCAGCGGCCCCCACCGCCTCGACCCCACATCCCTTCCCCACTGGCCCGTACCGCGCGAGCTCGTACCGCCCGAGCCCGGACCGCTTGAGCCTGGGCCGTTTGAGCCTGGGCCGTTTGAGCCTGGGCCGTTTGAGGCCGGGCCGCCCGAGGCCGGGCCGCTCGAGCTGGGGCGGCACGTAGGAGACCTGGTCGGGGCAGGCGGGAGCGGGCGGGCGGCGTTGGCGGGTTCGCGGCGGTGGCGGGTTGCTTATTTCTCGACGTTGGGGCGGTGGGCTGCGGACCCGGGTGTTGATCGGGCGGTGCGGGAGCGGCTGAGCGAGTGCGGGGTCGAGGTGGTCGACGTACCGCTGAAGCTCGGGCCCACGGACGAGGCCTGGTCGGTGTTGTGGGGGCTGGACAACGGGCGTGGTGCGCAGGCGGCGGCCGCCAACCGGGCGCGGGAGATTCGCGACCTCAACAACACAGCGCTGGCCGACCTGTTCGCCGAGGTCGATGCACTGGTGACGCCGACCACGCTGACCGTTGCCCACGGCTACGACCAGCACGAGCAGAGCATCGTCACCGGCGACCCGTGCTGGATCTTCAACGTGACTGGGCATCCCGCGGTGAGTGTCCCGGCTGGACTGGCGTACGGGCTGCCGGTGGGTGCGCAGATTGTTGCGCCGCATGGGGCGGACGACCTTGCCCTGGCGGTGGCTCGCCAGATCCTGGCCGACCTTCCTCGACCACCCCACTGCTGACCACTCCCGCCTGTCCGTCAGCCGCAGCCTCTTCGTCAGCTGCGCCCACTGCCCTCGCTGGTACGGCTGGTGGGAAAGCCTTGGCGACGGTGTTGGCGAGCTCGATGGCCGAGGCGCGTTTGCGATCCGGCGTGGTTTCGCCGCGGGCGGTGGGGGAGCGCAGGGCCTCGGGCTTGGTGAAGTCGGCGATCGCAGCGACAACTGGCTCGGTGTAGGCGTCCTGGCGTGCAGGCGTCCGACTCGAGGGGTCTTGCGCCGGGGAGGATACGGGCGGCCGGACCGCTTCTTTGAGCTCCGTGCGGAAGAACTTGACCAGCTCCTTCGCGCGAAGGAGCCGGCTGCGACGGAGTACGTGGCGTTCACCTGCGAGTGATGCTCTCTCCCGCCAACTGACGTCGAACATGATCCGCCCCAGCCGAAAACCGGGATTCGTCTCACCACCGGGATAACCTCGCGCGCCTCCGTCGGTGAAGAACTCGCTGTAGAACGCCCCCTCGTCCTCATGCTTCAGCACGTTCCACGCCCGGTACTGATCCGTCGGCAGCTCGCCGCGAACCCACGCCTCGTCCATCAACGCGTGCGAGGTCGCGTTCAGCGGCCGATGGCCGACATACCGGTACTGCGGACGCTCGCCACGCCGGCGCCGCTCGTACTCGGCGATGATCTGCGGCCACTCGTCCGCCGAGACGGCCCGTGCCAGCCGGGACGCGAACGAGGTCCGTTCGCGCAGCTCGGCCCGCGAGGTGACCGGATGATCGGTCCGCCCGGTCATCGTCTCGAGCTTGTCCATCACGAAGGTGCCGCCGTGCGGCCCGATCCGGTTCCAGCGGGTGACCTTCAGCGACGGGCGGTTCGGCCCACCCGTCACCGCGTTCAGTGCACGCAGGGCGGCGATCCCGACGCGGTAGAGCGGGACGCGCCGCCGCATGACGCGCGTCTCCCACCGCGTCCGGTAGTCGCTGTCCAACCACGCCGTACCGACGAGCCGACCGGCTTCGCGACGGTTCACCGCGGATGTTCCGCGCGCCAGTTCTTGATCATTTGGTCCATGTCGGCGTGGATGAAGGCGAAGAAGTCGGCGGCCTCGGTGAGGCGGCGGCCGACGGGGGAGTCCTCGCCGAACAGGGACGCGCCGGAGCGGCTGGTCGACTCCCACTCGCTGAGGGCCAGGTTGCGGCGTTCCAGGATTGCGGCGAAGACGTCCTCGCGGATCCGGTAGTGGTCCTTGCGCGAGCCGGGCAGCCGTTCGCGGGAGATGCAGGAGACCTGGAGCAGTTGACGTACGGCGCCGGACACGGCCGGCTGACTGATCTGGAGCGACTCGGCGAGCTCGGCCGCCGTCATCGTCCCGGTCGGGCTGACCAGCATCGCGCCCATCACCCGCGCCGACATCGTCGGTACGCCGCTGTTCGCCAGCACCCCCGCGAAGCGCTCGACGAACTGGCTGACGGCCTCTCGGCTCGGTTCCTCCACCATGGTTGAAGCTTACAGTAATTTGATCTATCGCAACTATCACAGACTTCTGATAGTTTGAATTCATGACCTCGACCCTCGATTCCGGAGGGCAGACGCTGACCGGCGCCCGCCGCTTCGGTGTGCTCATCGCACTGTGTCTGGCCGTGCTCGTGCTCGGTCTGGACACCACCGTGCTCAACGTCGCGCTGCCGACGCTGGCGAAGGACCTGGAGGCGTCCACCAGTCAGCTGCAGTGGATGGCGAACAGCTACAACCTGGTGCTCGCCGCGTTGCTGCTGCCGGCCGGTCTGCTCGGCGACCGGTACGGGCGGCGCAAGATCATCGCGATAGCGCTCTCCTTGTTCGGCCTCGCGTCCCTGGCCTGCGCCCTGGCGGACTCGGCCGGCCAGCTGATCGCCGCCCGCGCGTTCCTCGGGATCGGCGCGGCGATGATCGTCCCGGTCGCGCTCTCGCTGATCACCGTGCTGTTCCGCACCGCGGAGGAGCGGAAGAAGGCGATCGGGTTCTTCGTCGTTGCCAACAGCATCGGTATGCCGCTCGGGCCGATCGTCGGCGGCCTGCTGCTCGACCACGCCGGCTGGCAGTGGATCTTCGTGATCAACATCCCGATCGCCTTCCTAGCAGCGCTAGCAGTCACGCTGCTCGTCCCGGAGAGCCGCAGCGCGAACCGCCCGGCGATCGACTGGCTCGGCATGATCCTGTCGAGCGCAGGCCTCGCGGCCCTCGTGTACGGCGTGACCAAGGCAGGTGAGGCGTCCTGGGGCGACACCGTGACGATCGTGTTCCTCGTGCTGGCCGTCGTACTGATCGCCGGGTTCCTGCTGTGGCAGCGGCGTACCAGCGAACCGTTGATCGAGCTGCGGCTGTTCAGCGAGCGGGTGTTCACCGGTGGCGCCGTCCTGCTGACGGTGTCGGTGTTCGCGATCTTCGGGTTGCTGTTCACGATGCCGCAGTACTTCCAGGGCATCAACGGGTCGGACGCGCTGCACACCGGTCTCAAGTTGCTGCCGTTCATCGGCGGTATGACGGTCGGCGCGAAGCTGGCTGAACCGGTGGAGGCGAAGGCCGGCACGCGGCTGGTGGTGATGTCCGGGTTCGTCGTGATGGCGGCCGGGTTCGTGCTCGGTGCCTTCACCGATCTCGAGACTGGATACGGGTACACCGCGACCTGGTTCGCGGTGGTCGGCTTCGGCCTCGGGTGCTCGATGCCGCAGGCAATGAACGCGGCGCTCGGCGTCCTCGACCCGGAGCGCGCCGGGACCGGCTCCGGCCTGTTGCAAGCGTTTCGGCAGGTCGGAGGGACGGTCGGCGTCGCCGTACTCGGCACCGTGCTGAACTCGGTCTACCGAAACAACGTCGACACCGCCGCGTTACCCGCGCAGGCAGCCGACGCGGTGGAGAAGAGCCTGGCCGGCGGGCTCGCGGTCGCCGAGAAGGCTGGCTCGCCGGAACTGCTGGACAACGTCCGCGACGCCTTCCTCAACAGTCTCAACACCACGATGTGGGTCTCGGCCGGCATCGCCGCCGCCGGCGCGATCCTCGCTGCGGTCCTGATGCCCGCGAGAGCCGAGAAGCCCTCGCAGGACGCCCTGATGGGAGTCAAGCAGGACACCTGATCAGACGCAGCGGCGCCCGCTCCCCGAAACGAGGAGCGGGCGCCGCGACGTGTCAGCTGAGCTCGAGGCCCGGGTAGAGCGGGAACTTGTCGAGCATCTCGGCCGAAGCGGCCTTGGTCTTGTCGGCGACGCCGTCGGCCAGCACGTACTTCGCCTTGGACGGAGCGCCCGCCGCGGTCGTGGTCGGCGTGGTCGAGGACAGGACGTCGACGATCAGCTCCGCGACCCGGTCGAACTCGTCGCCGCCGAAGCCGCGCGTGGTGAGTGCCGGCGTACCGATCCGGACACCCGACGTGTACCAGGCGCCGTTCGGGTCCCGCGGTACGGCGTTGCGGTTCGTGACGATGCCCGCGTCGAGCAGCGCCGACTCGGCCTGCCGGCCGGTGATGCCGTACGACGAGACGTCCAGCAGCACGAGGTGGTTCTCGGTGCCGTCCGTCACGAGCTTCACGCCACGCTTCATCAGGCCCTCGGCCAGCGTGACCGCGTTGTCGGCGACGGCCTGCGCGTACTCCTGGAACGACGGCTGCCGCGCCTCGGCGAGGGCGACCGCCTTCGCGGCCATCGTCTGGCTGAGCGGACCGCCCAGCACCATCGGGCACCCGCGGTCGACGGCGTCGGCGTACTCAGGCTGGCAGAGCACCATGCCGCCGCGCGGGCCGCGCAGCGACTTGTGGGTCGTCGTCGTGGTGACGTGCGCGTGCGGGACCGGGTCGAAGTCGCCGGTGAAGACCTTGCCCGCGACCAGGCCGGCGAAGTGCGCCATGTCGACCATCAGGGTGGCCCCGACCTCGTCGGCGATCTCGCGCATCTTGGCGAAGTTGATCTTGCGCGGGTACGCTGAGTAGCCGGCGATCAGGATCAGCGGCTTGAACTCGCGCGCCTGCTCGGCGACGAGGTCGTAGTCGAGCAGGCCGGTCTCCGGGTCGGTGCCGTAGGAGTGCTGGTTGAACATCTTGCCGGAGATGTTCGGCCGGAAGCCGTGCGTCAGGTGACCGCCGGCGTCCAGTGACATGCCGAGCATCTTCTGGTCGCCGAGCGCCTTGCGGAGCTTGGTCCAGTCCTCGTCGTTCAGGTCGTTGACATGCTTCGCGCCCGCCTCGGCCAGCGCCGGGGACTCGATCCGCTGCGCCAGGATCGCCCAGAACGCGACCAGGTTCGCGTCGATGCCGGAGTGCGGCTGGACGTAGGCGTGGGGCGCGTCGAACAGGGCCTTGGCGTGGTCCGCGGCCGCCTGCTCGACGGTGTCGACGTTCTGGCAGCCGGCGTAGAAGCGGTGCCCGATCGTGCCCTCGGCGTACTTGTCCGACAGCCAGTTGCCCATCGTGAGCAGGGTGGCGGGGGAGGCGTAATTCTCGCTCGCGATCAGCTTCAGCGAGGACCGCTGGTCGGCGAGTTCGGCCTTGATCGCGCCGGCGATGGTGGGTTCCACCGCGGCGATCACCTGCAGCGCGTTGTTGTACGCGGCCGACGCGGCGGCGGCGTCGAAGGACTGAGTCATCGTTGTCTCTCCTGCGGTTGCAGTGGGTCGAAGGCACCCAGGCGCACGGTGCCGACGGGTTTCGCTCCCCGGTGGTTCTCCACCTTCAGCGCGCCAGTCGCGACCCGCTCACCCTATCGCGCGCCCGACGATGCCAGCGAACGGTGTGGTCCGGGGCAGCGTCCCGAACACACCGCCCCAGTCATTGGCCAGCCGGGACGCGACGAACGCGTCCGCGACGTCAGGCGTCGAGTGCCTGATCAGCAACGAGGCCTGCAGGCACAGAGCCATGCGCGCGGCCAGCCGCCGCGCCCCGGCCTCGGCGTTCTGGATGTCAGCAAGCACTTGCAGTACGTCGTTGACCGCCGCATCGAGCCGCGCATCGGCACCTTGCACCGAACCGACCTCGAGCAACCACGCCTCGAGCGACTCCGGGCGGCGGAGCGCACGCAGTACGTCGAGGGCGTTGACGTTGCCCGATCCCTCCCAGATCGAGTTCAGCGGCGACTCCCGGTAGAGCAGCGGCAGCCCGGACTCCTCGACGTACCCGTTGCCGCCGAGGCACTCCAGCGCCTCTGCGACCATGAACGGCGTCCGCTTACACACCCAGAACTTCGCCAGCGGCAGCCCGATGCGCCGGAACGCGCTCTCCCGCTGATCGCCCGCGAGCGACGCGTCGACGGCCGCCGCGAGCCGCATGCCCAGGGCTGTCGCCGCCTCGCTCTCCAGGGCGAGATCGGCCAGCACGTTCTGCATCGCGGGCTTGTCGGCGAGCAGGCCGCCGAAGGCCGAGCGGTGCTGCGTGTGCCAGCACGCCTCGACGAGTGCGCGCCGCTGGAGCGCGGCCGAGCCGAGCACGCAGTCCAGCCGGGTCGCCGCGACCATCTCGATGATGGTCCGTACGCCGGCGCCCTCGTCGCCGAGGCGGTACCCGATCGTGCCGTGGAACTCGACCTCCGACGACGCGTTCGAGCGGTTGCCGAGCTTGTCCTTGAGCCGCTGCAGGGCGAACGGGTTCCGGTTGCCGTCGGCAAGAACCCGCGGTACGACGAAGCAGCTCAGACCGTCCGGCGCCTGCGCGAGGACCAGGAACACGTCCACCTGCGGGGCCGAGCAGAACCACTTGTGCCCGTTCAGCTGGTACACGTCGCCGGCGGGCGTCGCCGTTGTGAGGTTCGCCCGTACGTCGGAGCCGCCCTGCTTCTCGGTCATCCCCATCCCGGCGAGGACGCCGTTCTTCGCCGCGGCCGGCAGCCGGCGTACGTCGTACCGCGTGGCGGCGAGCTGCGGGACCCACTCCTTCGCGAGTTGCGCGTCCGCCTTGAGCGCGGGCACAGCGGCGTACGTCATCGAGATCGGGCAGCCGTGGCCCGGCTCGACCTGCGACCACAGGTAGAACCCGGCCGCGCGGGTCAGGTGCGGTGACGGGCGCTCGCTCGTCCACGGCGCCGCCTGCAGCCCGAATCCGACGGCCTGCTCCATCAGCCAGTGCCACGACGGGTGGAACTCGACCTCGTCGATCCGGTTCCCGTAGCGGTCGTGGGTGCGCAGCACCGGCGGGTTCTGGTTCGCCGGAAGAACGTGAGACAGCGCTTCCTCGGACCCCGCGAGCTCGCCGATCCGGAGCAGACCGGGATCGGCTGTGAGATCCCCCGTGAGGTCGGCGTACGGACGCAGAGCGTCACCTAGCGCCGCGTCCCGGGTGAAGAAGTTCACGCCCCGCAGTGGGGGAGCCTGATTCGTTACCGCGAAAGGGTCCGCCATGTCAGTACGGTAAGCGGTATGGCACGCATCGGGGCAGGACCCACTGGTGGGAGCTCCCTCTCATTGGCATGGGTCCGCAAGGTCCCCGCGACGACCTGGAAGCTGCTCACCCAGACGATCGGCGTCTGTCTGCGCTACCGGGTCACCGGGCTCGCGGCCGAGGGGGCGTTCTTCGCGATCCTCTCGCTGCCGCCGCTGATCTTCGGGCTGGCCGGCTCGCTCGGTTACATCGCGAGCAAGTGGTTCGAGGTCGAGACGATCAACGACATCAAGCAGCAGATCGTCGACCTGGCCGCGCGGGCGCTGACCGACGACTCGATCAAGAACGTCATCGCGCCGACGCTGGACCAGGTCCTGAACGGCGGCCGCCCGGACGTCATCTCGATCGGTTTCGTACTGGCGCTGTGGTCCGGCAGCCGCGCGCTGAACGTGTTCGTGGACACCATCACGATCATGTACGGGATGGGCGGCAAGCGCGGCATCGTCCGGACCCGCGCGCTGTCGTTCTCGCTGTACTGCGCGGCACTGGTGATCGGCGTGATCGTCCTGCCGCTGGTGCTGGCCGGCCCCGACGCGGTCGACGCCCTCCTGCCGCACCGGCTGGACTTCCTGAACCAGCTGTACTGGCCGGTGGTCACGATCCTGTCCGCGGGCTTCTTGAACACCCTGTACCACCTCTCGGTCCCGATCCGTACGCCGTGGGTCTCGGACCTCCCCGGCTCGTTCCTGGCGTTGTCGATCTGGATCCTCGGCAGCTTCGTGCTCCGCTGGATCCTGCAGAGCACGGTCGGCGGTACGTCGATCTACGGCCCGCTGGCGGCGCCGATCGCCGTACTGATGTGGCTCTACATGACCGCCATCGCCGTACTGATCGGCGCTGCGCTGAACGCGGTCGTGGACCGGCTGTGGCCGCACAAGCAGCAGATCTCGGAGGTGCAGAAGGCCGAGGTCGAGGCGGGATTCGAGCACGAGGACGAGGTCGAGCCCGTGATGAAGGCGGAGCCGGATCCGCACCACGAGCACGATCACACGCTGACACCGGTGGAGTCGGAGGAGCGGCCGGAGGCGACGGTCGGCCGGAAGATCGAGAAGCTCTCGGAGCGGCCCCGGAAGGCTGCTCCGTCGGCTGCGCCTCGACCTGAGGGTGAGCCTGAAGCTCGAGTTGAGCCTGAGGCTTCGCGGAAGCCCGCTTCGGTCGGAAAATCCGGTGCGCAGGGTGACACCGACGACCTAGGCTGACGGCATCGCGACACACGGTCCCGGCTCGGGACCGCTGGGATTCGGAAGGGAGGCACCCGCCATGAGCTTGCAACAGGCCCGGTGGGCCGTTGTCTCCCGTACTGTCCGTCCGCTGAGCTGATCTCGCGGCCGGACCCTCTGAAAGGTTCGCCGCATGTCAGCCACGCTTCAGGCCCTGGGACTCGACAGTTCCACGGCCGAGTTTCTGCAGTCCGTCCCGGAGGACCTCGTACCGGGACGCGTCGCCCGGGTCGACAAGGGCCTGGCGACGGTGTTCACCGAGGACGGACCGGTTCGCGCCAGCTGGTCCGGGGCGCTGCTCGCCGAGATCGCCGCCGACGCGCAGGCCGGCCCCTGCACAGGGGACTGGGTCGTCCTGCGGTTCTGGCCGGACGACCGGATCACGCTCGAGTCGGTCCTGCCCCGCCGTACGACGATCGTCCGGGCAGAGGTCGGCGGCTCGTCGCGCGGGCAGGTGCTCGCGTCGAACGTCGACGTGATCGCGATCGTCGTCGGGCTGGTCCCGGAGCCGAACATCGTGCGCATCGAGCGGTTCCTGGCGCTGGCCTGGGAGAGCGGTGCGCGACCGGTCGTCGTACTGACGAAGTCCGACCTCGTCGGGGACGCCGAGTCAGTGGCCGAGGACGTGGCGGTCGCCGCGCCGGGCGCCGACGTGCTGGTGTGCAGCGCGACCACCGGCGCGGGTATGGGCGACGTACGGGCGCTGCTCCGCGGTTCTGAGGACTTGGGGAACGCGACGCTAGCGTTGCTAGGTTCGAGTGGCGCGGGCAAGTCGTCGCTGGTGAATGCGCTGGCCGGCGTGGAGCTGCTGGATGTGCAGGACATCCGGGAGGACGGGAAGGGCCGGCACACCTCGGTACGGCGCGAGCTGATTGCGCTGCCTCAGGGCGGGGTCGTGATCGACACGCCCGGGCTGCGGGGGATCGGTCTGCAGGAGAGCGGTGAGGGGCTGGCCGCGGCGTTCCCGGACATCACGGCGTTGGCAGATCAGTGCAAGTTCAAGGACTGCTCGCATGTGATGGAGCCGGGGTGCGCGGTGCAGGCGGCGTTGGAGGACGGGTCGCTGCCGTACCGGCGCTACGACAGCTGGGTGAAGCTGCGGCGCGAGGCGGCGTACATGGCGCGTCGTGCGGACATCCGGCTCCGGACCGAGGCGAAGAAGGAGCGGGTCCGGGTCAGCAAGTCCTACCGCCGGGACTACAAGCCCCGACCGTAGTTTGCTGTTTTGTTCAGCAGTGAAAGGATCGGGCGTATGAACCGATCGGTGCTGGTGACGGGGGCTTCGCGGGGGATCGGTGCGGCGGCGGCGCGGGCGTTCGCTGCCGCGGGTGACCGGGTGGCGATCCATTACAGCGCCTCCGCGGACTCCGCGGCGCAGGTGCTGAAGGAGCTGCCGGGCTCAGGGCATCTGACGGTGCAGGCAGATCTGGCGGATCCGGCGGCGATCGAGGCGATGGTCTCGGACGCCGCCACGGCGCTGGGCGGCATCGACGTACTCGTGAACAACGCGGGCGTCTACCACCCGCACCGGATCCGCGAGACGACGTACGCCGAATGGCAGCAGGCGTGGGCGGACACGCTCGCGGTGAATCTCGTTGGGCCGTCCAACGTCACTTGGTGCGCGGTGCGGCACATGTCGCGCGGCGGCCGGATCGTGAACGTCTCGTCCCGCGGCGCGTTCCGAGGTGAGCCGAACCAGCCGGCGTACGGCGCCTCCAAGGCGGCGATCGTCTCGTTCACGCAGTCGCTAGCGCGGGCGTTGGGACCGGAGGGGATCGCAGTGACCGCGATCGCGCCCGGCTGGACGGTCACCGACATGGCCGCGGTGAACCTGGCCGGCGACGGGTACGACCGCCGCCGGCTGGAGAGCCCGCTGGAACGCGTGGCCGACCCGTCCGAGGTCGCGGCCGCGATCCTGTACCTGGCGTCGCGCGAAGCCGAGTTCGCGACCGGGACCGTCCTCGACTTCAACGGCGGCTCGTACCTGCGGATGTAAATCCGTTCGCTCGACACCGGGGGACTGGTTAGGGTCCTTCTCGTGCATCGCATCATCACTCCGCCGGCCGCCGCTTAGCGGACGGCATCCTCGCGCTCAGGTCTTCCGGCCTGGGCTTCTTCGGGCTGTTCGCAGACGCCCTGACCACTCGTTGCGAACACCTTCCCGGAGTGTCCGATGCATCATCGTCTCTCGACGAGGCGTGCCCTCGTCTACGTCGTTCTCGCCGCCCTGGCCTGGGGTACCGGCGGCCCGACCGGCGCCCTTCTGTCCAAGTACGCCGGCCTCACGCCGCTGTCCACGTCCTTCTGGCGCCTGGCCGCAGCCGTGGTGTGGCTGGCCTTCGCGCGCCTCGCCGTACGCCGAGCTCCGCTCCGACCGGTGCTCATGGCCGGCCCGGTCCGCCACGTCTTGAGCGGCTTGGGCCTGGCCGCGTGCCAACTCGGCTACTTCACCGCGATCCCACGGGTAGGCGTCGGCGTAGCCACCGTGATCGCCTTAGGGGCGGCTCCGATCTTCATCACGATCGTTGCGCGCGAACGCCTGACCCCAGCACTCTTCGCTGCCGTGGTCGGCCTGGTGCTCCTGTCCGCCACCAGCGGCACGGCCGACCTCACGGGTATCGCGGCAGCCGTGATGTCCGCGGCAGGGTACTCACTGACAACGCTCCTGAACCGCAAGGCGCCAGACCCCCAGACCGCTGCGCTCCTGGGCTTCGCCGCAGGCGCCATGTTCCTGGCACCCTTCGCCGCGCTACCAACCTCACTCGTCGGCTGGCTCCTGATCGCGTACTTCGGCCTCGTCCCCACGGCCTTCGCCTACACCCTGTTCTACCTCGGCCTGAGAACCCTCAAAGCGTCGACGGCAGCAATCCTAGCGCTGCTAGAACCAGTAGTGGCCACAGCGATCGGCGTCCTCGCGTTTCACGAACGCCTGACGCCGCTAGCACTGCTAGGCGCTGCGGTGCTTCTGCTGGCGCTGGCAGCCCAGAGCCGCCGCTGAAACGCGAACAGGCGGCGGGTGCTTTCGCACCTGCCGCCTGTTGTTCGTGGACGATACTGGGATCGAACCAGTGACCTCTTCCGTGTCAGGGAAGCGCGCTACCGCTGCGCCAATCGTCCTCGAGGTGGAGACGGGATTCGAACCCGTGTAGACGGATTTGCAATCCGTTGCCTCGCCTCTCGGCCACTCCACCAGAGAGGCCATTCCGCCACGTGCGGCGGCGGCCTGCCGAACCTTCTCCGAGCGGACGACCGGGTTCGAACCGGCGACCTCAACCTTGGCAAGGTTGCGCTCTACCAACTGAGCTACGTCCGCACTGCGCTCCGCCGCGTTTCCGCTCGGTGCGAGAGCAGAACAGTAGCGCACTTTCCGCCCGGACAAAATCCCGATTTCACCGGGTCGTCACGAGCCTGAATCGCACCCCATCCGTCACACGAGTCCCACCGATTCTGTCCACTCGCCACGCCGTCCGGTCACGCCTTCAGCGACACCAGATCGACGTTTTCGAGGTACTCCGCATCGCCTCGGAGATCGATCGCGGCGACACGCCCGTCGACGACGGTGAAAGAGAACACAATCAGCGGTTCGCCGCGCCGCATCCACACCAGGCCAGGCATTCCGTCGACGAGCACCAGTTTCGCGGCCGCGGCTCGCCCGGAGAACTCCTGCGCGACCCGGCCGGCTCCGGCGAGTCCCGGCGTACCGCCGTAGGCCGCTGCGCCCGCGTCCGCGCGTACGACGACCTCCGGGTCGAGCACCTGCAGGAGGCCCGAGAAGTCCGCACCACGTGCTGCCGCGAGGAAGGCGGTGACGATTTCCTTCTGCCGCACCACGTCGACGTCGGTCGGTTCCGGCGTACCGCGGACCCGTCGTCGCGCCCTGCTCGCGATCTGGCGGGCGGCGGCCGGAGACTTGCCGATGATCGGTCCGATGTCGTCGAACGGTACGGCGAACAGATCGTGCAGTACGAACGCCAGGCGCTCGGCCGGCGACAGCGTCTCGAGAACCACTAGCAGTGCTAGCCCGACCGAATCGGCCTGCACTGCTTCGAGTTCGGGATCCGGTACGTCGTCGTCCGCGAGGACCGGGGAGTGCTCGCCGACCGGCAGTTCGGGCCGCCCGCGCCGGGTCCGCAGCATGTCCAGGCAGATCCGCCCGACCACGGTCGTCAGCCAGCCGCCCAGGTTGTCGATCGTCGCGCTGTCGCTGCGACTGAGCCGGATCCAGGTCTCCTGGACCGCGTCCTCCGCCTCGGGCTCTGAGCCCAGGATCCGATACGCGATGCCCCGCAGCCGGTCCCGGTTCTGCTCGAACCGCGTCGCGAGCCAGTCGTCCCCGCCCATCCGGATCACGTCCTTCACCTGTCGTCCGTTGACCTGTCACACTGACCGGCCGAGGGCCGTCATGCGATTGACGGAGCACGAGCACCAGATGTGACAGAGGAGTGAGCGATGACGGCCGAGGCCCGCCCGTTGGAGGTCCGCAAGCAGGACACCCTGAACCGTCTGGAGAAGGACGTCGACGCGTGGGTGTCCACGGCGTCCCTCGACGGTACGCCGTACTTGATGCCGCTCTCGTTCCTGTGGAGCGACGGGACCTTGCTGCTGTCGACGTCACGCTCCAATCCGACGGCGCGCAACCTGCTGGCGAATCCCGTCGTACAGCTGACGCTGGGGGAGATACGCGACGTGATCCACGTGGCCGGCACGGTCTCGACCACGGAGGTGTCGGAGGCCGAGGGCGCGGCGTTCGCGGCGAAGGCGGGCTTCGATCCGCGTCCGCTGCCGAACTATCCGTTCTTCCGCGTCACACCGACGAAGATCCAGGCCTGGCGCGAGGTCAACGAACTCAAGGACCGCGTCCTGATGGACAACGGCGCCTGGATCGTCTGACTCACCAGAGGAACGTCAGCTCCGACACAGTGAGGTGCGGCCGCTGCCCTGTCCAGGTGTCCAGGCAGGCCCGCAGTTCGGCTTCGGAGCCGGCCAGTCCGAGCATGGCGGCGTCCGTCGGGGCAGGCGCGTGGTCGTGTGCGTCCGGCGAACCGTGCGAGCAGTCCGAGCACATCACCCTGATGCCGGACCAGTTGTCGACGCCGAGCCCCGCAGGTCCGGCGAGATCGGCGAGCGCGTGGACGTCCTCGGTCTCGGCGCCGACCACTTGCGCCTGCCACGTGGCCATCCCGGAGTCCTGGAGCCGTGCGAGCTCGTCGAAGACCGCCAGCTGCCGGCCGCCGAACTCCCGTTCGCCCTTCGGCTCGCCGTCGTGCAGTACGACGTCCCGGAAGCGATGACCGGACTCGGGCAGCGGCACGCTCGAGATCACCGCATGCGCAGGACTCCGGCGCCAGCACCACACGACCTCGGTGTCCCCGTACTCCGGAACCACCTGGTGCCGCAGACTCGGCCGATCCGGATTGACCCGGATCGGCGTGAGGCCGAAGTCCTGGTCGATCGGACCTTGACCGGGCTCGATCGTGCCGATGCCGTACTCCGCCCAAGCCCACCGGGCGGTCTTCCAATCCGCGAGCGCAGTGGCAGCGATCCCGAGGTTCCAGGCGGCCGGATTCGCGCCCTCGAACTCCTGCCGCTCCTGGTCGGAGAACAGCGCCATGGCCCGCCGGTTCCGCTCGGCCGCGTCCGCCCACTCGCAGCGTGCCTTCGAGTGCATGGCGGCCTCGAACCAGGCCCCGAAGGAGTCCGGCAGGAGCTCGGTCAGTTCGCGCACAAGTTGCCCGACACGCTCGGTGTCCCCCGCCTCGTCCGCTACCTGCCACTCCTGCGCAACGTCACCCGGCTCTCTGGTCATCGCGCCATTCTGCCCCTGCCGGGGTTGACTTGGAGCACGGTCTAAGAGGCAGGCTGGTGGACATGGTGTCTCTGGGGAACCGCAGGCCGGTCAGTGCGTTGTGTCTCGGTGCGATGAACTTCGGTACGTCGACGCCCGCGGAAACTGCCTTCGCGATTCTGGACCGCTTCGTGGAGGCGGGCGGGACGTTCATCGATACGTCGAACAACTACAACCAGTGGGTCGGCCACGGCGGTGAGAGCGAGGAACTGCTCGGGCAGTGGATGCGATCCCGCGGTAATCGCGACTCGCTCGTGATCGCGACCAAATGCGGCGCGCGGACGACCGTCCCGGGCGATCCGGGGGACGCGCACTGGGAGGGCTTGAGTGCGTCGGCCGTTTCGTCGGCGGTGAAGGGAAGCCTCAGCCGGCTCGGTGTCGACCGGATCGACCTGTACTACGCACACATCGACGACCGCAGTACGCCGCTGGACGAGACCGTTGCCGCCTTCGGCCGACTCGCCGCGGAGGGGGTCGTGGATCTGGTCGGGTGCAGCAACACCGCCACGTGGCGACTCGATCGTGCACGCCAGACAGCGGTCGCCCAGGGAGTCGCGCCGTACTCCGTGATTCAGCAACACTCGAGCTACCTGTGGCCGAATCCGCCTGCGCTACAAGGGGTCCTGCGCCGCGGGACACCGCACTTCCAGCATGCCGGCATCGAGCACTTCGACTATCTGTCGGAGAACCCCGACCTGACCCTGGTCGCGTACCAGCCGTTGCTCGGAGGATCCTACGTGCGTCCGGATCGGCCGTTCTGGCCACAGCGCGGGTACGCGCACCCAACGGCGTACGTCCGCTTCGAAGCCCTCCGTCAGATCGCCGGCGATCTAGGCGCGTCTCCGAACCAGGTAGTCCTCGCCTGGCTGATCCACCACGGCGTAGTCCCCCTCATCGGCGTGTCCTCAATCCCCCAACTCGAAGAAGCCCTAGCAGCCGTCGACCTACAACTGGACGCCAACCTAATGACCCAACTCGACAACGCCTGACCCAGCGCCCTACGAACCGCAACCCCACCCACAAAGCGAAGGCCTCCACCGACCGCGGTCGGCGACGTGGTGGGTGACCCACAAACGGAACCACGGCTGGTGAGGTAACTGCCCAACCCAGCCATGGAGCCGAGCGAAGCGAAGGCGTGCATCGAGGGGCGGTGGGGGTGTGGTGAGTGACCCGCAAACGGAACCACCGCTGATGAGGTAACTGCCCAACCCAGCCGCGGAGCCGAGTGGAGCGAAGGTGTGCGCCGGGGGGATGGGGTGGGTGAACGCAAACGGAACCACCGCTGGTGAGGTGAGTGCTCAACCCAGCCACCGCAGCCGAGCGAAGCGAAGGCGTCCACCGTGGGGCAGTTGGCGATGTGGTGAGTGTGACCCACAAACGGAACCACCCGCTGTGAGGTAACTGCTCAACCCAGCCACCGCAGCCGAGCGAAGTGAAGGCGCACAGGGGGTGCGGGTGGCGGAGCCCCCGCCGGGCGGCAAGCGAAGCGCAGCCGCACAAATGACGAAGGCGACGAGGTCCGCGCTTTCCGCGGACACACGTCGCCTGTCGACTTCGTGGGCGATACTGGGTTCGAACCAGTGACCTCTTCGGTGTGAACGAAGCGCGCTACCACTGCGCCAATCGCCCGGGGTGGTGCTGATGTTTCTTGTGTGGTGTTGCGGGTGAAACCATAGCGCATGATGAAGCGACGATCTAATCGGGCCGGGCTACTCTTGCTGCAGGACGGAGACCCCGTCGCGTTGGAGACGTGATTGTGACTTTCTCGCACGACACCGAGCAGGCGCTCGGGACGCTGGTCCGGCTCGTCAACACGATGCCCGGGCCGAACAGTCAGGTCGATTCGCTGGAGACCCTGGAGGAACTGGAGAAGTTCGTCCAGGAACGGGAGTTCAGCGCGGTCGACACACTGACGGACAAGGACCTGGCCGAGGTCCGCGACCTGCGGCCGTTGTTCGCGCCGGTGTTCACCACGGATTCCGACGCGTCGGCGGCGACGATGATCAACGCGATCATCGCGCGCGGTACGTCGACTCCGCGGCTGACCAACCACGACGGGCATCCGTGGCATATCCACTACTCCCGCGCGGGTGCGTCGTTGGCGTGCCGGATCACGGTGGAGTGTGGGATCGCGCTGGCGCAGGTCATCTCGGCCGGCGAGCGTGAACGTCTGCGCAGATGCGAAGCGCCCGACTGTGACGACGCCCTGATCGACCTGTCCCGCAACCGTTCCAAGCGCTACTGCGACGCCCGCACCTGCGGCAACCGCTTGCACGTAGCCGCCTACCGCGAACGCCGCAAAGCCTCGGGCGAGTAACCGCCACGAAGCGGACCCCAGCCACTCACCAACTACTTACCGGGCCCCCTCCGATGACCTGTCGCCACGCGGCGATCGGCCGGACCACCGCCCGATGGGTAGTTGCTGAGTGGCTGGGGTCCGCGCCGTCAGGGGTTCAGGATGTCGGTGGAGCGTTCGGTGAAGATCTTGGCGACCTGGGCGGTGATGGTGCCGGGGGCGGGGAGTTCGCGGGCGTCGACACGCCGGATGGCTTGGACGTCGCGGGTTGTCGATGTGAGGAAGATCTCCTCGGCCTCGAAGAGCTGTTCCAGGGGTACGTCGCGCTCGACGCCACCGAACCATTCGAGGACGAGAGCGCGCGTCACGCCCGCCAGTGCGCCCGACTCGAGGGTCGGCGTGACGAGCTCACCGTCGTACACGCAGAAGATGTTCGAGCCGGTGCCTTCGCTGAGGTTGCCGATCGTGTTCGCGAAGATCGCCTCGCTGCCGCCGCGTTCCTTCGCGTAGGCGAGGGCGCGGACGTTCTCGGCGTAGGACGTGGTTTTGAGGCCGGCGACCGCACTGCGCTCGTTGCGCACCCACGGGACCGTGACGATCTCGGACACCGGCGCCGGGCGCTTGATCGCCTGCGTCGCGATCAGCACGGTCGGGCCCGACGTACCGCGGTCCGACGACAGCGGAGAGACACCGCCCGTGTACGTGATCCGCAACCGGCCGAACGGGATACCGGGGTCGGCCGCGACCACCGCGTCGATACCCGCCTCGATCGCCGCGACGTCCGGTGCCGGGAGGCCGAGACCGACCGCCGAGCGGACGAGCCGGTCGAGATGCCGCCGGACCGCGAACGGGCGGCCGCTCTCGATCTTGATCGTCTCGAAAACGCCGTCGCCGGTGGTCAGCCCGTGGTCGAGCGGCGAGACCGTCGCCTCGTCGTCCAGCAAGGCGCCGTTCAGCCAGATACGCATGTGGTGCTCCTTCCGCGGAACACCTTAGTGCGCAGGTGATCTGGGTCCGCGCGGGAGTCCGAAGGTGAGCAGTTGATGACGGTACGTCGACGTACCGGGGACCCCGATTTTTGAACTGGCGCGGAGATGGGCTAATGTTCTTCTCGCGCCGGAGACAGCGGAAACCGGTCGCAGTGCGGACGTAGCTCAGTTGGTAGAGCGCAACCTTGCCAAGGTTGAGGTCGCCGGTTCGAACCCGGTCGTCCGCTCGGAGAGGGTTCGGCAGGCCAGCTTTCTCAGTGGTGGAGTGGCCGAGAGGCGAGGCAACGGCCTGCAAAGCCGTGTACACGGGTTCGAATCCCGTCTCCACCTCGAGAACCCCACGAGGTTCCCTTGGACGATTGGCGCAGCGGTAGCGCGCTTCCCTGACACGGAAGAGGTCACTGGTTCGATCCCAGTATCGTCCACGAAGGCGATGGGCGAGGTGTGTCGCGCAATACTTGCGCTGACCGCCTCGCCTTCGTCATTTGCGCGGCTGCGCTTCGCTTGCCGCCCGGCGGGGGCTCCGCCACCCGCACCCCCTGTGCGCCTTCGCTTCGCTCGGCTGCGGTGGTTGGGTCGGGCCGTTATCTCCCCAGTGCGGCGCCTCCCTCACCCGTCCCTTCGCTTCGCTCGGCTGCCGTTGGGGGATGGAGTTTGATCGGCGGCGAACAGATGTACGATCATCATCAAACATGAGTGAGGGATGGTGAGGTCGTGCGGGCGCTGGAACAGCCTTCGTTGGACGGGCCGGGTGTGATGCGGGTCGTGGATGTCGCGGTGCCGGTGGCGGGGGCAGGGGAGGTGCTCGTGAAAGTCGGCGCCGCCGGGGTGAACTTCGCCGACGTGATGCAGACGCGAGGCACGTACGACGGTGGCCCGAAGCCGCCGTACCTGGCGGGTTTCGAGGCGGCAGGTGAGGTCGTCGCCCTGGGGGAGAACGTGGCGAATGCGGCCCTCGGCGACCATGTCATCGGAACGGGCGCCGGCGCGTTCGCGGAGTACGTGGTGATGCCCGCGAACGCCGTCGTACCGGTGCCCAACGGCTGGAGTGATGACGAAGCCCTCGGCCTGGTTCTGAACTGGGCAACCGCTCTCGCGTCTCTCCGGCCACTCGGACAGCTGACCGCTGGTGACACCGTGCTGATCCACGCCGCGGCCGGCGGTGTCGGGCAGGCGGCGGTGCGGATCGCCAAGCACTACGGCGCAACGGTCATCGCGACAGCGTCCGCGTCGAAGCATGACGTCGTACGGCGGCTTGGCGCGGATCACGTGATCGACTACCGGGTGGCGGACCTGGTCGCGGAGGTACGCCGGTTGACGGGCGGGCGCGGCGCCGACATCGTGCTCGAATCGGTCGGCGGCGACACGTTCCGGCAGAGCATCGAGGTTGCGCGCCGGGTGACCGGGAAGGTCGTTGTCATCGGAGCCGCGGCCGGTGAGTCGTCGATCAGCAACTGGGAGCTCAACTTCAAACACCCGGTGCACGTGATCGGCCAGCACCTGACCACCACGATCCAGCACGCACCCGAACTGTTCGCCGAGGTCCTCGCAGAGCTCGACGAACTGATCAAGGCCGGTGTGTACCCACCCGGCCGCCCGAGCGTTTACGACCTCGCCGACGGCCCGAAGGCTCTGGCCGAACTCGAGTCCGGCACCACCGTCGGCAAGCTCGCCCTGAGGCCGTCAGCCGACGACTGACTGCGCGACCCGGAAACCGAGGTCCTCGATCGCGAACGTCGGATGTGACCGCCGGCGGACAGTGGAGCCGAGAGAGCGCTCCCCGTCGGCGAAGCCGCCGCCGCGGAAGATCCGGTAGGCGCCGTAGGTCTCCGCGTCGTACAGATCCCAGCACCACTCCCAGACGTTGCCGAGCATGTCGTGGAGCCCCCACGCGTTCGGAGTCAGCAGCCCGACGGGATGCGCATGGCCGTCGGAGTTCCCGGCGTACCAGGCGATCTCGTCCAGCGGACCGTAGCGATACGCAGGTGTGCCGGCGGTGCACGCGTACTGCCATTCCGCATCGGTGGGCAGTCGGAAACCGGGGGAGGACTGGTCCCAGTCCACCTGCTCACCCTCGATCGTGTACGCAACGGGCAGTCCGGCCTCCGAGGACAACTGATTGCACAAGGCAACCGCGTCGTACCAGCTGACGCCGCTGAGCGGCAACTCCCCGTGAGTCATCGGGTACCGGGCCAGACGGAAGGCAGGCAGGTTCACATGCCAGCGTTTGCCGACCCGGTCGTCGCGCAGGAACAGGAGTCCAGCAGGAACGTCGACGAGGTCGGGCATCGTCCAACCGTAAGCGGATCAGTAGAACTGCCGGATCTTCGGCCACAAGGTGGACCAGGGCTCCGCGGGCGCGCTGCACAGGACCAAGGCGGTGCCGTCCTCGTCGTTCGAGACGATGCTGTCCACGGTGCCGACCTGCTTGCAGTCGCGGAAGTACGACTCGAAGATCGGGGTCCGTTCGATCTCGACGAGGAGCACTGGGCCGGTGTTGGCGTCCGGAGGCCGCGACCACTCCCAGAAGCTCATGTGCGGGGAGTACGGCGTCGGCAGGCCGTGCGCAGGCCCGTAGCGCACGAGCGCTCCGGCCTCGCCGTAGTTGCCGGTCAACAGAGTCGCTTGCTCCTTGGACGGGATCTGGTCCCACGCACTGGCGACGGACGCGGTGAACGCGGGCCACCCGATCTGCTCGCCCTGCTCCTTGTTCAACGGGATGACGAGGTCGGCGGCTGACGCCGGCAGGACCGGCAGTGTGAAGAGGGCAGACGTCACGGCAGTCAGGACGAAAGCGACGACAGCCTGGGTTCGATGACGATCCACCCAGCGCAGCGCGGGCTCACAACCGGCTGCCACGAGCACGAGCAGCAGCGGCAATGCGTAGTACGACTTCCCGCCGGTCACGAGCACAACGACGCACAACACCGGATACGCCAGCGCGACGGAGCGAGCCCAGCGGAGCTGCCGCCAGATCCGCAGGAAGCCGGCCACCCACACCGGGACCAGGAACGGTGACAGCTGCAAGAGCTGGAGCGGGACGAACATGATCCGGTTCTCGGTGCCGTCGTCCTCGCTGATCCCGCTCGCGACCCTGAGCTGCGGCCAGTCGTGCTGGAACTGCCACAGCACGTTCGGCAACGCGATCAGCCCCGCGACCGCCACGCCCGCGACCAGCCACCACGATCGCAGCACTCCGCGCGGTCCCACGATCAGCAGCGAGATGAACAGCGCGCCGATCGGCAGCACGACGAGGTACTTGTTCTCCAATGCGATCCCGGCCGTCAGCCCGAGTGCGAGCCACCAGCGGCCGTCGCCCGACCGCAGCAGCTTCACCGCGAACAGACCGATCAGCATCCAGGCAAGCAGGTCGTACGTCGCCGTCGAGACCAGATGCCCGACGCCGATCACGAAGCCGGACACCGCGGCGCAGACGGCCGCCAGGATCTGACCGCGCCGCTCGCTGCCGAACTCCCGCGCGATCAGCGCGATGACGACGATCGTGGCGACAGTGCTCAACGTCGACAGCACCCGAAGCCCCATCACGGTGTCGCCGAAGACAGCCGTCGACACGCGCGCGATGAACGGAGTCAGCGGCGGCTGGTCGACGTACCCCCAGCTGAGATGCCGCCCTGCGACCATGAAGTACAGCTCGTCGCGGTGGTAGCCGTAGCGTCCGGACAGTGCGGTGAGCACCGCGCCCACGAGCAACGCGACGGTCGCCACAGGCCGTAGAGCGAACGCAGGCACCGGTGGACGGGTCATGGCGGCATGGTGTCAGCCGAAGGGGGCCGAGACTAGTTCAACTGCTCACGTTCCCCGCCACCGACAGTCCGGGATGATTGGATATGTCAACCGGACCGGCGAGAGGAGGAGCTGTGGCACTGCTGTACGAGCGGATCTGCGCTCACGTGCTGGAGCAGCTCCGCCGGGGCGCGCTGCGGCCGGGGGACCGGGTTCCGTCCGAGATGGAGCTGGCGGCGCAGTTCGCGGTCAGCCGGATCACCTCCAAGCGCGCCTTGGAGGTCCTGCGGGAGGCCGGTCTGGTCGAACGCGTCCGTGGCAAGGGGACGTTCGTCGTACGTCGGCTGCCCGACCTCACCGATCTGACCGTGCCGCTGCGCCCGGCGCCGCGCCGCGAGGCCCGATCGATCGCGCTGATCGTGCCTGATATGTCCGAGGCCTACGGGCTGGACCTGCTCAACGCGATCGAGGAGCGCTGCGCGGAGTACGGCGCCCACCTGGTGGTACGGCGTACGCACGGCCGGCAGACCGATGAGGAGAAGGCTGTCGACTCGCTGGTGGCCACTGTGGACGGTCTGATCGTGTTCCCGGTGCACGGCGACTTCTACAACGCCAGCCTGCTCCGGCAGGTGCTCGACGGGTTCCCGGTGGTTGTGGTGGACCGTCATCTCTCCGGCATTCCTGTGGCCGCGGTGCACACCGACAACGTGGCCGCTGCTCGTGCACTCACCACACGGCTGCTGGAGCGGGGACATGAGCACGTTGCCTTCGTCTCGCCGCCGCCGGTGAACACCTCCTCGATCGAGGACCGGCTCGAGGGCTTCCGCGCCGCCTTCGCCGATCAGAAGCACGGTCAGCCCTACGAGCTGACGGACTTGCGCAGCACGCTGCCCGGCTCGACGACCACTGAGAGCGTACGGGCGGACATGGACACCATTCGCGCCTTCCGCGATCAGAGACCCGAAGTGACGGCGTACTTCGCGTGTGAGTACAACCTGGCCCGCATGGTCGACAGGGCGCTCGGCGGTGACCGAGTGGTCGCCTGCTTCGACTCACCGGGGGACTCCATCGGCGGACCGCCGTACCTGCATGTCCGGCAGAACCAGGCAGAGATGGGGCGGCGTGCCGTGGACCTGCTACTCGCGCAGCTGCGCGGTGAGCCGGTGCCGAACCTGTCCCTCGTACCGTTCGAGCTGATTGACGCGCAGACCTGACTTTCGGCAGTACGGCGTGCGCACTGCCACTGTGTAGCGTCTACGTCATGAAGTGGCGCCGCCTGGGGGACGTGGGTCTGTGGGCCGCGCTGAGCTTCCTCGTGCTCGCCGAGAGCGGTGCGCGGCACGACCCGTACTGGGTCCGCGGTGCCTGCCTCGCGGTCCTGGCGTTCGCGGTCATCGGGCGACGCAGGTGGCCGCTGGTGGCTCTGGGCGCGGTGGCGTGGACGGAGATCGTCATCGTCGCCTTCGCACTCGGTACGACGAACGGCGTGCAGATCGCCCTGGTACCGGCGATCAGCCTACTGAGCTACCTGGCCGGCCGACGGGAAACACAGCTGAAGCACTTCGTGCTCCTGTGCAGTTGGTCGCTGCTCGGGATGCTATTGCTCGCCCTGACGATCCGCCGGGGAGCTCAGGCGACAGAGGCAGTGCTGACGTGGCTGATGTTGCTTCTGCTCGCACTACTGTTGGTCGTGCTGCCGTGGCTGATGGGGCGCTACCGGGCGCAGCAGGCGTTGCTGGCAACAGCAGGCTGGGAGCGCGCCGAGCGGATCGAGCGCGAGCAGCAGATGGAGATCGACCAGGAGCGCCTGCGCGAGAGGTCCCGGATCGCCGAGGACATGCACGATTCGGTCGGTCACGAGCTCAGCCTGATCGCACTGCGCGCGGCAGCGCTCGAACTCGACCCGTCCCTGCCAGAGGAGCACCGACGGGCTGCTGGTGAGCTACGCGAGTCGGCCGCCACGGCGACGGAGCGGCTCGGCGAGATCGTCGGCGTACTGCGTGATCAGGACGCACCGACCGTCCCGCATGACGAAACCGTGCGTGCGTTGGTGGATCGCGCTGCTGCGTCCGGTCTCGCGGTGCAGCTGACCGAGGACGTTGACGGCGTACTGGCGCCGATGGTGGACCGGGCCGTGCACCGCGTGGTGCAGGAGTCATTGACGAATGCGAGCAAGCACGCACCTGGTGCGTCGGTGACGGTCAGCGTGACGACACACGAGGACGACGTACAGGTGGAGGTTGTCGACACCGGAGCGAGCCAGCCAGTGGCCGCGCCGCCAGGTGGGCGTGGCCTCGACGGACTGCGTGAACGCGTCCGGCTCGCTGGCGGGTCGTTCACTGCAGGTCCACGACCAGGTGGTGGTTTCCGGGTCACTGCCACGATGCCTCGGGCGGGCGGCCGACCGGAGCCGCCCACTGCCGCGGTTGAGCGAGCCACGGTACGGCGGAGCGCACAGCGTGGCCTGATCACTGCCATTGCCGCGCCGGTACTACTAGGTGCCGTGGTCGGTGCGGTTGCCCTTGGCTACTACCTCGTCGCCGGCTACAGCGCGATCCTGCGACCGCCGCAGTACGACGGACTCACCATCGGCCAGTCCGAAGCGGACGTGGCGAAGGTGCTGCCGCGGATGCAGATGATCGACGCGCCGGGCGAGGGCTACCAGCCACCGGCCGGCTGGAGCTGCCGGTACTACCGGCCGGCTCCTCCGTTCTCGAGCAACTACGTGTACCGCCTGTGCTTCGCGAACGGCGTACTGGTCGCCAAGGCCGTCGTACAGAGCGGTTCTGTCCCACCGACCCCGGAAGGCAACGGATGATCAGGGTGATGCTCGCGGACGACGAGGCGATGGTGCGGGCCGGTGTCCGCGCGATCCTCGGCACCGACGACGAGATCGAGGTCGTTGCCGAGGCGGCCGACGGCGTCGAAGCCGTGGAAGCGGTACGGCGGCACCGGCCGGACGTCGCCGTACTGGACATCCGGATGCCGCGGATGGACGGACTGGCCGCCGGCGCAGAGATCCGGCGGACCGTCCCGGACACGGCGGTCGTCATCCTCACGACGTTCTCGGAGGACGCCTACATCGCCCGGGCGCTCGGCGACGGCGCGAGCGGCTTCCTGCTGAAGTCCGGCGACCCGCGAGAGCTGATCTCGGGCCTGAAGGCAGTAGCCGAAGGCGCCGCCTATCTCTCCCCGAAGGTCGCGCAGCGGGTGATTGCTGAGCTGAGTGCCGGCGCCGGTGGCGGTGCGATGGCCCGTGCGGCGGCCGCCAAGGAGCAGGTCGCCGTACTGACTCCCCGGGAGCTGGAGGTGCTCGGACTGGTCGGCGCCGGCCTGTCGAACGCCGAGATCGCGGGACGGCTGTACCTGGTCGAGGGGACCGTGAAGGCGTACGTCAGTGCCGTACTGCTGCGGCTCGGTGTGAAGAACCGGGTCCAGGCGGCGATCGTCGCCTACGAAGCCGGTCTGGTCACGGGCTGAAGGGTGTAGCTGGCCGCTTCGGGTCACCGCGACGCGTGGCCCTCACGAGCCTGGATACTGATTGCGGAACCGTCATCGGACGCTCCGGGTGGTGACGTGGTAAGGACACCGGGTCATGGGATAGTGGGACCCTCCCGGGGACCTCACCTCTCCGGACCACCCAGCAAGCCTCCTGGGGCCACCCGCCCCCTCTCACAGAATCGGGGATCCAGGTCGTGACCGACTCGCACAACTCCGGACAGCACAAGGACCGGGAAGCGGCGGCGGCCGAGGTCCGGAGAATGTGGCAGCCGACCCCCTCCTGGACCCAGCCGGACCCTAACCAGACGCCCGACGCCGAACCGGTCGAGGAATCCGAAGAGCAGGCGGACGCGCTGTCGCAGGAGTTCCCGGGCGACTCGTGGTCCGGACCTGCCGCCAAGCCCCTCGACCAGACCTCGCCGTGGACCCAGCCGCAGCCGAGCGCACCGGCCCCGTCGTGGACGCAGCCGGCCGCTGAGCCGGGTGCTGCGTCGTGGACCCAACCGGAGGAGAAGGACGACGAGGCCGGTCTGGAGGCCGAGCCCGCAGCCACCGACGAGGCTGCTGCTCCCGCTCAGGATGCCGGTCAGAACAGCCCGGTGTTCGGCGGTTCGTCGTTCCACCTTTCCGGGCAGGACCAGGGCACGCCGCCGCAGGGAGCCCAGTTCCCGCCTGCTCAGCCTCCGCAGGCCGCTCCGGCGCCCCAGCCGGGACAGGGCAGTCAGCCACTGTCGCCGGCCGCTCAGCACTTCTTCCCGCAGGGCGTCCCGGGGCAGCAGGCGCAGCAGCCCCCGCAGAACCTGTCCTACCGCGCCGACGAGCTGATCCAGGCGCTGCCGTTGCCGCGGGAGGCTCCGGCCGAGCGCGGCATGCGGAGCATGCTGAAGCTGCGTCCAGGTAGCGCCGAGCGTTCCGAGCGGATCGCGCGGGCGACCGCGGCGACGGCCTTCCGCCGTCCGGTGACGATCGTCGTGGCGAACCCGAAGGGCGGCTCGGGCAAGACGCCGACCACCCTGATGCTCGCGGGTGCGCTCGGTCAGGCCCGTGGCGGCGGTGTCGTCGCCTGGGACAACAACGAGCTGCGCGGCAACATGCACCTGCGGACCCACGACACGAACTCCCGGTCGACGGTCACGGACATGCTGCAGGCGATGCCGATGCTGACCCAGCCGGACGCCCGGCTCGGCGACGTCGCGGCGTACCTGCGGCACCAGGTCGCCGGCCAGTACGACGTCCTCACCTCGGCGACCACGACGTACGCGCAGATCGAGGCCAAGGACTTCGACCAGATCCACCGCCTGCTGAGCCGGTTCTACAAGGTGCTCGTGATCGACACCGGGAACAACGAGGGCTCCAGCAACTGGCGCGAGGCGATGAAGGCGGCCGACGCCCTCGTCATCCCGATCAAGTGGAAGAGCCTGTCCTGCGCGGCCGCCGTGCAGATGCTCGAGGAGCTCGACAACCAGGGCCCGGAGGCGCAGCGGTTGATCCGCCGCGCGGTGATCGCGGTCTCGAACGGCCCCGGCGACGTCAACAAGGAGGTCGAGAAGCAGCTCCGGCCGTACTTCGACTCCCGTGCGGCCGCCGTCATCGACATCCCGACCGACATGCATATCGCGGCGGAAGGTCCGCTGGACCACAACGCCCTGCAGCCCAACACCCGCCGCGCCGCCCTGGAACTCGCGGCCCGGGTCTCGGAGCAGATCACCATCGCGCTCAACACCCCGCGCTGAGCACTGCACTGAGCACAGTAACGCGGCGGTCCGGACACTTCCGGACCGCCGCGTTGCTGTTCAGGCGTCGCGTCGTTTGAGGATGCTCGCACCGAGGACCAGTGCGCCGGCTGCCCACGCGATCAGGATCGCCGCGCTCAGGGTGGGGGAGAGCGGGTCCGTGGCACCTGTCAGGAAGTTCTGGCCGGCCCCGCCTGGCAGGAGGGCCGCTGTCCACACCAGCGCACGCAATGAGGCCTGGCCCAGCATCAGCGGAACCACCAGAAGCAGCAGGAACGCAACTGTCAGCGTGCCGGCGGTGCTGCGGACCAACCAGGCGATTCCGGCGCTGAAGAGGCCGGCAGCAGTCGCGTAGAAACCGACAGCCAGCAGGTCGACCGCGAGGTCGGTGGCGTCCCAGTCAGCCCAGGAACCTGCGGTCAGACCTCCTGCCACCGAAGCGAGCGCCGCCATTGCGATCCCGTAGGCGAACAGAACCGGTGCGAGGACGGCGGCCTTGGCGAGTACGACGTCCCGCCGCACCGGTGTCCACTGCAGGGTCGACCGGATGCTGCCGGTCGCGTACTCCGAGGTGACTGTCAGCAGGGCGAACGCGGCAATCACCACCTGCACGATCAGCATCGCCGAGACGCCGAACTGCCCGATCGGCTGCTGCTCCGCGACCTCGCCCGGCTGGAGGTGCGTGTTGTCGTAGGCGAGTCCCCAGCCGTACTGCATCCCGAGCAACGTGCTCAGTACGGCGGCACCCACGATGTTGAGCCAGCTGGACCGGACCGACCACAGCTTGGTCCACTCCGACCGAACCGCGTTCGACAGACCGGAGCCGGTTCCCACTGTGAGGGTCGCAGTACTCATCGTCCACCCGCTTCCACGAGCTCAGGCTCTACTTGAGCTTGACGCCGCTTCTTGAGCCGATGCCGGACGACCTCGACTACCAGCGTGACCGCGAGCGCCAGGCCGATGCCGAGGATCACGCCCTTCAGCGGGTTGTCCTCGAACGCCTTCCCGCCGATGTATCCGACCAGGCTGCAGTAGATACCCCAGCTGGCCGCGGCCAGTGCGGCGAACGCGGAGAACTGCCGGAGCGGATAGCGGACCGATCCCATCGTCAGCGTGACCGCGGTACGTCCTCCGGGCACGTACCTGGCCACGACCAGGACCAGCCCGCCGCGCTCGGCCAGAGCCTGCCGGGCCCAGAGCACCGCGGCGTACCGCTTGGTCCCTGGTGTCATCCGGTCGAGCATTCGTCCGCCGGCGCCGCGCCCGAGGGCGTAGGAGATGTGGTCGCCCATGAAGGCTCCTACCGCCGCGACGACGATGACGGCGTACAGGTTGGGCTCACCGACGGCGGCGAACACTCCTGCCGTGACGACCAGCGTCTCCGACGGGATGGCCGGGAAGAACCCGTCCAGGGCGGCGAACCCCCACAACGCGAGGTAGATCCACCAGGACGACATCAGTTCATGGGCGAACTGCAGGATCGCGTCGCTCATGACACCACCGCCACGCCATATCCGACGCCGTATCCAACGCCGTATTCGACGCTGTCCGCGGTGAGCTCCATATAGGCCTCCTCGAGCGACGCGCGCTCCGTCACCAGTTCGTGCAGCCGTACGCCGAGTTCGTAGGCGAGATCGCCCACTCGTTCGGCCGGTACGCCGGTCACCACCAGCCGCTCCTCGACGGCGTCGACCCGCTCGGCCTCGGCCGCCAGCCGGTCCCGCAGTACGGCGAGCTGGGTCCGGTCGGGGATCCGCACGGCGACGGTCGTCCTGGAAGAACCCGCGATCACGTCGCCGACCGCGGCGTCCGCGATCAGGCGGCCGCGACCGATCACGACCAGCTGATCGGCGGTCAGTTGCATCTCGCTCATCAGATGGCTGGAAACGAAGACCGTGCGGCCCTCGGCCGCGAGCGAGCGCATCAGCTCCCGGACCCAGCGGACACCGTCCGGGTCGAGGCCGTTCACCGGCTCGTCGAACATCAGCACCTCGGGATCGCCGAGCAGCGCGCCGGCGATACCGAGCCGCTGGCCCATGCCCAGCGAGAACTGCCCGGCGCGTTTCCTGGTCACCGTGTCCAGGCCGACGATCGACAGCACCTCGTCGACGCGGGTCACAGGGACGCCGTTGCTGTGGGCCATCGCGACCAGGTGGTCCCGGGCGGACCGGCGCGGGTGCAGGGCCTTGGCGTCGAGCAGGGCCCCGACCTTGGTCAGTGGGCGCGGCCAGTCGGCGTACGGGCGTCCGTCGACGAGCGCGGTGCCCGCGGACGGGCTGTCGAGGCCGAGGATCATCCGCATCGTGGTCGACTTGCCGGCGCCGTTCGGCCCGAGGAAGCCGGTCACCCGGCCGGGGGAGATGGTGAGGTCGAGCGAGTCCACGGCGGTCGTCGCGCCGTACCTCTTGGTGAGTCCTTCGAGCGTGATCACGCCGGGGCCCTTTCCTGGTTCTTGTGGTACCTCGAACCTAGAAATGCAGGCGCCCCCGGCACATCGGACGAGCGGCTGGTCCCGGCCCCTACTTTCGTCAGGTGTGTCGATACCATCTGTGCGTGACCGGTATTCGGCTGGTCGAGACCTGAGGAGTGCACGTGTCGGAAGTCAAGGTCCACCTGATCGGCGTCGAGGGCGAGGCTGAGCGGAGTGTGACCGAGACGACGACGATCGGGGAGCTGTTCGCCGAGATCTTCGGTCAGGACCGCTCCGCCATCGCCGCCCGGGTCAACGGTGAGCTGCGGGACCTGTCCCGGGTCGTCGCCGACGGGGACGAGATCGAGCCGGTCAAGGCGGCGTCGGAGGACGGCCGGGCGATCATCCGGCACTCGACGGCGCACGTCCTCGCGCAGGCGGTGCAGGAGCTGTTCCCGGAGGCCAAGCTCGGCATCGGCCCGCCGGTGGAGAACGGGTTCTACTACGACTTCGACGTACCGACGCCGTTCACGCCGGAGGACCTGACCAAGCTCGAGAAGAAGATGCAGCAGATCATCAAGGAGCGGCAGCGGTTCAGCCGCCGGGTGGTCTCCGACGACGACGCGCGCGACGAGCTCGCGAGCGAGCCGTACAAGCTCGAGCTGATCGGCATCAAGGGCTCGGCGGCCGACGCCGCGGAAGGCGCCTCGGTGGAGGTCGGCGGCGGCGAGCTGACGATCTACGACAACGTCCGGCGCGACGACAGCGTGGCCTGGAAGGACCTGTGCCGCGGCCCGCACGTCCCGGCGACGGGATACCTCGGCAACTTCAAGCTGATGCGTACGGCGGCGGCGTACTGGCGGGGTAGCGAGAAGAACCCGCAGCTGCAGCGGATCTACGGCACCGCGTGGGAGTCGCGCGACGAGCTCAAGGCGTACCTGACGAGGCTCGAGGAGGCCGCCAAGCGCGACCACCGCAAGCTCGGCACCGAGCTCGACCTGTTCAGCTTCCCGGACGAGATCGGCTCCGGTCTCGCGGTGTTCCACCCCAAGGGCGGCGTGCTCCGGAAGGTGATGGAGGACTACTCGCGCCAGCGGCACGTCGAGGACGGCTACGAGTTCGTCTACTCACCGCACATCACCAAGGGCCAGCTGTTCGAGACCTCCGGTCACCTGGACTGGTACGCCGACGGCATGTACCCGCCGATGCACCTGGACGAGGAGCGCGGCGCGGACGGGCAGATCCGCAAGCAGGGCCAGGACTACTACCTGAAGCCGATGAACTGCCCGATGCACAACCTGATCTTCGCGGCCCGCGGCCGGTCGTACCGGGAGCTGCCGCTGCGGCTGTTCGAGTTCGGCACGGTCTATCGGCTGGAGAAGTCCGGCGTCGTGCACGGTATGACCCGCGCCCGCGGCTTCACCCAGGACGACGCGCACATCTACTGCACCCGTGAGCAGATGCGCGACGAGCTGCGCAACCTGCTGACGTTCGTGCTCGGCCTGCTCGCCGACTACGGCCTTGACGACTTCTACCTCGAGCTCTCCACCAAGAACCCGGACAAGTTCGTCGGCTCCGACGAGGTCTGGGAGGAGGCCACCGAGACGCTGCGGGAAGTTGCCGAGGGCTCCGGCCTGGAGCTGGTCCCGGACCCGGGCGGCGCCGCGTTCTACGGCCCGAAGATCTCCGTCCAGGCCCGGGACGCGATCGGCCGGACCTGGCAGATGTCGACGATCCAGCTGGATTTCAACCTGCCGGAGCGGTTCGAGCTCGAGTACACCGCGCCGGACGGCTCCCGGCAGCGGCCGGTGATGATCCACCGGGCCCTGTTCGGCTCGATCGAGCGGTTCGTCGCGGTGCTGACCGAGCACTACGCCGGCGTCTTCCCGCCGTGGCTCGCTCCCGTGCAGGTGATCGGCATCCCGATCACCGACGGGCATGTGGACTACCTGTTCGAGATCGCCAAGCAGCTGAAGGCGCAGGGGATCCGGGTCGAGGTCGACGCGTCCGACGACCGGATGCAGAAGAAGATCCGGAACGCCCAGAAGGCCAAGGTGCCGTACATGCTGATCGCCGGCGACGACGACATGTCGGCCGGGTCGGTCTCCTTCCGGTACCGCGACGGCACGCAGAAGAACGGTGTACCGATCGCCGACGCCGTGGCCGAGATCGTCGACTCCGTAGCGAAGCGCGTGCAGGTATGACGGACACCCCCGACTCGCCGTACACACCTGAAGAACTGGTGGGGCAGGACGGGGTCGGGGTGCCCGATCCGTTCATGCGGCTGTGGACGCCGCACCGGATGGCGTACATCGAGGGCGAGAACAAACCCACCAGTGATGAGGCCGGTTCCGGCTGCCCGTTCTGCCGGCTGCCGGGGCTGCCGGACGCGGATGCGTTGATCGTGCACCGCGGCGAGGCGGCGTACGCCGTCCTGAACTTGTACCCGTACAACCCGGGGCACCTGATGGTCGTGCCGTACCGGCACGTCGCCGACTACACCGAGCTGAGCGAGGCGGAGGTCGCGGACGTCTCGACGCTGACCCGGCAGGCGATGCAGGCGATCCGCACGGTGTCGGGCGCGCACGGCTTCAACATCGGCATGAACCAGGGCGAGATCGCCGGCGCCGGCATCGCGGCCCACCTGCACCAGCACGTGGTCCCGCGATGGGCCGGCGACACGAACTTCATGCCGGCGATCGCCCACACCAAGGTCCTGCCCCAACTCCTCCCGGACACCCGCGCCCTCCTCGCGAAGTCCTGGCCGTAACGGGCAAATCGCCCCACCCGACGGATCGGGTGGGGCGATTGTCACGGCTCAGTCGCCTGCCAGTCGCTCGCCGCTGAAGAGCTGCCAGTGGAAGTAGACCGGCTCCTTGAACGAGCCCGGCACCTTGCGGATCAGCCTGATCGAGGTCGCGGCACCGTTGGCGTGGCCAACCTTGTACAGGTACGCCGAGCCGGTGTCCTTGTCGATGCCGAGCAGCAGCACGCCGTCGTCACACGCAGCGGCCACCAGCGTCTCGAACCCCTGCCACGTCGAGGGCCGGACCTGCTTCACCACACCCGGGATGATGTGCCCGCCGGCCAACGGCAGCCGGGCCGTGTACAGCTTCCCGGAGGTCAGCGTCATCAGGAACGTGTCGTACGTCGCTGTCTGGCTGATCAGCGTCATCGCCTTCACGCCCCGGTAGCCGGACTGCCATCCGGTGATCTGCCGACTCGCCACACCGTCCTTGTAGGTGACGTTGCGGCGGTAGAGCGTGCCGTCGTTGCGCAGCGAGTACTCGGTCTCGCGTTTCGCGGTCGCGGTGACGTACGTCGACCGGTCGAGACTCCGGTAGACCCCCCAGCCGGGTCCGACCCGGGTGAGTTGCTTCTGTGTCACGGCCCCCGAGCCGTCCGCCGTCACGTAGCTGCTGTCGTACATCGTCGAGCCCATGATGACCGGGCCCACGTGCGCCATCCCGCCGACCTCTGCCGCGCCGTACCGGACCGTCGCGCTCAGCCGGACCTGACCGTCGGGGAAGAGGTTTTTGGCGACGATCCAGTTGTCGACCACGCCACCCTCCTCAGTGATGACCTGCTCCCGGTGATCGCCGCCGGCCGTCACCGATCCGAGATTGAGCCCGCAGCTACGAGCGGTCGCGCTGGGCTGTGCTGATGCCGTTCCGGTCAGGAGACCGGCGCTCAGAACCCCCACGGCCAGAAGTCCGCCGTACCTGAGAAGTGTGCGCATTTCCACCACCCCCATTTGCAGTTAGATGGTGGTTGGACGCTGGTCTGGACCAGAAAGTTCAGCGCCGGACAGTTCAGCGCAAGAAGAGTGGGAGCATCGGATCGACCAGGTTGGTGAGCGTGGCCAGGGTGACCTCGCGTGGTGGGTTCGTCAGCGCGGTGACGCGGACTACCCGGCGGCCCTGGCGGAACACGAGTTCGCCGGCCTCCGGGAGGTAGTACCCGGGCTGCCCGATCGGCGCGAACCGTGGCGGCGGGACCTGCTGCGCCTCCGGGATTGTCGTTTGGTCGAACGCCTCCACTATCGAGACGGTCGCGTCGTACGTTCCCCAGATGCAGGTGAGCGCGCCCTTCACCCGGTAGTCCCGCCGCAGCTGCACCTGCAGCTGGATGAACCGCTCGGCCCCCGCGGTCGACAGCTGACATGTCTGGTCGGACTGCCGGGCCGGCCGCAGTGTGCGGGGTACGGCGTCCCGCGCGGCCAGCGCGATCGCGATCGCTCGCGCCTTCTCGATCCCGTCCGCGGGATCGCGGTCGATGCCGCCGGCCGGGCTGATCCGCACCGCGCGGTCCGCGACCCGGAAGACGATCCGCGACTCGCTGATGGTTGCTTCCGGCCCGAGCTCCGGCAGCGACTCGACCGCCCCGGGATTCTCCACGAGCCGGTTGAGCGTGTCCGGCTGGATCGGCAGCGCGCTCACACCGATCGTGACCGGCCGGTCTCCGAGCAGCAGGGTGCAGAGGTCCATCGCCGGAAGTCCGCCGTCGTTCCAGGCGCCCGGCTTGGCCGTGACCGGGCCGTGGAACTTCGCGGTCAGCGGGCGCGTGATCGCCGTACACACCTGCGGCCCAGGCGCTGCCGACGTACCGTCGAGTCCCTCGGGCTGCGGGGGAGCGATGACTGTCGGAATGACCACCGAGGGCGGCACCGGGGCCGGCGCCGAGCCGTCGGCGCGCTGCGCGACGGAGCAACCGGCAGTGCAACCGCTCGCGGCGAGGAGGACGAGCCCGCGCGCGAGCTGCCTGCGACCCATCCCGGTCACCTCCTCAACCCCCAGCATGCTCCGTGCGAGGGCCCGGCGCAGGCCGAAACCCGTGCCGTGTCACCGGGCTGTGGCCCCGGTGAACTACGATCGCGTCGCCATGCTTAACAGATTCCGGCAGTTCTGGACCAAGGTGATCACGCCGATCGCCACCCTCCTGCTCAAACTCGGCGTGAGCGCCGACGTGGTCACGCTGGTGGGCACCATCGGTGTGTCCGCCGGAGCGCTGATCTTCTTCCCGCGCGGCCAGCTGTGGATCGGCACCGTGGTGATCACCTGTTTCGTGTTCTCGGACCTGATCGACGGCCACATGGCCCGGACGTCGGGTACGTCGTCGAAGTGGGGCTCGTTCCTCGACTCGACGTTGGACCGGATCGCCGACGGCGCGGTCTACGGCGGCCTGGTGATGTTCTACGCGAACTCGAAGGCCGGCGACTCGACGCTGATGGCGGCCGTGACGCTGTGGGCGCTGGTGATGGGCGCGGTCACGTCGTACGCGCGGGCCAAGGCGGAAAGCCTCGGCCTGAAGGCGAGCGGTGGCCTCGCTGAGCGCGCGGATCGCCTGGTGTTCACGCTGGTCCTCGCGTTCTTCTCCGACGTCCTCAACCTGCCGATCCTGCTGGAGATCGTGATCTGGTACGTCGCCGCGGCGAGCACGATCACCGTTGTCCAGCGGTCGCTCTCGGTGCGCAAGCAGGTCCTGGCCGACCCGTCCAACGCCGGCCTCGACACGCCGCCGCCGGACTCCAAGGCCTGATGGAACGGGTCCGGCACCGGGTCGTCGACCTGGCCTTCGCGCTCGCCTGGACCCTGGTACGACGCCTGCCCGAGCGGACCGTCACGTGGCTGTTCCAGTACGCCGCGGACCGTACGTTCCGCGGCAACGGTCGCGGCGTACGGCGATTGCGCGGCAATCTGGCCGCCGTGCGTCCAGAAGCAGACGAAGCCCAGATCGACGAGCTCACGCACGCCGGGATGCGGTCGTACCTGCGTTACTGGCAGGAAGCGTTCCGGCTGCCCGAGCGGACCGACGAGCAGATCGTCGGCCGGGTCCGGACGGTCAACGAGAAGGTGCTGCGCGACGCGTACGCCGCCGGGCAGGGCGTGATCTGCGCGCTGCCGCACCTGGCGAACTACGACCACGCGGGCGCCTGGGCCGGGCTGACCGGGATGCCGGTGTCGACGGTCGCGGAACGCCTGCAGCCGGAGTCGCTGTTCGACCGCTTCATCGCGTACCGGAAGAAACTCGGCATGGAGGTGCTTCCGTTGACGGGCGGTGACGACGACGTCACCGGCGTACTCGCGGACCGTCTGCGGGCCGGGGGATTCGTGTGCCTGGTCGCCGACCGGGACCTGTCCGAGCGCGGTGTCCCGGTCACGTTCTTCGGCCGGCCGTCGCGGATGCCGGCCGGACCGGCCGCCCTCAGCCTGAAGACCGGTGCGCCGCTGATCCCGGCGACGCTGCACTACGACGGCCCGGATCTGGTCATCACCTTCCACGACGTGGTCGATGCCGAGGGCGGCGCGGCGGCGATGACCCAGCGCTGCGCCGACGCCTTCGCGATCGGGATCGCCGAGCACCCGCAGGACTGGCACATGCTGCAGCGGATCTTCCTCGACGGGTGAGAATTGAGCCGTGAGGATCGGCGTGGTGTGCCCGTACTCGCTGGGCACGCCCGGCGGGGTGCAGAACCACGTCCGCGACCTCGCCGAGGCGCTGCTGTGCCTCGGCCACGAGGTGTCGGTCCTGGCCCCGGTCGACGAGTCCTCGGACAGCGCGATCCCGCCGTACGTCGTCTCGTCCGGACGGGCCGTCGGCGTGCCGTACAACGGGTCGGTGGCGCGCGTGACGTTCGGTCCGCGGACGGCGGCGCGCGTGAAGAGCTGGCTCGCCGACGGGGATTTCGACGTCGTCCACGTCCACGAGCCGACCACGCCGAGCGCGTCGATCATCGCGCTGTGGTCCGCGGACGGGCCGTTCGTCGCCACGTTCCACACCTGGCAGGTCCGGTCCCGGGCGATGAGCGTGGCGTCCAGTCTGCTCCGGCCGGCGCTGGAGAAGATCGACGCCCGGATCGCGGTGTCCGAGAACGCGCGCTCGATGATGGTCCAGCACATCGGCGGTGAGGCTGTGGTGATCCCGAACGGCCTCTACACCGCCCGGTTCAAGGGCAGCCCGCGCCCGGAGTGGATGGGCGAGGACGGCACGATCAGCTTCCTGGGCCGGCTGGACGAGCCGCGCAAGGGACTCGGCGTGCTGCTGGACGCCGTACCAGCGATGGTTGCCGAGCGTCCACGGTTGAAGATCCTGGTCGCCGGATCAGGGCAAGCCGATGTGCCGCCGCCGCTGAGGTATCGGGACAACGTGCTGTTCCTGGGCGCGATCGACGACGAGGCCCGAGCGGACATGCTGGTCGGTTCGGACGTTTACGTCGCCCCACATCTCGGCGGCGAGAGCTTCGGCATCGTGTTGCTGGAGGCGATGGCGGCGGGTGCACCGGTGCTGGCGAGTGACCTGCCTGCTTTCCGGCACGTACTGGAGGGTGGACAGCTGGGGGAGCTGTTCGAGCCCGGTAACGCCGGCGAGCTGGCGGCCCGTGCTCTCCGGCTGCTGCGTCGACCTGATGAACGCGAGCGGCTCCGCGCCGTCGGCCTGGCCGCCGCATCGAAGTACGACTGGTCGGTCCTGCTGCCGGATCTGCTCTCGGTCTACGAACTCGTCGCCCGCCGGCTCAGGTGAGTTTGGCGGCCGTTGCGTTGATCTCCTCCAGGTCTCCCGGGGTTGGGTGCCAGGGGAGCTGGAGGGGGTCGTCCTTGTAGCGAGGGATGACGTGCAGGTGGGTGTGGAAGACGGACTGCCACGCCTCGGCGCCGATGCAGCTCAGCAGGTTGGCGCCGTCGGCGTCCAGGCGGTCGATCACCCGGGAGATCAGCGACTGGGCGAGCAGGGTCGCGGCGGTGAGGTCCTCGGGAGCGGCCTCGCGGAGATCGGCCGAGTGTTCGCGCGGCACCACCAGCAGGTGTCCGGTCGTCCCGGGGTTGATGTCCATGAACGCGATCGCCCGGTCGGTCTCGGCGACCCGCGTGGCGGGGATGGTGCCGGCCACGATCCCGCAGAAGATGCAGTTCTCGCTCATCGGCCAAGGCTATACACTGCGCGGGCCGAACCCTGCCCATTTGCACTGCCCATCTGCACCTGGAGCCCGATGCCGGACGAACTCCTGCACCCGACCGTCGGCGCCGGCGTGGACATGTCGGCGCGCCCGTGGCGCTTGATGTCCCAGACGTACGTCGCGTTCTTCGGCGGCGTGCTCGCGTCCACGGCCGTGGCCTTCCTCAACGCGCGCCGGCTCGGCGTCGACGCCGCCAAGCGCCGGCTGATCCTGCTGACCGGCCTGGTCGGTCTGCTCGCGGTGATCGGCGTGTTCGTCCTGCTGTACGACGATGCCGGTCTCACGTCGGGTGTCCGGGTCAGCATCCGCGTCCTCGCCGTACTGTGCTGCCTGGTCCAGCTGCGGCTGCAGCGTCCGATGGACCGCGCGTTCCAGTTGCGGGGCGCGGACTACGGATCCCTGTGGGGCTGGGGGATCGCGGTGACGATCGGCGGCGCGATCGCCGAGGCGTTGATCCTCTTCCTGGTGACGGTGGTGCTGTGAACGAACCGAGCGAGGCACGGCTGCGGATGGCAGCGCACTGGCTGCAGATCGGCCGCCCCGAGCGCGTGCTCGACGAACTGCAGGGGCTGTCCGGCGACGCGGCAGTGGACTACCGGGCGTACTTGTTCCGCGGCGCCGCCCTGCACGCGTTGGACCGGGACGCCGAGGCGGTCGACGTACTGCGGGACGGCCTTGCCCAGCACGGTCCGTTCCCCGCGATGCTCCACGTCCTCGGGTCCGCGCTGCGTTCGGAGGGCCGTTTGCCCGAGGCCGAGGCCGCGTTCCTGCAGGGCCTGAGCCTCGACCCGAACGATCCGGATCTGTTGCTCGGGTACGCCCACGTCTGCTTGGCGGCTGGGCAGGCCGAGAAGGCGAGTGCCCTTGTCGAGCGTGCGGCGTCGCACGCGCCGGAGAGTGTGGCGGTCTCGGCGGCTCGTGCGCAGGTGGCGTTCGCGCTCGGCAAGGACCGCGACATGCACCGGCACAGCACCGAGGCCTTGTCGTACGACCCGGAGGACCCGAACGCGCGGGCGTTGCACGGTACGGCGTCGATGCTGACCGGCGACTCGCGAGCCGGATACAACTCGTTGCGGTCGGCCGCCGCCTCGCAACCGGGTGACGCCGACCTGCGAGCCGCCGCCCGCGAGGCGAAGCTGTTCAACCACCCGCTGATGGTTCCGCTGCGGCCGTTCGCCCGCATCAATCCGTTGGTCGTCTGGGTCGGCGCGGTCGCGGTCATCTACGGCCTCCGCGCGGCCGGGCTCGCGCCGCTGTCCTTCGCGTTCGCCATGGTCTGGCTGGGCTTCTGCGTCTACTCCTGGGTGGTCCCACCACTGGTCCGCCGCTGGATCAACAGGAAATGGGGATCATGAGTAACGACCGGATCGAGGCGCTGCGTAAGGCGGTCGACGCGGCGCCGGACGACGTACTGCTGCGACTCGTTCTCGCGGAGTCGCTGGCCGCTGCCGGTGAGATCGAGGAGGCGCTCGATCAGTACGTCGTACTGCTCGATCAGCACGGGCTACCCGATGACCAGTTCGTGCCGGTCGGTGAACTGGCCGCGGCGAACGGGCGGCTCGCCCTGCTGCGGAACCTGCTCGAAGCGGCTCGTCAGCGCGGTGTGGTCGAGGGGACCGGGCGGTTGCAGCAGCTCGTCGACGGCATGATCGCCGAGCGCAGCGGCGTACGGATCAAGGTCGGGCCGGAGGACGAGCAGGATCCGCTGACCCCGGACACGCCCAAGGAGACCACTACCTTCGACCAGGTCGGAGGGATGGAGGAGATCAAGCGCGTCATCCACCGGATGGTGATCCTCCCGCTGAGCCGGCCCGAGCTGTACGAGAAGTACGGGCGGAAGTCCGGCGGCGGCGTGATGCTGTACGGACCGCCCGGCTGCGGCAAGACACTGCTGGCGCGAGCGACCGCTGGGGAGTGCGGCCTGCCGTTCGTCAACGTCCGGATCGAGGACGTGATGGACCCGTACCTCGGGGTCTCCGAGCGCAACCTGCACGCCGCGTTCGAGCGTGCCCGCGCCAACTCGCCGTGCGTGCTGTTCCTCGACGAGCTGGACGCGCTCGCGTTCGCACGGCACAAACACGGCGGGTCCGAGGCGCGCCGGCTGGTCGACGTACTGCTGCAGGAACTCGACGCGATCGGCTCCGAGAACGAGGGCCTGCTGGTGCTCGCCGCGACCAACGCGCCGTGGGACGTCGACGAGGCGATGCTGCGCCCCGGCCGATTCGACCGGGTGATCTTCGTGCCGCCGCCGGACGAGCCGGCCCGCGCCGACATCCTGTCCGTGCTGACCAAGGAGGTTCCGTCCGACGGCCTCGACCTGAAGGCGCTCGCCGGGCAGACCGCGATGTTCAGCGGCGCCGACCTGCGCGCGCTGATCGAGCGCGGCGTCGACAAGGTGATCGACGAGGCGCTCTCGACCGGTGGCGAGCCGCCGCTCGCGATGCGGCACCTCACCGACGCGTTGACCGCGGTGAAGCCGTCGACGCTCGACTGGCTGCACCGCGTCCGCTCGTACATCGAGTTCGCCAATCAGAGCGAGCGGTACGACGACGTGGCGGCGTACCTCAAGTCCCGCGACGTACGCCGCCGCCTCAGCCGCGACCCGAAGAGCTAGCGCCCCGCAACAACCGTTCGACCCGCAAATCCGCCAACTCGACCGACCGGCGTCGTACCCCGCGCTGCCCCGTGACGTGCTCGAGGGCCCAAACCGGTTTGGGGAGTCCTACCTCCCCGGATCGGGTGGTAGGACTCCCCGGTCTGTGTGCGGGCGTTCCCCAAACTGGTTTGGGGAGTCTTGCCTCCCCGGATCGGGTGGTAGGACTCCCCGGTCTGTGTGCGGGCGTTCCCCAAACCGGTTTGGGGAGGACGTTCTAGGTCATTTGAGTTTGGACGCGATCGACTCCGGCATCGGCTCGTAGCGGGCGAACTCGCGGGTGAACGACGCCGCGCCGTGCGACAGCGAGCGGAGGTCGATGGAGTAGCGGGTGATCTCCACCTGCGGTACTTCGGCCTTCACCAGCGTCCTGTTCTCGCCGACCTTGTCGGTCCCGAGCAGCCGTCCGCGACGCCCGGACAGATCGCTCATCACCGCGCCGACGAGATCGTCGGGCACCAGCACCGACACCAGGTCGACGGGCTCCAGCATCGCGACCTTGGTGGCCGCCGCGGCCTCGCGAAGCGCCAGCCCGCCGGCCATCTGGAACGCCATGTCGGAGGAGTCGACGCTGTGCGCCTTCCCGTCGCGCAACGTGACCCGGATGTCGACCATCGGGTACCCGGCCCCGACGCCCTTCTCCATCTGCGCCCGGATGCCCTTCTCGACGCTCGGGATGAACTGCCGCGGCACCGCACCGCCGACCACCTTGTCGACGAACTCGAAGCCCGACCCGCCCGGCAGCGGCTCGACCTCGATGTCGCAGACGGCGTACTGACCGTGCCCGCCGGACTGCTTCACGTGCCGTCCGTGGCCCTTGGCCGGCCCGCTGAACGTCTCCCGCAGCGGCACCCGGAGCTCGACGGTGTCCACGGTCACGCCGTACCGGTTCGACAGCGCGTCCAGTACGACGTCCGAATGCGCCTCGCCCATGCACCACAGCACGATCTGGTGGGTCTCCGGGTTCTGCTCGATCCGCAGCGTCGGATCCTCGGCCGCCAGCCGCTGCAGCCCGGCGCCGAGCTTGTCCTCGTCGGTCTTCGCGTGCGCCTGGACCGCGATCGGTAGCAGCGGCTCCGGCATGTTCCACGGCCGCAGCAGGAGCGGGTCCGCCTTGTCGGAGAGCGTGTCACCGGTTTCCGCGCGGGTCAGCCGGCCGATCGCGCACAGGTCACCCGCGATCACCTGCCCCGCGGGGCGCTGCGTCTTGCCGAGCGGGAACGACAGCGAGCCGATCCGCTCGTCCTCGTCGTGGTCCTCGTGCCCGTGCGTCGCCCCGTTCTGTGCACCGTCGTGGTCACCGAAGAAGGACGTGAAATGGCCCGACACGTGAACTGTCGCGTCGGGCCTGATGGTGCCGGAGAACACTCGCACCAGGCTGACCCTCCCGACGTACGGGTCCGACGTCGTCTTCACCACCTCGGCGAGCAGCGGTCCGGCGGTGTCGCACGTGAGACCTTTGCGGGGGACCCCGTGCGGGGTGAAGACGTCCGGGAGCTTGTGCTCGAGCGGCGACGGGAAACCGCTGGTGATCACCTCGAGCAGCTCCAGCGTGCCGACCCCGGAGGCGCTGCAGACCGGGATCACCGGGAAGAACGAGCCGCGCGCGACCGCGCGTTCGAGGTCGTCGATCAGCACCTTCTGGTCGATCTCCTCGCCGCCGAGGTACCGGTCCATCAACGACTCGTCCTCGGACTCCTCGATGATGCCCTCGATCAGCGTGCCGCGCAGTTCCTCGATCTGGCCGGCGTACGACGGGTCCGGCGCCGCGACCGAACGTTTGCCGCCGGCGTACTCGAAGTACGACTGGGAGAGCAGCCCGATCAGCCCGTCACCAGCGGGCAGGTACAGCGGCAGCACCTTGTCGCCGAACGCGGCCTGCGCCGTGGCGAGCGCGTTCTGATGGTTCGCGCGGGCGTGGTCGAGCTTGGTGATCACGACCGCGCGCGGCATCCCCACCTGGTCGCACTCCTGCCAGACCGTCCGGGTCGGCTCGTCGACGCCCTCGCTCGCCGAGATCACGAACAGCGCGCAGTCGGCGGCGCGGAGCCCGGCCCGCAGTTCACCGACGAAGTCGGCGTACCCGGGCGTGTCGATCAGGTTGATCTTGACCTTTCCCTGGCCGCCGTCGTGCGGCAGCGAGGCGAGCGACAGGCCGACCGAGCGTTGCTGCCGGATCTCGGCGTCGTCGAAGTCGCACACCGTGGTTCCGTCCAGGACGGTGCCGGGTCTGTTCAGGACTCCGGAGGCCACCAGCAGGGCCTCGACGAGGGTGGTCTTGCCGGAGCCCGAAGGGCCGACCAGGACCACGTTGCGGATGGCTGCCGGGTTGTCCACAGCGGGCGCGGCTCCGGTGCCTTGGGAAGTGTTCGCCTTGTCTGCCATGACGTTCCTCCTGGTCCACCCACGATTCCCCTAACCGACACTTCGCACAAGGCCCCTCAGCTCGCGGATTCGTGTCGGGCACGCAACCCCGGACCCCGCCCGTCGGTAGGGTCGCGGCATGCGTAGGGCTTTCGGGGTCGTCATCAGCACGTTGGTCGCCGTCCTGGCGCTGGCTGGTTTCGCCGTACCGGCGAGCGCGGGTACGGCGGACGCCGGGGACGAGATCAAGAACTTCAAGATCGACTACAAAGTCTCCGCGGACGGGGTGCTGCACGTCACGGAGACGATCGACTACACGTTCGGGAGCACCGGCCGGCACGGGATCTACCGCGACCTGGTCACCCGTGAGCCCTACAAGGACGACGACTCCAAGGACCAGGAGTACCAGGTCTCGAACATCGAGGTCTCGTCGCCCTCGGGTGCCCCGGCCGAGTTCACCGACAAGACGTTCGAATCGAACAAGGGCCGTTACAAGGACCTGCAGATCAAGATCGGCTCCGCCGACGAGACGATCTCCGGGTACGAGGCGACGTACGTCATCAAGTACGACGTACGCGGCGCGCTGCGGCACTTCGACGATCACAGCGAGCTGTACTGGGACGCGACCGGCAGCGCGTGGAGTGCGGACATCAAGCAGGTCGACATCAGCGTCACGGTGCCGGGCGGGGTGCAGAAGACGGACTGCTTCCAGGGACAGACCGGGTCGACGCAGGAGTGCACGAGCACGGTCAGCGGCGACCAGGGTGTCTTCGGCGGCACCGATCTAGCCCGCGGCGAGGGGATGACGATCGTCGCCGGGATCCCCGCCGGCGCCGTCCAGAACGACACCCCGATCCTGGTCGATCCGCCGAGCTGGCTGGAGCGCAACGGGGTGTCCTGGCCGTCGCTGATCGGCTCCGGTATCGCGACCGTGGCCGCCATCGTGCTCGCCGCGCTCTACGCGAGGTTCGGCAACAAGGACCAGCGGTACGCCGGAATGCCGCCGGGAGCGTTCCCGCCCGACGGGATCGCCGCGCAGCCGGTGAAAGACGACCTGACCGAGGATCAGATCCCGGTTGCGTTCGCGCCGCCGCGGATCCCGGTCGCCGAGGGCGGTCTGCTGATCGACGCGAAGGCGAACACGACCGAGACGGCCGCGACGCTGATCGACCTGGCGGTGCGCGGCGGCGTACGGATCGACAACGACGGCTCGTCGCAGAAGGCGGTGCTGCTGAATCCGGCGGCCGCGACCGCACCCCACGAGCAGGCGCTGATGCTCGGCCTGTTCCCGGGGCTGCAGCCGGGCATGGAGGTGCAGCTGAAGCGCGGCGCGGTGGGTGACAACACGATGCGGAACGCGCACAACGAGATGATCAAGGCACTCCGTGACCAGGTGAAGGCTCGCGAGTGGTACCTGCGGATGCCGCGGGCCGGTGGCGGCTCGGCGTTCAAGAACGGTTTCGGCTGCGCGTGTATGGCGATGATCGGGATCTGGGTCGTCGGCGCCGGCCTGATGGGCACCGTGGTCAGCGCCGCCACCGGCGGGCTTGGCCGGGCGGTCGTCGTCGCGGTGCCGGTGATCGCGGTCATCGTTGCCATCGGCATCTGGATCGCGATCCGAGGCCGCGGGCAACGGAACCCGGCCGGACGCGCGGTGGCCGACCAGCTGATCGGCTTCCGGAAGTACCTCGCAACGGCCGAAGCGGACCAGCTGCGCTTCGAGGAGGGCGAGGACATCTTCTCGAAGTACTTGCCCTGGGCCATCGCTTTCGGTCTCGCGGATCGATGGCAGAAGGTGTGCGAGCAACTCGTCGCCGCAGGTCGTATCCCGCCTGACCCGTACTGGTACTCCGGGCCGTCCTACTACACCTCCGGCTGGACCGCGGGCGCGGTCGGCGCGACCGTCGCGAACACCTTCAGCCCGCCGCCGACACCCTCCAGCTCCGGCGGTGGCGGCGGCAGTTCGTCCGGTTTCAGCGGCGGCTCCTCCGGCGGCGGTGGCGGCGGCGGAGGCGGCGGCAGCTGGTAGTTGCGACCTCTACGCTCGGTAATGTCGCGGGTATGCGTCGTGCGCTCGGGGTAGTTGTCGGCCTGCTCGCCGTCGGGATTGCGCTGGCGGTGTACGCCGTACCTGCGTCCGCCGCGATCGGGGACCGGGTGCGGTCGATGGCGATCGCCTACGAGGTCGGCGCGGACGGCGTACTGCACGTCACCGAGACGATCGAGTACCACTTCGGCGACACCGACCGGCACGGCATCTTCCGCGATCTCGTCATCCGGGAGCCGTACGCGGACGACCCGTCGAAGGACCAGCGCTACGACGTGACCAACATCCAGGTGTCGTCGACGACGGCCCCGGACGAGTTCGACCTGTCGACGACGAAGACGAACAAGGCCCGTCGCGTTCGCACCGCCGGACATCACCGCCGCGGAAGGCGGTCTGCTGCTCGACGGCAAGGTGGACACGACCGAGGTCGCGGCGACGCTGGTCGATCTGGCCGTGCGCGGAGCGATCCGGATCGAGGGTGCGAACGACATACGGACAGCGGTGCTGGTGGACGCCGGACTCGCAACGGCGTCGCACGAGAAGGCGTTGTTGAGGGGGCTGTTCCCCAAGCAGCAGCCCGGTGCCGAGGTGCGGCTGGTGGCGCCTGCGGTCGGGGACACGCGGCCCCAGCGGGCCGCGGAGGGCTTGGGCGAGGCGCTGTGGAAGCGGGCCGAGGAGCAGAAGTGGTACGTCCGGATGCCGCCTCGCCCGAAGGTCGTGGAGTCCTCGGAATACGGCTGGGTGCCGTTCGGCTGTGGGGTTTTCCTGGCAGTGCTGGTCGGGCTGATCAGCTTGATCGTATGGATGGTGAAGTTCGGTGCGCCGTACTGGCTGGGTCCGACGATCGTCGTCGCGTTGCCCGTTCTGGCCGTCCTGAACGCCCTCATCGACCTGATCCTGCAGAACCGCAAGGGCTGCCGCGATGCGCTCGGGCGGGCGATCACCGACCAGGTGATCGGTTTCCGTCAGTACCTCACCACCGCGGAGGCGGATCAGCTGCGCTTCGAGGAGGGTGAGGACATCTTCAGCAAGTACCTGCCGTGGGCTCTGGTCCTCGGGCTGGCCGACCGCTGGCAACAGGTCTGCCGCGAGCTCGTCGACGCCGGCCGTCTGACAGCGGCTCCGGCCTGGTACTCCGGGTCGAGCTCGTACTACGACTCCGGCTGGACCGCCGCAAGTATCTCCACGACGGTCTCCAGCACGTTCGCCGAGCCGCCCTCGCCGTACACCGGAGGCGGCTCGTCCTCCGGGTTCTCCTCCAGCAGCTCGTCCTCGTCGTCCTCAGGCGGCGGGGGAGGCGGTGGTGGCGGCGGGAGCTGGTAGCTCAGACCGTTCCACCCGCGGCGGTCGGGGCCGTGGGGTCAGTGCCGGCGTCGCCGACGCTCTCGCGGGCCAGGTAGTCCTCGAGGTGGAAGAGGTTGTCGCCGGCGCGCTTGGCGACGTTGACCAGAGTCTTCATGGCCGCGACCTCCTCGACCTGCTCCTTCAGGAACCACTGCATGAACTGCTCGCCGATGTAGTCGCTCTCGTCACGGGCTGTGCGCGCGAGCGTCTCGATCTGCTTGGTGACCGTGATCTCCTGCGCGAGCGCGAGCTCGAGCGGCTCCAGCGCGGTCTTGAAGTCGTTCTCGACTTCGCCGACCGACGGGATGTGCGGGCGGATGTCCTTGTCGAGCAGGTACTGGACCATCATCATCGCGTGGTTGCGCTCTTCCAGTGACTGTTTGTAGAAGTGCGCGGCCAGCTGCGGCAGGTCCTGGTCGTCGAACCAGACAGCGACTGCCACGTACTGCTGTGAGGCCGTGAATTCGTTACGGATCTGTTCCTGCAGGAGTTTCTCGTACGTGCTCATTCCGTCAATCTAACGGCCGCCCGCCGAATCCACACCCTTGGGGAGCCTGACCTAACCGGCGCGTTTGCGTCCCAGTTCGACCACCTCGGTACCGCCTCCGGGCAGGCTGATCCGCACCGTCGTACCGTCGACGGCGACATCGATGCCCTCGGCAAGCGCCTCCGGCCGGAGCGCGTCGCGGGTCAGCAAGACGGCGTTCACGAGCACCAACGGCTCCCCGTGATGCGATGCCGTCAGGTACGGCGTCGCCGAGTGCGCGCCGTACGGGTTCACTCCGAGCCCGCGGTGCACGCCGGCTGCGTCGTACCCGTGCAGGCCGACCACCGCCGACACCAACCCGTCTGAATTCCGTGTGGAGGCGGCCCTTTCGCTGACCGTTGCCTCTGGCAAAGAATCGCCCGCGACCGCGAATCCACCGCTGCGCACCAGTGCTCCATCAAGGCCGTCGACCAGGGCACACCGGATCTCCCAGCCGCTGTGCACCACCGACGTGATCTCGATCGCCCACGGTCCTTCGTCGCCGAGCCAGGCGTTGTGCCACGAGGACGCCGTACTGCCGTCCACACCGAGCCGCCGGATCCGCCCGCGCCCGCTGGCCAGACCCTCGGGGGAGACCAGCGAGATCAGGTTGTCGACGTGCGGCTCGTGATCCGACAGGTCCGGGCCCGCGTGGTTCGCGTACGCCAGCCGGTTGTAATGGGCATCGCCCGCCGGCTCCGGGCCTTGCGGCTCGGACACAGGCGCGTGGTCCGCCCCGTGGTTCACCAGCTGCACCACCTGGTCGTGACGGCTCCCGTGCACGATCCACCCCGGCTCAGGCATCGCGCGGAGCTGGTCCGCGTCGTCCAGCGGAATGGAGTCCTCCGGGTCCGCCCACACCGGATGCTCCGGCGGCAGGATCAGCCCGACGAACCCCTTCGAGGCCCAGTACGGCGAACCCGGACCGGAGTACTGCTGCGTCGTCGGCAGGAACGTGTCGTACCACCCGAGCGTCAGCACTCCACGCTCGTCCGGCACCCCGTGCTGCACGAAATGCCGTGCGATCCCCGAGCACAGCCGCCGCGTCTCACCCGGCGTCAACGGCGTCGAGTCGAGGATCGCGCCCATCCAGTACGGCGCCGCGGCCGCCATCCGGTAGGTCAGCGACCGCCCCTGGTAGATCGGTGCACCATCGTTCCCGACCAGGTGTACGGCGTCCTCGAGGAAGAGCTTGATCCGCTCCTTGTAGAGCTTCAGCCGGTCCTCGTACTGCGCTCCCGGCGTGACGGCGGCCATCCGCGCCCACAGGCCCGGGTACAGGTGCATCGCCCAGCCGATGTAGTTGTCGAAGTTCTGCCCGTCGCCGTCGGAGTACCAGCCGTTGCCGACGTACCAGTCCTCGATCCGGTCCAGGCCGCCGTCGATGTCGTCCTGCGAGTACGGCGCTCCGACCGACGCGAGGAACTGCTCGCTGACGACCTGGAACAGCCGCCAGTTGTTGTCGTGCGTCGTCGACCCGATGAAGCCGCCGAGCCACTCCGCGACATGCTCCTGCGCCCGCGTGTCGAGGCGGTCCCAGATCCATTCGCGGGTCTCGTGCAGCGATACCGCGATCGCCGCGGCCTCCACCATCTGCTGCGATCGCGGGGTGAGCCGCAGCCACGCCTCCGGGTGGTCCGGGTTCGCGCCGTTCGCGACGCCCCGCGCGTACCGCTCGATCAGTTCCTCGCAGCCCTTGCCCTGAACGCCGGCGATCCGGAACGCGGCGAGCATGAACGACCGGGCGAATCCCTCCAGCGCGTCGGACGCCGTACCCGACCGGCTCGGCCGCCCCGGCAGCTCGACCAGGGACGCGCCGGGGGAGAAGTACGGAACGAGCGAGTCGAGCAGATGGTCCGCGAGCGCCTCCCAGTGCGCCCGCACCCATCCGGTCTGACGGGACAGTTCACGATCGGTGTCGGGCAGGATCAGGCGGGTCATGCGAGCCTTCCTAGTTCCGCGGGGCTGATGGCGTGTTCGAGGGGCTGGCCGGCGGCGAGACGTTCGAGTTCGCTGACCGCGAGCTCGCCGAGACGGGCGATCTCGTTGCCGACGGCACCGGCGACGTGCGGGGTGACGAAGACGTTCGGCAGGTCGAGCAGCGGCGAGTCCGGCGGCAGCGGCTCCGGGTCCGTGACGTCGAGGATCGCGTCGATCCGGCCGGTCACGCATTCGCGGATCAGCGCCTCGGAGTCGATGATCTTGCCGCGCGCCGTGTTGATCAGCGACGAGCCGTCTTTCAGCAACCCGAGCAGCCGCGCGTCCACCAGGCCGACTGTCTCCGGCAGCAACGGAGCGTGCACGCTGAGGATGTCACTGCGACGAAAGAGCGTGTCGTTGTCGACCAGCTCCGCGCCGAGCGCCGCGGCCTCGTCCGGGGTCAGGTACGGGTCGCTGATCAGCACATCGAGGTCGAACCCGCGCAGCCGCTCCGCGACCATCTTCGCGATCCGCGACGCCCCCAGCAGACCAACCGTCGACCCGTAGCTGCCCGGCATCGCATGCGCGTCGGCCTTGAGCCGCTCCAACCGGTACTGCGCCGCGAGCCGGAACGCCCGCTTCCCGGCCAGCACGATCGCCGCGACCGTGAACTCGGCGACCGGCTGCGCGTTCGCCGTGGCCGCCGACGAGACCAGGATCCCGCGGTCGAACGCCGCCGGATCGACGATCGCCTTGACCGAGCCGGCGGCGTGCAGGATCGCCTGCAGCTTCGGCGCCGCCTCCAGAACCTCCGGCCCGATCCGCGGGCACCCCCACCCGGTGAGCAGTACGTCGACGTCCGGGAGCGCCGCGCGTACGGCGGGATCCGCGAGGAAACTGGAACCGGGTCCGACCGGCAGCACAGTGGCGATCGCGTCGAGGCGCTGCCGGACCCGCGGTACGAGGACGCGGTCGCGGCTGGCGTCGTTCATCGCCAGCATGACGGTCAGGGCGGAGTTCGGCTCAGGGCTCACGACGATAACCTAGCAAGCGCTTTCCATCGCTGTCTCGCCGACCGCCGAGTCTTGGAACATCCTGAATCTTTCCGGCAACTTCCGCAGGCTCGGAATTACTCCGCGACATCGCGGCGTTGGAGAGGATAGAACTGCCTGTCAGTCTGTTGGAAGAAGTTGCGAAGGAGACGACGATGCTGCGACCGGACGACCTCTACGAGATCGTCGACGAGTCGGTGGCGACCGGCCCGGCGGCGACGCCGAAGGTCCTGGTGCACTCGCTGGACGGGTTCATGGACGCCGGCCAGGCCGGCCGCGTGACCGCGGACCACCTGCTCGAGGTGCTGGACCACAGGCTGCTGGCGCGATTCGACGTCGACCTGCTGCACGACTACCGGGCCCGGCGGCCCGAGGTGACGTTCGCCGAGGACCGGTTCACCGACTACACCCCGCCGCACCTGAGCCTGCACCTGGTGACCGACGACGCGGGCGTCGACTTCCTGCTGCTCGAGGGCGCCGAGCCGGACAACCACTGGGACCGGTTCGCCGGGGCAATCCGGCAGCTCAACGAGCTCTACAACGTCACGCTCACGGTCGGTGTGCACGGCATTCCGATGGGTGTCCCGCACACGCGGCCGCTCGGCCTGACAGCGCACGCGACGCGGCCCGAGCTGGTCACCCGCTCGAACATCTGGGACGGCGAGATGCTGCTGCCCGCGAGCGCCGGGACGATGCTCCAGGTCCGCCTCGGCGAAGCGGGCAAGGACGCGATGGGCTTCGCCGTCCACGTGCCGCACTACCTGGCCGAGAACCGGTTCCCGGGCGCCGCACTGGCCCTCGTGCACGCGATCTCGGCCGCGACCGGCCTGCTCCTCCCTAGCAAGGCCCTGCTCGACGAAGCAGCCGTCACCGGTCGGCTGGTCGACGAGCAGGTCGAGGCTTCCGAGGACGCCAGCGCAGTCGTCAAGGCCCTCGAGACCCAGTACGACGCCGCCGAAGGCTCCCTCACCCGCAAGAGCCTCCTGGCCGACTCCACTCCGTCGGCCGACGAACTAGGCGCGGAAGTAGAACAGTTCCTCGCCGAACTCAACCGCGAAGACAACGACTAGCTCGATCCACCGCCCACCGCCGCGTGTTGGGCCATTGAGCGGGAACCGGGGGCGTTGCACAGGTTATTGCCTGTGCAACGCCCCCGGTTGTTGTTCGAACACACGGCGGTCGGTCGGTCGTCGGCGGCGACGTGACGGTTTCCACAGTGGGTACGGCGTTGCGTGGCGGGTGGGGCTGTCAGGATGAGGCATGCCTGAGTCGCTGGAGGATCTGGTCGAGCTGCTCGACCTGGAGAAGATCGACGTCGACCTGTTCCGCGGTCGTCAGCCGCAGACCTCGATGCAACGGGTGTTCGGGGGACAGGTGCTCGGCCAGGCGCTCGCGGCGGCCGGGCAAACCGTCGACGCCGAGCGCGTGGTGCACTCGTTGCACGGGTACTTCCTGCGCGCCGGCGACACGTCCGTGCCGATCGTGTACCGCGCGGAGCCGACCCGCGACGGCGGGTCGTTCAGCAGCCGTCGAGTCGTGGCGTCGCAGAACGGCAAGCCGATCTTCTACATGTCCGCGTCCTTCCAGCGGCCCGAACCCGGTCTGGATCACCAGGATCCGATGCCCGACGACGCCGTACCGCCGGAGGAAGCGCCGCGACTCGCGACCGTCCTCGAGGCGCGGTCCGGCCGGCCGGCCGCCGACTGGGACAAGGAGTGGGCCGCGCTCGACGTACGACTGGCCGGAGTCACCGGCCGGCAGTTCTGGATAAGAGCCGCCGGCAAGCTGCCCGATGACCCGGCCCTGCACGCGTGTGTGCTGGCCTACGCCAGCGACCTGACGCTGCTCGGCGCCAGCCTGCTCCCGCATGGCATCGTCATCGGTGACCGCCGCATCCAGCCGGCTTCGCTCGATCACGCCCTCTGGTTCCACCGGCCGTTCCGCGCCGACGAGTGGCTGCTGTACGACCAGTCGTCGCCGTCCGCCTCCGGAGCCCGCGGCTTCGCGACCGGCCGCCTCTACAACGAGGCAGGCAGCCTCGTCGCGTCCGTTGCCCAGGAAGGTCTCATCCGTCCTGTCGGCCTCGACCTCGAAAGCTAGTCGCGGCTTATCGGGCCTGTACGGCGCGTGCGACGGCGTCGGCGACCCGATCGGGGTCGGGGATGGGAAGGCCCGTGGCGACGCGGATGGCAGGTGGACCGGGTTTCGTCCAACTGGCGCTCGCACCGGCGACGGCGATGCCGTGCGAGGCGAGGACGAGGAGCGCCTCGTGTTCGCTGCGGACCGGCACCCAGATCGCGAGGCCGTCGACGCCGGTCGCCTCGACACCGCGTGCGGCCAGCAGTTCCGTGAGGTGGTCACGGCGTTCCCGGTACGCCGTACGCGCGGTGGCGATCGCGGTCTTCGACAGGTCGTCGTCGAGCAGCCAGCCGAGCGCGTTCTGCAGCATGCGGCTCGTCCAGCCTGATCCGAACTGCCGGTAGACGCGGACACGCTCGATCGGCTCGGCGGCGCCGGCCATTACGGCGAGACGGAGGTCGGGGGAGTGCGACTTGGAATAGCTCCGCACTAGCACGCTCTGAGCCGGCAGCACCTCGCCCACTCCGTGGTACTCGAACGAGCTCAGCTCGCCGAGCCCGTCGTCCTCGATGACGAGGGTGTCGGTCCCGGCGAGCAACGCCGCCAGCTCGTCACGGCGCGACGGCGTCACCGAGGCGCCGAAATGTGAGCTGCTCCGCGGCTCATAGATGAACGCGACTGGATCGTGCTGGAGCGCCGCTCGCAGCGATTCCGGGACCGGCCCCTCCGCATCGGTCGCGACCGGCACCGGCCGCGCGCCGACGTTGTCGAGGATGTCCAGCAGTCGAGGAGTGGCGGGCTCTTCGATCGCCACGTGTTCGCCGGGGACAACCGTCGTACGCATGAGCAGGAGGAGACCTTCGTAGCCGCCGTTCACGCACATCCAGTTCTCGGTCTCGAAGGGCCACGCCCGGGCAGCGGCCGCGCGAAGCGGCCCGCTGATCGAGACCACCTCGTAAGAGTGCAGGTCGGGGTCGCGAAGTGCATGGGCAAACGCACCGGACATGTCCGGTAGCAGGGCCGGATCCGGGATCGCGCGGGTGAGGTTGAGGGTCTGATCCGGCCAGAGACGGGAGATGTTCTCGTAGCGGGTCGGTCTGGGGACCGCGAGCCCGCCGAGCACCCAGGTGCCCTGCCGTCCGCCGCCGGCGACCACGCGTTGCTTGCGCAGGGTCGCCCAGGCCGCGGACACGGTCGCCGGGCTGACGTCCAGCCGGGGAGCGAGCGCGCGTACGGTCGGAAGTCGGGTCTGCGGCTCGAGCTCACCGTGCCGGACCAGCCGGGAGATCGCCGCCGCGATACCCGCCGCGCTGGGCTCGGTGATCTGCTCGGCGAGCCAGGCCGACGACACCGCCGGACCGTCCTGCGGTGGAACGTCTTCGGCCATGCCTGCCCCCAGTTTTTGATCAGTAACATTTGAATGCATTGTTCGGATGATCGCGCTGAACATAGGCTACCGAACAATCGAGCTCGCGACAGCGACGTCGCGCATCCGACCCGGACCCCACGAGAGCGTCCCGGCATCGAAGGAACGAACCGCGTGAAGCTTCACCTCGGCGTACGCCATTGGGACCATATGATCCCGTTGGCCCTCGGCGACGTCCCCGGCCCGACCGTCACCCGGCTGGAGGCGACGCCGGATCTGTGGGGCTCACCCGAGTACGACGGTGGCGAGACCTCGTTCAGCCGCTACGTCCGCGCCCGTGCGGCCGGGGACGACCGGGTGGTCGCGCTGCCGATCTTCCTGATGCGCGGCTTCCGGCATCGCTGCATCATCGTGCGGCGGGACTCGACGGCCGAGACGCCGGCGGACCTGAAGGGCGGCCGGATCGGCCTGACCGGCTGGCCGGACAGCGGCAACACCTGGACCCGCGCGATCCTCGCCGAGGCCGGCGTCGGCATCCGTGACGCCGACTGGCAGGTCGGCCCGCTGACCGCGGCCCACCCGGTCGTGGACCGCATCGGGGGAGTTGCTGTCGGCAACAACATCCGGCACACCGCCGACGGTGCCCGGCTCGTGGATCTCCTGCTGGACAAGGAGCTCGACGCCGTGATGACGCCGTTCATGCCACCCGGTTTCCATGCCGAGGATTCGCCGTACCGCACGCTGTTCCGCGACACTCGCGCCGAGGAGCGGGAGTACTACGGTCGCCACGGCTACATCCCGGGCATCCACTTGCTTGCCCTGCGCAAGGAAGTGCTGGAGGAGCGGCCTGAGATGGCTCAGCAGCTCATCGACCTGTTCGAGCAGGCGAAGCAGCTCAGCTTCCAGCGCCGGAACAAGCTGATGGACATCACCCCCTGGCACAACGAGGAAATCGGCGTCACCACCAGGATCTTCGGACCGGACTGGATGCCGTACGGCGTCTCCGCCGACCGCCGTATGGTCGCCGCGTTCCAGGACCACCTCGTGGCGCAGGAGTTGCTCGCGCAGCCGGTGCCTGCTGAAGACCTCTTTCCCTACCAGATCGACCCGTTGGAGAAGATCGCATGAGTACGCTGAACGTCTCGGCCGCGCAGTTCGTCGCGAGCGTCGACTGGCAGGAGAACCTGGACAGGGCGACTCAGCTCATCAAGCAGGCCGACGCCGACGGCGTCGACCTGCTCGTGCTCCCCGAAGGCGTCCTCGCGCGCTTCATCGAGGAGCGTGAGCGCATCCGCGAACATGCCCAGCCGCTCGACGGGCCCTTCGTCACCGGCCTGCTCAAGGCGACCGAGGGTCTTCAAGTCACCGTCGTCGTCGGCATCCACGAGAAGTCAGCCAACGACAAGCCCTACAACACTCTCGTCGTCGTGAAGGACGGCGCCATCACCGGGCTCTACCGCAAACTCCACCTGTACGACGCGTTCAGCCAACTGGAGTCCGACAACGTGACCCCGGCCGACGTCGTCCCCGAACTGATCGACGTCAACGGTTTCAAGGTCGGCCTGATGACCTGCTACGACGTCAGGTTCCCCGAACTGTCCCGCCTCCTCGCCCTCGACGGCGCCGACGTACTCGTGCTGCCGGCCGCCTGGGTCAAAGGCCCGCTCAAGGAACACCACTGGCAGACCCTCGTCACCGCCCGCGCGCTCGAGAACACCGTGTACGTCGTCGCGAGTGGTGAGTGCGGTCAGCGCAACATCGGCCAGAGCCTCATCGTCGACCCGCTCGGTGTCCCGCTCGCCCAAGCCGCAGAGGAGCCGGCCACCATCACGGCCGTCGTCTCCCGGCAGCGTCTGACCGACGCTCGCCGCCGCCTGCCGGTCCTGATCAACCGGCGCTTCTCCGTCAGCCCCACCCCTCGACCGGTCGAAGCCGTCCCCACCAGCTGAAGCCGTAGGAGTAGTCGTGTCCATCCCCCGCAGCACCACTCTCGCCGTACTGGCCGCAAGTCTGCTCGGCGTGGCCGCCTGCACCGCAGACCCGGTCGACACCAGCACCAAGGCCAACGCGAAGGCGCCGGCCGCCGCGATCCCGCAGCAGCAGGTCGACAAGACCCTGCACGACCAGCTGCCGGACAAGATCAAGACCGCCGGCAAGATCGTTGCCGTCAACAACGGCTCGTTCCCGCCTTACGTAGTCGTCGGCACCGACAAGGACACCTCCATCGAGGGCGCGACCGCCGACCTGTCCCAGGCGATCAGCCAGCTGCTCGGCATCCGGATCGAGCACACCACCGTGGACGGACTGGCCAGCGTCCTGTCCGGGATGCAGGCGAAGCGGTACGACCTGGATCTCGGTCCGACCGGCGATTTCGTCGAACGGCAGAAGCAGGCGACCTTCATCGACTACGTCCAGGAGTACGTCGTCTTCGCCGTGCACAAGGGGAATCCGAAGGGCATCGACGGTCTGGACACCGCGTGCGGCAAGCGGATCGCCGTTCAGGCAGCGGGATCCGCGGAGAAGGTGATCAAGGCGCAGTCGGCCAAGTGCGTGGCGGCCGGGCAGCCCGCGGTCGAGGTGCAGTCGTACAAGGACCAGCCGTCGTCGATCCTCGCGGTGCAGTCCAACCGGGCCGACGCGTTCTTCTCCTCACAGGCGCCACTGACCTACTTCGTCGCGCAGTCCGGTGGCAAGCTGGAATTGGCCGGCGTTGGCAAGGGCAACGGTTTCGAGGACCTGTTCCAGGGTGCGCTCGTGCCGATCGGGTCGCCGCTGGCCGACGTACTGCTCGCCGCACTCGAGAAACTGCATGCCAACGGCACCTACGACGCGATCATGGCGAAATGGGGGCTGGAGAAGAACAAGCTGGCCAAACCCGGCCTCAACCTCGGGAAGGGCTGACCATGGCAACCACGGTGCAGGACGCTCCGGCCGCCGGCCTGGAGCTCGACGTCCGCAACGCGGCGCACCGCAAACACCCCTGGCGCTGGCTGTCAGCGCTCGTCGTACTGGTGTTCGCCGCGCAGCTGGTCAAGATGCTGATCACCAACGACAACTTCGGCTGGGACGTGGTCTGGAGCTGGTTGCGGGCCGAGTCGATCGTCCGGGGCCTCGGCATCACGCTGATGCTGACGGTCGTCGCCATGGTGATCGGCGTCGTGCTCGGCGTACTCCTCGCGGTCTGCCGGATCTCGGCCAACCCGCTGTTGCGCGGTGCCGCCGGACTGTACATCTGGTTCTTCCGCGGTACGCCGACGCTCGTGCAGCTGATCTTCTTCTACAACCTGTCCGCGCTGCTGCCCAAGCTGAACCTCGGCATCCCGTTCGGGCCGGTCTTCGCCAGCGTCGACACGAACACGCTGATCACCCCGTTGCTGGCAGCGATCCTGGGCCTCGGGCTGAACGAAGGCGCGTACATGGCCGAGATCGTCCGCGGCGGTCTGCTCTCGGTCGACCCCGGCCAGCGTGAGGCGGGTCAGGCGCTCGGGATGAAGAACTCCCGGATCATGAAGCGGATCATCCTGCCGCAGGCGATGCGCTTCATCGTGCCGCCGACCGGCAACCAGGTGATCAGCATGGTGAAGGCGACCGCGCTGGTCAGCGTGATCGCACTCTCCGACCTGCTCTACACGGCGCAGTCGATCTACAACCGGACCTTCGAGACGATCCCGATGCTCATCGTGGTCTGCCTCTGGTACCTCGCGATTACGTCGGTCCTGTACGTCGTCCAGTCGTTCATCGAACGCCACTACAACCGCGGCGCGCGGCATCAGGCTCCCAGCTTCTGGGACTTCTTGCGTATCCGGCCCAGGTCTCAGCAGGGGAGTGCGGCATGAGTACGGCGGTCCTCCAGGCGCGCGGCGTCCGCAAGAGCTTCGGGCACACCGAAGTACTGTCCGGGATCGATCTCGATGTGACGCCGGGCGAGACCGTGGTCGTCCTCGGCCCGTCCGGATCCGGCAAGTCGACCTTCCTGCGGTGCATCAACCTGCTCGAGTCCCTCGACGCCGGCCGCATCACGGTGGACGGCCGTGATGTGGGGTACGACGTGCGCAACGGCCGGCTGCACGAGCTGTCGCCGAACGAGATCGCCCGGCGGCGCAAGGACATCGGCATGGTGTTCCAGCAGTTCAACCTGTTCCCGCACATGACCGCGCTGGAGAACATCATCGAAGCGCCGATCGCGGTCCTCGGGGAGGGGCGACGGGAGGCGACCGCGCGGGCCGTCGAACTGCTCGCCGAGGTGGGACTGGCCGGCCGGGAGAAGGCGTACCCGCGCCAGCTGTCCGGCGGTCAGCAGCAACGTGTGGCGATCGCTCGAGCGCTGGCGATGCGGCCGAAGCTGATGCTGTTCGACGAGCCGACGTCGGCGCTCGATCCCGAGCTGGTCGGCGAGGTGCTCGCCACCATGAAGCGTCTCGCGAGCGCCGGTCTGACGATGGTCGTCGTCACCCACGAGATCAGCTTCGCCCGCGAGGCCGCCGATCGGGTCGTCTTCATGGACGCCGGCCAGGTCGTCGAGCAGGGCACGCCGGAGCAGGTGATCGACAATCCGCAGCACGAGCGAACTCGTGCTTTCCTTTCCCGTTTCCTCTGATACCGTGAAGACATGTTGCAGCGCGCAGTAGTCACGACGACGCCGGACCTCGTCCTGGCGCGCTGACATCTGACTGTCTGACCAAGCCCCGGGGCGAGTGCCCCGGGGCTTTGTCGTGCTCCGTGGGTGGCTCGCCTCAACCCCTCGCCTGAACCCATGGAGGAATCATGTACGACCACCGCAAACTCGGCCGCGAACTCGGCCTGTTCGACTCCGACCCGCTGATCGGCGCGGGACTGCCCTACTGGTTGCCCGCCGGTGCCGCCGTCCGGCACGCGTTGGAGAACTACATCGCCGAGGTGGAACGCAGAGCCGGCTACCAGCAGGTCTATTCACCGGTCCTCGGCAAGCGCGAGCTGTACGAGATCTCGGGCCACTGGGCCAAGTACCACGAGGACATGTACCCGCCGATGGATATGGGCGGTGAGCAACTGGTCCTGCGTCCCAGCATCTGCCCGCACCACGCGCTGATGTTCCGATCCCGCTCACACAGCTACCGCGAACTCCCACTCCGCTACTCCGAGCTCGGCGGGCAGTACCGCGCCGAACTCTCCGGAGCGATCGGTGGCCTGAGCCGGGTCCGCGCGATGCAACTCAACGACGCCCACATCTTCTGCCGCCTCGACCAGGTCGCGGGAGAGGCCTCCGGCGCCTTGAGACTCATCAAGCAGGCGTACGCCGACATGGGCATCAGCGCATCGCGCTACGTCCTCGCGCTGCCATCGGACGACGCGGAGTTCAACAGCCCGGCCAGCAAGTACGTCGGCGACGCGGCGAGCTGGGCGCAGGCCGTCGAGCTGCTCCGTGAGGTGCTGAAGGACGCCGGCGTCGACTACTTCGATGCGCCGGGGGATGCGGCGTTCTACGGGCCGAAGATCGACATCCAGCTGGAGGATTCGGCGGGCCGGGAGTTCAGCCTGTCGACCGTCCAGATCGACTTCCACCAGCCGGAGCGGTTCGGGCTCGAATACATCGGTGCCGACGGCAACAAGCACCGTCCGGTGATGGTGCACCGGGCAATCGTCGGGAGCATCGAGAGAGCGGTTGCTCAGCTGATCGAGGTGCACGGCGGCGCATTCCCGGCGTGGCTGGCCCCGGTACAGGTCGTCGTACTGCCGATCTCCGACGACGAGGAGAAGCTGGCCGCGGAGGTCGCCCGGAGAGCGTCGGACCGCGGTCTCCGGGTCGAGATCGCGCATGCGGACGAGGGGAGTCTGGGTGCCCGGATCCGCGAGAACCGGCTGGTGCCGTACCAGGCCGTCATCGGTTCCCGCGAGGCCGACGGCCGCGAGCTCGCGGTCCGGGAACGCGACGGCCGGCGGTGGGATGCGGCCCCGATCGGCGAGGTGCTGGATCGGATCCGGGCAGCGGCGGATCCCCAGGCCATCGCAATTGCCGACAGCGGCGAGCTATGAGCGTGAAGCTCGGCCGAGGAGCGCGATTGTGATGGCCTGGCGGTTCAGTTCTCCTGCAGCTGCCCGATCAGGTGCGTCACGTCGTGACTCTCGTCGTACAGCGCGAAGTCGATCGTCTTGCCCGTCTGCTGGTAGCCGAACCCGACCCGGGACGGCAGCAGCAACGGCTTGCGGAAGTCCACGCGGACCGTGAAGGCGTCCGGCAACGCGCCGGCACGCTGGAGCGACGCCAGCGCGGCGGCCTTGGCCCACATCCCGTGCGCGATCTGGCGCGGGAACCCGAACGCCTGAGCGGTCAGTTTGAACAGGTGGATCGGGTTCCGGTCGCCGGACGCGGCGGCGTACCGGCGGCCGAGGTTGCCGTGCAGGTCCCACCACGCGCTCGGGCTCAGCACCGGGTCGGTCAGCAGGTCGGCGTGCGCGTCGGGCGTCCCGGACGAGCGGCTGAGCAGGGTGGTGAGATCGCTCCACACCAGCTCCTTGTCGACGAAGACCTCGCTGATCACGTCGAACACAGTGCCCTTCGGATGCGGCCGTTCCGCCGTGCTGTGCACGCGGATCGCCGGTTCGGCGTGCAGCGGGATCGGCTGCTTCTGCGTGATCGTGTTGGACAGGTGCACGATCCCCATCGGCTTGTACGGGAACGAGGGGTCGGACATCAGGTCCAGGTGCAGCGGGAACGCCAGGACATGCGGGTACGTCGGCGGTAGCGCGGGACCCGCCGCGAAGCCGGTCACCTCGCGATACGCGGTCAGGTGGTCCTGGTCGATCGCCGCCCGGGGCAGCTCGAGCGTCAACCCGTCCGCGTCCGGCTCGTAGTCGGCCCGTCGGAGCGTGGCCCGGACGGTGCGTGCGTAGAGCGAGCCGAGCCCGGGGAAGTCGTCGTACCGTCGAGTGGGCATGTCAGGCGCCCAGCATGCTCTGGCCGCAGACCCGCACGACATTGCCGGTCACGCCGGCCGAGGCCGGATCCGCGAACCAGGCGATCGTCTCGGCCACGTCGATCGGCAAACCGGCCTGCTGCAGTGAGTTGATCCGCCGCCCGACCTCGCGGATCGCAAACGGGATCTTCGCGGTCATCTCGGTCTCGATGAACCCGGGTGCGACCGCGTTGATCCGGATCTGCCGCTCGGCCAGGGCGGGCGCCAGCGCCTGCACGAGACCGATCACGCCGGCTTTGGAGGTCGCGTAGTTCGTCTGGCCGTTGTTACCCGCGATCCCGGCCATCGACGACACCCCGATGATCGAGCCGCCGTCGCGGAGCGCCCCGGATTCGACCAGGTGCTTGGTGATCCGCTCCGGCGCGCGCAGGTTCACGTCGAGTACGGCGTCCCACGCGTCGGTGCGCATGTTGACGAGCCGCCGGTCACGGGTGATGCCCGCGTTGTGGACGACGATGTCGAGCCCACCGTGCTGCTCCTGCGCGTGCGCCGCGATCCGCTGCGCCGCGTCGACCGCGGTGACGTCGAGGAGGAGCTCGGTTCCGCCGATCTTGGAGATCACTTTGCGCAGCGGGTCCGCGTTCTGCGGTACGTCGACGCCGATGATCGTGGCGCCGTCGCGGGCCAGTGTGTCCGCGATCGAGGCTCCGATACCACGGGCCGCTCCGGTCACCAGCGCCGTACGACCCGCGAGCGGACGGCTCGGGTCGTTGCTGACCAACGGTCCGGTCCCGATCCGGGCGACCTGGCCGTCGACGTACGCCGACTTGGGGGAGAGGAAGAAGCGGAGCGTCGAGTCGAGTTGCTCGTGCGCGTCCGGGGCGACGTACACGAGGTTGACCGTGGCGCCGCGCTTCACCTCCTTGCCGAGGCTTCGCGTGAAGCCCTCGAGGGCACGCTGCGCGATGTGCTGCTCGGGGGAGCTCGCGAGTTCCGGCGTACGGCCGACGACGATGACGCGACCGGCCGGGGCGAGCTGGCGGACGACAGGGGAGAAGAAGCGCTGCAGGCTGGTCAGGTCCGCGGTCGAGGTGGCGCCGGTCGCGTCGAAGACGATCGCCTTCGGCCGGATCGTGCTCGACGCGACGCCCTCGGTGACGGTACTGAACGAGGCGCCGATGTCGCGCAGCAGCGCCTGGATCGCCTTACCGGCGTCGGTCTCGCCGATCGCGCCGAAGACGACCGGCCCGTCGATCACCGGCGAGCCCTCGGTCCAGCGGGGGAGCGGCGCCGGGTCGGGCAGACCCAGGTTCTTCACCAGCGTCTTGCCGAGCGGCGTCCGGGTGAAGGTCTGGTAGCGATCCGTCATCTCAGCTCCTACTTCTCGAGGATGGCGACGACACCCTGGCCGCCCGCGGCGCAGATCGAGATCAGGCCCCGCCCGCCACCGTTCTCGTCCAGTTGCTTGGCCAGCGCGGCGACGATCCGCCCGCCGGTCGCCGCGAACGGGTGACCCGCGGCGAGCGAGCTGCCGTTCACGTTCAGTTTGTCCCGGTCGATCTCCCCGAGCGGCGCGTCCAGGCCGAGCCGTTCCTTGCAGAAGATCGGATCCTCCCACGCCTTCAGGGTGGACAGCACCTGGGACGCGAACGCCTCGTGGATCTCGTAGTAGTCGAAGTCCTGGAGAGTCAGCCCGGCGCGGGCCAGCATGCGCGGTACGGCGTACGCGGGGGCCATCAGCAGACCCTCGGCGCCCTTCACGTAGTCGACCGCGGCGGTCTGGGAGTGGGTCAGGTACGCGAGCGGCCGGAGACCGTGCTCCTGCGCCCACTCGTCAGTGCTCAGGAGGACGGCCGAGGCGCCATCCGTCAGCGGGGTCGAGTTGCCGGCCGTCATCGTCGCGGTCTCGCCCTTGCCGTACACGGTCCGGAGCTTGGCGAGCTTCTCGAGCGTGGTGTCGGGGCGCAGGTTCTGGTCCTTCTCGAGGCCCAGGTACGGCGTGATGAGGTCGTTCTGGAAACCGCGGTCGTACGACTTCGCGAGGTTGATGTGGGAGTTGTACGCCAGCTCGTCCTGCGCCTCCCGGGTGATACCCCACTCGAGCGCGGTCAGCGCGGCATGGTCGCCCATCGACTTGCCGGTGCGCGGCTCGGCGTTGCGCGGGATCTCCGGTACGACGTCCTTCGGGCGGACGCGGGCGAGGACCTTCAAGCGGTCCGGATACGTCTTGGCGCGGTTGAGGTCGAGCAGAATGTTGCGCAGGCGGTCGTTGACCGAGATCGGGGCGTCGGACGCGGTGTCGACACCACCCGCGATACCCGCGTCGATCTGGCCGAGGGCGATCTTGTTGCCGACCAGGATGGCCGCCTCGAGACCGGTCCCGCAGGCCTGCTGGATGTCGTACGCCGGGGTGGTCGGGGCGAGCTTGGACCCGAGAACCACCTCGCGCACCATGTTCCAGTCGCGGGCATGCTTGAGGACGGCTCCGGCGACCACCTCACCGACCTCCTGGCCACCGAGGCCGGTGCGGTCGACGAGACCGTTCAGGGCGGCGGTGAGCATGTCGGAGTTGGAGGCGTGCCGGTAGGTCTTGTCCTGCCGGGCAAACGGAATCCGGTTGCCGGCGACCACGGCCACCTTGCGCGGTTCGGTCACGATATGTCTCCTGCTCTAGCGGAGCGGGTCTTCTTGGTTGTCAGGGCTTTCTGTCCCACCGCGGTAGCGAGGGTCGCGGTGATCGCGGTCGACCGGACGGTGCCGACATCGGCATGATGCACCACCGGGTGGCCCGGTTGGCTGCCCGACACGATCAGCCCGACCCTTGCCATGTGCAACGATCCGAGCGTCTGCGTGTAGAGATGATTGGCCAGGTAGGCCGTGTCGACCTCGTCGAACACGCCCGTACGCTGGCCGGCGTCGAGGATCACCGCGATACGGCCCAGTGGCGCGGCCATCGCCGTACCCAATTTGACCATCACCGGCTCAGTGATCTCGCCGAACAACTCCTCGCCGGTCCTTCTGAGCAGGCTCATCGCGCAGTCGGTGAAGGCCGGGTACTCCAGGCAGAAGTCGACGAACGTCTCGCTGAGGGCCTTGAGCCGGTTGAGGGGCGCTCTGCGTGGACCGTCGTTTTGTTGCAGGCGTTCGTCGAGCTCTTGGAGGTAGTTGACCAGGGTGAGCGCGAACAGCTCTTCCTTGCCGGCGAAGTGCCGGTAGATCAGGGCCTTGTTGATCCCGACCCGCTTGGCGATATCGTCGATCTGGGCGTCGATCGTGCCGCGCTCGTCGAAGAGCTCCCGGGTGGCGCGGATGATGTCCCGCTCGCGGTCGCGCCGACGCTCCGCCGTGGTACGGCGGCGTCCGATCGCGAGCAGCGCGGAGCTCATGAATTGATCTTAGCCACAATGGTACCGGTTGGTGCAAACGACAGTTACACTCGTCGGTAACATTGGACCCGGCTCTGTGAGGAAGTTGATGAGCGACCCTGTTGTCTCCGCAGACGTGATGTCTCTGGCCGGTGAGCTCGGCGCGGAGCGCTCGAAGCCGGACTGGAGCACCTTCTCGCTGGCGATCAACGACGACCAGCGCGAGATCCGGGACTGGGCGCACACGTTCGCCGCCGACGTCGTCCGGCCCGCCGCGGCCGAATGGGACGAGCGCGAGCAGACACCCTGGCCGATCATCCAGGAAGCGGCCAAGGTCGGCATCTACGGCCTGGACATGAACATCAACCTGTTCGTCGACCCGACCGGTCTGCTGATGCCGCTCGTCCACGAGGAGCTGTTCTGGGGCGACGCCGGCATCGCGATGTCGCTGAAGGGCACCGGCCTCGCGTCGTCCGCGATCTTCTCCAACGGAACACCGGAGCAGTGGAGCCAGTGGATGGGGCGGTGCTACGGCACGCCGGACGACGTACGGGTTGCCGCGTTCTGCTCGTCCGAGCCTGGTGCCGGGTCCGATGTGTCCGCGATCCGTACGCGGGCTGTCTTCGACGAGCGCACGTCCGAGTGGGTCATCAACGGGCAGAAGGCGTGGGCGACGAACGGCGGCATCGCTGACATCCACGTCGTCGTCGCGACCGTCGACCCGTCGCTCGGGACCAAGGGTCAGGCGGCGTTCGTCGTACCGAAGTCTGAGGTTCGCGGCCTGGAGCAGGGCACAAAGCTCCGCAAGCACGGCCTGCGCGCCTCCCACACCGCCGACGTCTTCTTCGACAACGTCCGCATCCCCGCCGAGAACGTCCTCGGCGGCAAGGAAAAACTCGACGCCCGCATAGCCCGAGCCCACGAAGCCCGCGCCGCCGCTTCCAACGGGACTGCTGGGGGTGCTGCCGGCTCTGGCTCTGCTTCTGGCTCGGCGGGTCGCAACGCCTCGATGGCCACCTTCGAAATGACCCGCCACATCGTCGGCGCCCAAGCCATCGGCATCGCCCGCGCCGCCTACGAGGTAGCCCTCGACTACGCCAAGACCCGCGAACAGTTCGGCCGCCCCATCATCGACAACCAGGGCATCGCCTTCAAACTCGCCGACATGGCCATGGAAATCGACGCCGCCCGCCTACTCGTCTGGCGAGCCGCCAACATGTCCGCCGCCCTCATGCGCGGCGAAACCCCCGACTACCGCCACGGCGAAGGCTCCATGGCCAAGCTGAAGGCCGGCGAGGTAGCCGTCAAAGTCACCGAAGAAGCCATCCAAATCCTCGGCGGCAACGGCTACACCCGCGAATACCCCGTAGAACGAATGCACCGAGACGCCAAGATCTACACCATCTTCGAAGGTACGTCGGAAATCCAGCGCCTCGTCATCGCCCGCGCGATCTCAGGCATGCGCATCAGGTAGACGTTTCCGCAGGTCAGAGCCCGATTCCAGGGTCATCTAGGTGCAGGCCGCCGTCCGGCTCCCAAGAGGTAGTGGGGGAGCGTACGGCGGCCTGCTCCGTGACTGCTCCGTGAGATTTCAGCGAGAAGAGTCGGGCCAGTCTGGAGTCCACCGCCTTCCGCGCACGCTCATGCGACGACGGCAGCATGTGGGTGTAGAGCCTCAGCGTGAACCCTGGGTTGCTGTGGCCTAGGTACTCGGCCAGCTCCTTGATGTTGACCCCGTCCGCGAGGGTGATGCTCGCGAAGTAGTGCCGCAGCGCGTGCATCCCGTTCTCCCGGCTAGACACGTACTGCCGCCGCCCGCGCCGATCCGTCGTCGGCTCCGCAATCACACCCGCGTAGAACAACGCCGGCTTCCAGACCAACTCGTCGTACGTCCGCGCCCGAATGTGCTTGTCGTCGGTCCACCTGAACAGAAGCTTCACCGTTCGCGGCTCCCCGTCCGTCTTCTCCCAAGGCAAGGTGTACGGGCGTGGCCTGTTCGCTTTGATGTGCTCCTTCAGGATCAACGCCGTCCCGCCAGACATCGGCACCGTCCTCTCGGTGTCGTTCTTCGGCAACGCGAACACAAACTCCCGCCCAAGCTTCTTCACCTGCCGCCGAACGTGGATGACCATCTCCTCGAAGTCGATGTCCTCCTCCGCCAGCCCGAACAGCTCGCCCTGCCGCAGCCCGCACGCCGCTCCGACGGATGCGATCGGCCGGTACTCCGGCGCGTGCCCCTCAACGATCCGGAGCACTACGTCGTCGCTCCAGGCAACCGTCCTCCCGCTCTTCTCAGCCGGCACCTTGACCGCCCGCCCCTTGGCCGGATTCTTCTTGATCGCCTCGTCATCAACCGCAATCTCCAGCGTTCCATGCAACACGAGGTACGCCGTGCGCGCAGTAGACGGCCCGAACCGCGCATCCAGATCAGCAATCCAAGCAGCGATCTCCGACGGCTTGATCGTCCGCAACTGCCGCCGCCCAAACACCGGATCCACATGCAACCGCAGCGACGACTCATATCTGATCGTCGAAGCCGGATCCACCACCCGCGAAGCCAGCCACCGCTCCGCAACCTCCCCAAACCGAACCTTCCCAGCCTCCGGATCGATGTACTCCCCACGCTCCCGATCCGTCTCCATAGCATTCGCATGCCGCTCAGCCGGCCCCTTCGTCCCGAACGCCTTAGTCCGCCCCCGCCCCTCCGGATCCACCCACCCCGCCAACCACCGCTTCCCCTTCCCCCACCGCTCATTCCGCACCCGCGCCGTCGTCCCATCCGCCTGCTTGACCGCCCGTGTCCACAGATCCTTCACATAGGCCACCGCACCGCACCTCCGTCGTAGTCGATGTGCGGCAGCTCAACGTTTGAGATCGGACGACTTAGCTGGATCGGGCAGCGCGGCCGACCGTCGGTCCAGGGACGACCTGCTAGCGTCCTCGGCGGCTGACGACCAGCTGCGCTTGCCAGCTGACGGTGAGTGCCCGCAGAGAGGTCGTGCCAGCGGCCGCGCGTGTTCGGACGTGCGGATGAGCTTCTTCCGCGAGAGCGAGTCGCTCGTTTGGCCCCGGCTAGCCTGAGTAAGTCAGCGCGTCGTGTCCGCTTCGACGGTGAACCGGTTGCCGCTGATGTGGGTCAGACGAATCGTGGGCGGCGCACCTTGCGGCCACGGAGCCTGGCCCGACCGGAGAAGCCAGCGTCCGATCGCGGCGCTCCGGAGTTCACTGCACGTCCGCCAGAACGAGGCAGATAACGAGACCTCGACCTCACCCTCACCCGGAATCGTCAGCACAATGTTGACCCAGTGCGGATCGAAGAGGCGGTCGCGATCCGCGATGCGAACCTTTAGGCCGTATCCGGCGCCGGACCGACGGTGCGCGCCGTTGTTCCAGGCTCGAACTTCCATCGCTGGCACCTCCGGAGATCGATCGACCCGGCATTCAACTGACGAGAGTTCCGTCAGGCTGGGTAGCCATCGTGGAGGTACGCCACCGTCTGCGATTCGGCGGCCTTGAGAGCGGCTTCCAGGCGAAGCCAAACGTAAGGTCGTAGTCGGTGTTGTGCCTGCTCCAGTTCGAGGAAGCCGTACCGCCGCAGCTCGTCGTGGTCCGGTTGTAGTCGCGCAATCTGCTCGGCGGGGAGTTGTCCGGCGTCGAAGATGAACATCAGCGAGTCATCCCACGGACCATGGGGCGACACCCAGTCGATGCAAGAAAGTGCCAACTGGTCCGGTGCCAGTTCGAGATTGAGCTCTTCCTTCAGCTCTCGGATGAGGCCGGTGATCGGAGGTTCGTTCGCCTCGATCATACCGCCCGGGAGGTCCCAGTCGGGCTTGTAATCGGGGTCGACTAGGAGAACTCGGCCTTGCTCGTCGCGGAGGATTGCGTCTGCACCGACGCGCTTGCGGGCTTGTTTGGCGTTGCCCTCAGCTAGGTGATTTCGCCAGGCCTCGGGGTCGCGGCGGTAGAGCGGTTCGTCGGCGGTCATCGCGGGGTCGTCTGACCTTCGAAGGCGTCTGAGGCGATCCACTGCTGGAGCCAGACTCGTTGGCGCAGGGTGTCCGCGAGGAGCTGGCTTGTTTCGCTGACTGTTGCTGAGTCGGCGTACGGCGAGAGCTGGTCGTAGATCTCTCTGAGTCGTTGAACGACAAGCTGGGATCCGAGTGATTGGGTCGACTCGATGATGTCGCGCGTGACGCGGCACGCCTCTTCTGCCTCGCCTTGTTCGATCAGAGACGTGATCAGGAAGAGCTGTCCGAAGGCGTGGCTCCGTGTGCGATTGGATGGGCGGAGCTTGAGGATCAGTTGCGCGTGCTTCTGCGCCTCCGCTGGTTTTCCGAGCTGCTGCATGCATCGCGCCGCCTCGCTTGCGAGGCTGCCTCGATCGAAATGGCTGACCCAATCGGACGGAGTCTCCGCCTGGGGCCCGCCGAGCGCAGCCTCAGCCTGCCCGAGGAGCCCTCGGGTTTCCTGATCGTCTCCGAGCGCGGCGCGTCCTCTGGCTCGCATCGCTAGAAGGCGAGCAGCTAGCTCGGGATTTCGGGGGCCTTCGGCGAGTGCGGCCTCGCCGGCTTGCGCGAAGCGGATGGCACCGTGCGGGTCGACTCGATGGTGAGCGAGGTGACTGAGACTGGCGAGCACGTGGACCCCCAGTTGGCGATCCTGACCGGCCTTGGAGAGGTGGAAGGCGCGCAGGAAATGGCTGTACGCGCGGTCATCGCGCCCCGCATCATGAGCCATCCACCCGGCCATCTCGGTCAATCCCGCTGCGGCTGTGAAGACAGCCGGATCTTCGACCACGTCTCCGCCGAACAGCCGCGGGCCTACCTGTGGGTGCAGGTACTTGACCACCGCAGCGTACAAGTGACCGCCACCGACCTGCCGGTCAGCGGACCGAAAGGCCTGCATTGCGAGCACGTCAGGACCGTCAGTGCGCTTCGGCGAGACTGCGGTAGTCGCGTGCTGTTGCAGACGCAGGTCGGCGGAAGGTGGGGGAGTGGGCCCGGTCCGAATCGCCTCGGACTCAGACCTCGGCCCCGGACTCGAGAAGGTCTCCAATCGCGCCGCGAAGCGCGACCTCTCGTCCTCGCTCGCTGCCGCTAGCAGCGTGTCCAGACCTTCCTGGTTGATCGGTCTCGGGCGGATGTTGGTTCCGCCGGCTTCCCAGCGGGAGACCATCCGTTCGCTCACGCCGATGCGTTGGGCGAACTCGCGAATGCTCAGACGCTGCGATTCGCGCAGCGCCCGTACTTCGCGGCCGGACCAAGCCTGGACCATCACGGCCTCAGTCTCCCACTGCGCGACTTGCGCAACTACTTGAACCTCGCCGTGCAGGTTCGGCGGAAGTTCAGTGCTGTGTCAGCGGCAGTCCATGGTGCGTGCTGTGCGGTCTGCCCGACGCTTATCCGTACCGAGCAACAGCCGGGTTGGCACTGAACATCTACGGGGTTCGTGACACATGCGAGTGGCCTTCGGGTACTTCAAGAAGCACTTCCTGATGAGCGACCTAGAGATCGCCGCACGTCGACAAGCGATTGTCGACTGCGCAGGAGCGAACAATTGTGTGCTCATCGCGCTCTTCATCGATGAGCTGGAGACGGCGCCAGAAGAACTGCACAAGGCGCTCGCTGCCGTGATGGAGGTCGACGACGGCCTGCTGATCCTGCCGAATCTTCTCCATCTCGCGGCGGTTGGAAATCCGATCGAGCTTCGCCAGCACCTCCTCGCCAGCCACGTCGAAGTCGTGCTGTCGGAGGTTCCCAAGCAGGCGGGGCGGGTGTGCTGAGAGGGGCTCTCCTCCTCAATGGCCCCTGCACTCCGCGCCCGTTCCGCCCTCCATCAGAGCCTCACCGCCGGATCTCCTCACGGATCACGGTCGAGGATCTGACCCGGTTCGGTTGGTGCTGACACTTCTCAGCGCCAACCGAACCGGTGCATCTCACGCGGACCAGGTGAGCAAAAGCGGTATCACCCGAGCTCGGCCGGGGCCGCCATCTCGAACCGTGCGTCTACATCCGATCCCACCTGCGGTAGGGACTTCGAGCCAAAATCAGGCGCGTTTGTGCGCTGCTCAAGGCTTCGCGGAGGGATACATTGGCGCGCTGAAGTTCGGTGACCTGGTGCTGCAATCGGCCGACTTCCGCGAGCAACACGGTCACGTGTTCGGCCTCGATTGCTTCTGCTGATCGCACCCGTCGACGGCTTCTCCAGTGGCGGAGACGGCAGCGATCTGAGCAGAAGCGTTGGTCGGATCTGGCCGCGGTGTACGTGTCGCCGCAGTGCTCGCAGACGTGTTGGCGCGCACTCAGATCGCGCCCGATCGGGGGTGGAAGCTCATCCATAATTGATCAACGTCTGGCGTGCGAACGGTTCAGAACACGCGTTGCAGATCGCTGACACGCCTCGAATGCCAGATGTGTAACGGCTTGCGACTTGGTCGCTGCGGCGGCGGGATGAGAATCGTGGGTGCCGTTCGGCGACGTCGAGTCACACTGGTGCGGGTGAGCCCGTAGATGTGTAAGGCGCGGGGTCTTCGGGTGCCGGTGGATTGTTGCTGCGAGCACGTGGGTCTGTGTCCTGGCAGAGGGCCCTCCGGACGGCGCGTGACCGCGAGTGTCGTGGTCGGGGGCCGAGGTAGGAGGGAGTGCTCGATGGAGGTGTTGTTCGAGCGGGTGGCGGGCTTGGATGTCGGTAAGGCGTCGGTGACCGTTTGCGTGCGTGGTCCGGGCAAGCGGCAGGGAAGCCGATCGTCACAGACACGGACGTTCAAGACCACGATCGGATCGCTGCGGGTAATGCGCGATTGGCTGGTTGAGTGCGGGGTGACGGTCGCGGCAATGGAGTCGACGTCGACGTATTGGAAGCCGCCGTTCTATTGCCTGGAGGAGGTGATGGAGGTCTGGTTGCTGAACGCCGCGCATATGAGGGCGGTGCCGGGCCGCAAGACCGACGTGCGTGATGCGGAGTGGATCGCCCAGCTCCTCGAGCACGGGTTGTTGTCCCCGTCGTTCGTTCCGCCGCCGCCGATCCGTCGGTTGCGGATGCTGACCCGGTATCGGGTGCAGTTGATGGGCGACCGGACGCGCGAGGCGGTCCGGTTGGAGCTGATGTTGGAGGACGCTTCGATCAAGCTGTCGGCGGTCGCGTGGTCGGTGACCACGGTGTCGGCGCGGGTGATGCTGGGGGCGATGATCGACGGTGAGCGCGACGCGCGGGTGCTGGCTGAGATGGCCAAGGGCCGGATGCGTTCGAAGATCCCCGGTCTCGCCCAGGCGCTCGAGGGGCACTTCGATGGTCACCATGCTCGGATGGCCGGCGCGATCCTGGATCGGCTCGAGTTGGTCGAGCACGCATTGGCCGACCTTGATGAGGCGATCCGGGTCGAGTGCCGGTCGTGGGGTCACGAGATCGAGTTGCTGCAGACCATTCCCGGTGTCGGGGAGAGGATCGCCCAGGTGATCGTCGCGGAGACCGGCGCGGACATGTCCCGGTTCGGTTCGGCGGCCAAGCTCGCGGCCTGGGCCGGTGTCGCGCCCGGGATCTACGAGTCGGCCGGCAAGCGCACCCCGACCGGTAAGCGGCGTGGGAACAAGTGGCTGACCGCGATGCTGGTCGAGGCGGCCGGCTCGGTGGGCCGGATGCACGGCAAGAACTACCTCGCCGCGCAGCACGCCAGGCTCACCAAACGTCGCGGTGCCGGACGAGCGCAGATCGCCGTCGCGCACTCCATCCTCGTCGCCACGTTCCACATGCTCACCAGGAACGAGCCCTACCGCGACCTCGGCGCGGACTGGCTCGCCCGCCGCAACGACGAAGCCCACACCCGTCGGCTCGTCGCGCAACTCGAAAGACTCGGACACAGCGTCCAACTCGACCCCGTCGCATAACTCCGGTCACCGCAAAGCGTGTCGGGCAAAGCCCGACGCGCTGACGCGCCTGCGCTCCAACAGCTGATTCACGGGTCTGTGACCGCGGTGAGACTGGTCCGGAGGCCCGAAGTACAACCTTCCTTGCGCGCCGCTCGACAGACGTGTGAGTGCGCGCGCGACGGCCAGGGGCTTGTCACCGTGACCCGAACGTTCCAGGAGCAGACGGTCGAATCACTGAGGGCGCAGTTGTACGACGCGACTTTGGAGACTCCGGTGAGGATGTCGGGCTGCAGATTTCATAGCGGACGCGCGTCCGATGGACGTGTTGGCTGTAGTGCGAAGGCAAGTCAGTCACTTGCGGGTCGTGGCGCAGGACAAGTCGTGGCACCAGCGGAAATGTTCCTCCGCGAGGGGGCTCCCGATCTGTTGCCAGCACTGGCTCCGTCATGGCTCTTGTGGAGCGCCGATGGTCGACGTGTCGGCGCCAGACGGGACGCGCTTTGGAGGTTGAGTAGCGATCCTTCTGGAACACGCGTTCGCCGGCATGTGGACTCGGAGTCGCGTTGGCGTGACGATGAGGCGGGAGCTAGGTCGCCGACAAGGGTGAAACTACTGGAGGGGGATCCAATGGGGGCAACAGCGGAGGAGGGCACAGGTCGGCTGATCCGCGCCGCAGTCGAGCTAGATGAATTGAAGGATCGTCTTAGCGTCTGGCCGGAGCAGCTTCAGAGGTACGTTATCGATCAGCTTGCGGAGATCGCAGCCGAGGCTGAAACGCTCGCGGAGGCGCTGCGAGATCGTCCGTCGAAGGATTTGTCCTGGGACCCAGGCAGCGACGAATACGAAGTCTTCGCGATCCCCATACCTGGTCGGAAATGGCTGTGGCGAGCTCGGCCGCGTAAGAACCTATCGATGCCGATATACCGGACGAAGGACACCGGACGGCAGCGGGAGCAAATCGACGTCGTCGTCTACCTCTCCGACGAGGCCCAAGAGAAGACCGCGCCGGTCCTCCGCGCAGTAGACGAGGCCCGTCGGGCGCTTGGGTACGTTGACGCTGAGCTCATCGAGGACAAGCTGGGTTCTCTCTGGCGAACTTGGCTCGCCAAGATAAAGAATGGGCTGAGCCGTCAAGAGGTCGCCGAGCGCCTGATTAAGGTGGAGCGTGCCTTCGAGCTAGGCTTCTTGGACCTCAAGCAAGCTCAGGTCGACTCGCAGGAGGCACAGGCCTTTGCCACACTCGTTCAGGCGCTGGATTCGCAGGATCGGGGCTGTGTTCGTATCGGCTCGCTTCTGGTTCTCAAGTACGACGGACAGATCGTCGGTCGGAGCCTGAGCCAGATCGAGCTTCGTGCGCTCCAGCAGTTTCCGGCTATCCAACGACACCCTGAGGCACTACTTGAGAAGCTTGCAGCTGCGGTCTATGAGCTAGATGCCGCCGATCGACAGCCCTTGGAATGAGTGTTTCGGGGCCTGGCCGAAGGTGAGGATATCTCTTTTGGAGAGGTAGCTTCGGACCCGTCGGAGGAGATCCACAGATGGCGCGACATCGGGTCGCGCTGGACCGCGTCGAGGCAGGGGGCGGCGTCAGCGGCGAGTGGTGGAGTAGCAAGCAACTGACCACGTCCGATGTGCTAGTGCCTCGTCAAGCAACGTTGGGTAGGTAATCGGGGCGGCGGATCTTGGAGTCAATGGCGAAGCGTGTCTTGGGTTGTGCTCGCTTGTTGCGCCAGCGGACGTAGCCGGCGATCGCGTTCTCCTGGGCGGTGTGGCTGGGATAGTCGCTGCCGTCGAGGGTGAAGTAGCGCAGTGCGGTGAACTCGCACTCGATCCAGTTCAGCCACGACGCGTTGCTCGGGGTGAACACGAGATCGACATCGTTGGTCTGGCACCAGGCAACGACTTCGGCCTTCTTGTGGGGCGAGAAGTTGTCGCAGATCACGTGCAGTTTCCCGCTGGGGAATCGGGTCCGGAGCTGCTTGAGGAAGGCGAGGAATTCCTGCCAGCGTTTGCGATCGCGGAATCGGTAGAACATCTGGCCGGTGGCCAGGTCCAGCGCGGCGAACATCTGCCG